>CAZNQA010000032.1:19822-34284 GCA_964575105.1 uncultured Stakelama sp.
AAGAACCGGTTTCTTACGGCCGCACGAACACCTTCTCCCCCCCGACCCACGTCTGCTCCACCTTCGTCGCACGCAGGTCGCTCGGGCTCGCGAGCAGCGGGTCGCGGTCAACGATGATGAAGTCCGCGCGTTGCCCGACGCCCAGACGCCCGAACTCCTCCTCGGCGAACCCGGCATAGGCCGCAGCCCCCGTAAACGCCCACCACGCCTGTTCGCGCGTCACGCGTTCCTCGGGCCGCCAGCCGCCATAAGGCTGCCCGTCCGCGCCCTGCCGGGTGAAGCCCGCCGCCCAGCCCGCAAACGCATCCGGCGACTCCACCGGATAATCCGACCCGAACGCTAGCGTCGCGCCGTTGCGCAGCATCGACGCCCACGCATAGGCCCCCGCCAGCCGTGCGGCCCCGAGCCGTGCTTCGGCCATCGTCCGGTCGCTCGTCTCGTGCGTCGGCTGCATCGACGCGACGATCCCGTTCTTGCCGAAGCGCGGCAGATCCACCGGGTCGACGATCTGCGCATGCTCGATCCGCCAGCGCCGGTCGCCCTTGTACGTGCCGACCATATCGTCGATCGCGCCGAGTACCTCGGCATTGGCACGATCGCCGATCGCATGGACCGCGACCTGATAATGGTCGACCGCGGCGCGGCTCATCAGGTTGCGCAGCACGTCATCGGACATGAACCCCGCGCCCGACTGGCCCGGCGCGTCGCTATACGGCGCCTTGAGCCACGCCCCGCGCGACCCCAGCGCGCCATCGGCATAGAGCTTGACGCCCCCCATCCGCAGCTTGTCCGCATACAGCCACGGCGTAGGGCCCGACCCGCCGATCTTGACCGCGGTGTCGACCCCGAACGCATAGCTCATGATCCGCACGCGCAACGCGCCGACATCGCCCGCGCGGCGATAGCTCAGCCAGTCGTCCATCGAACTGCCCATGTCGCTGGTCGCAGTGATGCCGTGGCTGAGCAGGATCTCCTGCGCCTTGAGGAACGCGAAGTCGCGCTCCTTGGGGAGCGGCTGCGGTGCCGCCTTCTCGATCAGCTCGCGCGCCGAATCGACGAACACGCCGCTGGGCGCGGTGCCGGTCTTCTCGATCCGCCCGCCCGCCGGTGCCGGCGTCTTGGCGGTGATCCCCGCCGCCTTCATCGCGGCAGTATTCGCCCAGCCGGCATGCCCGTCGGCACGCTGCAGCCACACCGGGCGGTCGCTCACCACGGAGTCGAGATCGGCCGCGGTCGGGAAGCGCCCGAGCTTCCACGCCTCCTGGTTCCACCCGCCCCCGACGATCCACTTGCGATCCGGGTTGGCGGCGGCATAGGCAGCGATCCGCGCCTTGGCGTCCTCAAGCGAGGTCGTCGTCGACAGATCGAGCTCGAGCGCGCGGAAGCCCAGTTCCATCACATGGCCGTGCGCGTCGATGAAGCCGGGCAGCAGAACCTTGCCCTTCTCGTCCGCGCGCCAGTCGAGCTTGACCGGGCGCTTGTCGCTCGCGGACAACAGCTTCACCACCTTGCCGTCGGGCGACATGACGAGGCCCGTGAAGCGCACCACCTTGCCGTCCTTGTCGAGCGTGATCCCGTTGACGTTGTCGATCAGCGCATCGGCACCGGCAAGCGACGGAACGGCAACGGCGGCAAGGGCAGCGCCGGCAAGCAGCAGGGCGGTGGGGCGGGCGCGGAATGGGAAGAGCATGAACCTTGCGATAAGGCGTGTTTCTTCATCGCGCCAGATGGTCTAGGCGACGGACGCTCCCGCCCGTGCCGAGCCTGTCGAAGCACCGTCCGACCCAGTGGCGTGGAAAAGCAATTGGCTGCCCTCCCAGGCTCGGGGCAAACGGAAGTGAATGATGGCGACGCAAGCGAAGTCCGAAACCCTCCCTGTCATCCTCGCCGACGTCGAGGCCGCGCACAGGCGCATTTCGGACCAGATCGTCCGCACGCCCTTCTTTATCAGCCGCACGCTCTCCGAAGTGACCGGCGCGACCGTCTATCTCAAGTTCGAGAACCTGCAGTTCACGGCGGCCTATAAGGAGCGCGGCGCGCTCAACACGCTGCTGCAGCTTCCCCCGGAAACGCGCGGCGTGATCGCTGCGTCCGCCGGCAACCATGCGCAGGGGCTCGCCTATCACGCCAACCGGCTCGGCATCCCCGCGACGATCGTGATGCCGACCAACACCCCGATCGTGAAGATCACCCAGACCGAGGGCCACGGCGCGACCGTCGTGCTGCACGGCGACACGTTCGACGCGGCCTATGCGCATGCGCGCGAACTCGAGGCCGGATGCGGTCTGACCTTCGTCCATCCGTTCGATGACCCGCGGGTCATCGCCGGACAAGGCACGGTCGCGCTCGAGATGCTCCAGGACGTGCCGCAGATCGACACGTTCCTCACCCCGATCGGCGGCGGCGGGCTGATCTCGGGCATGGCGGTCGTCGCCGACGCCGCAAGCCGTGCGCCCGGCGGGCACCGGATCGAGGTCGTCGGCGTCGAGGCGGAGCTGTTCCCCTCGATGTACAACCGCGTCAACGGCACCAACATGCCATGCGCAGGCGATACGCTTGCCGAGGGGATCGCGGTCAAGGAACCCGGCGCGATCACCGCGCAGATGGTCCATGCGCTGGTCGACGATATCGTGCTGGTCAACGAACGCAGTCTCGAACAGGCGGTCAGCCTGTTGCTCCAGATCGAGAAGACTGTGGTCGAGGGCGCGGGCGCGGCGGGGCTCGCGGCCTTGCTCCAGCACCCCGAACGCTTTGCCGGGCGCACCGTCGGCGTGGTGCTGTGCGGCGGCAACATCGATACGCGCCTACTCGCCAACGTGCTGCTGCGCGATCTCGCGCGCTCGGGGCGGCTCGCGCGGCTACGGATCCGCTTGCAGGACCAGCCGGGCGCCTTGTTCAACGTCGCGCGGATCTTCGATGCGCAGCGAGTCAACATCCTTGAACTGTCGCACCAGCGGATCTTCACCAAGCTCCCCGCCAAGGGCCTGTTTCTCGACGTCGAATGCGAAACGCGCGACCGCGCGCATCTCGACCGGCTGACCGCGGCGCTGCAGGTCGCGGGTTATGTCGTGACGACGGTGGAACTCGCCTGAAATCGGTGCATTTTCATTAACCAAATCCCGGTAACGGTATTGGCTAGACGATCCTGCTACCGTTCGGTCATGCTTGACCGTGAAAATGGGTAAACTGGCTTTTCATCATGCCGACGACCTTTCATAACGCTATGTCGGGTCTAACGCACGCACGACACCTTCCCGTGGCAAAGGACTATATGCGGTGACCGCGCCCTTCCGTTTCCCGCGCTTCTTCGTCACCAGCCCTGCCCCCTGCCCGTATCTGCCGGGTCGGCAGGAGCGAAAGGTCTTCACCGAGCTGCGCGGCGACCAGGCGGGCGACCTCAACGATGCGCTCGGGCGGATCGGGTTCCGCCGCAGCCAGTCAGTCGCGTACCGGCCGAGTTGTGCCGGGTGCACCGCCTGCGTCTCGGTTCGCGTCGTGACCGACGATTTCGCGGCGAATGCGACCCAGCGCAAGCAGTTGCGCCGCAACCGCGATCTTGAGGTGACGGCGTGCCGCCCGTGGGCGACCGACGAACAGTTCCAGTTGCTCAGTCGCTATCTCGGATCGCGCCATCCCGGCGGCGGTATGGCCGAGATGGATGAGAGCGATTACGCCGACATGGTCGAGCATTCGCCGGTCAACAGCTTCATCGTCGAATATCGCGAACCCTCGCTGCATGGCGAGCGCGGACGGCTCGTCGGCGCGTGCCTGACCGACCAGCAGGCCGACGGTCTTTCGATGATTTATTCGTTCTTTGACACCGAACACCCGACCCGGCCGGGGCTCGGAAATCTCATCATCCTCGATCACATCCTTCGCGCGCACGCGGTCGGGCTGCCCTATGTCTATCTCGGCTATTGGGTGAAGGGTTCGCCGCGGATGCAGTACAAGATCCGCTACCGCCCGATCGAGGCGCTCGGCCCCACCGGATGGGTCCTGCTGGTCGACGAGGACGCGACCTTCGCGCCGCCTGCGGAGAAATATTCGGTGGTGGCTGAGCAGCTCGTCGGGACCCGGTAACGAACGACGCCACCTCGAACCGTTCGCCTCGAGAAAAGGTGGAGGCTTACGTAAGACCGCAGGCACTTTTCCGACCGTTCGTTTTCGAGCAAAGCCGAGAAACCAGGCACAGCACAGGTTTCTCGACTTCGCTCGAAACAAACGGCCACAACGTATAGGCCAGAGCGTTTAGGCTACTGCCCGTTCCCGCCTACATGCAAATCGACGTCTAGCATCTCCTCGCCCTCGCCCATCCGAGACCCCGCCACCGGCGCAGCCCCCGCCGAATCGAGCGCTACGGCCACACGGACATAAGCCGTGTCCGCGCACAGTCCGGTCGACGGATCGAACGCGACCCAGCCCAGGTTCTCGACATGCGCCTCCGCCCAGCCGTGTGGCGCAGGGCGGCCGTCCTCCTTGCCCTGACACACCGGGCTATACCCCGAGACATAGCGTGCCGCGATCCCGAGCGAGCGCGCCGCCGCGATGAACACCTGCGCCATGTCGCGCGAACTCACCGAGCCTTCGGCGAACGCCTCGATCGCGGTCCGCCCCGCGATCGGTCGCCCGTGATCGAGCGCGAAACGCTGCTTCACCGCCATGTTGAGCGCGTGGAGCCGCGCGACCGGATCGGTCTCGGCGATGTCGGCGGCGAACGCGGTGATATCGGCGTCGGGCACCGTCAGCGGGGTGGTCCGCAGGAACAGCAACGGGGGCAACGGCTCGTGCGCGCCGTGGACGATCCCGTTCGACGGATTGGTCAGCACCTCGCCCGACACCGCGATCTCGACCTCCGAGACCGGACCCGCGACATACAGCATGGTGATGCGGTTGCCGAACCCGTCGCGCCCATGCCGCATCCGCGCATCGCAATCGACGTGCAGGTTCCACCCCGTCACCGACTGGTCGTGCGTGTCCTCGGGGATCAGCCGAAGCATCTGGGTCAGCCGCGCCTGCGGGGCAGTGAAGCGATATGTCGTGCGATGATCGACCGAAAGCCGCATCAACCGAACTTGAACTGGCGGCCGACCGCGGTGTGCAGTTGCGCGTTTTCGCTGATGAAGCCCTGCAGATACTGATGCAGCCCGCCCGCGATCACCACGCCCGACTTGGTCCGCGCGACCCGCGTCTGCCGCGCGCGCGCCATCCGGTCCGCCTCGCCGTGGAGGCCGGTCCGTTTCGCCAGCAGGTTGAGGATGTCGACCGCTTCCTCGACCGATGCCGCTAGGCTGCGCGGCAATTCGGTCCGCGCGATCAGCAGGTCGATCACGTTCGCCGGGCGCAACCCCTCCGAGTACAGCCAGCGATAGGCGGTCACCGCGGACACGGTCTGGAGGATCGTCGTCCACTGGTCGCGATCGACCACCCCGCCGACGCGTTCGCCCTCGGGGAGGAGGATGTGGTATTTGACGTCGAGCAGCCGGGCGGTGTTGTCCGCGCGTTCGATCGCCTGGCCCAGCCGGATGAACCACGTCGTCTGGTTGCGCAGCATCCGGTGGATCGCTCCCTCGAACCCGCGTGTCTCCGCCTTGACCGCCTCGACCAGGTTGAGCGTCGCCATCGCCCCGCCCGGGCTCGCGCGATTGTCGAAGATCAGCCACGCGCGGTTGATCCCGGTCCACGCCTCGCGCGTCAGCGCGGTACGCACCGCGCGCGCATTGTTGCGCGCCATGTCGAGCGCGCGAACGATCGACCCCGGATGCGACGAGTCGATCGTCAGGAAGCGCGCGACATTCGCCTGCGTGATCGGCTGCCCGGTCTTGGCAAAGGCCGCGTCGGTCTCGGTGACCGCGAGCGCGGAGGCCCACGCCGCCTCACCCGCCGGGCGCGGCGACAGAACATCGAGCCGGACGGTCGCTTCGACGAGACGCGCGATGAAATCGGCCCGCTCGACATACCGCCCGAGCCAGTAGAGCGAGGAAGCGGTGCGGCTGAGCATCAGCGCACCTGCTCTTGCGCCTGGGACTGCGACTGCGACTGCGATTGGGACTGGGTTTGCTTCGACGGACCGTCCGGCTGCGCGCCATTGTCCATCAGCACGAAACTGTCCTTGGTCCCCCCGCCCTGCGACGAATTGACGACCAGCGACCCTTCCTTCAGCGCCACCCGCGTCAGCCCGCCGGGCACGACCTGCACGCCCTTCGACCCGGTCAGCACGAACGGTCGGAAATCGACATGCCGCGGCGCAAGCCCCGCCTCCGCCAGCGTCGGCACGGTCGACAGCGCGAGCGTCGGCTGCGCGATATAGCGATTCGGCTCGGCGATCAGCGCGGCGCGGAAGGTCTCGATCTCGGCCTTGGTCGCAGTCGGCCCGACGAGCATGCCATATCCGCCCGAACCGTCGACCAGCTTGACGACGACATGCTCGAGATTGTCGAGCACGTACTTGAGCGCCTGCGGCTCGCGGCACCGCCACGTCTCGACGTTGGGCAGCTTGGGCTCGCCGCCCGAGTAGAAGCGGACGATCTCGGGCATGTACGAATAGATTGCCTTGTCGTCCGCGATGCCGTTCCCCGGCGCGTTGAGCAAGGCGACGTTGCCCGCAGCGTAAGCCGCGATCAGCCCGGGGACGCCGAGCATCGAATCCGGGCGAAACACGAGCGGGTCGAGATAGTCGTCGTCGATCCGGCGATAGATCACATCGACCTTCACCAGCCCCGCGATCGTCCGCATCCAGACGATGTCGTCGTCGACCACGAGGTCGGCCGCCTCGACGAGTTCGACCCCCATCGAATCTGCGAGAAAACTGTGTTCGTAATACGCAGAATTGTAGTGGCCCGGCGTCAAAACGACGCAAACCGGCGCTGCAACGCCCACCGGAGCGACCGATTTCATCGTCTCGAGCAGCTTGTCGGGATAAGAATCGACTGCCGCAACGCGGAACGAACGGAACAGCTCGGGGCACAGCCGCAACATCGCCTCGCGGTTCTCGAGCATGTAACTCACCCCCGATGGGGTGCGCGCATTGTCCTCGAGCACAAAGAAATCGTCCGGCCCGGTGCGCACCAGATCGATCCCGCAGATATGCGCCCAGATATCGTGCGGCGGGCGTATCCCCGCGATTTCAGGCCGGAATTGCGGATTGCCGAGGATCAGGTCGGCGGGCAGGATCCCTTCCGCAAGGATCCGCCGTTCGCCATAGATGTCATGCAGGAAAGCGTTGATCGCCTCCACCCGCTGCACGAGCCCTTCCGAAAGTCGCGTCCATTCGTCGGCGAGAAAAATCCGTGGGACGATATCGAACGGAATGATCCGCTCGCTCGCATCGCTTTCCCCATAAACGGCAAAAGTAATGCCAAGCTGGCGGAAAGTCGCCTCGGCGGATTGCTGCCGCCTGCGGAGTTCATGCGACGGCGTCGCCTCGATCCAGTCGCCGAGCGCAGCCAGCTCCGCGCGCGGGATCGCGCTCCCGCCCTGTCCCATGATCTCGTCGAACGCGTGCCCCATCCCCATTAAACGATAAAGCCTCCAACTGCGTCTCGGTTCCATGCTGCGGTGGATTGTTGCGCCGCACAAGATACTTTCGCGTCGAACTCAGCGCTTTCGTTGTATATCCAATGCAGTGGCATAGTCGGCGCGCGCCTCCGCTACGATCCGTGGCAGCACGGTCGGGTCGACAAAGGCACGGGCATCACCGGCATCGCGACGCGCCGCCCGCCCCAGCACATCGGCGAGTTCCGGATGCATCGGCAACACGATATCCGCGCGCATCGTCGCCAATCGCGCGAAGCTGCGCCGGTAATCGGCGGCGATGGCGGGATACGCTCGATTGGCGACGAGATGGTTACCCGCGACGCTGATACTACAGGGAAACACAATGCGAAGCGGATTCCCGGCCTCGCTGATCGGGAGCGTCCATGTCGTACACCCGGGGGTATGCCCCGGCGTCAACACTGCGGTGATCGCGACCGTACCGACCCGAACCTGCTCGCCATCGCGAACGATGCGATCGACCGGAACCGCGGGGAAGCGCGTAAAACCGTTGTCATTGTCCGCCTCATGCCGCCCGAGCCGCAGCGCGTTGGCATCCCCCGCCGACGCGACGAGTTTCGCGCCGCTCCACTGCCGGAGATCCGCGAAGGCGGCGGCATGGTCGAAATGCGCATGCGAATTGAGGATCCACTTCACCTGATGCGGTTGGACCCCGATCGCGCGGAGGTTGCGCTTCACCTGTCCCGCCGCATCCGCCATCGGCCCGCTGACGAGGATCGTCCCCGCACGCGTAACGACGGCATAGGCCGCAAGCCCGCGCGTGCCGACGTACCAGACCGGCCCCGCCACCTTGAACGGACGGATCGGCTGCGACCATTCAGGCGGGTTGCCCGCCACCGCCGGGGTATCGAGCGCGAGTGCCGCAAGCGCGCAGGAGAGCCAGCGTTTCATAGCCCGGCGAGCATCGCAGAGGTCAACACCTGCGGCAAGACGCGCGGCTCGGCCACCCCGGGCTTGTAATACAGGTACAAAGGGACGCCGGCGCGGTTATGCGCCTCGATGAACCGCCCCATCACCGGATCGCCATTGGTCCAGTCGCCGATCAGTACCGCGACCTTGTGATCGGCGAACGCCTTGCGCGTCGCATCGGTCTCGATCGCGGCTTTCTCGTTGACCTTGCACGTCAAACACCAGTCCGCGGTGAAATAGACGAACACCGGCCGCCCCGCCTTCTGCAACGCCGCCAGCCGCGCCTCGGTGAACGGCTCGGCCCCACCCGGCACCATGGCCGTTGCCGCACTTTCGGGACGCCGCCCCGCGATCAGCAGCGCGCTGGCGACGACCGTCGCGAGCAGCAGCACCGTCACGACCGGGCCGATCGCCAGCCCCTTCGCCTGCCGGGCACCGCCGACCCACAACAGCACCGCGAGCACGAACGCGACCAGCAGCCCGATCGCCATGCCATTGACCCCCGCCTCATGCCCGAGCACCCAGGCAAGCGCGATCGCAGTCAGCCACATCGGGATCGCTAGCACGCGGCGGAACGTCTCCATCCACAGCCCCGGCTTTGGCAACCGCCGCCGTAATGCGGGGACGAACCCGAGCGCGAGGAACGGCAGCGCCAGCCCCAGCCCGAGCCCCGCGAACACGGCGAGCGCGGCGGGCCACGGCAGCACCAGCGCCGCCCCAAGCGCCGCGCCCATGAACGGCCCGGTGCACGGCGTCGCGATGAACGCCGCGAGCGCGCCGGTCGCAAACGCGCCGCTCGCGCCACCGCTGCGGTTGACGAACGCCGGGGTGGGCAACTCGAACAGCCCGCTGAGGTTAAGCGCGAGCGCCACCGTCAGCAGCAGCAACACGACGATCGCGCGCGGATCCTGCAACTGGAACGCCCAGCCGACGGCCGTCCCGCCCGCACGCAACCCCAGGATGATCGCCCCAAGTCCGACACATACCGCGATCACCCCTGCGGCATAGGCCAGCGCCTCCTGCCGCGCCGCGCGTTCGTCGAGATGCCCGCGCGCGAGGCTCAGCGCCTTGAGGCTGAGGATCGGGAAGACGCACGGCATGATGTTGAGGATCAACCCGCCGAGCATCGCGCCGGCAAAGGCGATCAGCGTCGCGGTAAGGACGTTGCCCGCGACCGGGATCGCCGTACTGGCCGCGACCGCCCCCGGCGCTGCGGTCACCACCAACCCCTGCTGCGTCCCGATCTGAAGAACGCCCTCCAGCGCACCCGACGACGACACCGTCGCGGCGGCCTTGGTCTCGATCACGATCCGGTCGCGATCCTGCGTCACCGACTGGGGCGCGGCATAGTCGATCAGCCCGGTCGTGACGGGATAGAAATACGCCTGCCCCAGCGCCGCCCCCGCGGGATAGGGCACCGCGATCCGGACCTTGCCGCCCGCAACCTGGAATGTCCCGCGTGCATCGAGCGGCTTTGGCACCGCGCGCCGCCACGCGTCGAACCGCGCGCGCGCCTCGGGCGTGATCGCGCCATCGCCGACAACGAGGTCGATCGCAAGCTTGGCGGATTCAGGCACGCAGACTTCGGCGGAACAGACGAGATAATCGGTCTTGAGCCGCACCGGCAACGCGGTACCGACCGCGAGCCCCGCCGGGATCCTGAGAGTCACCAGCGGTGCGTACGGTTTCTCGAACACATAGTTCATCAGGTCCGCGACGATCAGCCGTCCGGGTACGGGATACGCCGGCACGCTCGCGGTGACGCCCTTCGGCAGCGTCCAGTCGAGCTTCGCAGGAAAGCCCGCATCCCCCGGGTTCTGCCAATAGCCGTGCCAGCCGGGTGCCGGAACGCTCGCCAGCGCAACCGTCACGGTGCTTCCCGCAGCAGGCGCGCGGCTTTCGGCGACCAAGGTGATCGCAAGATGCGCCTTTGCAGCGGCTGGCGTCGAACCTTGCGCCTGCGCGACTCCGCTCAACGACAGGAGCGCAAGAACCGTAACCACAACGTCATGAAACCAGCGCATCGCACGTCCTTGTCGAGCCCGAACCCACGGGCCATAGCGGTGAAGACGGGCTGCCGTCCAATTCGGAGAATTCGTGTGAAACGTTATGCGTCCGCCCTGGCGATCGCCCTGTCCCTGCCCGCGCTGCTGGTGGCGGCACCCGTCGCCGCGGAGCCAGCTCCGGCCCCCGCGACGGCGGCCCCGGCTAACCCGCCCAAGCTGATCGTCGTTATCTCGGTCGACCAGTTCTCCGCCGACCTGTTCGCCGAATATCGCGCGTCCTTCACCGGCGGGCTAGCGCGGCTGCAGAAAGGCGCGGTCTTCCCCAGCGGCTACCAAAGCCATGCCGCGACCGAGACCTGCCCCGGCCATTCGACGATCCTGACCGGCTTCCGCCCCGAACACACCGGGATCATCGCGAACAACTGGACCGACCTCGGCGTCGCGCGCGCCGACAAGCAGGTCTATTGCGCGGAGGATGAGACCGTCCCCGGCAGCACTTCCGCCAATTACACCGTCAGCGACAAGCATCTGCTCGTCCCCACGCTTGGCGAACGGATGAAGGCGGCGAACCCCAAGGTCCGCGTCGTCTCGGTCGCGGGCAAGGATCGCGCCGCAGTGATGATGGGCGGGCACACCGTCGACGAGCTCTGGTGGTGGAACGGCAAGGCGATGGTCAGCTACGCCGGTCGCGCGACGCCCCCGGTCGTCGCGCGCGCCAACGCCGCGATCGCGCAGCGGATCGCCGCGCCACAGGCCGCGCTCGAGGTTCCCGCAATCTGCGGATCGCATGATCATGCGGTCCCGATCGGCGGCGGCAAGACCGTCGGCGCAGGGCATTTCGCGCGCGACGCAGGCAGCGCCGCCGCTTTCCGCGCCTCGCCCGCGTTCGATGGTGCGATCGTCGCGCTTGCCGCCGGACTGGTGCAGGACATGAAGCTCGGTATGGGGACTACGACCGACATCGTCGACGTCGGTGCGTCGGCGACCGATTACATCGGCCACACCTACGGCACCGAAGGCGCCGAGATGTGCATCCAGCTGCAGCAGCTCGATGCGACGCTCGGCTCGTTCTTCACCGTGCTCGATTCGACCGGGGTCGACTATGAGGTCGTGCTGACCGCGGATCATGGCGGCAACGACATTCCCGAGCGCGAAGTCAATGCCGGCCTGCCCGACGCGCAACGTGCGAAGGTCGCGCTCGCGCCCGCGGTCGCGGGCAAGGAGATCGCGGCGAAGCTCGGCATCGCCACGCCGGTGTTGTTCGGCGACATCCCCAATGGCGACGTCTATCTCGCGCGCGACCTGACGCCCGCGCAACGCAAGGCGGTGCAGGCGGCGGCGGTCACCTATTACGAGGCGAACCCGCAGGTCGCCGAGGTCTTCACTCAGGCGCAGATCCTCGCGACAAAGACCCCCAAGGGCCCGCCCGAGACGTGGACGATGCTCCAGCGCGCGCGTGCCTCGTACAAGAGCGGGCGTTCGGGCGAGCTGATCGTGTTCCTCAAGCCGCGCATCACCCCGATTCCCGATCCGACCAAGGGCTATGTCGCGACTCACGGCAGCCCGTATGATTACGACCGGCGCGTACCGATCCTGTTCTGGCGCAAGGGGATGACCGGGTTCGAGCATAACGGGAGCGTCGAGACCGTCGACATCGCCCCGACGCTCGCGCACCAGATCGGGCTCACGATCGCCGCGCCGAAGATGGACGGGAAGTGCCTCGATCTCGACCGAAACGGCGCCGTCTGCCGCTAGACCTCGGGATTTCCCGGGATCGCTCCGTCGCGGCACAGGCCTATATCTGGCATATCCGCCGCGATGGAGCCCCGTCATGACCTATCTTTCGCCTCTTTCCGCCGCCCTGGAAGGAACGGGACAGTCGATCGACTTCTCGGGCAAGTGGGTCAACGAGCTCAGCTCGACAATGGACGTCATACAGAACGGGACAGTCCTCACCGGCACCTATTTCAGCGCGGTCAGTGGCGGCTCCTCGAGCACGACCGGCGCGCTGCAGGGGTCGGTCGATGGCGCACTGATCGCCTTCGTCGTCCACTGGAACGATTTTCAGGCAATCACCGCCTGGGTCGGGCACCTCGATAGCGGGACCGGAAGCATCGCCACCCTGTGGCAGATGACGAGCGCTACCGAACCGGGTGCCGAATGGAGTTCGATCAACGCGGGCGCCGATACCTTCAGCCGCGCCTGAGCGCACTATCTAGGACCATCGTGTAGCGCACCGCCAGGTCGGCGATCTCGGTGCAAACTCCTCCCGCCTTGCCTGCCCGGCCCGCGCGGCCGGCGAAACCCGGACTGACGATCGACGCCCGCCGCCTGGGGCCAGCAGACGACACTCCAGTTGCTCAGCCCGATCCATCCAAGTAGACGGCGCGGCAAGACCGGGGGGAACGCCGTCTATAAGGGGGGATTTGATGCACGCCATGTCACCGACCGAGGTCTTTCTCCTCGCGATGCTGTTGATCTTCAGCGTGCCGTATCTTTTCTGGCGGTTTGCCCGGACCGATTACTGGGCTCCGCTCGTCGTCGTACAGATCATCGGCGGGATCTTGCTCGGGCCGGGCGTGCTCGGCGCGCTCTTTCCATCTTATTATTCGCTTGTCTTCACGCCCGCGACGATCGGCTCGCTCAACGGCATTGCCTGGTGGGCGGTGATGCTGTTCGTGTGGATCGCCGGGATCGAGCTCGATCTTGGAGAGGCATGGCGCCGCCGTGGCGAAACAAGTGTCACCGCAGGCTTCGCGCTGGTCACCCCGCTCCTCGCCGGGAGCGCGGCGGCGCTGCTGATGCTGCGCTATCCCGGCTGGGCCGGACCGGCGGGCGCACGGTGGCAGGTCGTGCTCGGGATCGGCATGGCGTGCGCGGTAACCGCGCTGCCGATCCTCGTGCTGTTCCTTGAAAAGCTAGATATCCTGCGCGCACCGCTTGGCCAACGGACGCTGCGCTACGCCAGTCTGGACGACATCGCGATCTGGGGCGTGCTCGCGCTGATCTTGCTCGACTGGGAACGGGTCGGGCGGCAGGCGGCGTTCCTCGTCGGCTTCGCGGTGGCGACCTGGGCGATCCGGCGGCTGATGGCGGCGATCACCGAGACCGACCGCTGGTATGTCAGCCTCATCTGGCTCGCTCTGTGCGGCCTCTCGGCGGACTGGGCGGGGCTGCACTTCATGGTCGGCGCGTTCCTCGCGGGCGCGGTGCTCGACGGGAAACTGTTCGATCGCGCGCGAATGGACCAGTTCCGCCACTTCGTGCTGATCGCGATCATGCCGGTATTCTTCCTGTCGACCGGCCTGCGCACGCAGTTCGAGGTCGGCGGCGGCGCGGTGTTCGCGGCGGCGGCGCTGTTGCTGGTCGCGTCGGTCGGCGGCAAGCTGCTCGGGGTCCGGATCGCCGGACGGTTGCTCAAATGGGGCAAGGGCGAAGCCGGCGCGATCGGCTGGCTGTTGCAGACCAAGGCGCTGATCATGATCATCTTCGTCAACATCCTGTTGGACAAGAAGATCATCACCAACGACGCGTTCACCGCGCTGCTGCTGATGGCGATCGGCTCGACGATGCTGACGATCCCGATGGTGACGCCCCGGTTGCGCGCGTTGGGCGCGCGCATGTCGGAGCGCGCGGACGGCTAAGCTCTCACTCCGTCATTCCCGCGAAGGCGGGAATCCATACTGGCTGACCGCCGTTGCAGTTTCCGACGGTTGCGACAATGGATTCCCGCTTTCGCGGGAATGACGGACGTAGGAATCAATCCAGATTCGGCCGCAACCACCGCGTCGCGGTCGCAAGGTCTACCCCGCGCCGCGTGGCATATTCGTGCAACTGGTCCGGCCCGACGCGTGCCACGCCGAAATATTCCGCCTGCGGGTGCCCGAAGTAGAAGCCCGACACCGCCGCGGTCGGCAGCATCGCGAAACTGTCGGTCAGCGTGATGCCAGTCGCCGCGGTCGCATCGAGCAGCTCGAACAGCATCGGCTTCTCGCT
>CAZNQA010000033.1:0-33197 GCA_964575105.1 uncultured Stakelama sp.
GGCACAGGCACGCGCGCTGTTCGCCGAATTCGCGCCGACGCTCGATTTCTTCGAGACTCAGATCGGCCCCTACCCGTTCGGCGACGAAAAGGTCGGCGTCGTCGAGACCCCGCACAAGGGGATGGAGCACCAGACGATCAACGCCTATGGCAACGCCTACGCCAAGGCCCCCGAGGGGTTCGACTGGCTGTTCCAGCACGAATTCGCGCACGAATGGTTCGGCAATCAGCTGACCTCCGCCGACTGGGACGATTACTGGCTCCACGAAGGCTATGCCGAATACATGCAGCCCTTCTACGGCCGCTGGCGCGAGGGTGACGCGCGCTACGCGGTGATGATGGACGATCAGCGCAACAAGATCGCCAACCTCAGCCCGATCGTCTCGGGCAATGTCCGCACCGAGGAACAGGTGTACGAAATCGCCAAGGGCGGCCCGGGTCAGGACATTTATTACAAGGGCGCATGGATGCTCCACACGCTGCGCGGCCTGATCGGCGACCGCGCGTTTCGTGACGTCACGCGGCTCGCGGTCTACGGCCGGCTCGATCCGCGACCGGGCAATTTCACCCCGCGCTACGGCACCACCGCAGAATACGAACGGATCGTCCGGCGCGTGACGGGGAAAGACTATGGCTGGTTCTTCAACGTCTATCTCCGCCACGCAGCCCTCCCCGACCTGATCGAGACGCGCACCCCGACCCGCCTGTCGCTGCATTGGGACGCACCCGGCGGGCGGCCCTTCCCGCTGCCGGTCGAGGTGCAGGTCGGCGGTCGGCTGGTCCGGCTGCCGATGACCGCCGGGTTTGGCAGTATCCCGCTCCCACCCGGCGCGCATGTCGTGGTCGATCCCGCCGCGCGCGTGTTGCGCCGTTCGCTCGCGGTCGAACAGTATCAGGCATGGCGCGATACGCAGGCGCGCAAGCATGCGGCTGCTGCTACCAAGGACTGACTTCCCCATCCCGAGCGGAGATCGTCATGCGCTTTACCCCCGTCCCGGTTGCCCTCCCCGGTCTCGTCGCGCTGGGCATCGGCCTCGTGGTGTTCCTGTATGTCCTGCTGCTCGCCCGTGCCCGCGGGCGCAAGGCGCCGGGCAGCGTTGACAGCGGCCGCCGCAACGCCTCGATCGGCTGGATCCTCGTCCAGGGTTTCGGGATCGCTATGGCGGGACTGGGACCGATCGTGAAGACTCGAACCGTAGCCGCGCCGGTCGCGCTGATCAGCGCCGCCCTCGTCCTGCTGCTGATGCTCGCGGCGGCGGCGCTGTTCGATTCGGCCTCGCGCGCAATGGGGCGCAACTGGGCGCTGGTCGCGCGGACGCGCGGCGACGGGACACTCGTCGAGACCGGGCCGTTCGCCTATGTCCGCAACCCGATCTACGTCGCGCTGTCACTCATCCTGCTCGCGCTGGCGGTCGCGTGCGGACATTACGCCAATCTGCTGGTGGCGCTGCCGGTCTTTGCACTCGGCACCGCGATGCGGGTCCGCCACGAGGAGGCCGTGCTACGCGAGGCGTTCGGCGGGGCCTATGATCGCTATGCCGCGCGCGTGAAACGGTTCATACCGGGGGTCTTGTGAGGACGTCGCGGCGATACGGGCAGTAACGCCTATCCGGCGACCGCCGGCACCGACCCGGGCACCTTCGGCGTCACCGGTACCAGCTCATACAGATCGAGCACCGCCCCGCCCCCGGCGCGCGTGAGCGTCATGCGCCAGCGAAACGCCGACACCCGCTCGACCACCCCGGCGACGTTGAGCGCCGGGTTGGCGCCGTAAGCCGGTGCCGCCTCGCCACGCGACGGCTGGAACGCGCCAAGGAAGACATGTCGCGTCTCGCTATGCTCGAACAGCCAGCCGCGCGGCTGGCTTGCGCCACTTTGCTTGTTGAACGCCACCCCTTCGGTCGCGGCGACGACGGTGCAGAAATCGGGCTTGAAGGTTTCGAAGCCCTTGCGCCCCCCGAACCGGAGGAGACGACAATAATAGAGCCCCGGCGGTAGCGCCGCCTTTGCCAGCGCGACCGCGGGGTCGACCAGCGCGCCCTCCGCCGCAACCGCCGCGCGTGCGCGTCGCGGAACCGCTGCGCGCGCCCGCGCCCAGGTCGCGTCAAGCTGGTCGATCGCCGCGCGATCCGTTGGAGAAATGCGCATGTGCCAGTTGGTCGGCACCTCGGGCTGGGTAGCGACAGAGACATGCACCTGCCGCGCGCATCCAGCAGAAAGCATCATCATCGCGAAAAGCAGCACCGGGACGCTGCGCATGCCTGTCTTACTCCGCGTTTGACCCCCGACCCCCAATAAAAGGTCAGCAAGGGTCCCCTACCCCCGGCTGGTTAACAAGATGTGAATCCGAACGATGCCGTGCGACGACCCGCACCAAAAAGGGCGCCGATCGCTCGACGCCCCTTTCGGTACAGTATGGAGCGACGGCGCTACGCCGCGCCTGCCCCGACCTTTTCCTTCTTGGCATAGACGCGGATCGGCTCCTTGCGGCCGTCGATCACGTCCCTGTCGATCATCACCTCGTCGACTCCGTCCATCCCGGGCAGGTCGAACATCGTGTCGAGCAATATGCCCTCGAGGATCGATCGCAGCCCGCGCGCGCCGGTCTTGCGATCGATCGCCTTCTTGGCGACCTGCACCAGCGCATCGTCGGTGAAGCCGAGCTTGACCGTCTCCATGTCGAACAGCTTCTGATACTGTTTCACCAGCGCGTTCTTCGGCTCGGTCAGGATCGTCACCAGTGCCGGAACGTCGAGATCCTCGAGCGTCGCGATCACCGGCAGACGGCCGACGAACTCGGGGATCAGCCCGAACTTGAGCAGATCCTCTGGCTCGACTGCCTTGAGCGTCTCGCCGGTACGGCGTTCCTCGGGGCTTGCGACATAGGCACCGAAGCCGATCGACTTGCCCTGCAGGCGATCCCCGATGATCTTCTCGATGCCGCTGAACGCGCCACCGCAGATGAACAGGATGTTGGTCGTGTCGACCTGCAGGAACTCCTGCTGCGGATGCTTGCGGCCCCCCTGCGGCGGAACGCTCGCGGTGGTGCCTTCCATCAGCTTGAGCAGCGCCTGCTGGACGCCCTCGCCCGATACGTCGCGCGTGATCGACGGGTTCTCGGCCTTGCGGCTGATCTTGTCGATCTCGTCGATGTACACGATCCCGCGCTGCGCCCGCTCGACGTTATAGTCGGATGCCTGGAGCAGCTTGAGGATGATGTTCTCGACGTCTTCGCCGACGTAACCGGCTTCGGTCAGCGTCGTCGCATCCGCCATCGTGAACGGCACGTCGAGAATGCGGGCAAGCGTCTGCGCAAGCAGAGTCTTGCCGCAACCGGTCGGCCCCATCAGCAGGATGTTCGACTTGGCAAGCTCGACGTCCGCGCCCTTCTGGCCGTGGTTGAGGCGCTTGTAATGGTTGTGCACCGCCACCGAGAGCACGCGCTTGGCGCGCTTCTGGCCGATCACGTAATCATCGAGCACGTCGCAGATTTCCTGCGGCGTCGGAACGCCGCCGTCCTTCTTGCTCACCAGCGCGGACTTCGTCTCCTCGCGGATGATGTCGTTGCACAGTTCGACGCATTCATCGCAGATGAAAACGGTAGGGCCCGCAATCAGCTTGCGGACTTCGTGCTGCGATTTGCCGCAGAACGAGCAATAAAGCGTGCTCTTGGAGTCGCCGCCGGTCATCTTTGGCATTTAGTCCATCCTTGGCAGCCCTTGGGGCGCACTATGCGAGGGTCCATCCTAGACCGCCCCCGCGCGATCCGACAATCACCAAAATCGTCTCAAGATCGGTGTGCCGGGCTAAACCTTGGACGCCCGGCACTGAATATACGGTGAATTTACGGTCTTTACGAAATTATGCGGAGGTCAGCGCGGGCGGCGTGGTCGAATCGTCGGGGAGTGCCGGACGCTTGTCGAACACCTGATCGACCAGGCCGAACTCCTTGGCTTCGTGCGCCTCGAGGAACGTGTCGCGGTCCATCGCGCGCTCGATCTCCTCGATCGGCTTGCCGGTGTACTGAGCGTAGAGCGCGTTCATCCGGTTCTTGATCCGCTGGATTTCCTTCGCCTGAATCTGGATGTCGCTCGCCATGCCCTGCGCCCCGCCCGACGGCTGGTGGATCATGATCCGCGCGTTGGTCAGCGCGACGCGCATGCCGGGCTCGCCCGCGGCCAGCAGGAAACTGCCCATCGAGGCGGCCTGACCCATGCAGACCGTGCCGACGCGCGGCCGGATGTACTGCATCGTGTCATGGATCGCCATGCCCGCCGTGACGACACCGCCCGGCGAGTTGATGTACATGAAGATGTCCTTCTTCGGGTTCTCCGATTCGAGGAACAGCAACTGCGCGCTGATCACCGAGGCCATATGGTCCTCGACGCCGCCGGTGATGAAGATGATGCGTTCGCGCAGCAGCCGCGAGTAGATGTCGAAGCTGCGCTCGCCGCGATTGGATTGCTCGATGACGATCGGAACGAGCCCGCCCTGCGGCGAGGCCGCCATCCCGGCGCCATGAAGGGGGGCCATGAAGTCGCCGGTGTCGAACGGATTGCGCATGATGAGTCCTGAAATCCTTTATGCCCCGAAGAGACGCCATACATCGGCGCTGCCGGAAACGAGTTCAAGCCCCGTATCCGACACCGTCTCCGATCCTTGCCATCCGCACCCCGCAAGACCGGTCGCCTTCGGGCTGCGTCCACCCGCCGAATCCCGACCGGGTTGCGCGCGGGCGACGGCTTGCCCGTGCGTGCCGCATGCGGTACCCGCAGCCGCGACCCGCCTGCTCGACCTACGGTCATTCGCTCGCCGGGACCAGTATGCGCCACCCGAAACGCCGCCCGCGCCGCTCCGGCCCAGAGAAACCAGCAGGACCGTATGACGCGCAGTGACATCACCCCCATGCGGCCGGTTCAATATCTCCTGCTTCTCGCAAGCGTGCTGTTCCTGTGGCCGGCGTTCGTCAACACCGGGCCCTTCTTCTTCAGCGATACGCCCGCTTATGTCCGCGGGGTGGACGCGGCGGTCTTCCATGCGACCGGCATTCCCAGCGACTGGACGGTCAAGGCACACCCCCGTGCCACGGCCTCCGGTTCGCCCCCCGGCCTGGCCGCCCGCCCGGCATCCCGCCCAACCCCTGCCACCACCGAAGCACCGCAGCCACCCGCCACCGACAAGCCGGTCCTGCTTGGCCGCTCGGCCTATTATGGCATCATCCTGTATCTCGGGGTCGCGTTCCACGGGTTCTGGGCGGTGCTGCTCGTGCAGGGGCTGGTCGCGGCGTCGATCCTGCTCGTCCTGCTACGCCACGTCGTCGATCCCGGGGACGGCAGACGCTTCGCGGTCGCGGCAATGGCGCTGTTCGCGCTGCTCGCGGTCACGCCGCTCCCGTTCTTCGTCTGCCTGCTGATGCCCGATCTGTTCAGCGGCGTCACGATCGTCGCGGCGGCGGTGCTCCTGCTCGGCTGGAAGCGCGAGGCGCCGCTGGTGCGCGGCTATCTCGTCGCGATCCTCGCGCTCGCCGCCCTGGTGCATTCGTCGAACGTGCTGCTGCTCGCCGGCTTCGCCATCCTGTTCGCAGGCTGGACGGTGATCCGCGCCCGCCGCCACCCCGGCGGAATCGCGCGGATGCTCCCCGCAGGCGCATTGCTCGGGTGCGCGCTCGTCGGGCTGGCGGGCGAGAGCGCGTTCACCGCGGCGATCACCAGCGTCACCGGCCAGTCGCCGATCCGGCCCCCGTTCCTGACCGCGCGCTTCGTCGACGATGGCCCGGGCACCGCCTATCTCCGCGCAAAGTGCGGGCACAGCACGCTCGTCCTGTGCCGGTTCGTCGACCGGCTCCCCGTCCCGAGCGACGGCTTCCTGTGGGATCCGGATCCGCGCACCGGCGTGTTCATGGCGGTTTCGCCGACGCTGCAACGCCGCCTCGCTGCCGAACAGCTTCCCTTCGTGCTCGCCAGCGTCCGGCACGCACCGCTCGCGACCGCAACCATGCTGCTGCGCGATTTCGCGACTCAGCTCGGCAAAGGCGGCCTTTCCGAATTCCACTACAACCGGGAGCAGCGCAGCTATTTCGCGGTAAAGCTGCCCGCGGCGATGTTCGCCAACGTCCGGCAGTCCCCCGCCTATCGCGGGACGTTCCCGCTCGCCCCGTTCGAGACCATATCGCTGCTGCTGACGATCGGCGCGGCGCTGATCCTGCTGTCATCGTGGCTGCCCCGCTCGCCGCTCGCCCCGTGGGCGGGCTATGCCACGATCGCGCTCGGCGGCGTCCTGCTCAACGATCTGGTCTGCGGCTCCCTCTCGACCCCGCATGATCGCTACCAGATGCGGGTGATCTGGGTGCTCCCGGCGGTCGCCGCCGTACTGCTGATCGCCCGCCGGGCGGACCGCCATCGCCTCGACCGCGCCACCGCGACCCGCTGAGCGCGCCACCCCGCCCGGTCGGACGCCGTCCACCGCGACGAAAGCCGTGCCCCTTGCGGACCACGGCTTCCCTCCGCTCAGACCCGCGCGAACCGAACCCCGTCCGCGAACGCGCGACGACGGCGCAGTCCGACGCCGATAGTCGCGAACCCCGCGAGCAACATTGCCCAGCTTGCCGGCTCCGGAACCGCCACGGCATCCGCGCTGCCGAAGCTGAGCCGGTCGAACCCGGCAAATTCCCCGCTCCCGCCAAAATCGACCGAACGCGCAATCCCGGCAAAGTTCACGGTCGCGCTGTCCCACTGGCAATATCCGCAGGTGCTGCTGTAATTGTACGGGAGCGCCAGCGTGGCAAGCACCGCCCCCGTGCCGCCCAGCCCGTCATACAGCGTGATCGTGGTCGACGTCGCGGACGAATAGGCAAAGCCGAAGCTGTTCGTGAAGCCCGCTACGACATTGACGCCGATCTGTTCGCCGCCCGCGAAGATGAGCACCCCCGGATCGGGTTCGTTCGTACCCGAATAGCTGTTCGCCGCGATCGCGGTCCCGATGAACGTCACGCCATAGTTCGTCCCGCTCAGTCCGGCGCCGCTCGTGCCGCCGTTGTAGAAGTCGTCGATCGTCGACGGGACGGCGCCACTGGCGACGCCTGAGAAATCGAGCGTGAATACGGTCGCGCCCGCCGGAACCGCCGCGCAACCGAGGATCGCCGTGGCAGCAATAGTCGTGATGGTCTTGAGCATGAAAGCCCCCTTTATGGATGAACATTCAACACGTCTTCGGCAACACACCCCCTCCTGGGGCATGACCGTACAAAGCAACAACCATGCCCGACAGTAACGGTCTCCTTCGTCGTCTATAAATATCGCACATCGGCGAAGCCTGTAAGCAACGCTTACATAAAGTCCGAAACATATCTGTAACCTGTACTTTTAATGACGAAATCGCCGTCGTGACAGGCAGAGGACCGGAATTCACCTGGGGAAACCGGATTTCCCGCCTCCAACCAGCGGGATCGACCCGTCCGGACCGCCGCCGCCCGACAGGTCGGACAATCCCGGCAGGACCTGCGGACACGGAATCGCCTCCGATGTGACGCCGATCACATCGCCGCGCGATACGGGCCGCCCCCCGGCATCGGGCACAAAAAAACAGGGGCGGTCCGAAGACCGCCCCTGCTCTATCGTCTTGCCGTGCAGCAGAAGCGAAAGGCTTACGCCCCGGGCTCGTCCGTCGCGGCAGCCGCCTTCTTCTTCGCGGGTGCCTTCTTGGCGGGCGCGTCTGCAGCGACCTCGCCCTCGGCGGGCTGCTCGGCCTTCTTGGCGGGCGCCTTCTTCGTCGCCGCCTTCTTCACCGGCTCGGCCGGCGTTGCTTCCGGCGTATCCGATGCGGCAGCCGGCTCGGCCTCCGTGGCGTCGGTTGCAGGCGCTTCGGTCGCAGGCGCATCGGCGTTAGCCTCGGTGTCGCCGGACTTGGCCTTCTTCGACGATGCCTTCTTGGCGGCCTTGGGCTTGTGGTTGTCGTGATCGTGGCTGTGCGTGCCGGTCGAGAAACCTTCGTCGCTCTCGATCGCCGCCTCGAGCTCCTCGCGCGTCACTTCGCGATCCGATATCTCGGACTTCTCGAACAGGTAATCGACGACCTTGTCCTCATACAGCGGCGCGCGGAGCTGCGCGGCTGCCATCGGCTCCTGCTGGACGTACTGGAGGAACCGCTGGCGATCCTCCGGGCCGTACTGCTGCGCTGCCTGCGCGATCAGGCGGTTCATTTCCTGCTGGCTGACTTCGACGCCATTGGCCTGGCCGATCTCGCTGAGCAACAGGCCCAGGCGAACGCGACGCTCGGCGATCTTCTGATAGTCGTCGCGCTCGGACTCCATCTCGGCGAGTGCTGCCGCCGGATCTTCCTCATGCGTCGCTTCATGCTCGAGCTGCTGCCAGATCTGGCCGAACTCGGCCTCGACCATCGACGGCGGCACTTCAAAGTCATGCCCCTCGGCGAGCTGGTCGAGCAGCTTGCGCTTCATATAGGTACGCGTCAGCCCGTTGAGCTCCTGCTCGATCTGGCCCTTGAGCAGTTCGGTGAGCTGCTCGAGGCTCTGCAGCCCGAGCGAGGTCGCGAGCTCGTCGTCGATCTTGGTCTCGCCCGCGGTCTTTACCGACTTGATCGTCAGGTCGAACGTCGCGGCCTTGCCGGCAAGTTCCTTGGCCTGATAATCGGCCGGGAAGTTGACGTTGATCTGGCGCTCGTCGCCCGCCTTGACGCCGACGACCTGCTCCTCGAAGCCCGGGATCAGACGACCCGAACCGATCTCGACCGACATGTCCTCGCCGGTGCCGCCATCGAATGCAACGCCGTCGACCTTGCCGACGAAGTCCATCACCACGAGGTCACCCGTCTCGGCAGCGCGATCCTCGGCCTCTTCCCAACGCTTCTGCTGGTCGGCGAACTTCTGAAGCTGCGCCTGGACCGCAGCCTCGTCGACCGGAACGGTCAGGCGCTCGAGCTTGAGCCCTTCGATCGCCGGGGTCGGCACGTCGGGGAGCACTTCGAGCTCGACCTTGATGCTGGCGTCCTGGCCAAGCTCATAGCCATCGTCGAGGCTGACCGAAGGCTGCAGCGCGGGGCGCAGCTTGTGCTCGGCGATCAGCTCCTGGATGCCCTGCTGGATCGAGCTGTTGAGCGCGTCCTGCATCAGCGCCGGGCCATGCATCTTGCGGACAAGATTGGCGGGCACCTTGCCGGGGCGGAAGCCGGGCATCTTCACCGTCGGCGCGACGCGCTTCAGTTCGGCGTCAACGCGCGAATCGATGTCCTTCGCGGTGATCTTCAGCGTGTAGGCGCGCTTCAGGCCCTCGTTCAACGTCTCGACAGTCTGCATGTTCAGGTCTGGCCTTTTACAGGAAATTCGTTTGGCTACCGCCCGTTTGCCACGGGCGGCTGGTGCGGGCGAAGGGACTCGAACCCCCACATCTTGCGATGGCAGGACCTAAACCTGCTGCGTCTACCAGTTCCGCCACGCCCGCACAGGACACCGCCGGTGTGGGGGGCGTCTATAGCAGGCGCGCAGGGTTGGGCAAGTCGCGGCGACACTTGGCGCAAAAACAGTCGGGACGGTGCCGCGCGAAGCCGATGCGCGCGGCGTAACCGAGAGATTACGGGGCAACCCCGCCGGACGCCATGCGTTACAAGCGGCAGAGGAGAAAACTGATGGCAACCACCCCCCCGACCGAACTTCCACCGATGCCCGGCGATCCCAACACCGTCCCGACCGAGCCGGGCCAGCCGACTCCAATGCCGACCGAGCTCCCCACGCCGACCCCGGATACCGACATTCCCGACCCGTCGCCGATGGGCGATCCCGCAATCGACCCCGCCCAGCCGGTCGACGATTCCGGCCTGTCGGGGGATTTTGCATGAGCGACATCGACAGCAGCGAAGGCCCGATCAAGGGCCCGCTCGACGACCCCAAGGATACCGAGGTCGCTATGGATGACCGCAGCGATCTTCAGAAGATGGTCGAAGCGCGCAAGGACGCGGTCGAGGACGGCGAAGGCGGTGACGAGCCCGAGAACTTCACCTCGACCGGCATGCCCGACGGCGTTGGCGGCACCGGTGGCGTGACCAAGAACCAGGAAGACGACGCGCAATAAGCCGTCGCGTCGCTATCGTGCGATCGCTGCCGTGGCGACGATCGCACGATAGGCGGCAACGTCGCGCCGATAATAGAATACGTCCGGCGCATCGAACGTGGTCATGAACAGTTTCCCGCCGATGATCGCCGCGACCGCGTCACCCCGGCGGCGAACCTCCTCGTCAACCCGGCTGTACGTATAGGTGAATTGAACCGCCTTCTGTCCGAGGAAGGTCGTCGGTACGACCGTGTTTATCGTCATCACCGGGGTATTGAGCGCGATCCGGTAGCTTGCCTCGAGCAACGCAGGAAGATCGGTCAGCAACATCGTCGACGAGAAGCGCGGCAGCGGCGTCCCCCGTTTGTTAACCTCGCGGAACAGCGTCCGGTCCGCTTCGATTCCGCCGTAGAAGGTCACTTCGTTCAACCCGTCGCCGTCGATCGTCCAGCTTTCGGAATTGCGTCCGGGCCGCGCGCCCATCTTGTTCCATTCGCGGTCGGGCATCACCGTCATCGGCGACTTCGCGACCGCGACGGGTGCTTGCGCCGCGATCAGCGTGTTGGACGCAGAAACGGGCTGCGCCGCCGCCAGCAGGATCGCGCCGAGCGATAAAGTGCGTTTCATGCGGATGGTCCTTACTGGATCAACGTCGAGATCATCGCGGCGTCGTCCGCGGCGGGCTTCATCGTCAGATAAGTCCTCAGCGCCGCCGCTCCGGTCGGATCATGGCTGCGCAATTGCGCCAGCCCGAGACCGCGATACGCTTCGGCATGGGTCGGATCGCGCGTCACGGCCGCACGGTAAAAGCCGACCGCCTCGACCAGATCACGCGGGTTGCCACGCGCCCGATAGAGTTCGCCCCGCGCGAACAGCAACTCGGGCGACCACTCCGTGCCCGCGAGCTGCCCGATCATATAATCGGTCCCCTCGAAATCGTTGCGCTTGATCTGGTCGGCGAGCCACTGCGCGCGCCATCCCGCGAGTGCGGCGTCGTACCGCGCCCTCGCATCGTCGCCCGGCGTGTTGATCGCCACCGCCAGCCGCCGCAAGCTCGTCGCGCGCTCGAGGTCGGTCGGATGGTCGGCGAAGAAAGAGACGCGGTCGTACCGTGTGCTGCGCTGGCGGCGGCCATGCGCGGTGGCGTCCGCCTCGTCCATCAGCCGGTCCCAGATGTCGGGGAAACAGTGCGGATCGTATCCCGACTCCCGCAGATACGCCATCGACAGCAGATCCGCCTGCCGTTCCTGGTCGCGGGTATGCGCGAAGGTCGATCCGATCGCGGCATCCTGCACCGACCGCGCAACGCGCACGGTGTCGTACGCGCCACGCCCGCCATACGCCCACGCCCCCGCCGCCGCGACCCCGGCCCATGCCGCGATATCCCCGGCGGTCCGGTCATGCTTGAAGCCGAGCAACGTATGGCGCAGTTCAAAATGCGCGAATTCGTGCCCCAGCACGGCGGCAAGCTCGGCTTCGTCGCGCGCCCTGAGCAACAGGCCGGTATGGACGATCATCATTCCGTTGGGCGCCATCGACGCGTTGAAGCTGGTGTCGCGGACGATGTAGAGCCGCACGGTCTGGCAGCGTGCCGTACCGACCATCCGGCAGACGACCTGTCGGATATAGGCCTTGAGCGGCGCATCGTTGATGACGGCGGTCGAATCGCGGAAGCTGCGCTCGAGTTCGTCGAACTCCATCCACAACCCGCGCTCGTCGACCCCCTGCGGCTGGTACGCGCCGGTATAGGGCGGCACGCTCGGGATCGGTTCCGCCTGCGCCGCCGCGCTCGCCATCATCACCACCGCCGCCAGTATCCGACGCCATGCCCGACCCGGCATCTACTTCGCTGCCGTGGTCGCGGGCGGCATGCTGCCCGGAAAATCTTCGAGCAACTGCGCGACGCGTTTTTTCGCACCCTCGGGGGTGCGGACGTCGCCCCCCATCGCCATATCGGCGTTGAGCCAGACGAGGTCCCCGGTCCGCAGGTCGACCAGCCCCGCCATTCCGGTGTGCTCGCCCGACTTGACCGAAACCGACGCCATTGCGGCAAAAACCTGCAGGAACTTGCGTCCGGTCGACCCGAACTGGTCCTCGTTGAACAGGAAAAGCGCGTAATCCGCGCCAGTCCCGCGCGCGATTTCGGTAATGCCGGGCCCCATCGTCCAGTCGAACACGCCCTTGCGTTTCTTGCTCGGAAGGCGGTTGCCGGGGAAGAACTGATACCGCATCACTGAATCCGCAACTACCGAGAATAGCGCGCGATAATCCGCCATCGCCTGCGCACCCGGGCCGACCGGCTCGTCCGCGACGATCACCTGATTCCCCAGCCGTGTCTGGGCAAGTGTCAGCGCCGCCGCGATATTATCGCGCGCCTGCGCGGTCCAGTCGGCGTTGGGCTCGAACATCCCCCCGGTCGACTGCGCCCCGACTTTGATCGTCGGGCGAATCAGCAGGATTCTCGCGGACCCCTGCGGCAGCACGAAACCCGGTTTCGTCCCCGATTTCTCCTGCGCCAGGGCGTGTTGCGAAAGCATCGCAAGTATCGCAAACGACACAGCAAATGCCGGATATCGGAACCGCATGGCATCCCCCGTCCGCCGTCCTTGCCCCCAAGGTCGACCAGAAGATCCTATACCCGAACACCGTCTCCGATCAAGGTCTCGACCGGAGATGATCTTTGCTTACATCAGCCGAGGACTTTCTTCAGCACGTCATTGACAACACCGGGATTTGCCTTGCCGCCCATCGCCTTCATCGTCTGCCCGACAAAGAAGCCAAACAACTTGTCCTTCCCGCCGCGATAGTCGGCAACCTTGTCTTCGTTCTTGGCCATGACGTCGGCGATGACCCGCTCGATTTCCCCCGTATCGCTGGTCTGCTTGAGCCCCCGCTCCTCGACGACAGCACCCGCGCCCTGCCGGGTTTCCAGCATGATCTCAAACACCTGCTTGGCAAGACTCCCCGACAGCGTCCCGTCCGCGACCAAGGCGAGCAGCTCGGCGGCCTGCGCCGGACTGACCGGCGAGGTCGTGAAATCGGTCCCGGTGCGGTTGAGCGCGCCGAACAGCTCCGACGTCGTCCAGTTCGCCGCCGCGACCGGTTTTGCGCCCGTTTCCAGCAACGTATCGAACCACCGCGCCGCCTCGACCTCCGCGGTCAGCACCGCCGCCGCATATGGCGTGATCCCGAGCGCCTCATACCGCCGCCGCTTGGCGTCAGGCAGCTCGGGCAAGGACGCGCGACATTCCTCCAGAAACGCCTCGTCGAGTTCGAGCGGCAACAGATCAGGGTCAGGGAAGTACCTGTAATCGTGCGCATCTTCCTTCGACCGCATCGAGCGCGTCTCGTTGCGATCGGGGTCGTACAACCGCGTTTCCTGGACGATCCGGCCGCCCTCCTCGAGCACCTCGACCTGCCGCCGCGCTTCCTGCTCGACCACCGCCATCACGAAGCGGACCGAGTTGACGTTCTTGGTCTCGGTCCGCGTACCGAGCGGATCCCCCGCCTTGCGTACGCTGACGTTGACGTCCGCGCGCATCGAGCCTTCTTCCATATTGCCATCGCATGACCCGACATAGCGCAGGATCGAGCGCAACTTTCGGAGATAAGCCCCTGCTTCTGCGGGAGACGTCATGTCCGGCTTGGACACGATCTCCATCAGCGCGACGCCCGAGCGGTTGAGGTCGACGTAGGAGCGCGTCGGATGCTGGTCGTGCATCAGCTTGCCCGCGTCCTGCTCAACATGGATCCGCTCGACCCCGATCCGCTTCCCGCTCTGGTCGGGGTTCTTGTCATCGAGACTGATGTCGATCGCGCCCTCGCCCACCAACGGATGGAAAAGCTGGCTGATCTGATAGCCCTGCGGCAAATCGGCGTAAAAATAGTTCTTGCGGTCGAACCGCGACCAGCGGTTGATCTGCGCGTCGATCGCCATCCCGGTGCGGACCGCCTGGCGGATACACTCGCGGTTGGGCACGGGGAGCATCCCCGGCATCGCGGCATCGACCAGCGACACCTGACTGTTGGGCTCCGCCCCGAACGCGGTCGCCGCGCCCGAGAACAGCTTGGCGTTGGAGGTCACCTGCGCGTGGACCTCGAGGCCGACGACGACCTCCCAGTCACCGGTTTCGCCGTGAATCACATAGGTCTGATGTTCGCTCATCCGCGCTGGCTAGCACGCAGCGAAACGGTCTGCATTTGGAAAATCACCACAGCGCAGGGGAAACCCCTGTCCTACGCCCGCTGCGCACCCCCCATCGGACGAACGTCGGCATCGACCTTCAACCAGCCAGCAACCGCGATCGGCGCCTCCGCGCCATCACGCTGCCATCCGCCGTTTGCCGGACCGAACGCCGCCTGCGGATAAACGTCGTGACACGGCTGATTATGCGGGGTTTCCTGGAACATCCCAAAGATCGGTACCCCGGCGGGGGTCGCCGAGCGCAATGCCTCGAGGATCGCATATTCCATTCCGTAGCCGAACACCCGGCAACTCAGCACGAACGCCGGGATCACGACGCGCCCGTCCTGCGGCTCCGCGATCAGCACCGAGATCGTCCCCATCGCGCCGAACCGGTCGGCGGCATCCGCGATCAGCACGCGCGCGTCGGGGTCGGCGACGAGTTCCTCGACACGGCGACGCGTGATCCGGCTGCCCGCCATGTTGAACTGGTTGGTACGGTTGATCAATTCGGTAACGCGCGCGACGTCGCCCTCGCCCGCCTCGCGGATCGCGAGTTCCAGCCCGAGCTGCTCGAACAACGCTGCACGCTCGCGCGCGCTGGTCTCGGCCTCGTTGGCGATGAACGACTGCCGCGCGTCGCGCTGGCGATAGAAATCGGTGCGGTCCGCCCCCGGCTTGGCGGGGAGCAGCTTCGCCCACAGGTCGAACAACCGCCACGACCGCGCATCCTCCGCATCCAGCACCGCCATCGCGGGAAAACGCTCCTGAACCATCGCGCGCTCGTCGGCACGGTCGTCTACGAAGACGAAATCCTTCGCCTTGAGATTCAGATGCTCCGCGATGCGGGTGATGTTGATCGTCTTGGGATCCCAGTTGATCTGCCGCGACACGAAATCGTCGAGCGCGAGCCGCCCGGGCTGCGCTTCCCACACCGCCTTGGCAGGATCGTTCTTCGAGTTGATCGCGAGCACGACGCCCCGCCGCTTCAGTTCCAGCAGCGGTGCCTGGCGGTCATAATGATGCTCGACCCCAAGCCCCTCGCCGATCACGCCTTTCCACAGCGTATTGTCGAGGTCGCATGCGACCAGCTTACGCTTGAGCAGCCACGCGACGACATAGACGATGTCGCGATACTGTTCGGCGACGAGCACCCCGAACCGTGCCGGATGCTGCAGGTCGGAGCGGTACAGATACCGCCCTGCCTCGTGCGCGCCGATACCCGCGATCAGCGCTTCCTCGTCGAGCAGATGGATCACCTGCCCCGCCGCGTTGCGCGCGTCGGCCTTGACCCGCAAGGATGCACGCAGTGCCTTGATCGCGGCGCTGCGCGCAGGCGCGGTCGCAAGCGCCTCGACCCGCTCGCGGAAACTGTCCTCGTGCCGGAGGAAGACGGCGGGGGCGTGTGCCACGATCGGGCAGTCGAACAGGTCGGCCAGCGTATCGAACAGCGTTTCCGCCGAACTCACGGCGCCGCGGATATGCCCGCGCGCCTTGCCGGTCAGCGACGTTTTCGGGCGCTGCAGCGCCTCGAAATCGGCGAGGAACGCATAACTGAACGGGCTGTAGAAGACGACGTCGAAGCGTTCGTCCGCAAGTCGCGCAAGATGCGCCTGGATTTCGCCGGGCTCGTGCGACGTGACGAAGGTCGGCGCGAGCCGGATACCGTCGGCCAGAGCGGGCGCGGTAAGGAACGCAATAACGTCGAGATAGAGGCAATCGCCGACAAACAGCGCCTTCAGCGTCGTTTGCGCAGGCGCAAGCAAGGCATGGTCGATCGCATCGAAGGCGTGATCGACCGCCGCTGCGGCGTCGGGATGCGCTGCCAGCGCGTCGACGAAAATGGCGCGCTCAGCCTTGAGCAACGCTGTCTCGCGGTCCAGTCGATCTTCCGACGGAACCGCCGGATCGTGGAATTGCTTCGCCTTTTCACCGACGTACAGATGCCGGTAATTTTCGTCGGAACGCTCGATCAGCGACGCGATGTAATCGACCAGAACCGCGGTTTCGATCTCCGCGAACCCTGCCGGATCGGCGGCATGCGCCTCGGCATATTTCGGCCACTGCGCGACCAGCGATGCCAGCTTGCCCGCGATCTCCGGGCGCACGGCCCGGAGCGAGACGACCGCGTTTCCGGCTTGGGTCATGCTTACCACCATCGCTCCGCGCGCGCGACAAAGCCGGCACGCTGTTCCAGCGCGAGCCCGGCGTTGAGCACGCCCTGTTCGTCGAGCGGCTTGCCAATGATCTGGAGCCCGAGCGGAAGCCCCTGCCCGTCGAGCCCGCCCGGTACGCTCATCGCGGGCAGCCCGGCGAGCGACGACGGAACCGTGAACACGTCGTTGAGATACATCGCGATCGGGTCGGCACTCTTCTCCCCGAGCGCGAACGCCGCGCTCGGCGCGGTCGGGGTGAGCAGCAGGTCGCACATCTGCCACGCCTGCTCGAAATCGCGTGCGATCAGCGTGCGGATCTTCGAGGCCTGTGTGAAGTAGGCGTCGTAAAACCCCGCGGAGAGGACGTACGTCCCGATCATGATGCGGCGCTTGACCTCGTCGCCGAAGCCGTCCGCGCGGGTCGCCGCGTACATGTCCTGCAGGTTCGCCCCCTCGGGCAAATCGCGCAGGCCGTAGCGCACGCCGTCATAGCGCGCGAGGTTGGACGAGGCTTCCGCCGGCGCGATGATGTAATAGGCCGGGAGCGCATATTTGGTATGCGGCAGCGAGACCTCGACGATTTCCGCGCCTGCGTCCTTGAGCCAGTCGATCCCCTGCTGCCACAGCGCCTCGATCTCGGCGGGCATGTTGTCGACGCGATATTCCTTGGGAATACCGATCCGCTTGCCCTTGAGATCACTCGACAATCCGGCCTCCCATGCGGGTACGGGCAGGTCGAGCGAGGTCGCATCCTTGGCGTCGAACCCGCTCATCGCCTCGAGCATGATCGCGCAGTCGCGCACGTCACGCGCCATCGGTCCGGCTTGGTCGAGCGACGAGGCGAACGCGATCGTCCCCCAGCGCGAGCAGCGGCCGTAGGTCGGCTTGATCCCGGAAATGCCCGTGAACGCAGCGGGCTGGCGGATCGAGCCGCCGGTGTCGGTCCCGGTCGCCGCGGGGCACAGTCGCGCCGCGATCGCCGCCGAGCTTCCGCCCGACGACCCGCCGGGCGCCATCGCGGCGTTGCCGCCGTCGTTCCGGCGCCACGGCGAGATGACGTTGCCGAACGCGGACGTCTCGTTCGAGGACCCCATCGCGAACTGGTCCATGTTGAGCTTGCCGAGCATCCCCGCGCCCGCATTCCAGAGATTGCCCGAGACGGTCGATTCGTACGGCGGAGTGAAGCCCTCGAGGATATGGCTCGCCGCGGTCGCGGGGACGCCCTTGGTGCAGAACAGGTCCTTCATCCCGATCGGCACGCCCGCAAGCGGCTTTGGCGCGTCGCCCGCCGCACGCGCGGCATCCGCCGCATCGGCGGCGGCGAGCGCATGTTCGGGGGTTTCGACGAGGAAGGCGTTGAGCGTCTTGGCGGCGGCGACGTTGGCGATGAAGCCCTCGGCCACTTCGCGCGCGGTGAAGCTGCCTTCGCGGACGCCGTCACGGATGGCGGCGACGCCGAGATCAGTAAGGTCGGTCATGCAGAAATTCCCGTCACCCCGAAGCCCGGGATGGTTACGTGATGAAACACGCCGCGTGCAGTAAGCCCGGCGGACCCGACATGCGCCGGGGCGCTCATTCGATCACCTTGGGCACGGTGAAGAACCCGTGCTCGGCTTGCGGCGCGTTCGACAGCACCGCGTCGCGGATCCCGCCGCCGGTCAGCGGGTCGGCGTTCACGACGTCGTCGCGCAGCCGCAGATGATTGGGAATGACCGCGGTCATCGGTGCGACGCCGGTGCAGTCGACTTCGCCCAATTGCTCGATCCAGCCCATGATATTGTCGAGCTCGGGCGCGATCCGCGCGGCTTCGGCGTCGGTGATCGCGATCCGGGCGAGGCTCGCGATCTTTTTCACGGTGGGAATGTCGACTGCCATACGGCCCCTTGGATCTGTCTGGATGATCGTCTCGCGCGGCGGCTAGCATCGCTGCACTGCACGACGCAAGCTATGCCCGCCTTCCCGCCCCCGGATCAAGCGCGTTCCCGACCAACCGCGGTGGCCACCAGCGTGCTCGAGAAGCCAACTCGATCAAGACGATTGCAACGCACGCAGTAGCGGCCCACCAATTGCGCAATTGCCCGACAGGCAGTTTATGCTGCACTGCACAATGGAGTCGTCAGTGGCACGGAAGTTTCTTTATGTGGTGGTGTTTTTCATCGTGCTAGCGATTGCGGGAGCCTTTGCGTACCGGTTCTGGGGCGCCGAGATGCTGAAAATGGCGATGGTGCCGAGCGCGCGGTTCGAGGCGCTCCCTGCCGAGCCCGCCGCCAGCTATCGCCACGCGCGGATGTGGCTTGCGCGCCCCGACAAGCCGGGTAACCCTGCACTTTGGACGCCCGCCGGTTACACCCCCGGTGCGGCCCCCAAGGCGGCTGTGTTCTTCGTCCACCCGACCTCGTTCCTGGAACGCTCACGCTGGAACGCGCCGCTCGACAATCAGGAAGCCAATGACCGTGCCGAGCTGTTCCTGCGTGGCCAGGCGAGCGCCTTCAACGACGTGGGCGCGATCTGGGCACCGCGGTATCGGCAGGCGACGTTCGGTGCGTTCCTGACGACGCAGGCGAATGCCGCCAAAGCGCTCGATCTCGCTTATGGCGACGTTGCCGCCGCGTTCGACGCATTCGTCGCGCAGGCGGGCGACCGGCCGATCATCCTCGCCGGGCACAGCCAGGGCTCGCTCCACCTGATCCGGCTGTTGCGCGAGAAGATCGCGGGCAAGCCGATCGCGAAGCGGATCGTCGCGGCCTATGTCGTCGGCTGGCCGATCTCGCGCACGACCGATCTCCCCGCACTCGGCCTTCCCGAATGCCGCACCGCCGACCAGTCGGGCTGCATCCTGTCGTGGCAGAGCTTCGCCGAGCCCGCCGATCCGTCGCTCATCCTCGACACGTATAACGCGAGCAGCTCGATCGACGGCGTTGCACGCCGCGGGACCGCGATGATCTGCACCAACCCGCTGACCGGCATGCCCGATTCGATCGCCCCCGCGGATGCCAATCTCGGTACGTTGTTCCCCTCGTCCGACCTGTCGACCGCAACGATCGAGCCCAAGCGAGTCGCCGCGCGCTGCGATTCGCGCGGGTTGTTGCTGATCGGCAATCCGCCGTCGCTCGGCAACTATGTCCTCCCGGGCAACAATTACCATGTTTACGACTATAGCCTGTTCTGGGCGAACGTCCGCGCCGACGCCGCGCGTCGGCTCGCGACCTTTGGCGCGGCAACGGCTGGGCAACGCCGCCAGCCTGTGTAAACGACCTTCGCGATGATCACGACCGACCGCCACGCCTTCCGCGCCGCCATCCCCACCGGGGGGCGGCTGATCGGCCTCGACGTCGGGACCAAGACGATCGGCACCGCCTTGTGCGATGCGGGCTGGAGCTTCGCCTCCCCCGCGCTGCTGATCCGGCGGACCAAGTTCCAGAAGGACAAGATCGCGCTCGCGGAGTTGATCGCGGCACAACAGGTAAAGGGGATCGTCATCGGCCTCCCGCTCAACCTGACAGACGGCAGCGAAAGCCCGCGCAGCCAGTCGAGCCGCGCGTTCGCCCGCAACCTTGCCGACCTCGCGCTGCCAATCTTCCTCCAGGACGAGCGCTGGTCGACCCAGGCAGTGACACGCACGCTGATCGAGCAGGACGCGAGCCGGGCAAAGCGCGCCGAGCTGGTCGACAAGATGGCGGCGGCGTATATCCTCCAAAGCGCGATCGATGCGCTGGTGGCGATCTAGCGAGACCGACCCGAGCCTCGCAGCACGTCGAGGGTGATCCGCGCGACCTTGCCGATCGGGCTCGGCCCCGAGGAACATCATGGTGTTGAGGTAGCAATAGTAAGCACGGTCCCGCCAACGGTTTCGCTGTGCTTCCGTTGCGCCGCATGAATGGAGAGCCCGTCCACCAAGCGCAATCCGGCGATGATCTCCGCGGTCCGCACTGCATCCGGGCAGCTGTCGCTGGTCGGCGAGCGTCACCGACCGCGCGTCCAGCGCGACCTCTTTCGTGTCGGTAAGGATATGCCCGCGCGGGAGCGCGTTGCCCACGGCGTCAGCCAGCAGCGCGCTGGTCGCGGTGCGGTAGCCGGCCTGGAGGGTGCGGCGGCCCGTGGGGAAACGGACGCTATATTCTGACCAACGGTGCGCGATCAGGGGATCGGTCCAGGCGCGTTGTTCCGGCGTCAGGTCGTCGTCGAACGACGACCAGATATGATTGCCGCCCACGGTGCTATTCGCCTCCACGATCGCGACCGAAACGTCGGGACGGAGTTGCGAAAGCCCGAGCGCGATCAGTCCATTCGCCAGGCCACCGCCGACTAGAACGATATAGAAATCCATGATCGAACCCCGGTCTTTCGCTGCGGCATGGCTTCGTCAACATAATCGCAATCGAGCGCGGGCGCACTTTCGCATTCCGGGTCCGCGGCGGGCGCGCCAAACCGGAAGCCCCGCACGCCAACCCACCTTGCCACCACGCGCCTGCCCCGCTACCCGACACCCTCGATGCAACGCTCCGATCACCGCCCCGCCTCGCTCATCCCGGGCCGCGCCGTGTTTCCGCACCGGCACCTCACCGGAATCGAGGGTTTGCAACCGCACGAGATCCTGTTCCTGCTCGACGAGGCGGACGGCTGGGTCGCCGCCAACCGCACCCGCGCGATTAGCGACAAGCGGCTCGGCGGGCTCACGCTGATCAACGCTTTCTTCGAGAATTCCACCCGCACGTTGCTGTCGTTCGAGATCGCGGGGAAGCGGCTCGGCGCGGACGTCGTCAACATGCACGCAGCGCAATCGAGCGTGAAGAAGGGCGAGACGCTGATCGACACCGCGATGACGCTCAACGCGATGCGCGCGGACATGATCGTCATCCGTCACATGTCGTCGGGCGCGGTGCGGCTGATCGCGGGCAAGGTCGATTGCCCGGTGCTCAACGCAGGCGACGGGCAGCACGAGCATCCGACTCAGGCGCTGCTCGACGCGTTGACGATCCGGCGGCGGCGCGGGACGATCGCGGGGCAGCGCGTGGTGATCTGCGGCGACCTTCTCCACAGCCGGGTTGCGCGGTCGAACATCCTGTCGCTGACCGCACTCGCCGCCGAGGTTCGCGTCTGCGCGCCGACGACTCTGATGCCCGCCGCGATCGAGCGGATGGGCGTCACCCCCTTCACCGATTTCGACGAAGCGCTCGAAGGCGCGGACGTCGTGATGATGCTGCGGCTTCAGAACGAGCGGATGAACGGCGGGTTCGTCCCCTCCAACCGTGAATATCATCTGCGCTATGGCCTGACCGAACGGCGTCTGGCGCTCGCAAAGTCGGATGCGCTGGTCATGCACCCGGGCCCGATGAATCGCGGCGTAGAGATCGACTCGGTCGTCGCAGATCACGCACGCTCGGCGATCACCGAACAGGTCGAGATGGGGGTTGCCGTGCGGATGGCGTGCCTCGACGTACTGACTCGTCGGTCGCGCGGCGTGGCGGGCTGGGCATGAGCCGGATGATCGCGTTGCTCGATGCGACGCTCGCCTGCCCCGTCGCGGGCGTGTCGCGCGGTGGCGTGCTGATCGCGGACGACCGCATCGCCGCGACCGGGTTGATCGAAGTGCCCGAAGGAGCCGAGACGATCGATTGCGCCGGGCTCGTCCTCGCGCCCGCGATCGTCGATCTCGGCGTGTTTGCGATCGACGTCCCCGCCTTCCATGCCGGCGGCATCGTGCGTGTCGGGCTGATGCCGGATCAATCGCCGGTGCTCGACGATCCGGGCGTGGTTCAGCGTGCCGCGCTGATCGGACGACCGGGTCTGTGGATTCACCCGATCGCTGCCGCGACACGAGGCCTGGCCGGCAAGGATCTGGCCGAAATGGCGGTCAACCGCGATGCCGGCGCGCGAGCAGTTGGCACTGGTGCGGGATGGATCTCGGACTCGGGCGTGATGCGCAAGGTGTTGTCCTACGCGAACGATCTCGGGCTGGTGGTCATCGCGCATGCCGAGGACGGCGGGATCACCGACGGTGCCGTGGCAACCGCGGGCGAAACCGCAACGCGCATGGGGCTTTCCGCCGCGCCATCGGTGGCCGAAGCCCTGGCGATCGCACGGGACCTGATGCTTGCCGAGGAAACCGGCGCGGCACTCCACTTCCGCACCGTAACGACAGCTGCAGGGTTCGATCTGGTCCGCGCGGCGAAGCGACGCGGGGTTAGCGTGACGTGTGGAATCACCCCGGCGCACCTGCTGCTGTCCGATATCGCAATGAGCGATTTCCGGACCTTCGCGCATATCTCCCCCCCGCTCCGGCAGGAGGAAGACCGCCGCGCTGCGCTGCTGGCATTGGCAGACGGGACAATCGACGTACTGTGTTCCTCGCACGACCCGCGCGGCCCCGAGGAGAAACGCCTCCCGTTCGGCGATTCGGCGGCCGGGATGGCCGGTGCGGAGACCTTGCTAGCGCTCGGCCTTGGACTTGTGCGCGACGAGCATCTCTCGCTCGACCGACTGTTTGCTTTGCTTGCCGCCAATCCCGCGCGCGTCCTTCGTGTCGAAACGGGGACGCTGGCGATTGGCGCACCGGCCGATCTCCTGCTGTGTGATCCGCATTCACCGTGGCAGATCGATGGCGACCGGCTTCATGCCAAGGCTGGGAATACGCCATTCGACGGGCTTCCCGTGGAAGGGAAGGTCCGCCGGCTGTTCAAGGGCGGAACGGCGATAACGCTCCCGGCTTGATCACAGCGCGTTCAACGCATGGCAAAATAGACAAGCGCGAGCGCAACCCGGGTTCCCATCGACATCATGCATGTCAGCAGCATGGCGCGGATTGACCGGCGGGTCATCCGATCGGACCCGTAGCGGATCGTCGGCGGCACTAGCACATTCTGATCGCCTTGCCGCGTGAGGCGATATCCGGGTGGGCCTCGCATGGTAAAGCGAAGGGTGGGACGCATGACGAATGTTCCAGTGTTACTGATCTATGTTATTAGATCCGCTCGTCACACTGTTGGGTCGCTCCGGCAAGAAATATTTGACGTCGCGTGTAAAAAGTCCAACTCCATTAGTATCGTCAGAACTTCTTTTTGCCAATTCGCTTTGTTCTTTTTATGTTCCGCGGAATGTGCCAGTGTGACTCATGCCACCGTCCAGACCGCACCGTGGAGCCACGACAAACCCGCTAAGCGCTCGCTTCGCCGTGCCGGAGCGCGCGGCAGATGGCGATTGGCTCGATCAACGTGACGGTATCGACGGTGCGCCAGCCCCGCTTCGGACAATCGTCACGGTTGAACGAGCGCGGACGATCCTGTCGCGCAACCAATCCCCGGACATCGGCTTCGATCGGTCAATCAATCCGTATCGTGGTTGTGAACACGGCTGCATCTACTGCTTCGCACGGCCAAGCCATGCCTATCACGACCTCTCCCCGGGGCTCGACTTTGAAAGCCGGTTGTTTGCCAAGCCGGATGCACCCGACCTTCTCCGCAAGGAATTGTCGAAACGGGGTTATACAGTCGCACCGATCGCGCTTGGTACCAATACCGATCCGTATCAGCCGATCGAGGCCGAGTGGCGGATTACACGGGGATGCCTCGAAGTCCTTGCGGAAACACGGCATCCGCTGACGATAACGACCAAGTCGGATCGGGTGCTCCGCGATATAGACCTTCTCACGCGAATGGCGTCCGAGCAGCTGGTATCGGTTGCGCTGTCGATCACCTCGCTAGATCCCCGGATCACAATGACGCTCGAACCTCGCGCGCCAGCCCCACACCGACGACTGGCAGCAGTCCGCGCACTGGCTGCAGCGGGTGTGCCGACTTATGTCTCGATCGCACCCGTCATTCCGGGAATCACCGATCACGAGATCGAGCATATTCTCGAAGCCGCGGCCGAGGCGGGCGCAACGGCGGCCTTCTTTATCCCGGTCCGATTGCCGTGGGAGGTCGCGCCTTTGTTCAAGGCATGGCTGCAGGCGCATTTTCCCGACCGCGCAGGCAAGGTGATGACGACGATCGCGTCGCTGCGCGACGGGCGCGAGAATGATCCCGGTTTCTTCACCCGAATGCGCGGGAGCGGCCCCTGGGCCGATCTGCTCCGCACCCGCTTCATGATCGCGTGCCGCAAACATGGTCTTGATCAAAAGCGGATCGCATTGCGTTCTGATCTGTTCCGCCCGCCAAGCGGACCCCAGGGGGAACTGTTCTAGGGATGTCAGGCGGCGGTACGACGTTGGTTCACGCCTGAGGACGTTTGAGAAGAGAGGGTAGTTCGATTGCCCGGCCCGCCCCCATGAACCAGGCACGGGCGCGAACCGCTTACTGGTCAGCCACGGGGTTTCGCCGGACCTGTCATGCCGTACCTGGCATATCGATAAAAATTTAGTCCGACCCTGCGGCCGCCCAAAGTCGAGGAAACGGGATGCCGTGCTGCGGTTAACAAACGGTCAAGCTACGACAGATTTCTCCAATGCCATGATTTCGTTCGCAAGTTCGCTGGAGCGCCAGATACCGTCCCGAACGTAAGCAATTGTCTGTTTGGCCTTATAGGCCAGAAAGTAATATGGGCTCAGTTTTTTCCGGTAGGGTACAAGCGCAGGATACCGCTTCATCAGTTCAAGATAAGGCAGATGCCACGTCCTCCCCCACGGGAGATAACTCCCCTCCCACGGCCGTGGGTTAGACATGAAATGCACTACGACCGGCGGGATTTTGTGTTCGATCCCGGAGTTGAGCATGAATCCGGGGAAGTTCCACGCCATGGACACGTGATCTATGTTTGATCCCATGACTTTATTGATGGCATCCTGGTCGAAGAAAGAAAGAGGTCCGCCCTTTTCAATGAGGTCGAGTGCGGCTTTGCCAATATCGGCCCACTCGGCGCGATTGACGCGAAGAACACCCGCATTGACATAGGCCGTCCCCGTGTTTGTCTTGTTCGCCTGCCATTCAGGACGGGGCACGCCCAACTTCTCGAGATAGACCATTATGTCCCGGGCTCCAGCGATCCTCCCGGGCCCCGGCTTCAAAAGAAGCAATGGATCGAGATCGCCAACGATCTGTATATCCCCATCCAGATATAGAATCTCGGTGTACACCGGCGGAAGCATGGTATCCAGTAACAGCCTGGCAGCCGATATATGTAATCCGTTCAATAATCGGGGATCATGCCAGGCATATATAATAGATTCCATCTGACATATTTCGGCGATTATCCGACTCTCCCGGCCCTCTTGGGCAGTCATGTCGAGAATTATGATATCGCATTGGCTGATCGTCGTACGCGCTCGAGCCTGTATCGCGCTTAACAGGGTCTGGAACAGGTATCCTTCGTTTGCGATATAGCAAATGCAGTGCATGGAGATTCTCACGTATCTATGCACGCTGAGGACCATCCCCATGCGTTTTACGCAGAACATCGAAGACCTTGAGATACTATGGAAACATTGCTGACTTCAGGATCGCAGCCGAATCAGCCTTGAAAGCACTGCAGACGTAAATAAACAGCATTGGTCTTGCTGTATATCAAAACCACACCCCCTCGCGAGGACTATAGGCTCGTACCGACACGCGCAATATGCCAGCTGCAAGGCTTACATTGCAGATTTTGCGTTTCCCAAAAAAGCCTGCTGCCCTGCTTAGCTGAGACGCTCTGATAGGGTGCGCAGCGTCGCGTTCGGTTGCGCATCGCAAACACGGCACCGGTCGGAAGCGGTAGCCGCCGACATCAATCGATCCAGCATGCCTGGGAGACTGGGAGCGGCCGTCAATGCGCCGCCAGTTCACGTCCTTTGGCCCACATCGCAATCTGATCGCCTGCCCCCGCCCGTACGAAGCAACTGCCGCCCCGCGCGCGATAGGCTCGACACATCGCGGCCGCATCGTCGCGGACAAAGCCCCCGATCGACAGCCGGTAAAAGTTCGTACCCCCGCTGGCGATCCCGGCGCTCATCGGTACATGATCGGCGAGCGCCGCGAACCGGCGGACGGCACGCGCCCAGGCGTCCCGCGCCACGTCGGCATTATCGTACGCGCCAAGCTGGACGTAAAAGGGTCCCTTGGCAAAACGCCTTGCCGGGGACGATGCTGGGCGAAGGGTCGCTAGCCGAGCCATCGTCATCGACGGTGTCGAACGTCCACGCCGCGGCGCCGGGACCGCTTGCACAACTTCGCTGTACGGCGCGAACACCACTCCACTGATCGCCGGGCTGATCGGATCGGCTGTAGCGACCGTTACCGGCGACGGCGCTGCGGGTTCCTGCCCGGCCCCCTGTACCGATGCCGCCGCCTCCGCGGGCGGACTCGCAGCCACAACCGCCGTCATCGGGGCGGCAACGCGGTTGAGGGCGAGCGCTTGCGGCTGGCCTTGATCGGCAACCGGCATGATGCCGAGCAACGCCGAGACCTGGTCAGACGCGGAAGTAGGCCTCGAGAAGGTTGACCATTCCAGCAGGCGGTGCGCGACATCCGCGGGTGCGACGTCAACCGCGACGACGACCTGCGCCTCACGCCAGCGTCCGGCAAGCGCGAGCGCAAGTGCAAGGTTCTGCCGCGTCTTGGCATCCGCCCCCGGGGATCGCGCTGCCGTGCCGAGAATTTCCACGCCCGCCACGGGATCCCCCGCAAGCGCCATCGCCAGTCCACGGTCGTTCACCGGGATAATCGTCGCGTTCGCGTCGAGCGTCGCACGAGCACCAGCCCAGTCCCCGGTAGCGATCTCCATCAGCGCGAACTGGAGCGCCGCCTTGGCGTTCGCGGGGTCAAGCGTTAGCACATCACCGAACGCATCGCGCGCCGACTGGAATCGGCCCGCCTTCAGATACGCCTGCGCGAGCGTCATACGATATTCCGACGCCCTTGGCTCGAACGTCACCGCAGTTTCGGCACGAACGATCGCCTCGCCGAACTGCCGGCGCGACAGCGCCGAGCGCGCCTTGCCAATTTCTCGCCGGGCGTGTTGCTCGGCGCGCGACTGATCGTGCGCGCTCGCTTCCGCAATCGACGCGGTCGTAACCGCGCAGAGGGAACCGCCGAACAACAATACGGCAAGGCCCAGTGTGACGGGGCCGAAGGAGATCGCGAACCACGTCTTCATCATTTCACTCGCTTCGCCGGTACCGGCAACTGCGCAACCAGTGCCTCGACTTCCGGCAGGGTTTGCAAAAGCCGATCCAGCGCCTCGGTCACGAGCACCTGCGCCGACGCGTTCTGCATCGCGCTCGCAAGCCGCAACCGCAGATGGCGGTCCTGATCGAGCCGCAGGGTGAAGGCGGTGCGCCCTTGGCCCTTGGGGCTGTGTTTCTGCCGCGTCTCGCGACCGATGCGCGTCGCGGTGGCGACCGAGACGGGCGAGACGGGCGTCAGCCCGACACCCCGTTCGGCGCGCTTGGCTGACGCGGCGGCCGGAACCGGCGTTGCCAGTTCTTCGCGTAACGCCTCGCGCTCGACGATCACGGGAGGAACGTCGGGCACCGCGACGGGCGTGACGGGCGGTGACGACGGCGCCACGACGGTTCCCATGTCGTTCCAGCCGAGATCGTCCTGACTGTTCGACATCGTGCCGAACCCGCCGAACCCCTGTGGCCGCATTGCGGGTTTCGCCTGCCCCTTGCGCGCGAGCAGCGTCGAGGAGAGCGAAGCGAGCGGCTTGGACTGACCGAAGGCACTCATCTCAGCTCACCACCCGGCGACCGAACCCGCCCTGCGTCGGGCGAGGTGCCGTATAGCCATTGACCCCGGTCGGCACGGCGAACACCGTCCGCCGGAAATTCTTCTCGAGCCGGTCGGAGACATACGTCCACAGGTCGCGGACCTCCTGTGCCGAGCGGCTTTTCGGGTCGACTTCCATGACGGTGCGCCCGTCGATCATCGATGCGGCGAAATCGGTGCGATGGTGCAGCGTGATCGGCGCGACCGTACCATGCTGCGACAGCGCGACCGCAGCCTCCGAAGTGATCCGGGCCTTTGCGGTTGCCCCGTTGACGACGAACAGCAACGGCTTCCCCGCGCGCTCGCACAGGTCGACCGTCGCGCCGACCGCGCGGAGATCGTGGGGACTCGGGCGGGTCGGAATCACGATCAGTTCGGCGACCGCGATCACGCTCTGGATCGCCATCGTGATCGCAGGCGGCGTGTCGATCATCGCGAGCTTGAACCCCTGCTGGCGCAACGTTTCGAGATCGGCGGCGAGCCGGGCGACCGTGGTCTGTGCGAAGGCGGGAAATTCGCTGCTCCGCTCGTTCCACCAGTCGGACAGGGAGCCTTGCGGATCGATGTCGATCAGAACGACCGGTCCCGCGCCAGCAAGCTGGGCCTGGACGGCGAGATGCCCGGACAAGGTGGTCTTGCCGGACCCGCCTTTTTGTGATGCCATTGCAAGGACGCGCATGAGCCCCATTACCTCCCGCCTGTTCGAGGCCTGGGAGTGGCATGCGAGGCATCAAGAATACGTTAATTGTGCCTTTCGCCGTTATACTTTGGTCGCAGGCGCTAACCAATTCTTTGCCATGATCGGCGTTAAGGCGGGGCAACTGCTTTCGATCCGGGACCAACAGCATGTACCTGCCATGCAAGACGACGCTCGCGGCGCTTGGCGCGATCGGGCTGGTCATCATGCTCCCTCCCGCCCGCGCCGATGTCCGCGACGGGGTCGAGGCATGGGGCAAGTGCGATTATGCCGCAGCGGTCGCCAAGTGGCGCCCTGCTGCCGAAGCGGGCGACGCCGATGCACAGTTCGATCTGGCGCAGGCCTATATGCTCGGTCGAGGTCTTGCCGCGGACCGGACCATTGCGGCTGGCTGGTTCCACAAGGCGGCGCTGCAGGATCATCTCGCCGCGATCGCGAAATACGGTCTGGTCCTGTTCGACGCGGGCAAGCGCAGCGAGGCATTGCCGTGGCTCGACACGGCGGCGGAGCGCGACGAACCGCGCGCACAACTCGTGCTCGGGACGATGCTGTTCAACGGCGACGGCGGGCCGCGTGACTGGCCGCGGGCCTATGCGCTGCTGGTCCGCTCCGCCGCGAGGGACACGCCGCACGCATCCGAGGTTCAGGCCGAGATGGACCGCGCGGTTCCCGTCGCGCAGCGCCAGCAGGGGCTCGACCTCGCGCGCCGATATGAAGCCGAGGGGCAGCGTACGCATTTGCCGCGCGAACTTGTTTGTCCGATCGCTGTCGCCGCGGTACCGACGGGTGATCTGCCGCCGTCCGGGACGGCGCTGGCCGAAACGCCGCGCAGGACGGTTGCGCCGCCACCGGCCCCGATCATGCCAACGCCGCAGGGAAACTGGCGTGTCCAGCTCGGTGCGTTCGGTGACCCCGCCAACGCGCGGCGGCTATGGAGCGAGATGGCGGCGCGGTTCGCGGGCGCGCGCGTCAGCTATGTCATGGCAGGCGCGCTGACCCGGGTGCTTGCGGGGCCCTATCCGACGAGCGCGGCAGCGTCGCGCGCGTGTGGCGCGGTCAAGCCGTGCGTGGCGGTGCTGCGCGAGCGGCCGCCTACCCCGTGACCCAGTCGTCCCGCGCGATCCCCTGCGCGTACAGCAGCGCGGTCAGGTCGCCGTGGTCGATCCGCGCGCCAGCCGCCGCTGCGACGATCGGCTTCGCCTTGAACGCCACCCCCAGTCCCGCCGCCTCGATCATCCGCAGGTCGTTCGCCCCGTCGCCCACCGCAAGCGTCGCCTCAGGCGGCAACCCGAGATCCGCCGCCGCCGCGCGCAGCGTATCGAGCTTGGTATGCGCGCCGACGATCGGGCGCTCGACCCGGCCGGTCAGCGCGCCGTCGGCGATCCCGAGACGGTTGGCGATCGCATAATGAAAGCCGAGCCGCTCGGCGACCGGTTCGGCGAAGCGCGTGAACCCGCCCGACACGAGGATCGCGGTCGCCCCGCGCGACCGCATCGTGCGGACCAGCGTCTCGGCGCCGGGCATGTTCACCACCCGGTCGGCAAGGCATTGCGCGATCACGCGCTCGTCGAGCCCGGCGAGCAACGCAACCCGCGCATCGAGCGCCGCCTCGAAGTCGAGCTCGCCGCGCATCGCCGCCTCGGTGATCTCCGCAATCTGCGGCTTGATCCCCGCGTAATCCGCGAGCTCGTCGATGCATTCGACCGTGATCATGGTCGAATCCATATCCGCGATCAGCAACCGCTTCTCGCGGCCCTCGGCCTGCTGGACGATCACGTCGACACCGGCGAACGCGCCTTCCAGCGCCCGGCGCGCGGCATCGGGGCTGCTGGCGAACATCACGTCCGCCGCCTGCCCCGGCTCGATCCAGCCGTCCGCGACCGGTGAACAGCCCGCCGCGTCGAGCCGGTCGCGGGCGGACGAAATATCGGCAGCGCTGAGCTGTCCGGATGCTATCAGCGTGGCAATGAACACAGACGATCTCCCGAAGCTCGCGCTCATCGCAGGGCCGACCGCCAGCGGCAAGTCCGCGCTCGCGATCGCGGTCGCCGAAGCTCACGACGGGATCGTCCTAAACGCCGATTCGGCGCAGGTGTATCGCGATCTGCGCGTCCTGACCGCGCGCCCCTCCCCTGCCGACGAAGCGCGGGTGCCGCATCGGCTGTTCGGGCATGTCGATGGAACGGAGGTCTATTCCGCCGCACGCTGGGCGGATGAGGCGCGCCGCGAGATCGCTGCGGTCCATGCCGCGGGGAAGCTGCCAGTGCTGGTCGGCGGGACCGGGCTGTATCTGCGCACGCTCCTCGACGGGATCGCGCCGGTGCCCGAAATCGACCCCGCCATCCGCAGCGAAGTCCGTGCGATGCCGGTGGCCGAGGCGCACGCTGCGCTGGCGCAGGCCGATCCGGCGGCGGCGGCGCGGCTCGCGGCGGCGGATACGACGCGGGTGGCGCGCGCGCTCGAGGTGGTGCGCTCTACCGGGCGGACGCTCGCGGCGTGGCAGGCGGAGCGGAGCGGCGGGATCGCAGCGAAGGTTGCACAGAGCGCGGTCGTGCTGTTGCCCGACCGCGACTGGCTGTTCGATCGCTGCGATGCGCGCGCCACTGCGATGTTTGACGAAGGCGCGGTCGACGAAGTTCATAGGCTACTGCAAAGAAACGATATTCCAGAAGACGCACCGATCCGCCGGGCGATCGGCGTGCCCGAACTGGCCGCCTTCGTGGCTGGCACCAGATCGCGCGAGCAGGCGGTGGACGCGTTGCGGCTGGCGACGCGGCAATATGCCAAGCGGCAATATACCTGGTTCCGCAACCAGCCCCCGCCAAGCTGGGCCAGAATATCTGAGTCAGAAAGTTCTGACAGAATGGCCGTATTCGACAGATTGTTTCATTCATAAAGGTTGACACGCACGTTTCATGCCTATAGCCGCGCTTTTCCCGTTGCTGCCGTGCAGCAACGCCGACGAGGAGAATGACCGTGACCGAGAAGAGTGGAGCCGACATCCTGATCGAGGCGCTGTGCGATCTCGGCGTGGAGGTCGTGTTCGGCTACCCCGGTGGTGCGGTGTTGCCGATCTACGACGCGCTGTTCCGCTCGGGGAGGATCAAGCACATTCTCGTGCGCCACGAACAGGCGGCGACACATGCCGCGGAAGGCTATGCGCGCTCGACCGGCAAGCCCGGCGTGGTGCTCGTGACCTCGGGTCCCGGCGCGACCAACGCCGTGACCGGAATCACCGATGCGCTGATGGATTCGATCCCGATGGTGGTGATCACCGGGCAGGTGCCGACCGGGCTGATCGGGACCGATGCGTTCCAGGAAGCCGATACGGTGGGGATCACGCGCCACTGTTCCAAGCATAACTATCTGGTAAAAGACCCCGCCAGGCTCGGCGCGACCGTGCACGAGGCGTTCTACATCGCCACCTCCGGCCGCCCCGGCCCGGTCGTGATCGACATCCCCAAGGACGTGCAGGTCGCAACCGCGCGCTACACCAAGCCCGGCCCGATCCGGCACAAGACCTATCGCCCGCAGATCAAGGCCGACCAGCCGAGCATCGAGGCGGCGATGGACATGCTCGCGGCGGCCGAACGCCCGGTGCTCTACACCGGCGGTGGCATCATCAATGCCGGCCCTGCGGCGAGCCAGTTGCTGTGCGAACTCGCGCGGATCAGCGGTGCGCCGGTGACGTCTACGCTGATGGGCCTGGGTGCATACCCCGCGACCGGGTCGCAGTGGCTCGGGATGCTCGGGATGCACGGCACCTATGAAGCCAATATGGCGATGAACAAGGCGGACCTCGTCCTGTGCCTGGGCGCGCGGTTTGACGACCGGGTGACCGGCCGTCTGGACGCATTCAGCCCCAATTCGCGCAAGATTCACGTCGATATTGACCGGTCTTCCATCAATAAAAACGTCCGTGTCGACCTGCCGATCGTCGCGGACGTCGGTCACGCGCTCGAGGACATGGTGCGCGTGTTCAAATCGCGGCGTCATCCCAAGCCCGATCTGCGCGAATGGTGGACGATGATCGAGGAATGGCGCGACAAGCAGAGCCTCGCCTTCACCGATCTGGAAAGCGAGATCATGCCGCAGCGCGCAATCCGCGCCTTGTGGCAGGCGACGCACAAGCGCAATCCGATCATCACGACCGAAGTCGGCCAGCATCAGATGTGGGCGGCACAGCATTTCGGGTTCGAGGCACCCAACAAGTGGCTGACCTCGGGCGGTCTCGGCACGATGGGCTATGGCCTGCCCGCCGCGATCGGCGCGCAGATCGGCAACCCCAAGGCGCTGGTGATCGACATCGCGGGTGAAGCGTCGATCCAGATGAACATCCAGGAGCTGGGCACCGCCTCGCAATATCGCCTGCCGGTCAAGATCTTCATCCTCAACAACGAATATATGGGGATGGTCCGCC
>CAZNQA010000034.1:0-32882 GCA_964575105.1 uncultured Stakelama sp.
CCGCTTCATCTGTCCGTCCCTTCTTCGGGGTCGGACTCTAGCTCCAACTGGAGGAAAAAACGGGGGTCACGTCACCTGAGGGCGGACAGACTGCTTTCCACCCTGGCGGAGCCGTAAGGCCACCTGCCCCGCACGTCGTTTTGCTCAGGTGACGCCGCGTGAGCACGCTCAGGCGGGTTGTGATCCGGCCTGCTTCGGATCCACGACGAAGCTTGCCAGCGTTTCCATTCGCCCCCCGGGCCGATCAACCTGATCGATCGCCTTCACCTCGGCGTGCCAGCGAGCCGGAGTAACCGTGAACAGTTGATAGCCGCGCTGGTTGTTGAGCAGTGCGACATTTGGATTATGGTCCAGCGCATGGTCTTCGCCGGGATATCGCTTGCCCCCTGTCCCGCTCGACGAAATCGACGTCGCGAGAAATTCGGTGGCGATCGCTGGCCCGTCGAGGTCTTCGGCGCGGCGCGGCACGGACCCGATGACATTCTGGTGCATGTCACCGCTGCCGATCACGACGTTCGTCAAATCGCGGCGAACAATACTGTCGATCAGCCGCTGGCGCGCGATCGGATAGCCGTTCCAGTTGTCCTTCGCGACGACTGGTGCCGTCCTCCCGTCCTTGCGGGCGTCATAGGGCATCAGCATCACTTGTTGCGCGATGAAGTTCCACTGGGCGGCATTGTCCAGCCCGCGGTCCAGCCACGCCTCCTGCGCCGCGCTCATCATCGTCCGGTCGGGTCGGTCGACCGGCTGACACGCGTCGAGCTCCTCGCGCCCGATCCCGGGACGCTCGCAGAGCTGATCGCTGCGATCGGAGCGCGTATCGAGCACGTGGAGGCGGACGAGGTTTCCGTAATCGAGCCGGCGATAGGCATGGACGCCGTCCGGGCCCCGTCGCTGCGCGCGGCGGACCGGGACATGTTCGTACCACGCCTGAAGCGCGGCCGCCTTGCGCAGCGCGAAGACCGTTGGCGGACTGCCGTCCTTGTCGAAAGCGCCGGCCCAATTGTCGTCGATCTCGTGATCGTCAAACGCCATGATGAAAGCGACCGCGGCATGCGCCGCCTGGAGATCGGGATCGGCCTTATATTGTGCATAGCGGCGGCGGTATTGGTCGAGCGTATAGCATTCGCCGCCCAGATGCTTGCGCGGGGTCGGCCCGGCGCGCGGTGCCATCTCGTAGATATAGTCGCCGTAATGATAGACCGCGTCGAGATCGGGCTCGCGCGCCAGATGCGCATAGCCGGTGAACAGACCCATCTCGAAATCCTGGCATCCCAGAAGCGCGAGCCGCATTCGATCGAGCGCCCCCCCCCCCGCCGCCGGCGCAGTGCGCGCGGTGCCGACCGGGCTCGCGCCTGCGCCTGCGACGAGGAAGCGATACCAATAGGGCCGGTGCGCACGCCGGCCGTCGACCTCGACATGGACCGAATGCGCGAGCGTTGCGATGGCGACCGCAGCGCCTGCGCGGACGATCTTGCGGAAGGCGGGGTCTTCGGCGACTTCCCAGCGGACCGGCACGTCGTGCGGCGGCATTCCGCCGTCGGGGGTCTGCGGTTCGGGGGCGAGGCGGGTCCAGAGTACGAAGCCGTCGGACCATGGGTCGCCCGATGCGATGCCGAGCGTGAAGGGATCGCGCGTAAAGCGGGCTTGCGCGAGCAGCGCGGGCGCGGCGATTCCGCTCGATAGCGCGAGCGTAAGCCCGGTCTTGATCAGCGTGCGGCGGTCGAGCTGGGCCACGGCGATACCTCCTTGGGCCCTTCGCGTCAGCGTGACGGACGATTTCCGCCATCGGTCGGCGCGACCGGGCAATTCTAGGAAGACGCAACAGCCGGTTAAAACCCGACATCCTAATCAGGACGATGCCGTCAACGACGTCTTGAAGCGTCGGTAGGGCGGATCGCTATGACCCTGCGGCCCCAAGATATCGTAACACCGTAGGCGACCTGCACTGCCTGCAGCGCTCGAGCCGTATCCGAGATTCGGAACCGCCCGCTGATCGGCAGCGTCAGCAGCGCGCGATCCCTCACCACGATCGGTCGTGTGGAATAGCGCTGCACCTTGTCGATCAACACGCCCAGCGGGACGTTCGACGCCTCGAACCACCCCGATTTCCAAGCGGGCGCGGTCTCCGCGGTACGCGGTTGCGCCGCGATATGGCCATCGACGACGTGCGCGGCGTCGCCCTTGCGCAGCACCAGATCGTGCTCGCCCGCGACCGCGACATCCACCGCGCCGCGATACACGACCACGGCGGTTCGCGTTGGGCTCTGTCGATCCACGTTGGACGCGGTGCCGAGGACGCGCACCTGGGTAGTCCCGCTCGCGACCTCGAAGGTCCGGGCGTTTTCATGCCGAACGTCGAAGAACGCCTCGCCCCGCACGAGCTCCGCCGCGCGCGCCCAGGGCAGGATCTGCACCCGCAACTCGCTGTCGCCGCTGAGGTCGACGCGCGACCCGTCCGCCAGCACGACGGTCCTGCCGCCGCCGACGCCGGTGCGATAGGCGGTTGTCGTCACGGACGGCAGGATCAGCACCGCCGCGAGCGCCGCGCAGGCCGCCGCCAATCCGGGAACGACATAGCGGAGTCGAGGGAAACGAACGTGCGACCGTAACGACGGCATGACCACCAAGGCCTCGGGCTGGCGCAATGCGTGCGCCAGCGTCTCGGACTCCCACAGTGCCTGAAGATCGGCGAAGGTTTCGCGGTGGCGCGGGGACGCCGCCATCCAAGCGTCGAATTCGGGGCCCGCCGCGGCATCGAATGCGGGCTGGTTGAGCCGGTCGATCCAGCCCGCCGCTTCCTCGGCGATCTCCGTGTCGCGCTTCATTGCTCCGCGCCCCGCGCGAAACCATCGCCGCCCATCGCCTTGTGGAGATCGGCCAGACCGCGCGTGATATGTTTCTCGACCGCTTTCGGGCTCAACCCCAGCTCCCTCGCTATCGCGGCACAGCTTTGCCCCTGCAAACGCCGGCGGACAAGCACGTCGCGGCGCAGCGGCGGCATCATCGCGAGCGCCGCCTGAAGCAGCGCAAGTTCCTGCCGCCCGGCAAGCACCCGATCCGGCAAGGGTGCCTGGCTGGCGGGCTCCTCCTCGCGTTCGGCGACATAGCGACTGTCGCGGCGATGATGATCGACCAGCAGGCTCGCGGCGATCCGGAACCCCAGCGCATAGACGCTCACCAGCTTCTGCACGCGGCTTTGCTGCACCAGCCGCGACAGCGTCTCCCGCACGACATCCTCGACCAGATCGGCGCGGCTGGTGCGCGCCCGGACGTAGCGGCTCAGCGTAGAAGCGACCGTGCGCCAGTCCGCTTCGGGTGTCGCGCCGGCGATATCCTCGATATGGGGCAACGGCGCGGGCATCGGATGTCCGGATTGTGAAGCCCCGCCCCCTAGGGAGAGTTTGTGACAGTTTCGCTGAGCAGCGCCAAGGCTAACGCGCCGCTATCGATCAAACCGCCTTTATAAAGGATAGTATGATCATCCCGGACCGAAGAATTCCAGACTGGATCGCTTCACCCTGCACGCGCAACGCATCGGACCAACGCTGACGGGGAAGTCCAGCATCGGCGACACTTTGATGTCGCATAACTGAAATCTATTAATTTTGTCGGGTTTTGCGACGGTACGTCGTCTTGCTCTCGAACTACTCGGGGGGAAACCATGTTTCGCAACATTCCTATGTCGCATCTTCTGCTAAGCTCGGCCGCGCTGTCCGGCCTGATCGCCATGCCCGCCACCGCCCATGCGGCACCCGCGCCGCGCCAGTTCACGTTCGACGTCCCCGCGCAGGACCTTTCGGAAGCGTTGCTCGCCTTTTCTCGGCTTACCGGGCTGCAACTCGCTTCGTCGCCGACGCTGTTGCAAGGTGCGCGCAGTCAGCGGCTGCACGGGCGGATGACCGCCGACGCGGCGCTTGCGCAGCTGATCGCGGGGAGCGACCTCGCGGGCAGGATCGTCGGGGACACGGTAACGGTCGCCCGGCCCGCGCGGCTTGCTACGGCTGACGCGCACGCCCCGGCGATTGCCGCCGGGGCAGAAGTTCAAGGCGATACGCATCTGGAGCCGCAGGCCGAACAGACGACCGACATCGTCGTCACCGGGTACCGCGAAAGCGTCGCCAGGGCGCAGCAAGTCAAGCGGGCGGCGACCGGATCGCAGGACGTAATTCTGGCGCAGGATATTGCCGCCTTTCCCGACCAGAATCTTGCGGAAGCGCTCCAGCGCGTTCCCGGCGTCGCGCTGACCCGAGACAGCGGCGAGGGCCGGCAGATCTCGCTGCGCGGTCTCGGCGCGGATTTCACCCGCACCCAGCTGAACGGCATGGAAGTGCTGACCAACACCTCGTCGGGGCTCGACAGCCGGTCATCGGTCAGTCGTAACCGGTCGTTCGACTACAGCATCTTCGCATCCGAACTGTTCAACAAGGTCGTGGTCGAGAAATCCTACGCCGCGGAACAGGACGAGGGCGGAATCGGCGGCACCGTCGGCCTGCATACCGCCAAGCCATTCGACTATAAGGGTCGCACGATCGTCGCGTCCGCCAAGGGCCAGTCGAACCAATATACCAAGACGGTTACACCGCGACTGGTCGGGCTTTTCTCGCAACGCTGGGGCGATTTCGGCTTCCTCGCCTCGGCGGCTTACAGCGCCGCCGACACGATCGAGTTCGGCTATCGCAACTGGAACTGGTCGCAGATCAATTTCGGTGCCGCCAATGTCGGCCCCGCCGTCTCCGCCGCGGACCGGGCGCTGCTGGTTAATGCCAAGGGCACCGATCGCATCTGGAACAGCCGTGCGCAGACCTATGCGACCTTCTTCAACAAGCGCGAACGGCTCGGCCTCACCACCGCGCTGCAATATCACCCCGATGCGCGCACCGACGTGACGCTCGACCTGCTCTACGGCAAGCTCAACAACGACCGCCGCTCAGGGGTGATCGGCGCGGCGGGGACCAACGGCGTTTCGGCCAACAACGTCATTGGCACGCAGGTGCTGACCGGGGTCGCTTTCGACCAGTATAACGACATCGTCGGGGCGTCGTTCGATCACGTCGACATGCGCACCGAATCCAAGGACACGCAGGACCAGACGACCTTCTGGCAGGCGGCGCTGAACGGCCATACCGACCTGACCGACACCCTCACCGCCACGGTGCTGACGGGCTGGTCGCGCTCCGTCTTCGACTCCTGCTACGCCGAAGTCTATCTGGAGGCGGTCAACAAGAGCTATGCCTTCTCGGGGCTGAACACCGGGTCGCCGCGGACCACCTACGGCTTCGACATCACCGACCCGGCGCAATGGGCGTTGCAGGGCCTCGAAACCCGCGCCGACCATATCGCCAGCGAATTCTACAACACAAAGGCCGAACTCGCCTGGCAGGTCGGGCCGGGCTCGACGATCAAGGCGGGCGGCGGCTTCAAGCGCTTCACCAACAGCGGCCAGCAGCAAAAGGCTGCGCCGAGCTATGAGGACAAGCCGGGCATCCCGCGCGTGCCGACCAGCGTGCTGTCGGACCGAAGTCTGGCCCCCTATGTCATCGGCGACGTGCCGGGCACCTACGCCCTGCTCGGCCAGAGCATGACGGTGAATGCGAGCAATACGGTCACGGGGACCGCTTATGATCTGCTCGAGAAGACCTATGCGGCGTATCTGCAATATGACCTGAAGACGCGGCTCGGCGGCGTCGGGCTTCGCGCCAATTTCGGGGTGCGCTATTATCACACCGATCTCGGTTCCTCGGGCACGGCGCTGGTCGGCGGGGTGCTGGTTCCGGTCGATGTGACCAACAGCTATCACGGGTTCCTGCCCGCCGCGAACCTTGCGTTCGACCTCGGCCGGTCGCTCGTCTTCCGCGTCAGCGGCAACCGCAATCTGAGCCGTCCCGCGCTGAGCGACATGCGCGCGGCGAGCACGCTCAACCTCGCCTCGTTCGGCGGGAGCATCGCGGGCGGCAACCCCAACCTGAAGCCGTTCATCGCGGATTCGGTCGAGGGATCGCTCGAATATTATGACGGGCAACGCGGTTCGCTGGCGATCGGTGCTTTTTATAAGCACATGGACTCGTACATCACCTTGGAAACGTGGCTGGTCGCCTACAACACCACCGGCTACCCGGACGCGCTGCTGCCCGTCGGCGTCGATCCGTCGGTGCTGGTCAATTACACGTGCCCGATCAACGGCCCCGGCGCGTCGATCAAGGGCATCGAGATCGCCGCGAAACGCGATTCGATTTCCTCCCCGCCCCGTTCCACAATTGGGCGTCCTCGGGAACATCACTGCCGCCGACGGCTCGACCTCGGTGTACTATTCGGGCGTTGCGAAGCGTTTGCCATTGCCCACGCTGTCGAAACTGTCGTCCAACGCGACGCTCTATTACGACACCGACCGCTGGGGCATTCGGGGATCGGTGGCGACCCGTTCGCGCTATCGCTGGGGCGATGGCGGCAACGGCATTATCAGCGAATATATCCAGGGATCGGCCAACGTTGACGCGTCCGCCTATCTCAACCTGACGCCGCGCTTCAAGATCACGGGTGGAGGCGATCAACCTCACCGATCAGCCGATCGTCCAATATGCCGACGGAAACGCCAAGCGGGTGATGACGAACACGGTCAGCGGGCGGACGGTGTCGTTGGGCGCGTCGATGCGCTTCTAGGCGGCAAGCGAAGCGGTTGGGAGGGGTACGGCGGGCAAAGACGCCAGCTTGCCTCTCCCTGTGGGACTCGTTTGCCATATCGCGCAGGACCGATCCGTCCGGGATGGACAGTAACCGACACGGTGGCAGGGATGTCGCCGTGGTCCTCGTCCATCGGACCGGCGCTCGCCAGTCACGCAGCGAACTGCGCGATGACAGTAAATCTGCGCGCAAGAGTGATGCTGCTGGGCGCTGACGCCGTTGTTCTAAAACCGGCGCGCCAACGCCTCGAGCGTGCACAGACCCTGGATACCCCGCGCTGAACAGCCCGCGATCGGCATGACAATACGATAGGGCTTTCCCGCGCCACGGAACGCGGTCAACGCGCGGATCTGCCCCAGGGTCTGCGATCGATAAACCGCGCGGACATAGCGACGTCCGGCCCGATCGACCAGCCGCTCGAACTGGATCGCGCCACCCGGTGTGGGATCGTCGGCGGCGAGACCGGGCACGTGCCAGTGCAGATCGAACAGGCCGGCAAGGCTCGCGACATTCGTATCGTGTCCAGAGATCATCGTGACCGGCGACGCGTCAGGACGGGTGTCGCTCAGCGCTTCGCGCAGGAGCGGGGAAATCCCCGACATGTTGGCAGCAGCGACATACCGCGGTCGTGCGAGCAATCGAAATTCGACCGCATGGAGTTCGGACGCGCGCGCGATGTCGGCGGCAGTGGCGCGCCCCCAGCCAACCTCCCGCATCGGCTTGCCGTCGGCATACTCCAGCAACAGGATCTGCGCGACGGTCGAGCCTTGATCGAGCGCGCCGCTGAGCTTGGGCCGCTTGCCAGGTTTGAGCGGTGCAAGCGATGACGGTTCGGACCCGATGCCACAAGCGGCGCGGGCCGGACCGCATAGGATCGCATCAAGCCGCGACAGCACCGGGCGGAGCCGCCGTTCCTCGCCCGCGATCCCGGCAATCCCCGCCCCTGCCAGCACCGCGGCACGCGCGGTGTCCGAACCGAACGGGACCGCCTGTTCATCGATCGGCGAGAAGATCGGGTCCGCGACACCCTCCGGGCGATGCGTCATGTCCACAGTGCAGCCCGGCGCCACCACCGCGGCCCAGGTTTGCGCAGTCGCTATCGTCCGCTGGTCGCTGTCCGCAACGATCCGCACGCCGGTGCAGCCCTTGCGCGGGAAAAGACCAAAACCGATGAACGTCGCGCGATCGGCTGCGGCTAGACGTTGCAGCGCCGCAGCACCATGCGGCGTCAGGTAGCCCGGTTTGACGGGCCATTCGGGCCAGGCTTCGGCAGCGGTGCCCGCCGGCATCGGCGGGGCCTTGGTCGGCGGACGCACCCCGTGGCGCATCAGCATCACCACGCGATCGACCCGCAACCCGCTTTGCGCGACGACCGGCGCACCGACCGCAAGCAACGCCAGGCCTGCGGTCACACGGAGAGAGTTACGCATATGCGGTTTCCTAAAAATGGAGTTGCGCGCCCCAGCGTACCGACAGATCATAACGCTCGCGTTCGACCAGGAACGCCTTCGACCCGATATAGCGCCGCCACGGCGCGTCGGTCAGGTTGGTCGCGCTGCCAAAGAAAGTAAGTTTCGGCGTAACCTGATAACTTGCGTTGAGGTCGAGCTGCCCGTTGCGATCGGTATATTGATCGAGCGCGGCGGTCGCGCCGAGCGTATCGAGATAGGCCGAGCGATAGGAATAGGCCGCGCGGACCGCGACGCCGTATTTCTCGTAGAAGATCTGCGCGGTGCCGACATGCTTCGATTGCAGGAACAGCGGGATCCTCCCCGACCTTGGCAGTGCCCCGAGGATCGTGCCGTTCCCCTCGCCGAAGATCCGCGTGTAATTCGCGCTGACGCCGAAACCGTCGAGCGGCGACGGCAGGAAGGTGAAGCGCGTCTGGACATTGACCTCGACGCCGTACACCGTGGCTTCGTCGATGTTGAGCGCGGTCAGCACGGTCGCGTTGGCCAGCCGCTGGCCGGCGAAGCTGCCGGTCTGCGCAAGCAGCGCCTGCTGGTAGATCGGATCGTCGAACTTCTTGTAGAAACCGCCAACCGACAGCAGCCCCTGACCCGGGAGATAATATTCGATCGCGCCGTCGAGGTTGAGCGCCTTGTACGGCTTGAGGTTCGGATTGCCCTGCGAGACCGAGACCGGGGTGGTGGTCTGGTCGACCGCAACGAACGGCGCGAGCAGCGCGTAATTGGGGCGCCCGATCGACGTCGTGACCGCAGCCCGCAGCACGAGCGCGTCGGTCACGTCGTACCGCGCATTGAGCCCGGGAAACACGTCGGTATATTGCTTCGAACCGAAGCTGTTGAACCCCGATGTAAGTGACGAGGTCGCGGTGATCAGCTTGGCCTGGCTGCGGTCGCGGGTCTGCTCGACGCGGACCCCGGGGACCATCGTCAGGTTCTCGAACTTGAGCGTTGCCATCGCATAGCCCGCGAGGATCCGCTCCTTGACGTCATAATCGTTGGCGAGGCTGTTGGCGATCGACCCCGCGGTGTTGAGCGTGATCGTCCCCGGGTTTGCGGCGAGATAGGCCTGCGCGCGGTCGTAATCGATCCGCTGGCCGAAGGTATAGTCGCTGCCGTAAAAGCTCGTGTCACCGAGATAGGAGACGTTGGCGAGCGTGAACGTCCGGCCGCTCGTCAGGCCATAAGTGACGTAGTCGCGATTGTTGGTCTTGTGCCGGTCAAGATATTTTGCGCCGACTTTGACTGAGGATTCGCCGCTGCCGAATGCCAGCGGGATCGCATAGTCGATCCGGCCCTGCGTCAGCCGTTCGACCGCGAGGCGGCGATCGTAATTGACGCTGTTGAGCGCATAGGCAGTCTGCGCGACGGCGTTGGTCTGGGCAAAATCGTAGGGCGTGTCCGAAACGTCGTAATTGACCGTCAGCGCGGTTCCGCCGGTGCGGAAGTTGTATTCAGAGCGCAGGGGATCGCGCTTCTGCGCGCGCGCGTAGCTGCCACTGATCGCAAGGTGGCCCGGGCCGACGTCGACCTCGCCGCCGCCCTGTACCGACCTGGTGTTGTCCTCTTCCTCACGCCGGCGCACGCGCACGCTGCCACGACCCCGGAAGGTGCCGGTGATCGCGGTCTGGCTGGTGAAGGCGGACTGGTTGTCGATGATGAACTGGTCGCGCGTCTCATTGTCGTCGAACGCGGAATACGTGCCGCGCACGAACACCTTGGTCGTGTCGCTCGGTCGCCAGTCGAGGTTGAGCACCGCGCCCTTGCGGGTCCGCGTGAGGTTATAGTCGCGCAGGCCGTACTGGTCGGGCACGACGAACCCGTTCGCCGCCACGGGCGCACGGTAATTGGTCGAGCCCTGGAAATTCTCGGACTCGATCGGCCGCTTGGAATAATTGACCGACAGGACCGCGCCGAACTGCCGGTTTGCGCCGAACAGGCCGCCGACCTGAATATCGCCTTCATAGGGATGCCCGTCGTTGAGCTTGGACCAGCCGTAGGCCGCGCGCGCATCCGCGAAGAAACGCTTGTTGCGGTCGAACGCGGACAAGGTCCGGATATCGACCGATCCCCCGATCGCGTTGGCGTCCTGGTCCGCGGTCAGCGACTTGGTGACGACCACCGCGCTGATCAGCGCCGACGGGATGTCGTCGAGCTTGACCTGCCGCCCCTCGGGCTCGGGTGCGGGCAGCGTCATGCCGTTGAGCGTCACGTTCACGAGATCGGGGTTGATCCCGCGGATGATGACGTAGCGTCCCTCGCCCTGGTCGTTTGCGACCGACAGGCCAGGAATCCGGCGTACCGCCTCGGCGACATTCTGGTCGGGGAGCTTGCCGACATCGTTGGCGAAGATCGCCTCGACAAAATTGTCGGCCTTGCGCTTTTCCTCGATCGCCTTGCGTTCGCCGGCGCGCGTGCCGGTGACGACGATGTCGACCGGGTCGTTCTCAACGGCGGGGGCAGCCGGTGTGGTCTGCGCGAAGGTGGGCGACGCCAGGAACGGACTCATCGCAATACCAGCCGCCAACGCAGCCTTTGAAATACTGATCATCTGGTATGTGTCCCCGGGTCCCGTTCAGGATGCGCCTAGCGGCGCTTCGTGACTCCCGGGCGACTGGGCGGTGACAGTAACAAGTCGTTGTTCCCGCCGGGTAAGACCTGAAGACACGCATAACTTCAAAGGCGGATGTATCCGTCGCGACACGATCCTACATCCCTCATTCCCTCAAGCTGCAGACGGTGCTCAATGACCACGCCAGTGACCAAGCCCATGAAGATCGATTTCGTTTCCGACGTCTCCTGCCCGTGGTGCATCATCGGGCTGCGTGGTCTTGAGGAGGCTCTGGCCCGCACCGGCGACCTCATCGCCGCCGACGTGACCTTCCAGCCGTTCGAGCTAAATCCGCAGATGGGCAAGGATGGTCAGAATATCGGCGAACATATCACCGAAAAATATGGTTCCACACCCGAACAGTCCGCCGCCAGTCGTACGATGATCCGCGAGCGCGCCGCCGACCTGGGGTTCGCCATGCGAATGTCGGAGACGAGCCGCATCTACAACACCTTCGACGCCCACCGGCTGCTGCATTGGGCCCACCTCGAGGGCAAGCAGGCTGCTCTCAAACATGCCCTGTTCGTCGCCTATTTCACCGAGCAGCAGGATCCGTCCGACCATGCCGTCCTGATCTCCGTCGCGGCAAAAGTAGGCCTCGATCCGGTGCGTGCTGCCGCAATCCTTTCCTCAAACGCGTTTGCGGACGACGTCCGTACCGCCGAACACCTCTGGCGGTCGCGCGGAATCAGCGCGGTACCCGCTGTCGTCATCAACGATCGTTATCTGATCTCGGGTGGACAGCCGGCGGAAGCGTTCGAGCGCGCGTTGCGCGAAATCACCGCCGAAGCCTGAGACTTGTCGTCCTGTCGGGCGAAAGGATGACTGCGTCGCCGCTTCTGACGGAGTCTGCCCGCTATGGCGATCGGGCCGACCGGCCCCGTCTCAAGACCGCCGGTTGTGCCCTTTCATCAATTGGAAAACCGCGATACCAACGCGGCTTACCAGCCTGTAAGATGCCGCCTTATGCTCGAAAGTCCTCTCGAAGCCCGTCTCTCGCGGCACCTGACCCTGACCTTTTCGGAGCGGGATGCCTTGCGCTGGCTGGAACGTCGCGAACGCACCTTCCGCTCAGGCGAAGTGGTCGTTCACGAGGGGGAAACTTGCGAAAGTCTCTTTATCGTCGCGAGCGGCTGGCTGCACGGGTCGGTCAAGCTGAAGGACGGGGGGCGGCAAATCCTGCGCTTCTATTTTGTCGGCGACCTGACGGCGACCTTCTCAATCGCATGGGGTTATAGCGCCGCGACGCTCCGCGCCGTCAGCGACACGACCTTGTTTGAAATGCCGAAACCCGCATTCGGGAGACTGTTCCGGGATCACCCACGCCTGGGTGCCTTGCTGTTCGCGGTTGCCGCCTCCGAGCAGGTCGCGATGGCGGACCGGCTGACCTCGGTCGGGCGAACCGACGGTTTCACGCGGATTGCCACACTATTGCTCGACATCCGCTCGCGATTGCGCGTGGTCGATGGGCTTGCGGGATCCACCTTTGAACTTCCACTGACCCAGCAGGATCTTGGCGACGCGGTTGGGCTGACCAAGACCCACGTCAGTCGTTCGCTCAAGGCGCTCGAGGAGACCGGGCTGGTCGAGCGCAACGCGCGGGTCATCCGAATCAACGACGTCGACCGGCTTGCCGAACTGGTTGATTTTCATGACCGCCACGGCGAAGTGGCGACCGACTGGCTCCCGCCGGTCGGCGCGCGCGGTGACATGGATCACCCCGAACCGCGCCTCCGGGAACATATGTAACCGCTGCTTCGTTTTTTCGCGGCAACATTCCTGTTTTACGAAGTCTCTCCTAGCCGGCTGGTTAACGGTCGCTTGGCCCACAGCGGGCCGGAACAGGATTTGAGACATGGCAGAACGGCTTGGCGTAGCGATCGTCGGTGTGGGAGGCGCGGTCGCCACCACTGCGATCGCGGGTATCGAAATGATCAAGGCAGGGTCGAACAGCCTTAATGGGCTCCCCCTCGCCGACCGCGATGTCGCCGGGATGGTGGCGTACCGCGACCTCGAATTCGGTGGATGGGACCTCACCGAGGACTCGCTTGGTGCATGCGCACTGCGCCACGGCGTGATCGGCGACAAGGAACTCGCGGACGGTGCGGCGGCGCTCAACACGATGCGCCCGTGGAAGGCCGCCGGGAGCACCGGATATTGCGCAAATATCGACGGTACAAACAAGCTTGAGAGCGGTCATCGTGCCGCCGTGCAGCAGATTCAGGCGGATTTGCGTCGTTTTTGCGCAGAAAAGGGCCTTGATCGCGTGGTCGTCGTCAACCTCGCATCGACCGAGCGGGTGCCGCATGCAGATGATGCCGCGCTGCAATCGCGTGAGGCCTTCGAGCGCGGGCTCGACGAGGACGATGCCGCGATCAGCCCGGCGATGCTCTATGCCTATGCCGCGATCGATTCCGGCACGCCTTATGCCAATTTCACCCCGTCGGTCGCCGCCGACATCGCGCCGCTCGCCGAGTTCGCGTCGGAACGGAACGTTCCCGTCGCGGGCAAGGACGGCAAGACCGGCCAGACCTTCATGAAGACGGTGATTGCCCCCGCGTTGCGCGACCGGGCGCTCCATGTCGATGGCTGGTTCTCGACCAACATCCTTGGCAATTCGGATGGCCTCGCGCTCGACGATCCCAAGTCGCTCGCGTCGAAGCTCGGCACCAAGGGCAGCGTGCTGAACGACATCCTCGGCTATCCGGTCGAGGATCACATCATCATGATCCATTATTATCGCCCGCGCGGCGATGACAAGGAAGCGTGGGACAACATCGATCTGACCGGCTTCATGGGCCAGAAGATGCAGCTCAAGCTGAACTTCCTGTGCAAGGACTCGATCCTCGCCGCCCCGCTCGCGATCGAGATCGCTCGCTGTCTCGACCTCGCGCAGCAGCGCGGCGAAGGCGGCGTGCAGGACCAGATGGGGCTGTTCTTCAAGCTCCCGCAGACGAGCGGCGGGCGCAAGCCGGTCCATGCCGTGCCCGAGCAGCAGGCGATCCTCGATCACTGGCTCGACGGCAAGACCGCGTGAGTCAAACGGCCAATTCCGGCGCGGCGGAGGCTCTCCTGCCCTCCGCCGGTCTGACCCCCGCTGCGTTGCCGTTCCTGCGGGAGTTGGGCGATCTCAAGCGGGTCTTCTCGGCTCAAGCGCCGGGCTCTGTCGCTGAGCGGCTGTTCGTGCTCGGCTGGGCGGCGCTGGTGCGCGGCGATGCCCCAGCGACCGTGATGGCGCAGGTCGTCGGCGCTGCGCTGGTGTCGGCGCGTCTGGGGGACCTCGATCTCGCGACGCTGACTGCGCTCGGGCTTGGCGACGATGCGGTGACGGTGCTTGAACGCGCGTTCGACGAAGTGACCCGCGAGCTCGACCCTGCGTTGGCGCAGCGGCTACGCGCATCGCTTGCGGAGGGACGCCCTGCCCCGGGTCCGGTGCCGGACTTTGTCGGCAAGCTCGCGCGCCAGCCACGTGCGGGTGTCACCTCCCCCGGACAACCCCGCATTCTGTTGCAACCCGCGGAGAACCACGCCGAACATTGCCTGATGGTCGCGGTGTATGGCGTGCTCGCGAGCCCGTGGCACGGCGCGGACCCGGTCGCGGTGTTCCTCGCGGGCATGGCGCATCATTTCCACAATGCCGACATGCCCGACAGCGGCTATTCGGGCGAGATGCTGCTCGGCGACCGGCTCGACACCGCGATCGCGACCGCGCGGGCCGCTTGCGTCGAGGAACTCGCGGCGGCCAATCCGGCGCTTGCAGAGACGGTGACGGTCGCGCTCGCGCCGATCGGCGGGGACGTTACGCCCGAGGCGCGCGCGTTCCACGTCGCCGATGTGCTCGACCGCGTGCTCGAGATCGAACAGCATCTGCGCGCGGCGCGGCTGACGATGGACATCGTGCTCGACGATTACGGGCTGGTCCATGACGGCCCGGTCAAGGCGTTCCACGACCGTATCCTCGCTGATGCCGGACTGGCCTGATGCCCGTGGTGGATCTTCAGAACAAGTCGCTGGTGTCGCCGGTCACGGGGCAGGCGCTTTTGCTAGACACGCCGCATTCGCTCGCTGCGCCGGGGGAGCGCTGGCCGGTGGTCGAAGGCATTCCCTATCTGCGCGTCGATAGCGAAGGACTCGCGGCGGTCGCGCTCGATCATCTCGACGCGGGCTGCCCCGGTGATGCGCTGGTCGCGCTACTCACCGATCAGGACGCGTGGTGGACCGGGCCCGCGACGGACCTAGGCGAACTCAAGCGGCTCGTTCGGGAGCGCGACACGCTGTCGCTGCGTGACGCGATGGCGCTGCTGCGGCTTGGCCCGGTGGCGGACTATTTCGCTTATCGCTGGAGCGATCCTACTTACCTTGCGGGCCTGGCCTTGCTCGAAACGCACGCTACCGCGCCGGCGGAGGCGTTCGAGCTGGCGTGCGGGATCGGCCATTATCTGCGCGACCTCACGCGTCGCGGAACCCGATGCCTTGGCGCGGATGTGGTGTTCGCGAAATGCTGGCTTGCCAAGAACTGGGTCGCACCCGATGCGCAGTATATCGTGTTCGACGCGGCCGCGCCGTGGCCGATCGCCGACGCGCGGTTCGACCTGGTGATGTGCCACGATGCGTTTTACTTCCTGCCGGATCAGACGCAGGTCGCGACCCGGTTACGGGCTGTTTGCACTTCGGGTGGAACGCTTGCGATCAGCCACCTGCACAATGCCGGGCACGCCGGGGGCGCGATGGGGCCCGCCCGGTCCGCTTCGGGATGGGCTGCAATTTTCCCCGACGCGCAGGTCTATGACGAACGCGCGTTGCTCGCCGCCATGCTGGGCGAGACGACCGCCGCGCCCAGCGGCTGGGTCCCGGATGCGGCGGTGGAAGCATGGTCGCTGGTCGAAGGGGGCGGGATCCCGCGCCCGGCAGGCCGCGGACTCGCGATGCCCCCTGCGGGGGCGACGCTTCGACGCAATCCGCTGATCGCGGATGACGGCGAGGTCCAATGGCCCTCGCCTCGCTATCAAGACGAGTATGCGGCGGGCTGTTTCTGGGCACTTTCAGATGACAGCGTGCCGTTCGCGGCGAACGACGTTCGCCTGCGCCGGCTCGTCGATCTGCCGGAGCGTTGGTGATGCGGTGGGGAATCATCGGCTTCGGCTGGGTCGCGCGCGATTATATGGCACCCGGGATCGTCGCGGCGGGCGGGACCGTCACCGCGGTCGCCGATCCGTCGCCCGCATCGCGCGCGCAGGCCGAGCGGCTTGGGTTCGCGGCGTTCGAGACCGCGGAGGCGATGCTCGCGTCGGGCCTGTGCGACCTCGTCTATATCGCGACACCCAATGATGCGCATCTCGCGCCCGTCCGCGCGTGCGCGGCGGCGGGAATCCCGATGCTGTGCGAGAAACCGATCGCCGCGTCGCTCGCGCAGGGCGAGGCGATGGCGGCCGCAGTCGCAGACGGGCCGCTCTACGGCACCGCGTTCGATCAGCGGCATCACCCCGCGCATCGCCGGATCGCGGAAGCGGTCGCGGCCGATGCGATCGGTCGCCCGGTCGCGATCCGCATCCTCTACGCCTGCTGGGTCGATCCCGACTGGACCCCCGACGGAGGCGCGCACGACAATTGGCGCGCCGATCCGGTCCGCGCAGGTGGCGGCGCGGTGATCGACCTCGCGCTCCACGGGCTCGATCTCGCCGAGCGTCTGCTGGAAGAGCCGCTGGTCGACCTGTCGATCGCGCTGCAACGGCGGATCCACGCCTATGCGGTCGACGACGGCGGGATGCTGAGCGCCCGCTCGGCGTCGGGGGTGCTGTTCCAGAGCCACGTCGCCTATAATTGCGCGGAGAACCTGCCGCGCCGTCGCCTCGAGGTGCTGGGGGAGCGCGGGCTGCTGATCGCGACCGACACGATGGGGCAGACCGCGGGTGGCACGCTGGTTCGGCAATGCGGCGACACCGGCGCGCTGACCCCGCTCGACTTCGACACCGCCACCTCGCCCTTCGCCGCTCAGGCTGCCGCGTTCATGGCGGCGGCGCGCGGCGGGCCGCACGATTTTTCGATGCCCCGCGATCTGGCCCTGATGCGGCTGTTCGACCGGGCCTATCAGGAAGCACGATCATGCCTTTGAGCTGGTTCGCCTGCGCCAATTGCGGGTTCTGGCAGCGCCACTTCGCGCCGCCCGATTGCCCGGTCTGCACCGATGTCCGCAACGACCTGCCCGAGGACGGCTGGCGCTTCCTCCCCGAGGCGGAGGTCGCCGCGACGCATGACGGGGCCGCACGCGAAGTCGCGCCCGGGCTGTGGGCGTTCACCACCACGCCTGCGCTCGGGCTCGCCGGGACCGGCTGGCTAATCGTGCGCGACGGCGGCAACATCGCGTTCGAGGCGGCACCCTATTATTCGGACGCGATGCTCGACCAGATTGAAGCGCTCGGCGGGATCGCGTTCCTCGCGGCGAGCCATGCGCACGGCTATGGTGCGCTGTTCCAGCTCCAGCGCCGGTTCGACCCGGAGGTGGTCGCGATCCAGCGCGACGACCTCCAGCTGACCAAGGCGTTCCGGGTCACCATGCCGTACGATGAACTGCTCGAGCTCGCGCCGGGCTACACGCTGCATCATGTCGGCGGGCATTATGAGGGACAGGCCGCGCTGCACGACGCGCCGGGACGACGGCTGTTCTGCGGCGACATGTTCAAGATCGACCAGGACCCCGCCGGCCGCTCGCATGCGATTTCGAGCCACAAGGCGTTTCACAAGGATATCCCGCTGACTCACGCCGAACTCCGCCGCTACCGCGACGCCATCGCCCCGCTCGAGTTCGACGCGGTGCTGACCCCGTTCGAATATGCCCCCGAGGTCGATCGCGCGGTGACGCTCGCCGCGCTCGACGACGGGCTTGCGCGTGCCCCCGGCGTACGGCGGCTCGCACTGTGAGGACCGGGCTCCCCGCCGATCTCGGCCCCGCCGCGCACGCCTATCTCGATGCATTCCCCAAGGGCGACGTCGTCGCCTTCCCGATCCACCCGCTCGACCGGCTCGGGCTTCCGGTCTGGGTCGTTGCGCTGTTCCCCGAGGATCCGGCGCTTGGCGGGATCATGCCGTACGGCGTCGGCTATGGCGCGACCGATGAGGCGGCGGTGCTCGGCGGGCTTGGCGAGATCGCCGAGATGGTGTGGCCGACGCTGACGCTTGGCGCACGCGGCAAGACACGGGCGAGCTATGCCGATCTGGTCCGCACCTTCGGCGCGCGCGCGGTCGCCGATCCGCTGACGCTGTGTCTCCCCGCCGGGTCGCCGGTCGATCATACGACGGTGCTCGAATGGGTCGAAGCCAGACGCTGGGCGGATGGCTCGAGCGTGCTCGTGCCGATCGACCTTGCGGCCTATTCGTCCAAGGAGCTGACCCCCGGCTACCAGCCGTTCACGACGATCATCTCGAACGGGATGGGCGCTGGCCCCGATCTCGACTGGGCGATCGGGCACGGGCTGTGCGAGATTCTTCAGCGCGACGGCAACGGTCTGCTGTTCCGCGCGCTCGATCGCGGGGTGATGCTCGATCTCGACACCAGCCTCGCGCCGTCGACGCGCGCGATCCTCGCGCGGTTCGAGTCGGCGGGAATCCGTGCGATTCCCAAGTTCGCGACCGACCAGTTCGGGATGCCCAACCTCTATTGCGTAGGCGTGGACGAACGCAGCGCCCCCGCCGCGCCGATCATGGTGACCGCATGCGGCGAGGCGTGCCATTCGGACCGCACCGCCGCGCTCGACAAATGCCTGACCGAATTCGCTGCGAGCCGTGCGCGCAAGGCGTTTGCGCACGGCCCCGCCGATATCGTCGCGAAGGTTGCACCTGTGGGTTATGTGGCACGGTTCATGGCGCAGGCCGGGGGTGCCGCGAAATCGAGCGACAGCCGCGCGTTCGATGCGATGCGCGACTGGACCGGTCGAGATGCCGCGACTTTACGCGCCTGGCTTGCAGATTCGGTGCTGTCGGAGCGCGGATCGCAGCGTTTTGACGCGCTTCCGACGCAGCCTGCAGCCGATGGCCATGCGCGTGCCGCTGCCGCCCGCGCGGCGGTCGAGGCGGCGGGGTTCGACGTGCTCTATGTCGACATGTCGCCTGCCGACCGTGCGATCTCGGTGGTCAAGGTCATCGTCCCCGGGATGGAGGTCGAGACGATGAGCTATTACCGGATCGGCGCGCGCAACACCGAGAAGCTGCTTACGCTGGATTCCCCGCTGATCCGGTTCGGCGCGGAGGAAAGCGCGACGCTGCGCCGGATCCGGCTGACCCCGGCGGATGCGGAGCGGCTCGGCCATCCGCTGTTCGACACCGCCGCTGCCGACGCGCTCGTCGGTCCGCTCTACCCGCTGTACCGCGAGCCCGAGGCGCATCATGTCGCCTTCGCTGGCGACCGGGGGCACGCATGAGCCTGCGCTACGCATACAACACCAATGGCGCGGCGAACCACCGGCTCGACGATGCGCTTCGGCTGATCGCGGATTCGGGGTACGCCGGGGTCGCGCTGACGCTCGATCATCATCACCTCGATCCGTTCGCGCCGCACTGGGAACAGGAAGCCGACCGCGTCGCCGCGCTGCTCGAAACGCTGTCGCTCGGCAGCGTGATCGAGACCGGCGCGCGCTATCTGCTCGATCCGCGCCAGAAGCACGAACCGACGCTCGTCACCCCCGACGCGGACGGGCGCGCGCGGCGTGTCGCCTTCCTGTGCCGCGCGCTCGATGTGGCGGCGCGGCTCGGCAGCGAGACGGTGTCGTTCTGGGCGGGCGTGCCGATGACGGGCGTCGATCCCGTCGAGGCGCGGTCGTGGCTCGATGCGGGGCTGGAGCAGGTGCTCGATCATGCCGAGCGGGTCGGCGTCGATGCGAGCTTTGAACCCGAGCCGGGGATGCTGATCGAGACGGTCGGCGACTACGACACGCTTGCCGCCCGCCACCCGCGGCTTCGGCTCGCACTCGATACCGGGCATTGCCTCGTCACGCAGGACATTGACCCCGCCGACGCGATCCGGGCCTATGCCGACCGGATCGGCACCGTCGCGGTCGAGGATATGCGCCGCGGCGACCATACGCATCTGCCGTTCGGCGAGGGCGACATGGACATGCCCGCGGTGCTCGCCGCGCTCGAGGCGATCGGCTTTACCCGGCTGGTCTGCGTCGAACTGTCGCGCGAAAGTCCGCGCGCGCACGCCGCCATCCCCGAATCGATCGCCTATCTGCGGAGCATCGCGGCATGAGGATCTGCTTCGTCTCGCGCCGGTTCTTCCCCGCGATCTCGGGCATGTCGATCTATGCGATCAACCTGCTGCGGCAACTCGTCGCTGGCGGGCACGATGTCACGATGATCAGCCAATATTACGGCGACCCGGCGCGTGCGTCAGTCTATGGCGGCGGCCCGCCGCCCGGAGTCCCGGGCGTCCGCGTGATCGGGCTCGAGGCGCTCGGCGAGCAGGCCGGGGGCGATTTCGAGCGGGACGTCGACGCGATGATCGCCGCGATCACCACCGAACATGCGCGCGCACCGTTCGACGTGCTCCATGCGCAATATGGCTATCCGACCGGCTGGGCGACGCTGCTCGCGAGCCAGCGGATCGGCGTTCCGTGCGTCGTCTCGATCCAGGGCGGCGACGGGCATTGGGTCGGCTCGTGCTGCGACACTCACCGGATCGCGATGGAGCGCGTGCTGGACCACGCTGGCGCGCTGCTGATCGGGGGTAACAGTTTCGCGAAGGAAGTTCACGACCGGCTCGGTACACCGCTCGACCGGTTCACGATCGTCCCCGGCGCGGTCGATACCGACCGGTTCACCCCGGCCGATCCCGACCCGAGCGGACCCGTGCGGCTGTTCTATCACGGCCGGGTCGACCGCCGCAAAGGCGTGCTCGACATGCTTCACGCGCTACCCGGCGTCGCGGGCGACTGGCGCTGCACGATTTCGGGGATCGGCCCGGATTACGAACCCGCGCGTGCGCTCGCCGCCGAGCTCGGGCTCGACGACCGCGTCACCTTCACCGGTTATGCCGATTACGACGCCGTCCCCGCACTTTATCGTGCGCACGACGTCTTCGTCTCGCCGACGTATGCCGAGGGATTTTCCAACACGATCCTCGAGGCGATGGCGAGCCGCCATGCGGTGCTGTCGTGCCGCTCGGTCGGCGTGGTCGACTGCATTCGCGACGACGAGAACGGCCTGCTGGTCGAGGCGGGCGATATCGCCGCGCAGACCGCCGCGCTGTCCCGCCTGATGACCGACGGCGCTTTGCGCGACCGGCTCGCCGCCGCCGCGCTTGCGGAATGTCGCCGCGTCTATAGCTGGGATGCGGTCGGCGCGCAGATCCAGCAGATTTACCGAGACTTGAGCGGCACTTCGCCTGCGCGCGGGATCGACGAGCATATCGCGATCGCGCCGTGCCGCTTCCGCGCCGAGCCGCACCTGCTCTGATGCATGTCGTTGCGATCTCGCCGCATCTCGACGATGCCGCCTTTTCGGTCGGGGGGCTGTTAGCCGCGCATGCGCGCGCGGGCGACCGGGTGACGATCGTCACCTGCTTCACCGGCAACGTGGCCACCCCCACCGGTTTCGCGCTCGCCTGCCAGCTCGACAAGGGGCTTGCACCCGAGGTCGACTACATGGCGTTGCGCCGGGCGGAGGATCGCGAGGCCTGCGCGGTAATTGGCGCGACGGCGGTCCATCTGCCGCTGCTCGAGGCACCGCATCGCGGCTATGCCAGCGCGCCCGAACTGTTCGCCGCGCGGCGCGACGACGATGCGATGCTCGCGCCGCTGACCGAAGCACTCGGCGCGCAGATCGTGATGCTGCAGCCCGACCGGCTGCTTGGCCCGCTCGCGATCGGCGACCACGTCGACCACTGGCTGGTCCGCGATGCGCTTGCCACGCTCGGCACGCCCCTGTTGTTATGGGAGGACTGGCCGTATCTGACGCGGGTCGAGCGCGTACGCCGCGATCGCCCGGCGCATGTCCACGCGCTTACCGCAACCGACCGTGACGCCCGGATCGCGATGTGCGCGGCCTATACATCGCAACTCGGTTTCCAGTTCGGCTCGATTGCCGCGATGGAGACCGCGATCTCCGCGGTGGAGGCCGAGCGCCTCTTCGTCGACTAGCGGAGGAGTCCGGTTTCTGGCGGCTCTGGATCGCATATGCCGTCGGCCCCCGGGGCAGCCTGATGCCGACACTGTAAAACGGGTATCTTCCGCGCCTTACCGGCTCTCGCCCGCCCTGCGGAACGATGGACGCGACCGGTGGCCGTCAGCGATCCCCCGCAGCCTTGCGCAGCCAGACGAACAGGTTCGAGCGGTCCCGATATTGATAGATCGGCCGGATGAGTTCCTTTGCGACCTTCCGGCCATTCCTTGCGTCGATTGCGCCACGGTGGCGGAGGAACGCGTATCGGTGGCGCAACCCGGGGCGCACGATCTGCAAGCCTGCCGCTCCGGCCATCACCCCGATCGTCGATTTCCTGAACGCGTTGATATGCTCGAGCGGCTGGATCGGCATGATCGTCCGATAATCTCCCGCGTAGCGGCCCTGTTCCAGCATTGCGATCAGCGCCGGGGCGGTTTCACCCGACGGAAGCGATAATTTTATGACCCCGCCCGGCGTCAGCGATTTCGACAGCCGGCGCAGCAGATCGAGCGGTTGCGGGACATGCTCGAACACCTGCTCGGTGTTGATGAAGTCGAACTGCAGATCAGCGATCTCCGCGTCGGTCACTGCCGTGACCCCATGTCGCCGCGCGAATTCCATCCGTGGTTCGGCAAGGTCGGTTCCGAAGGAGGCGCACCCCAACCCTTGCGAAATCCGGGCCCAGAGTGCCCACCCCATGCCATAATCGAGCGTCCTGAGGCGCGCGAGGGGAATTCCCAGGAAGGATGAGGCGGCCATGATCTCATGCGCGTCCCGCGTCAGCCGGATCGCGGCGATATCGGCGCGATAGGTAGCGATGTCCCGCTCCGGGTCCTCAGGCTCGCTTACCCAATGCGTGTAGAGCGCCGACAGAAGCCGATCGTCGCCGATATATTTCTGGAAGACCAGTCCACAGGCCGCGCATTCCGACAGATGATAGGGTTGCCCCGACAAGGTTTCGGGATCGATACCGTAGTAGCTGCGGACGAATATGCCAATGCCGCCATCGGCAAACGCCGTTTCGTACCGCGAACAAACCTGCCCGTCATGACAGGCAGGGCAGCGGTTGCGTTCGGTGAAACCGTAGCGCTCGGTCGATATCGGCGTCATCCCAAATATCCGTCTACTGCTGTGGCTTCTTCGCGGCCGTCAGAACTATTCGCCGGTCGGCCTTTGACTGGTTTCTTCGACTTATCAATGATCTTTTAAACCTGTTCGACCGGATGTTAAGAAGATTCCCGCCCCCCTTGCCATGCACATCCACAGCTACGCCGTGACGCGAGGGATCGGCCCGGTGACGCAACGAGAGCTTTCGGGACGGCCCTGCCTATTTCTCTCCGCTTTGCGAGAGGGGGGTTTCGGCGCATCATGTCTCTAGGGGGTTGGAGAGGCGGAAAACGCGCCCTCCTGTGGCCGCGAAGGGGAGGATGCTACGGAACGGTGGCCTGAAGGAGAGCTTGCACGGCGGCGTCACCTCGCGATCTGGGTGGCGCGCGAAATCATGCCGCACGAACACCGGGTCCGCGCCTGGTTCCAGCGTGCCCGCCTGTCACCGGAGGATGTCGACGACGTGATCCAGGAAGCGTATTGCCGGATTTCGATGCTGAAGGCGGTCGATCACATCGACAGCCCGTCCGCCTATTTCTTCTCGATCGCGCGCAACCTGCTGCTGCGGCGGCTCAAGCGCCAGCGGATCGTGTCGTTCGAGGCGATCGCCGAGATCGAGGCGTATCGCGACGATGCGGCCCCCTCACCCGAGGAACAGGCCGGGAGCCATCTCGCCTTTGAACGGATGCTGGCGTTGATCGCGGCCTTGCCCGAACGCTGCCGCCGGATCGTCGAATTGCGCAAGATCGAGGGGTGGTCGCATCGCGAGATCGCCGACCACATGGGGATGACCGAGAAGGCGGTCGAAAAGCAGATCTGGGTCGGCGTCCGTGCGGTGCGCGAGGCGTGGAACAGTGCCGAACGCCGCGCCGGACAGCGGCTCGATCTTGCCGAACCCGGCCTTCGGGGATTGCGATGACCGGCGGCCTCCAGACCGTCACGGACGAAGCCGCCTGGTGGGTCGCGAAGATGGATTCGGCGCATTGGGATGCCGCCGACGAAGCCGGTCTGACGGCGTGGCTCGCGCAGGATGCGTCGCGCCACGGGCTGTTGCTGCGGACGCAGGCGGCGTGGGCGGCGGTCGACCTCGCGCTGGTCCCGCGCGGGGTCGCCGCGGCCCCTGCCGAGACGGTTGCCGATCCCCGCTCGTTCTGGCGCCGCCGCAAGGTGCTTGCCGGGCTCGCCGCGGCGATCGTCGCGGGGGTTGCGGGCACGTCCCGGATCTTCGCGCCCGAAACGCGCTATGTTACCAATCTGGGCGAAATACGCCGCGTTCCGCTCGCCGACGGCTCGATCATGACGATCAATTCGGGGAGCGCGCTGACCGTGCGGATCGATTCCCGCGTGCGCCGGATCGCGCTTGCGCAGGGCGAGGCGTGGTTCGAGGTCGCGCATGATCCCGCACGACCGTTCGTCGTGACCGCGGCGGGCGTGACCGCACGTGCGCTGGGAACCGCGTTTTCGGTGCGGGTGCGCGCGACCGGGGTGGAGATCCTGGTAACCGACGGCACCGTCGAGACCGGGCACGAGAGCCCGGTCAACACACGTGCCGCGACCCGGCTGACCGCGGGGCAACGGGCGTTCGTCGATGCGCGCGCCGCGGTCCGGTTCGAGGCGGATCGCGCGTCGGCGGTGGACCGGGCGCTCGCGTGGCGCGGCGGGATGATCGACCTCGAGGGCGATACGCTCGCGACCGCCGCCGAGGAATTCAATCGCTACAATGTGCGCAAGATCGTCGTGACGGATCCGGGGCTTGCCGGAGAGAAGCTGGACGGGGTGTTCCGCGTCAACGATCCCGAGGGGTTCGCCCAGGCGGTGAAGGTCAGCCTCGACGTGACCGTATCTGCGCGCGATCCGACGACAATCCGCATTTCGCGCTGAGCAACGGTGAAGACAAACCGTCCGGCATCGAAATAATCCGGAAGGTTTTCTGCCAGACGGGTCTCTAGGGAGCATACAGACGCACACGATCTGTTGGAAACAGGCTCCAGGGGGGGGATAAACGATGGTCGGCATTTCGATCCGTCATGCGCTCTATACATCGACAGCACTGATCTGTCTGGCAACGACGCCGGCATTCGCGCAGGCCAAGCAGTTTGCGGTCGATGCGCAACCCGCCGAAACCGCGATCGGATTGCTCGGTCGACAGGGCGACGTGCAGATCATCGCCGCGCGCCGGATCACGCAGGACAAGCGCACACGGCCAGTCCACGGCGACATGACCGTGTCGGACGCGCTGACCCGGCTGCTCGAGGGGACGGGGCTGGTCGCGCGGCTGATCGGCCCGCATACCTATGCGGTCGTCCCGCAGGCTCCCGTCGCGACCCGGCCCGGCACCGTTCCCGCAGCGATGGTGACGGTCCGCGCGCCGCAGGAGGATCGCGCCGCCGCGCCCGTCGCCGCCACGCCGCAGGAAGCCGCGCCGACCAACGCCCCTGCCCCGCAGGCGGACGGCGGGTCCGATATCGTCGTCGTCGGGCTGCGCGCGAGCCTGAGCAGCGCGCGCGGGATCAAGCGGAACGCCTCGGGGATCGTCGACGCGATCTCGACGCAGGATATCGGCAAGCTCCCCGATACCAACCTCGCGGAATCGCTCCAGCGCATCACCGGCGTCTCGATCGACCGCTCGGGCGGCGAAGGCGCGTTCATCACGGTGCGCGGGTTCGGGCCTGAATTCAACACGGTGCTGATCAACGGCCGCCAGCTCGCGACGCCGACCGACCCGAGCCAGGCGTCGGGCCGCGCGTTTTCGTTCGACACGCTCGCGTCGGAACTCGTCGCGGGGGTGGAAGTCTACAAATCCTCGACCGCGCGCTACCAGTCGGGCGGGGTCGGCTCGACCGTCAACATCAAGACCGCGCGCCCGTTCGATTACAAGGGCTTCAAGCTGTTCGCCGCGGCGGACGGCAATTATGACGGCAATGCCGAGAAAGGCGCACCCGACGCGTCGTTCCTGCTGAGCAACACCTTCGGCGAAGGCCGCTTCGGCGTGCTGCTGAGCGGCAGCTACCAGCATCGCTTCACCAAGCTCAACCAGGCGCAGACCGATGGCTGGCTGGTCAACCCCGGGGTCCCGGCGGCGCAGGTGAACGGCGGACGCGGGACGGTGAGCGCGTCGAACCCGCAGGGCAACATCTTCATCCCGCAGAATTTCGACAGCCGCGTCACGCGCGAGGACCGCGAGCGGATCGGCGGCACGGTGGTGCTGCAATTCCGCCCGAGCGACGACCTGACCGTGACCGCGGACGGGCTCTACACCCGTTTCACCAACACCACCGACGCGCGCTCCTATGGGCACTGGTTCACCGCCTCGAACCTGACCGGGGTCACGACCGACGCCAACGGCACCGCGACCGACCTGACCCAGACCAGCGGAATTGCGAGCGATTTCCACGACAAGAAGTTCGACAAGCGCACCAACACCTATGCCGCGGGGCTCAACGTCGAGTACAGGATCACGCCACAGCTCTCGGTCAGCGTCGACGGCATCTGGTCGGTCGCGAAGGAGGAGCCCAACGGCGGTCGACAGGCGTATCTCGCGCTGCTCGGCTATCTCACCGGGTCGGACCGCTATCGCTCGGACGGATCGATCCTGCCTTATGCAGTCGAGACGCTGCCGACCTTCGCCACGCCGGCCAGCCCGTGCGGCTCGGCGGTCAGCAACTCGGGGACGCCCGCGAGCGGCAACATCGTCGGTGCGGGACAGCCGATGTGCCAGCACGTCATGCTGCTGCGCGGCTTCGGCATCAAGGACGAGGTCGGGCAGCTCCGCACCGACTTCAGCTACAAGAGCGACGATACCGAAGGACTGGTGAAGGCGAGCTGGGGCGGCTATTTCTCGCACGATCGCAAGGATACGTCGCTCTATTCCAATGACGGCGGGACCGGGTGCACGACCTGCGGGTATAACCTTCCGTCGCCATCGGGCGTGCCGATCGGCGTGTTCAGCGCTGGCAGCGGGTTCCTGTCGGGGGTCAGCGGGTCGAACCGCTTGCCGACGCAGTGGCAGACGTTCGATGGCGATGCGCTGTTCGCCGCGATCACGCAACAGCAGCGCGCGACCAACCCCAATTTCACCTTCGCCCCGCCGCTCGTCAACGACACGGTCGTCACCGAACGCGTCCTCGGCGGCTATCTCGAGACCGAGTTCCGGGGGTCGCTCGCGGATCGCCCCTTCTCGCTCGTGGCCGGCGTGCGGGTCGAGAATACCGCGACCGACGTCAACGGCCTGGCGACCGCTTATACCGCGCTGGTGACACTCGCCAACGACCAGACGCAATATGGCTCGGCGTCGTCGGGGACGACGCGGACGATCGGAAATGCGAGCTACACCGACATCCTGCCCAATCTCGCGTTCCGCTGGGACCTGACCGACCGGCTGACCGCGCGCTTCGCCACCTCGCAGACGATCACGCGGCCGACGCTGGAACAGCTATCGCCGGTGACGACGCTGGTGACGCTGCGCCCGGGCAATTTCGCGGCGAGCCGGGGGAATGCCGACCTCAAGCCGTTCAAGTCGAACAACCTCGACTTGTCGCTCGAATATTATTTCGGCCAGTCGAACTACATATCGCTCGGAGGCTATTTCAAGAACGTCAACGATTTCATCGTGCTCAACCAGACTACCGGCCCGGTCCGCAACGCGACCGGTGGATCGTTGCTCGATCCGGTGACCAACCTTCCCGCACAATTCACGATCACCGCGCCGGTCAACGGGCAGAGCGCGACGGTCACCGGGCTCGAGGCGGCGTGGCAGCAAAGCCTTTGGGAAACGGGGTTCGGGTTCCAGATCAACGGGACGCTGGTCCATTCCAACCGCAAGCTCAACCCGCAGGACCTGACCAACAAGTTCGCGCTGACCGGGCTGTCGAACTCGGCCAACGCCGTGCTGTTCTACGACAAGAACGGGATCGAGGCGCGCGTGGCCTACAACTGGCGCGATCATTTCCTCCAGTATCTCGCACCACCCCCGCTCAACGGCGCTGGCCAGGCGGTGACTCAGGTCCGCGCCTATTTGCAGGTCGACGCGAGCCTGATCTACCGTATCAACAAGCATGTCTCGGTGTTTGCCGAAGGGGTCAATCTGACCAACTCGAAGGCGCTGAAATACGCTTATTATACAAGCCAGTTCCTCTACGCCGAGGACACCGGGCGGCGCTTCAAGAGCGGCGTGCGCGTCAATTTCTGATGAAGCCATCGCATCTTGACCGGACCGGGCTTTCTCAACGCCCGGTCCCATGTCATCCTCGTCATCGATGGCAGCCATGACCACCCCCGTCTCCTCGGTATGCATCGTCGGCGGCGGGTCGGCGGGGTGGCTGACCGCCGCGCTGATCGCGGCGCGGCACGGCACCCCCGATGGCGGCGGGCTCAAGGTCACGCTGGTCGAAAGCCGCCGGATCGGCATCGTCGGGGTCGGCGAAGGAACCTGGCCGACGATGCGCAATACGCTGCGGAAAGTGGGCGTTTCGGAGACGGATTTCCTCCGTTTCTGCAACGTTTCGTTCAAGCAGGGTGCGAAATTCGCCGGTTGGCGGACGGAGTCTCCCGACGATTTCTATTACCACCCGCTCGTCCTGCCCGAAGGCTTCCCGACGCTCGACCTCGCGCCCTATTGGAACGCGCAGGTACGCGACGATGCCGCGACCCCGTCTTTCTCGGACTCGGTGTGTTTCCAGGAGACGCTGTGCGAGCACGGTCTGGCACCGAAGCTGATTACCTCGCCCGAATATGGCGGAGTCGCCAATTACGCCTATCATCTCGACGCGGTCCGCTTCGCCGATTTCATGGCGGAGCATTGCGTCACGAAGCTCGGCGTCCACCACATCATCGACGAGGTGGTCGCGGTCGAACAGGCGGAGGATGGCGACATCGCCGTGGTCGTTACGCGCGACCACGGAGCGATCACGGCGGACCTGTTCGTCGATTGCAGCGGTTTCTCGTCGCTGTTGCTGGGGGAGACGCTGGGCGTGCCGTTCCGCGATTGCAGCGACGTGCTGTTCATCGACCGCGCGCTCGCGGTGCAGGTGCCGTATGACGATGCGGGCGCGCCGATCGTGTCGCATACCGTGTCGACCGGGCAGAAGCATGGCTGGATCTGGGACATCGGGCTGCAGAACCGGCGCGGGGTCGGGTACGTCTATTCGAGCCGCCACGCGAGCGGCAGTTCGGTCGAGGCCGAACTCGCCGCCTATGTCGGCCCGGCGTTCGACCGGCTGTCGCCGCGCGAAATCACGATCCGCTCGGGGCATCGCGCGACGTTCTGGAAGCGCAATTGCGTCGCGGTCGGGCTGGCGGCGGGGTTCCTCGAACCGCTCGAGGCGTCCGCTTTGGTGCTGATCGAATTGTCGGCGGATTTTATCGCGGCGTCGATGCCCGCGACGCGGAGCGCGATGGAGATCGTCGCGCGGCGGTTCAACACGATGACGCTGTATCGCTGGGAACGGATCATCGAGTTCCTCAAGCTACATTACATGCTGAGCGAACGCGACGACACCGCCTTCTGGCGCGACAATCGCGACCCCGCGACGATCCCGCAGGCGTTGCAGGACCAGCTCGAACTGTGGCGGCACGTGCCCCCCGGCGAGCAGGACTTTTCGAGTGCGCACGAGATGTTCCCGGCGGCGAGCTATCAATATGTGCTGTACGGCATGGGGTTCCGCACCGACCCGCGGTTCGCCGCGGCAGCACTACGCGATCCGGACGCCGCGCGCGATGCGTTCGAGCGCAATGCTGCGCTCAAGCGGCGGCTCGCGGCGAATCTGCCGACCAATCGCGCGCTGCTCGATACGCTCGCGCGGCACCGGTTCCAGCCGGTCTGAGATGCGCGCGCTTCGCTCCGTTCAAGGGAAAGGCCTGCCGTGAATCTGGTCCAATTGTCGCGCGAACATCATGCCGGGCTGCGGATCGACCCGGCCAGGGCGGCAGCGACCGCGGCGACGGTGCATCTCGTCCGGATCGTCCGCAGCGAGATCCGCAAGGCCGCTGCGCACTATCCGCTGTTCCTGATAAAGGACGCCGAGACGGGGGAATTCCATCTTGCGGCGCTGATGGGTCTTGCCCCGCACGAAAACCTGTTCTGGGACGGCAGCACGATCGACGCGGCCTATGTCCCGCTCAACGTCCTGCGCCAGCCCTTCTATATCGGTGGCGAGGATGCGCTGGCGGGCGTCATCTGCGTCGACCTGGAAAGCCCCGCGCTCGATCCGGCGGGGAGCTGCGCGATCGTCGCAGCGGATGGGAGCGACAGCCGCTATATCCTGCAGGTGCAGGCGATGCTCGGCGACCTCGCACGGGGACAGGCGCCGACACAGGCGCTGGTCGCGCTCGCGGTGTCGCTGAAACTGGTGGTCGAGATCACGCTCGACATCACGTTCGACGATGGCGAACGCTGCACACCCGCGGGGTTGTACGGGATCGACCAGCGTATGCTGGCGCGACACCATGCGACGCTGCCCGACTTCGAGACCGCGCTCGATCTGTCCGCGCTCCTGCTGTCGCTCGAGCAGGTCGCCGGGCTGGTGCGGCGCAAGAACCGGCGGATCGCGGACGAGGCGGCGTGGTTCGACCCCGGGGTTCGCACCCCGACGATTGCCGCGTGATTGTCCACCCCGTCGAGGCGATGGGGCGCGAGGGAGTGCCGCTCCAAGTGATCGATTCGGCGCATCCGCAGCCCGAAGGGCTGCAGGATGCCGCCGCCGCGCATCGGTTCGCGCGCGAAGCGGGGGACTTTTACCCGGGAATTCGCACACCGGCACCAGCGGGCTATCCGGACTGGCTGGCGCAGGCGGCGCTCGCGACCGGCATGGCGCGGCTGCCGACCGTCCTGCGGACGACCTTCGCGATCGCGACCGACGCCGCCGACGCGCTCGCGCCGATCCAGCGGATACCGCATTTCGACACGCTCGACCCGACGATGCTCGCGGCGGTCCATTACCTGTGCGCGCCGCCGCATGGCGGGACGAGCTTCTACCGGCATCGAGGCACCGGATATGAGCGGATCGACCCGAGCCGTGCGGCGGCGTGGCGGCAGGGGTTGACGCGCGACCGCGAGCAGCACGGTCTCCCTGCGCCGCATTATCCGACGGAGCACACCGCTGGTTTCGAGCGGATCGGCCTGGCGGCGCTGCGGTTCAATCGCCTGATCCTGTACCCGGCGAACTGCCTGCACGCAGGCGACCTTGGCGCCGCACCGCTCGCCCATGATGCGGTGCATGGCCGCCTCACGCTCACATCCCTGCTGCGCGCGTGAGGCGGCGGCACCCTTAGCCGCGCAGCATCCTGATGATCGCGGAGAAATCGAGACCGCCCTGCCCCTCGTCGGCGAAACGCTGATACAGTTCGGCCGCTTTGCTCCCCATCGGCGTGTTCGCCTCCGCACCGCTTGCCGCTTCCGCCGCGAGCTTGAGGTCCTTGAGCATCAGCACGGTCGCGAAACCGCCCTGATAGTCGTGGTCGGCGGGCGTATCCGGGCCGACCCCTGGGACCGGGCAATAGCGCGTCATCGACCAGCTCTGCCCCGAGGACACGCTCGAGATGTCGTAGAAAGTTTGTGCGTCGAGCCCGAGCTTTTCCGCCAGCAGGAACGCCTCGCACGTCGCGACCATCGTCGCGCCGAGCAGCATGTTGTTGGCAATCTTGGCGGCCTGGCCCGTGCCGTTCGCGCCGGCGTGGATCACTGCCTGCCCCATCGCGTCCAGAATCGGCTGCGCTTGCGCGAAACCGGCGTCGGTGCCACCGACCATGAAGGTCAGCGTGCCCGCATTGGCCGCGCCGATCCCGCCCGAGACCGGGGCATCGACCACGGTGACGCCACTGGCGAGCGCGGTCTCGGCGACGCGCTTTGCGGTGGCGACGTCGATCGTCGAGCAATCGATCAGGATCGTCGTGGGCGCGACGGTCGCCGCGAGCAGCTCGGCATAGACCGCCTCGACGTGCCGGCCCGCGGGGAGCATCGTGACGATTGCTTCGGCGCCGTCGGCGGCCTCTGCGGCGGACCCGACCGGCAAGCAACCTGCCGCCTTCGCGCGATCGCGCGCGTCCGCCGACAGATCGAATGCGCGGACGTCATGCCCCGCCTTTGCGAGGTTCGCGGCCATGCCGCCGCCCATGTTGCCGAGCCCGATGAATGCGATGCGTGCCATTGTTCTTTTCCTTCTTCCCTCCCCTCCCGCGTGCGGGAGGGGACCGAGGGGTGGGCGCGCGCTATCAAGGTAAGTTGTCGTCGAGAGCGCGCCCACCCCCGACGCTCCCGCACGCGGGAGGGGAGAAGAAGGTTACTTCCCCGTCCACACCCCGGCGCGCTTCTCGACGAACGCGGACATGCCTTCGCTCTGGTCGTCGGTACCGAACAAAGCGTGGAACAGGCGGCGTTCAAACTGGACGCCCATGCCGAGGCTGGTCTCGAACGCGGCGTTGACCATTTCCTTGTTCGCCAGCACCGCGAGCGGGGCCATGCCCGCGATCGTCGCGGCGACCTTGACCGCTTCCTCGACCAGATCGGCGGCGGGGATCACGCGCGAGGCGAGCCCGGCGCGCTCGGCTTCGGCGGCGTCCATCATCCGCCCGGTGAGGCACATCTCCATCGCCTTGGCCTTGCCGACCGCGCGGGTCAGCCGCTGCGAGCCGCCCATGCCCGGCGAGACCGCGAGCTTGATCTCGGGCTGGCCGAACTTCGCGCTGTCGGCGGCGAGGATGAAGTCGCACATCATCGCCAGCTCGCACCCGCCACCGAGCGCATAGCCCGCGACCGCCGCGATGATCGGCTTGCGCGTCCGCGTGAAGCGGTCCCAGCCTGCGAAGAAATCATGCGCGTACATGTCGGCGAAGCCCTGCGCCTGCATCTCCTTGATGTCCGCCCCCGCCGC
>CAZNQA010000035.1:0-9082 GCA_964575105.1 uncultured Stakelama sp.
ACGGGGTCGAGCTTGCCGTCGCGCGCCGCCTGCGTCAGGTCGCGCGCGAACTTCTTCAAGGCATCGAACTTGTCCTCCGCCCCCGCGCTGTCCGCGACGCGGCCGTTGCGCACCTTCTCGATCGCGGCGTTGAGCGCCTCGGGCGCGACACCCGCGGTCTTGAGCGCCTTGCCCGCCGCGGTATTGAGCGACAAAACGAGCGCGACGAGCAGCCGCTCGACCGTGACGAAGCTGTCGCCCGACTTGGTCGCGATCTGCTCGGCCTGGTCGAGCACACGCACCGCATCGTTGTCGAGCCCCGGCGTCTGTTGCGCACCGCTCCCCGATACTGCCGGGATCTTCGCAAGGAGCAGGTCGGTCTCGCTCGCCGCGCGCTTGGGGTCGCCGCCCGCCGCGGTGATCAACCCGGACGCCATGCCCTGCTCGTCCTCGAGCAGCGCCTTCAGGATATGCTCGGGCGCGATCCGCTGATGGCTCATGCGGATTGCGACGGTCTGCGCCGATTGCAGGAAACCCTTGGCGCGATCGGTAAATTTCTCGATGTTCATCAACCACCCTCAAAGTTGCTTTCGCGCCGATATGGTGTTGCAATAATGCAACACAAGGCGGGTGATCACGGATTGTATAGCTCTTGCGCGATGCACCCGCTCGCTATCGTCCCGACGAAGATAGCGTCAGGATCGGCGCAGACCAGAGGCGCTGGCGGCATTGCGCATCCAGAGGGCAGGGTCGTATGGTTCGGGTGGCAGCGGCAGAGACTGCGTCGCGGTCCAGGAGGTTGGGGCCGGAATGGCGCTATGCTCAGGCGTGGGGAAGACCATTCCGGCCAAGGCGTGCCGGGCAGCATTGCGCGCCCTCAGGGCGCATCGAACCCCGGTGCATCCCACGACAGCGTATCTCCGGGACGCACCTTGTCGCCCGACTCGACCCGTGTGTTCCAGGCGTCGACCCCGATCCGTTCGGTTTCGCTGGCGTCGGGCGGCGGCACCGCGTTGCCCGAGCCGGGGGGGAACACCGAAACGCCCGCAACCCCCTCAAAATGCGCTGCCGCCTCGCTCGCCACGACAAGAACGCGCGGCCCATAACGCTGACGTACGTCGGTCCTTTGCTCGACCATGGCGAGATCATCTGCATTCGCAAGGATCAGCAGCGCGTCCGTCATCCTGTCATCCTAAACCGCCGAAGCCGCCGGTGTCGAGGTCACCGGCACCGCCGGCCGAGGCACCATCACCGCCGATTCCGCCAAGTCCGTCGCCCGCCGCGCGGCCGTTCGCGCTGGGCGGGGCGGCGGCAAACCCGCCGGTCCCGCCAAACCCCGACGGTTCGCCCCCCGCGTTGGATCCGCCGGGCGCGGGGGCGGGCAGGGGGGAGGATGCGATGCCATAGACGCCGCCGAACGCGCCCGAGTCTGCCGCGCCATCTTGCGATGCCGGGGTGGCGGCGGGGCTGCCCGCGACCATCGCGCCCGTGTCGAGATCGCCGGAGGACTCGACGCCGTCGACCGCGAAGATCCCGCCATATCCCTCGCCGCTGTCCGCGCCGGCCTCGACCCCGAGCGCCGCCGCGATTGCGCGCGCGCTTCCGACGCTGGTGCCGGGCGTCGGCGCGTTGACGGTATTGGCGGGGTCGGTAACCTCCAGATCGATCAGCCGAAGTCCCTGACCCGACCATTCATTCCATTTCGCCTGGAAGGCCGGCCAGTTGGCATCCACCCACAGGCCATAGCCGTCGGTGCCGCCCCGGAACACGCCCGAATACAGTCGCGCGCCGCTGACGGTGTTGATTTCCATGTCGACCAGACGGAGGTTCGCCTTGGACCATTCGGTCCATTTCGCCTGGAACGCCGGCCAGGCGGCATTGACCCATAGCCCGTACGCGTCGGTACCCGCGCGGAACACCCCGGTGTAGCGGCGCTCGTTCGCGAAATTGGTGATGGTGAGGTCGGTAAGCCGCAGGTTCTGCTTCGACCATTCCTGCCACTTCGCGCTGAAACTCTCCCAGGTCGCGTTGCCCCACAGGCCATAGGCGTCGGAGCCGGCGCGGAACACGCCCGAGTAGAGGTTTTGCGTCCCGACCCGGACGACCTCCACGCAGACCAGGCGGAGGTTCTGCTTCGACCATTCGGTCCATTTCGCGACGAACGCGTTCCAGTCCGCATTGAGCCACAGGCCATAAGCATCGGTGCCTGCCATCCACACGCCGTTATAGCGCCGCTCGTTGCCGACCTGGACGATGTCCAGATCGACCAGCCGCAAGCCCTGCGCGTTCCACTCGCTCCATTTTGCGATGAAGCTGTCGTAGCTTGCGTTGATCCACAGGCCATATTTCCCCGCCCCGGCCCGGAACACGCCCGAATAGCGCTCGTCGGCGAGCGGGAAGCCGAGATGATAGGGCGTGACCGAGCACATTTCCCAGTCGTTGCCCTTCATCAGGCATTTCACCCCGCCGCCGGGGGCGCAATTGGCGCAATTGCTGTTGGGCTTGCCGTAAAAACCCCATGACCCCCCGCAATCGCATCCGCTGGCGGCATATTCGTCGGGTGCGCCGAAGATGTGGCCGGTCTCGTGCGTGAAGACGCGGTCGATATTGTCCGGGCCCCAGCCGTCGTTCGCATATTGCATCACCAGACGTGGCCCGCCGATCGAGGCATACGCGAAATGCCCAAGCGGATATTTGGTGAAGAACGCGATATAGGCCCAGTCGGTCTTGAGCTTCGTACGGAGATCGTCGGCGTATTTGGCAACATTGCCGAGCCCGGCGGCATAGCCGATCTTGGCCATCGCCGGATCGCGGAAGCGGTTTTCCATCTGCTCGCTCGACGGGTTTCCGCCGAGCGGTGTCTCGGTGATCGCGATATTCTGGATCTCGTAGCTGAACGACACTTGCGCGGCAGCGTTCTGCGCGCCGAGCCAGCCAAGCCCGTTCTGCACTTCGGCCACGACCTTCGCGCGCTCCGCCGCGGTGAATTGCAACGCCGCGGTCGGCCCGCTGACGATCACGATCCCGACCGCGACCTTGCCGGTCAGCCGGGTGCTCAGCGGCGGCGCACCGGCGCCGGCATCCAACGACAGCGCTCCGGCAGGCGCGCCGACATCGGCGCACAACAGCGGTGTTCCGTCGCCCGGGGAATCCCACGAAGCACCCTGGAGCGGGCGATTGGCCTTGGCCTCGACATAAGCGGCAGACTGGCGCAGCGCGAACGCCTCGACTCCGAGCGCTTCGGTTTCGGTGAGATCGGACGGGGTCTCCTTCGCGGCATATTCGGACCGGAACGCCAGCTCGGCGGAGGCGGAGGCGTCGGCGGCAGCCGCGGACGCAGCGGTCTCGGCGAGCAAGACGCGATTGCCATAACGGTGCATGATGCGGCCACCATCGGGTGCCAGCGCGTCGCTGAGTTCGAACGCGGCAAACTCCTCCGCGCGGGCCGCCGGAAGAATCAGCAACTGCTCATTGATTTGGATATCACCTGCCACCGGACATCTCCCCCAAGATCATTATGGTCTGGTAGGAACGTGTAGAAAACAAGGACAAGTAAACCCGCACAAGCAAGGTGTTCCCGTCTGCGACTCGATCCTAACGTTTCCTCTATACAGCAAACCCCGGGGGAGGTTTATTCAAAAAACATCGTAATCGACACCAATCCCTCTGTTCCGATCTGGTCAGTAATTTGAAGGTATGGTGTCATAATCGTTCCGCAGGAAATCGTACTATTTATGTAATCTATATCGGAGCCTGCTGATTCCGCGCCACGAATTTCAGCGATGCGGGTTCGGCCGCCGCTTGCGGCCGTGCCGTCAGCGCGGCCGAACCCCTCTGCGCGGACCCGATTGCAACCCTAAAACGCCGCGCTATACCAACGTCATACAGTGCTTCGCTCATGACTTGCTTACCGGGGGATATCGACGATGACCGTCAGGCTGCTCGCGCTTTCTGGAGTCGCGCTTGCGACGCTCGCCACGCCGCTGTTCGCGCAGGGACCGACCCCCAAGCCCGCCCCGGTCGCGGATCTCGTCCGGCAGGTCGACATTCCCTACACGCAGTTCCGCCTTCCCAACGGGCTGCGCGTCATCGTCAATACCGATCGCAAGGCGCCCGTCGTCGCGGTCAGCATCTGGTACAATGTCGGCTCCAAGTTCGAGCCCAAGGGCAAGACCGGCTTCGCGCATCTGTTCGAGCATCTGATGTTCAACGGCAGCGAGAATGCGCCGGGGGATTATTTCGATTACACCAAGGCGATCGGCGCGACCGATCTCAACGGCACGACCTATTTCGATCGCACCAATTATTTCGAGACGGTGCCGTCGGCGGCGCTCGAGCGGACGCTGTTCCTCGAGAGTGACCGGATGGGCTATCTGCTCGGCGCGATCACCCCGGCGGTGGTCGATGAACAGCGCGGCGTCGTCCAGAACGAGAAGCGGCAGGGCGACAATCAGCCTTACGGCCTGGTCGAGTACAAGCAGGTCGAGACCCTCTTCCCCGCGACGCATCCGTATGGCCACTCGACGATCGGATCGATGGCGGATCTCGATACCGCAAGTGTCGAGGACGTGAAGAACTGGTTCCGCGGCCATTACGCCCCGAACAATGCGGTGCTGGTGCTGTCTGGCGACATCGACGCGGCGAAGGCGAAGACGCTCGTCACCAAATATTTCGGCGCGATCCCGCGCGGTCCCGAAAGCGTCGCGCCCGCCGCCCCGGTGCCGACGCTCCCGGCGGCCAAATACGAGACGATCAAGGATCGCGTCGCCAACACCCGGATCTACCGCATGTGGGCGGTGCCGGGGCTCAACGACAAGGATTCGGTCGCGCTCGACGTTGCCGCCGGGGTGCTCGGCGGGCTGTCGAGCAGCCGGCTCGACAATGCGCTGGTCCGCAAGGAGAAGCTCGCGGTCAATGTATCGGCCAGCAACGAGAGCTTCGCGCAGGTCGGGATGTTCACGGTCAGCGCGGATGTCCGCCCCGGGGTCGATCCGGCCCTGGTCACCAAGCGGCTCGACGAGATCGTCGCAGAGTTCATCGCCAACGGCCCGAGCGCGGACGAGGTCCAGCGCGTTGCCACGCGCGACGCCGCGCGGACGATCGCGGGGCTTGAATCGACCGGCGGCTTTGGCGGCAAGGCGGTCGCGCTCGCGCAAGGCGAGCTCTATTCAAACGATCCGGGCTTCTACAAGAAACAGCTCGTCACGCTGGCGGCGGAGACTCCGGCGCAGGTCAAGGCGGCGACCGCCAAGTGGCTGTCACGCCCGGTCTACGGCCTGACCGTCGTCCCCGGCGCGCGCGACGCCTATGTCGAGGCGACGCCGCCCGCCAAGGTCGTCACCGCGCCCGAGCCCGCGGTCAAGGGCACGCGCGGCGCGCTCCCTGCGGTCGGCACGCTCGGCGAGCTGGTGTACCCGAAGATCGAGCGCGCGAAGCTGCGCAACGGGATCGAGCTGGTCTATGCGCAGCGTACCGCCGTGCCGATCACCCAGGCTGCGATCAGTTTCGACGCGGGCGTCGCGGCGGACGTTCCGGGCAAGCTCGGGACGCAGCAACTGACGCTTGCGATGATGAGCGAAGGCACGACGACGCGCGATTCGATCGCGCTGGCCGAAGCCAAGGAGCGGCTCGGCGCAAGCATCTCGGCAGGGTCGAGCGCGGACCGGACCGTGCTCACGCTGTTCACGCCGAGCGCCAATCTCTCCGCTGCGACCGAACTGTTCGCCGACATCGTCCGCAACCCGAAGTTCGATCCCGCCGAAGTCGCGCGGCTGAAAAACCAGCAGGTGTCGCGGATCGCCGCGGAGCTGACCAGCCCGAACGGGCTGGCGGCGCGGGTCTATCCCAAGCTCGTCTACGGCGCGGGCTCGCCCTACGCCAAGGCGATCGGCAGCGGTGACGCGAAAGCCGTGGCGACGCTCGGGCGTGACGATCTGGTCGCGTTCCAGCAGCACTGGATCCGCCCCGACACCGCGACGGTCTTCGTCGTCAGCGATCGTCCGCTGGCCGAGGTGAAGGCCGCGCTCGATGCGCGCTTCGGCGACTGGACCCCGACGGGGCCGCGCGGGACCAAGGACTTCACCGCCGCCGCGACGCCCGCCACCCCGCGGATCGTGCTGGTCGACCGGCCGGATTCGCCGCAGTCGCTGATCGTCGGCGCGGCCCCGACCGCGCTCGTCGGGACCAATGACCTGCTCGGCGTGGTGACCGCGAACGATACGCTCGGCGGTGATTTCACCGCGCGGATCAACATGGATCTGCGCGAGGACAAGCATTGGTCGTACGGCGTCAGCGGCGGGTTCCGGCGCGCGGAATTCCAGACGCCCTATGTCCTGTCGGCCCCTGTCCAGGCGGACCGCACCGGGGATTCGATCAAGGCGCTGCAGGGCGACATCAAGGCGTTCCTGACGACCAAGGGGATCACGGCGAACGAGTTCGACCGCACGATCACCGATTCGATTCGGTCGCTCCCGGGGAATTTCGAGACGTCGGGCGCAGTGCTCGGGGCGATGCAACAGAACGAGCTGTATCGTCGCCCGGACGATTACTTCGCGACCCTGCCGCAAAAATATCGCGCGATGACCGCGGCCGAGCTTGACGCTGCGGCACGCAAGGCGCTCGACCCGTCCAAGTTCATCTGGGTCGTGGTGGGGGATGCGAGCAAGGTTCGCGGCCAGCTTGACAGCATCGGGCTACCGGTCGAGGTGATTCCGGCGGCGTCCGTAGCGGACGTGCGCTGAGCTGATTCAGGAGAGATACGATGGCTGCTGTCGATGGAAGCTGGGATACGATCGTCAAGTCGCCGCTGGGCGACCAGAAGGCAGTGCTGACCGTTAAGACCGACGGCGACAGCTGGACCGGAAGCCAGGTCGGCGCGATGGGCGCGGTCGACATCACCGACGGCAAGGTCGAGGGTGACACGATCAAGTGGACGATGTCGATCACCGTCCCGATGCCGATGAGCCTCGATTGCAGCGCGACCGCCGAAGGCGACACGCTGACGGGTTCGGTCGGCGCGGGCGCGTTCGGCAGCTTCCCGATGACGGGTACGCGCCAGGCGTAATGCCTGCGCGATCGTGCTGAAAAAGACGGCCTGCCCTCCGGTTGGAGGGCGGGCCTTTTTTTGTTCGCCTCAGCCATCACCCCGGGCTTGTCGCGTGGCCCGCCGTGGCACACACTCCGGCTATCGGGACAGCGAGCCCGGTGGCCTCGGCACGAGGCCGGGGTGACATGGGGGATTGGCATGATGGTCAAATGGCTCGTCGGCGCTGCACTGTGCGCGCTTCTTCCGATCCCCGCGCAGGCGCAGACCTACGACGAACGTCCCGCCAAACTCGTGCCGTCGACCGAGGGGTTCAACTACGAGCGCCGCGTGGTCGAGATTCCGATGCGCGACGGGGTCAGGCTCCACACCGTCATCCTCCTTCCCAAGGGCGCGCAGGACGCGGGCATCGTGATGACCCGCACGCCGTACAATGCCGACGGAATGACCGGGAAGGGCGGCAACAACGCCGATCTCGCGTCGAGCATCACCGGCTATGACAATGCGACCGACGTGATCGTGGACGGCGGCTACATCCGCGTCGTGCAGGACGTCCGCGGTAAATACGGGTCGCAGGGCATCTATATGATGAACCCGCCGCTCCACGACACGGCGCTCAACCCGACGCACACCGACGATTCGACTGACACCTACGACACGATCGACTGGCTGGTGAAGCATCTCCCCGAATCGAACCGCAAGGTCGGGATCATGGGGATTTCCTACGACGGTTTCCTGTCGCTGATGCCGCTGATCGACCCGCACCCCGCGCTCGTGGTGGCGGTGCCCGAGAATCCGATGGTCGATGGCTGGCGCGGCGACGACTGGTTCCACAACGGTGCGTTCCGGCTCGGGATCGATTACATCTGGGAGCAGATCGCGACCCGCGACAATGCGTCGCCTTTCGCGCGGACCACTTATGACGAATATGACACCGCGATGCGCGCCGGGTCGGCGGGCGCGCTTGCGAAGGCGCATGGGCTCGACCAGATCGGTTTCTGGCGCAAGCTTTCCGCGCATCCGGCCTACGACGCCTTCTGGCAGGCGCAGGCGATGGACCGGGTGCTCAGCCGTTATCCGCTCAAGGTGCCGGTGATGCTCGTCCACGGGCTGTGGGACCAGGAGGACATCTACGGTGCAACCGCAGTGTACCGTGCGCTGAAACCCAAGGATACCGCCGGGAACATGGTCTATCTGACGATGGGCCCGTGGTACCACGGGCAGCAGATCGACGACGGCAAGGCGCTCGGCGATATCCAGTGGGACCAGGACACCGCCAAATGGTGGCGCCGCACGGTGCTCGGCCCGTTCCTCGCGCATTACCTCAAGGGTACGCCGATGGACGTCGCCCCCGTCACTGCGTTCCAGAGCGGCACCAACCAGTGGCAGCGCCTGCCCGGCTGGCCCGCGCAGCCCGCGATGACCAAGCTGTTCCTCCAGCCGGGTGACGCGGTCGGCTTCGCCCCCGCCACCGGACCTGTGCAGACCGCCGACTATGTCTCGGACCCCGCGCACCCGGTGACGAACGTCCCGCGCCCGGTGCGGCCGGTGAGTTACGAGGACAATCACTGGAAGGCGTGGCTGGTCGGCGACCAGCGGATCGTGTCGAGCCGCCCCGACGTGCTGACCTTCACCGGCCCGGTGCTGACGCAGGCGGTGACGATCGCGGGGCAGCCGGTCGTCCATCTCACCGCCGCGACGACCGGGACCGACAGCGACTGGGTGGTCAAGCTGATCGACGTCTATCCCGATCAGGTCCCGAGCGACCCCAAGATGGGCGGCTATCAGCTTGCGGTCGGGATGGACATCTTCCGCGGGCGGTACCGCGAGGGGCTCGATCATGCGGTGGCGCTCAAGCCCGGCGTACCGCTCGCCTATAGCTGGGCCTTGCCGCAGGCGAACCATGTGTTCCTGCCGGGGCACCGCATCATGGTGCAGGTCCAGTCGAGCTGGTTCCCGCTCTACGACCGCAACCCGCAGAGTTTCGTCCCCAACATCTTCTTCGCGAAACCCGCGGATTACGTGAAGGCGACTCAGCAGGTGACGGTGAGCGGGCCGGAC
>CAZNQA010000035.1:9182-32455 GCA_964575105.1 uncultured Stakelama sp.
GAAACCCGCGGATTACGTGAAGGCGACTCAGCAGGTGACGGTGAGCGGGCCGGACGAAAGCTATATCGCGCTGCCCGTGGTGCACTGACTTCTCCCTCTCCCCGCTTGCGGGGAGAGGGAGTAGAAGAGTTACCGCCCCAGCCGCGTCACATGTCCCATCTTCCGCCCGGGCCGCGTCTCCTTGCCGTACAGGTGCAGATGCGCCCCCGGCTCGGCGAGGATCTCCGCCCAGCGATCGGCGTCATGCCCGATCAGATTCTCCATCGCCACACTCGGCGCCGTCAATGCGGTGTCGCCCAGCGGCAGCCCGCAGATCGCGCGGACGTGGTTCTCGAATTGCGAGCAGGCGGCGCCCTCGACTGTCCAATGCCCCGAATTGTGGACCCGTGGCGCCATTTCGTTGAACACCGGGCCATCGAGAGAGGCGAAGAACTCGCATGCCAGCACGCCGACATAGTCGAGCCGGTCCGCGATCCGCCCCGCAAGCGCCGCCGCCTCGCCCCATTGCGATGCGATTTCCGCGGGCGCGGGGAGGGTGGAGCGCGCGAGGATGCCGTCCTCATGTTCGTTCCACGGCGGCGGATAGCTCACCATCTGCCCGTCGCCACGGCGGACCAGCAGGATCGAGAATTCGTGGCTGAAGCGGACGAACCCCTCGAGGATCGCAGGGCGCTGCCCGATCGCGTCCCACGCCGCGGCAACCTCGCCTGCGTCCATGATGCGGACCTGGCCCTTGCCGTCATACCCCATGCGGAGCGTCTTGAGGATCGCCGGCGTCCCGATCTGCGCGACCGCCGCCTCGAGTTCGGCGAGCGTCTCGACCTTCGCCCAGGGCGCGGTTCGGCCACCGATCTCGCCGACGAACGCCTTTTCGGTCGCGCGATCCTGCGCGATGCCGAGCGCGGCGGGGGCAGGGTGGACCGGCACCTTCGCCGCGAGATAGCGGACGGGATCGAGCGCGATATTCTCGAACTCATAGGTCACGACATCCGCCGCCGCGGCGAATTCGTCGAGCACGATGCGGCTGTGATAATCCGCGCGGGTGAAGCTCGACGCGGTCTGCGCCGCGACGGCTTCCTCGTCGGGGGCGAGAATCCGTGTGTTATAGCCAAGCTGCGCCGCGGCCACCGCGAGCATCCGCCCGAGCTGCCCGCCACCGAGGATGCCGATCGTCGAACCCGGGGGAAGTATCGTCATGCCGGCTCGGTAGCGACGCCGTCGGTCTGCGCCGCGCGCCATGCCTGCAACCGCGCGGAGAGATCGGGATCGGCCAGCGCGAGGATCGCAGCGGCGAGCAGGGCTGCATTCTTCGCCCCCGCCTTGCCGATAGCAAGCGTGCCGACCGGGATCCCCGCGGGCATCTGGACGATCGAATAGAGGCTGTCGACGCCCTTGAGCGTCTTGCTCTCCACGGGCACGCCCAGCACCGGAAGATGCGTCAACGCCGCGGTCATGCCGGGCAGATGCGCCGCGCCGCCAGCGCCTGCGACGATGACCTTGAGGCCGCGATCCGCCGCGCTGCCGGCATAGTCGTAAAGACGTTGCGGGGTGCGGTGCGCGGAGACGACCTTCGCTTCGTGCGCGATGCCGAGCTCGTCGAGCAGATCGGCGGCGTGGCGCATCGTCTCCCAATCGGAAGTGCTGCCCATGATGATGCCGACAGAGGGTTCCATCGCGCGGGGGTAGCGGGGCGGCGGCGCAAGAGCAACTACCCTCGTAAGCGGCTTAACCATAACGCTTGCGGAACCAATTCCTTAGGGCGCGAGTTAAGCGGATCAGTCTCACAGTACAGGGTGCTGCCTCGATGAACCGCAAGATCTCCGTCGTTTCCTGTGCCGCCATCTCGGCCGTGCTCGCGTTTGCGACCCCGGCCTTCGCAGAGGGCAAGGCCGACCGCGCGCGCGTCGCGATCGCCGCTGCACAGGCGAAGATCGACGCCGCCAACAAGGTCGGCGCGACCGGCGAGGTTCCGCGGCTTCAGGCTGCCGCGCAGGCCGCGCTGCGCACCGCGCAGGAAGATCTTGCGCGCGGTGCGAAGGAGGAGGCGATTGCGTCCGCCAACCATGCGTCCGAGCTTGCCGATACCGCGCTCGGGGAATCGCAGCGCGCCCGCACGCAGGCCGCGCGCGCCGCCAACGGCGAGGCGCGCGATGCCGCCGCCACGGCGCAGGCGGATGCCGCCGCCGCCAACCAGCGCGCTGCCGCTGCCGAACAGGCCGCTGCGTCCGCCGCTGCCGATGCGGCCGCCGCACGCGCCACGCCGGTCGTCGTCGCAGCCCCGGTCGCACCGACCACGACGGTGACGACCGAGACCGAAAAGGTCGCGACGCCTGCGCCGCGTCCCGCCGCGCGTCGTGTCGTCAAGCGCACCGTTCGCCACACCGTTGCGCGCCCGGCCCCGCGGACGGTCGAGAAGACGACCACCACGGTGAAGACCGAGGCCAACTGAGTTTCCGATATTCCCGTCGGGCCGGGCGCATCCCGGCCTCCATCGATCCGCCAGTTTGTAGCGTACCGCGTATTGCGGATCGATAGGCTCCCGGCACCGGGCCGGGACGACGCGGATGTGTTTGTACCGCGTACCTGATAGCGTCGTCGCCCCGGCTCTCGCCGGGGTGACGATGGGATTACCGCTCGTTGAGGTAATAGCGATCCGTCGCCGCCAGCGAGTCATCCAGTTCATAGACGATCGGCTGACCGGTCGGGATTTCCAGCGTGGTGATCTCGTCGTCCGGAATCCCCGACAGATGCTTGACCAGCGCGCGCAGCGAATTGCCGTGCGCGGAAATCAACACGCGCTGCCCATCCTTCAACGCCGGCACGATGCGGTCTTCCCAATAGGGCAGGACACGCGCGATCGTGTCCTTGAGGCTCTCGGTCGCGGGAATGTCGATCCCGGCATAGCGACGGTCTTGCGACAGGTCGTACGCGCTGCCCGCTTCCATCGGCGGGGGCGGCACGTCGAAGCTGCGGCGCCAGATGTGGACCTGTGCTTCGCCGTGCTTCTCCGCGGTCTCGGCCTTGTTGAGCCCGGTCAGCCCGCCGTAATGCCGCTCGTTCAGCCGCCAGTCCTTCTCGACCGGAAGCCACAGCCGGTGCATTTCCTCGAGCGCGAGGTTGAGCGTCTTGATCGCGCGGGTCTGGAGCGAGGTAAAGCACAGGTCGAAGTCGAGGCCCTTCTCCGCCATCAACCGCCCTGCCGCGCGCGCTTCTTCCGCGCCCTTCTCGGTCACGTCGACATCCCACCAGCCGGTGAAGCGGTTCTCGAGGTTCCAGCTGGATTGGCCGTGACGGATCAGGACGAGCTTTGGCATGTGCGATGGTCTCCTTCCCCGGCGGTGGCCGGGGCCCAGTTGCGCGCCGGGGTATCGCCTGGGGCGGGCGCGATCAACCTCGGGGTTGGGATTACGGGTGTTTTCGCGAGGCGCAAGCGACGGCGGAGACGACCCCTTCACCTTGGGCAGTCGCACCGGCAAGGCGTCTCCGGGCGCAAGACACCGCCGAGCAGCTTGCATGCGGAGCGTCTCATCGCCTACGCACCATGTGTCCGGCCGGTATAGTATTGGTCGGGCAAAGATCGCGCTGGTGTCCCGAAAGGGACTTAAAAGGGAACACGGTGTGGGAGCAATACTCCCGAAGCCGAGGCTGTCCCTGCAACTGTAAGCGGCGAGCGAGATGTACATCGCGTCTTCTTGGGAAGGCGCAGCCACTGGACCGACGCCGTAGCGGCCGAAATCCGGGAAGGCCGTATGTCGAGCGACGACCCGTGAGCCAGGAGACCTGCCAGCGTCCGGTCGCTCTTGCTTTGGTCCAGGGGATGGCCGGGGCACGGTTCTTCCGTCTGAGCGACGAACGAGCGGCGGGGGTCGCATCGGTTCGTGTCGCGGGCGCTTGCGTCCGCCTGCCGACGCGCGCCGACCGTTCGGAACGGACGCCCCCGTCCACAGTCGCTTGGCGCACGGGGAACGAACATGAAAATTCTGCAATCGCGGGCGATAGCGCTCGGCTGTGTCGCACTGGTCACGGCGGGCGGCACGACGCCCGCCCAGGGGCAGCAAGGGGGGCAGCATGCGGGACGACAAGGGGCGGGCGAGGCCGAAGCGCGGCCGGCCCCGGCGTCGCCCGACGATATCGTCGTGTTCGGGCGCGGCGAGGCGAAGATCGGCGTCGCGCATGCGGCGAGCGAAGGCACGGTTGCCGGCGGCGACCTGCTCGTTCGCCCGCTGCTCCGCGTCGGCGAATTGCTCGAGGCGATCCCCGGGATGGTCGCCGCGCAACATTCGGGGAGCGGGAAGGCGAACCAGTATTTCCTGCGAGGCTTCAACCTCGATCACGGGTCCGACTTCGCGACCTATATCGACGGCGTGCCGATGAACCTGCGGACGCATGGCCACGGCCAGGGCTATCTCGACCTCAATGGTCTGATCCCGGAGATCGTCGCGCGCGAGGATTTTCGCAAAGGGCCGTACCGTGCCGATGGCGGCGACTTCGCGCTCGCGGGGGCGGCGCAGATGACGACGATCGACGGTTTCGCGCGGCCGTGGCTGTCGGTCGAGGGCGGGTCCTATGGCTATGGCCGGATCGCGGCGGGGGGCACGATCGACGGCGTCGGGGCAGGCAAGCTCACGCTGGTCGCGCAGGCCAAGGTCTATGACGGTCCGTGGCAGGAGCCCGAACGCCTGCGCCACGCGTCCGGCTTCGCGAAATACAGCGCCCCTGCCGGTGCCGGGCGGGTCGAGGCGTCGCTCGACGCCTATCGCGCGACGTGGCGACCGACCGAGCAGATCCCGGAGCGGATCATCGGCACTTCGCTGTGCAAGGATGTGTTCTGCTCGCCCGATCCGACCGCGCGCGGCGAGACGACCCGGCTCATCGGCAACATCGCGGTGCGTCAGCCCGACTGGCAGGCGAACGTCTATGGCCAGTTCTACGACTGGTCGATGTATTCCAACCCGACCTACACCGATCCCGACGGTAGCAGCGCGCAGATCCGCCAGTTCGACCGCCGCTGGGTCATCGGGGCGCGGGGCGACAAGCGCTGGACGCTCGCGCCTGGCCTCGCCGTGTCGCTCGGCACCGAGGAGCGTTTCGACCATATCGGCAGCGTCGGGGTCGAGCGGACCAGCGCGCGATCATCGGTCGCGTCGCTGGGGCGGTACCTTGTCGCGGAAGCGTCGGCGGCTATGTACGGGGAAGCGACCTGGAAGCCGGTCGCGGGTATCCGCGTGATCGGCGGGGTGCGCGGCGACTATTACCATTATGCCGTGCGTGCGCTGGATCCGGCGGCAGCCCTCGCCGGGGCGGGCAGGGGGGACGACGCGATCCTGTCGCCCAAGGCGTCGATTGCCTATTCGCCGACCCGTCGGCTCGAGCTTTACGGCAATTGGGGGCGCGGCTTTCATTCCAACGACGTCCGTGGCGCGGTCAACGTCGCGACGCCGGTGCCCGTATTGGTGCGCGGGGCGGGGCGCGAGGTCGGCGCCCGCTGGCAATTGCCCGGGGTCACGCTGACCGCGACCTATTGGTGGCTCGACGTCGACAGCGAGTTGCGGTTCGTCGGCGATTCGAATGCGGTCGAGCCGACCGGCGCGAGCAATCGCCGCGGCTATGAACTGGTGGGGTTCTGGCGACCGCGGCGGTGGCTCGCGATCGACGGCAATTACACCGCGAGCCGGTCGCGCTACGACAATGGCGACCGCATCCCCAACGCGTTCGAGAACGCCGCCTCCGCCGGGATCGCGCTGGTCCTGAACCCGTGGGAGGCGAGTGTCCGCGTTCGCCACCTCGGGCCGTATCCGCTCCTTGAGGACAACAGCGTCCGGGATTCAGGCAGCACCGTCGTCAACCTGCGGGCGGCGCGCAGGATCGGACGGTTCGAGGTCTATGGCGAAATGCTCAACGTGCTCGACAGCCGCGACAAGGACATCGCTTATTACTACGAATCCTATCTCCCCCCGGTCGACACGGCCGGACCGACCGAGGGGCGGCTGAGCCGTGTGGTCGAGCCCCGCACGCTGCGCATGGGGGTCCGGGTGAACCTGTAGCATCGCATGGCGCGGCCGCCTCGATGATGCTGGCCGGGGCTCCCCGGGGCTCAGATCGTGTCGATCATCTCCGCCAGCACGTCGAGGCAGGCATGCGCGAGCGCCTTCGAGCGCCCGCCCGACCAGCCGTATTCGGCGTCGGGGTTGGGGTCGTGGTCCTTGAACGGCATCTCGAGCGTCATCGACACCGCGCCGAACCGCTCGGCGACCTGATTGGTCGACATCGACAGGTTCGCGCGCCCGGGGGCCGCCTTGTCATAGCCCTTGGCGGTCTGGAAATCGGGGGTCACCGCCTCGAGCCGTTTGCCGAATTCGGAATATTTCGCGCCCTGCGCCTCGGTCCACGACGGAATCCCCTCGAACCCTGCGAAGAAGTTTGCGGGGATCGCCTCGTCGCCGTGGACGTCCATCGCGAAGTCGACCCCGGTCCGGTCCATCGCGGCGAGCACGCACAGCACTTCGGGGCTTTTCTCGGCCGTCGGGGTGAGCCATTCGCGGTTGAGGTTCACCCCCGCCGCATTGGTGCGCAGATGCCCGCGGAACGACCCGTCGGGGTTCATGTTGGGGACGCAATAGAACGTCGCCTTCTCCAGCAGCGCGGCAACGCTCCCGTCGGTCGCGTCGGTCAGCCGCTCGAGCAGCCCTTCCATGAACCATTCGGCCATGCTCTCGCCCGGATGCTGCCGCGCGTAGAACCATATCGGCTTGGGCCCGGTGCCGAGCTCGAGGCAATCGATCGACCGCCCGTCGAGCGTCTGGCCGAGTTCGTGATGCGTCACGCCGGGTGCGAGCGCGATCCGCGCGATCAGGTCGTCGTGCCGTTCCATCGTGTACGGCTGGAAATACGCGAACCACGCGAGCGCGCCGGTCCCGGTCCACTCGAACTCGAGCACTCCGTCGACATAGCGCGTCGGGATCATCCGCCAGTGAACCCGGTCGGTGCTGACGCGCACCTTATAGCCCGGCCAGCCGAACGGATAGGCCGAACCGCCAGCATTCAGGATGCGGAACGTGCAGGTGGTCCCCTTCACGCCCGAGACGCGGAAGTGGAACCACTGGTAGAAATCCGACTGGCGATCGTGCGCGATGTTGAGATCGATCCGGGCGGCGTTGCTGCCCCCCGAATCGATCCCGACCAGCTGGATGTTGCCGCTGTCGAAGGCGGCGGTAACGGCGATGGTGTTGTGGATGGCGCTCATTTCACCGTGATAGTGCGCCCCGAATCCCCGGGGAAGCCCTGGAACAGCGCCATCGCCAATTTCCGCGCGACCGCATCGGGCTGCGCGTCGCGCGCGGACCCGTCGGCGCTGGTCTGCGCGCGGCCTTCCCAGATGATCGTCTGGTCGCTGCGGCGGCGGATCTGCACCTGCATGTCGGTCAGCACGACGGTCCGGTATTTCGGACGACCGATCGGGAAGGAAATCCCGCCGCCGAGCCCGACGCCGCCGCCGCCGCGATAGCCGCCGCCATTGTACCCGCCGCCGCCGAGGCCGACCTGAAGACCGCTGCTGCGCGGTGCGCCTTCGCGATATTGCCGGTTGAAGCCGACCACCGCGATATATTGCGAACCCGCGCCCGCCGTCGGGACGGTGAAGCCGTTGCGCAACGCCTCGGCCTGAACCGCATCGGCATAGTTGCGGAACTCGAGCCCGTCGTCGACCGGCTGGCGATCCTGCGGGTTGCGCGGTGTCGGCTCGGTGCCGACGTTCGAGCCATATGTGCCGTAGCGCCCGACGGTGCCACGCTGCATCGGCTCGACCGCGAGCGATCCACGCTCGAGCGGTGCACCGAGGTGGAAGCGCGTGACCTCCACCGGACCGCTGCGTGTCGTCGTCGCGCAACCCGCGAGTGCGGTTGCTGCGACCAATGCCAATCCCAAACCGGTTTTCATGCGCTTGCGCCTTTAAGAGAGCTTGTTGCGAAGGGGTAACGCTTCGACGCCCGGTTGGGGTTCCGCGGCAACCCGATCTTGACTAAGGGTGATTGGCCCCATATGCGAGCGCCTCTTTTCCACATTCCAGAATTTGCAAAGCGAATCGATCATGAAGATCCGCAATTCCCTGAAGTCGCTCAAGGGTCGTCACCGCGACAACCGCGTGATCCGCCGTCGCGGCCGCACGTACGTCATCAACAAGACCAACCGTCGCTTCAAGGCGCGCCAGGGTTAATTCCCCGATGCGTGCCCGGACGCGTGCCGTCGTCTTCGACGTCGGCGACGTCCTGTACGGCTGGAACCCGCGGTTGCTCTATGAGCGCCTGGTCGACGATGATCAGGCGCTCGACGCGTTTCTGCGCGATGTTGCGACCAAGGACTGGCACTTCCAGCACGACGCTGGCCGTCCCTTCGCCGAGACCTCGGCGGAGCTTGCGGCCGCGCATCCGGATCATGCTCATCTGATCGCTGCCTGGGGGCCGCGGTTCGTCGATCAGCTCGGGGGCATGCTTCCCGGGATGGAGGCGCTCGTGTGCGAGCTCGATGCGGCGGGCGTGCCGCTATATGCGATCACCAACTTTTCGGGCGAGTTCTGGCCACCGTTTCGCGCGCGCGAGGCGGCGCTGTTCGATCGTTTCCGTGACATCGTGGTGTCGGGCGACGAGTTGCTGACCAAGCCAGATCCAGCGATCTATCGGCTCGCGCTCGACCGGTTCGGGATCGAGGCGGAGGATGCGCTGTTCGTCGACGATCGCGAAGACAATGTCGCCGGTGCGCAAAGCGTCGGCATGCCCGCCCTGCTGTTCACCGATGCCGAGACGCTACGCGCCGATCTGGTGAATCACGGGATTCTTAGTTGATCTAAAACGTCGTGCTCCTGCGCAGGCAGGAGCCCAGGGTTACAGGCGTAGCGCTTGGCAACTCTGGGCTTCTGCCTGCGCAGGAGCACAAGCGCGGGCAGGATGGTGCGAAAAACGGTGACCCCCGGGACTAGCCCGGGGCGACCGCCGTTACTTGTAGTTCTTGAGCTCGTCCCCGACGATCCGCACCACGTGGAGCACATTGGTCGACCCCGGCGTCTTGAACGGCACGCCCGCGATGATGATCACGCGGTCGCCTGCCTTCGCCAGCGTGTGCCGCAGCGCCATGCGCTTGGCCTTCGCCACCATCGCCTCGAACGAATCGACGTCCTTGGTGTGGACCGCATAAGTGCCCCACAGCAGCCCCGCGCGTCGTGCGGTCTCGATGTTCGGGGTCAGCACCATCAGCGGCACGCCCGGCCGCTCGCGCGCGACGCGGCGCGCGGTCGAGCCCGAGGCGGTGAAGCAGATGATTGCCGCCGCATCGACGGTGTGTGCGATGTTCTTGGCGGCTTCCGACAAGGCGTCCGCGGTGGTCGGGTCCGAATGGATCTGGGTGAAATGGATCCGGTCGCCATGCGTCGGGTCCTTTTCGACCGCCTCGCCGATCGCATTCATCATCGCGACCGATTCCTTCGGCCATGCGCCCGCGGCACTTTCCGCCGACAGCATGATCGCATCCGCGCCGTCATAGATCGCAGTCGCCACGTCGGAGACTTCGGCACGGGTCGGCGAGGGCGAGGAGATCATCGATTCGAGCATCTGCGTCGCGACCACGACCGGACGACCGAGCCGGCGCGAGACTTCGATGATCCGTTTCTGCAACGGCGGCACGCTCTCGGGCGGAAGTTCCACGCCGAGATCGCCACGCGCGACCATCACGCCGTCGCACGCCTCGACGATTTCCTCGAGCCGCTCGATCGCGGAGGGCTTCTCGATCTTGGCGAGCAGCGCGGTCTTGCCGCCGATCAGCTTGCGCGCCTCGGCCAGATCCTCGGGCCGCTGGACGAAGCTCAAGGCGATCCAGTCGACGCCCTGGTCGACCGCGAAGGCGAGGTCGCTGCGATCCTTCTCGGTCAGCGCCGCCATCGGCAGCACGACGTCGGGGACGTTCAATCCCTTGTTGTTCGACAGTGCGCCGCCGACGACGATCTCGGTGACGATCGTCGTCTCGCTGTGGCTGGTCACGCGCAGCACGAGCTTGCCGTCGTCGAGCAGCAGTCGTGCGCCGGGCTCGATCGCCTCGAAGATCTCGCGGTGCGGCAGCTCGACGCGGGTCGCGTCGCCCGGAGTCGTGTCACGGTCGAGCGTGAAGGTCTGGCCGGTGACGAGCTCGACCCGCCCGCCCTCGAACTTGCCGACGCGCAGCTTCGGCCCCTGCAGATCGGCAAGGATGGTCGAGGGACGGTTGTAGGTCTTCTCGAGCGCGCGGATCGCCTGGATCACCGCGACCTTCGATTGCTGGTCGCCGTGGCTCATGTTGACGCGGAAGGCATCGGCCCCCGCCTCGAACAGGGTGGCGATCATTTCGGGGGAATTGCTTGCGGGTCCGAGCGTCGCGAGAATGCGGACTTTACGCGCGCGGGGGCTGATGGCCTTCGTCATGGAGTGTCCTTGCCCTGGGGAGTGGCGTTGCGCGTGCCGCTCTAACCCCTATCTCCGCACGATCAACCTTTGGAGCGTGTGCGATGAGCGATTTGAACCAACTCGACGATTCGGTGGCGGCGGCGGCCTTCCGGCGGCTGGTGGAGCATCTGCGCCACCGCGACGACGCGCAGAATGTCGATCTGATGGGGCTGGCGGGGTTCTGCCGCAACTGCCTGTCGGATTGGGTGCAGGAAGCATCGCACGGCAGCCTCGACAAGGATGCGGCGCGCGAGACGATCTACGGCATGCCCTATGCCGAGTGGAAGGCGCACCACCAGGCCGATGCGACGCCGGAGCAATTGCAGCGGATGAAGGACAGCGTCGCCAAGAATGCGTGAGCCGTGGCGGGGAGGGGGGTGACGCGGGGGCCGTGGATGGGTAAGGCCCGCGTCCACCGCCGTTCGCGCTGAACCGCCACCGAGCGTGTCGACCCGGCGTATCGCCAAGCGCCCCGCCGAAATCCGTGCGGGGCCACCGATACGCCCCGACGCTGCCCGGCCCTTGTTCGGCGCGGAGGGTCCACGATCTGTTTTCAGGGGACTTATCATGAGCGAGACCATCGCCGCCGACCAGCTACGCCTTCTCATCGAGCGCATCGAGCGGCTCGAGGAAGAGAAAAAGGGCATCGCGGACGACATCAAGGACGTTTACGGCGAAGCCAAGTCGACCGGGTTCGACGTCAAGACGATCCGCACCATCGTGCGCCTGCGCAAGATGGAAAAGCATCACCGCGACGAGGCGGAAATGCTGCTCGAGACGTACAAGCAGGCGCTCGGCCTGGCGTAAGCGCCGACCGACCTACACTCTTGCCGTCATGCCGGACTTGTTCCAGCATCCACTTCGCCCCGGACGGTATGCGACGGGGCACAGGACGGATCCCGGCCCAGGCGCCGGGATGACGCGCAGGCAAAGCAGAGAGACCCATGGCAGGCCATTCCAAATACAAGAACATCATGTACCGCAAGGGCGCGCAGGATAAGAAGCGCTCGGGCATGTTCTCCAAGCTCAGCCGCGAAATTACCGTGGCTGCAAAGATGGGCCTGCCCGATCCGGACATGAACCCGCGCCTGCGCATGGCGATCAACGCCGCCAAGGCGCAGTCGATGCCCAAGGACAATATCCAGCGCGCGGTCGACAAGGCCTCGAAGGGCGATACCGAGAATTACGAGGAAATCCGCTATGAGGGCTTCGGTCCCGGCGGTGTCTCGTTGATCATCGAGGCGCTCACCGACAACCGCAACCGCACCGCGACCAACGTCCGCACCGGCATGGCCAAGAACGGCGGCAACTTGGGCGCGTCGGGCTCGGTCAGCCATGCGTTCGACCGGATGGGGCTGATTTCCTATCCGGCCTCGGCGGGCGATGCCGAGAAGGTGTTCGAGGCGGCGCTGGAAGCGGGTGCCGAGGACGTCCAGTCGAGCGATGAGGGTCACGAGATCTGGACCTCGAACGAATCGCTCCACGAAGTCGTGACCGCGCTGACCCCGGTGCTCGGCGAGCCCGAGGGGGCGAAGCTCGCGTGGCGTCCGCAGACGATGGTCGAAGTCGGCGAGGACGATGCCGCGACGCTGTTCAAGCTGATCGACGTGCTCGACGACGATGACGACGTGCAGACGGTGTGGGGCAATTACGAAGTGTCCGACGCTATCCTCGAGAAGCTCGGCTGATGCTTTTCTTAAGCCCCTCCCCTTTAGGGGAGGGGTTGGGGTGGGGCAGTGTCTCATCGAGAGCAGCGTCCGGCCTCAATGGGCCTAAGTAAGGATTAATCACGCAAAGCCGCAAAGCCGCGAAAAGAAGAAGTCTATGTCTCCCGGCACGCCAGACTCGCCCGGTATCTCCTGCCGCGACTTCCGCGAAGCGGAGGATTCAATCCCGGTGGTGATCGAGACAGCGAGGGGGATTTTCTCGAATTACTTCCCTGCCTTCAATCTTCGTGCCTTTGTGGCTTTGTGCGAGACCCCCTTCCTTGACCCGGTCAAACCAATGACGACCCCAAAGCCTTCTTCCTTCGCGGCTTCGCGCCTTTGCGTGGAACCCCCTTCTTCCAACCCCAACCCAAAATGCTGATCCTAGGCCTCGACCCGGGCCTAGGCACCACCGGCTGGGGCCTGATCCGCGCCGAGGGCAACCGCCTGAGCCACGTCGCCAATGGCCGCCTCAAGACCGACACCGCCGCGCCCCTCCCGCGCCGTCTCGCGCATCTCGACGCGATGCTCGCCGCGCTCATCGTCGATCACCAGCCCGACGCCTGTGCGGTCGAGGAAGTGTTCGTCAATTCCAACCCGCAAAGCACGCTCAAGCTCGGCCAGGCGCGCGGCGTAGTGCTGTGCGCAGGCGCACGCGTCGGACTCGAAGTCGGCGAATATGCCGCGCGACTGGTCAAGAAAGCGGTAGTCGGCGTCGGCAATGCGGACAAGGCGCAAGTCCATGCGATGGTGTCGGTGTTGCTACCCGGCGTTAAGATCGACGGCGCGGATGCGGCCGACGCGCTCGCGGTCGCGATCTGCCACGCGCACCACATGGCGAGCGCGCGCCGGATTCCGTGAATTCGCTTTCCTACACGACTGCGTTCCGCTTACGTACCGCCGCTTGTAGAAGCGCGTTGGGCGCCTTGCTGCCTGCGAACAACGTCGCCACCAATGTAGGGACTTTCGTGTGACTTTCCGCGACGCTTTCACTGCGGCCCAGACGCGATGATCGCGCACTTGCGCGGCGTCCTCAGCGCGACCGACCTCGATCATGCGGTGATCGACGTCGGCGGGGTCGGCTATCTCGTCGGCGCGTCGTCGCGGACGCTCTCTGCGATCGGCCCGGTCGGCGAGCCGGTGATGCTCCACACCGAGATGCTCGTCGCCGAGGACTTCATCCGCCTCGTCGGCTTCGCAAGTGCCTCTGAACGCGACTGGTTCCGACTGCTCACCGGCGTGCAGGGCGTCGGCGCGCGGGTCGCGCTCGCGATCCTGTCGGCGCTCGAACCGACCGACCTCGTCCGCGCGATCGCCGCGCAGGACAAGGCGATGGTCGCGCGCGCCAACGGCGTCGGCCCCAAGCTCGCCGAGCGGATCGTCCGCGAACTCAAGGACAAGACCGGCGGCATCGCGCTCGGCAGCGGCGGCAGCGGGATGGCCGCGCCAGTAGGGGCGGGGGCAGATGCCGTCTCCGCGCTGCTCAACCTCGGTTTCCGCCCCGCCGAAGCCAGCAGCGCGGTCGCGGCTGCGGAGGAGGAACTCGGCACGGGCGCGACGCTCGACGCACTGGTGCGGCTGGCGCTGCGCAAGGCGGCGAAGTAGGATACACCCAAGGAGGATGGAGGTCGCCGTGGTCGATATGGGTACACTCATCGGATCTGTGCGCCGCTTCGGGCTCTATGGTCCTCCGTACGAGATCATCGCGATCGCCGCCGCCGGGCCGGGAGGCGAGGCGCGTATGCAAATTCGCCTGCTCGAAAGCAACGAGGATGCGGACTATCCGGTGGCGGACATCCTGGCCGATCCCACGGACTGCTGATGTTTGCGATCGGCTTCGACCTGTTGCTCAACCAGACGCGCGAGACCCATCCGAAGGGCGTCAGCCAGGCCTACGCCGACATCGGCGCGGTCCTGAACCGCTACGGGTTCATGCGGGTGCAAGGTAGCGTCTACGTGTCGCAGGGGGATAGTCTGGTCAACGTTACGCTGGCCATGAACGCGCTGAAGTCCCTTGTCTGGTTTCCCGTCTGCGTGCGCGATATCCGCGCGTTCAAGGTCGAGCATTGGAGCGACTTCACCGACTTCATGAAGACGTGATTTCTATATTACCGCGCTTGGCAACGGGCTGCCCCCAAGATGCGCGTCGAGATTGGCGAGCACCAGCGCTGCCATCGCCGCGCGAGTCTCGACCGTGGCGCTCCCCTGATGCGGGGACAGGACGACCTGCGGCATCGTTTTGAGCGCATCCGGCACGGCGGGCTCGTCCGCGAAGACATCGAGTCCGGCACCTGCGATGGTGCGCTTCTCTAACGCAGCGACCACCGCCGCCTGATCGACCAGGCTGCCGCGCGCCACGTTGACCAGCACGCCCTCGTTGCCCAGCGCCGCCAGCACCGCTGCATCGACAATGCCCTGCGTACCCGCGCTACCCGGCGCGGCGAGGATCAGCACGTCGCACGCCGCGGCCAGCGCAGTGATGTCGGGCAGGAACCGCCACGCAACCGGCTTCTCGCTGCGCGCGGTGTAAAGGATCTCGCCGCCGAACGGTGCAGCCCGTTTCGCGATCGCGTGTCCGATCCGCCCAAGCCCGAAAATGCCGATCTTCCGCCCGCTTGCGCGCCGTGCCAGCGGGACAGCCCAGCCGCCATCGCGCATCGCCGCGTCGTTCACCGCGATCCGCCGTTCGACCGCAAGCCACAGGCCGATCGCCAGATCGGCGACGTCGTCGGTGAGCACGTCGGGGGTGTTGGTCACGCGCACCCCGCGCGCCTTCGCTGCGTTCAGATCGACCCCATCATAGCCCACGCCATTGATCGCAATAATTTCCAGCGCGGGGAGCCGCTCGATCAGCGCGGCGTCGACCACGCTGCTCCCGCCGCCGCAGATCGCGCGTGTCGTGGCGGGTGGATCGCTGCGATGCACCGTGAAGCGCTGCTCCAGCGCAGCGACGAGATCGGGGGCCATGTCGGCGATGAGGTACAGATCGGGAAGGTCAGCCATCGTCACGCCTTACCCGCTGCGCCTTGCCCCGCCCAGCCACCGCGCGCTATCGCGACACGATGACCGAAGACCGCATCCTCAATGCTACCCGCACGCCCGAGGACGTCGATGCCGCGCTCCGGCCCAAGTCGCTCGACGATTTCGTCGGGCAGAAGGCCGCGCGCGAGAATCTGCGTGTCTTCATCGCGGCGGCGCGGTCGCGCGGCGATGCGCTGGATCACGTGTTGTTCTTCGGCCCGCCGGGGCTGGGCAAGACCACGCTTGCGCAGATCATCGCACGCGAAATGGGGGTCGGCTTCCGCGCGACCTCGGGCCCGGTGATCGCCAAGTCGGGCGATCTCGCCGCGCTGCTCACCAATCTCGAGGATGGCGACGTGCTGTTCATCGACGAGATCCACCGCCTCCAGCCTGCGGTCGAGGAAGTCCTCTACCCCGCGATGGAGGATCGCGCGCTCGACCTGATGATCGGCGAGGGGCCGAGCGCGCGTTCGGTGCGGATCGATTTGCCACGCTTCACGCTGGTCGGCGCGACCACGCGGCAGGGGTTGCTCACCACGCCGCTGCGCGACCGGTTCGGCATCCCGGTGCGATTGTCCTTCTACACCGTCGAGGAACTGACTCGCGTCGTGACGCGCGCCTCGGGCTTGCTTGGGCTTGCGATCACGCCTGAAGGGGCGACCGAAGTCGCGCGCCGTTCGCGCGGGACGCCGCGGATCGCCGGACGCTTGTTGCGCCGGGTGCGCGACTTCGCGCATGCCGCCGGTGAGGACAGCGTCGACGCCACCGCCGCCGATCGCGCACTCAACCGGCTCGAGGTCGACAAGCTCGGGCTCGACGCGATGGACCGGCGGTATCTGATGATGATCGCGGACATCTATCGCGGCGGCCCGGTCGGCGTCGAAACGCTCGCGGCGGGCCTGAGCGAACCGCGCGACACGGTCGAGGAAGTGATCGAGCCGTATCTGATCCAGCTCGGCCTGATCGCCCGCACCGCGCGCGGGCGGTGCCTGAATGCGGGGGGGTGGAAGCACCTCGGGCTCAACCCGCCTGCCGGAAGCCAGGAAAGCCTGTTCGAGAGCTGACGGTCCCACCATCCCATCCCATCAGCCGCCCAAGATTTCGTTGTGCGGCGCAAGATGGAACGCAGCGAAGCAATCTGTTAGCGCCGTATCATGCCATCTGCAGCCGCCTCCGCCCGCGAAATTCTCGTCCGCCTCCACGACGTGATGGCGTCGCGAACGCCCGCGCAGGCGAAGCTCAACGCGGTCGTCGGGATCGTCGGCGAGGCGATGGTGAGCGAGGTCTGCTCGATCTACCTGCTCCGCGAAGGCGTGCTCGAGCTGTTCGCCACCCGCGGGCTCGCGCAGGAGGCGGTGCACGTCACCAAGCTGTCGATGGGCGAGGGGCTGGTCGGGACGATCGCCGAGCAGGTCGAGACGCTCAACCTCGACGAAGCCGCGTCGCATCCCGACTTCGCCTATCGCCCCGAAACCGGCGAGGATCGCTTCCACAGTTTCGCGGGCGTGCCGATCATCCGGCGCGAGCGCGCGGTCGGGGTGTTGTGCGTCCAGCATGTCGAATCGCGCCGCTACGCCGATGTCGAGATCGAGGCGCTCCAGACCGTCGCGATGGTGCTGAGCGAACTGATCGCCAATGCCGAGCTGGTCGACGCGAGCGGCGCGGCGACGATGCGGCCGCAATCGACCGCGCCGATGCGGATCGCCGGGCTCAAGCTCGTCGACGGGATGGCGAGCGGCTATGCCGTGTTCCACCAGCCACGCGTCCATGTCGACCATACCGTCGCCGAGGATGCCGAGGCCGAGCGCCACCGGGTCTACGCTGCGTTCGACAAGATGCGCGACCAGATCGAGCGGCTCGCCAGCCAGGCCGAATTCGGTGGCGGCGGCGAGCATGAGGAGGTGCTCGAGACCTACAAGATGTTCGCGTATGACGAGGGCTGGAGCCGCCGCATCAACGAGGCGATCGACAGCGGGCTCACCGCCGAGGCGGCGATCGAGCGGGTCCAGCAACGGACCCGGATGCGGATGCGGCAGATCGACGATCCGTTGCTCGCGGACCGGATGCATGATCTCGAAGATCTGTCGAACCGGTTGCTCAGGATCGTTTCGGGCCAGATGGGGACCGCGGCGCAGATGGGGCTGCGGCAGGACACGATCCTGATCGCGCGCAACCTGGGGCCTGCCGAACTGCTCGAATATGACCGCCGCCGGTTGAAGGGCGTGATCCTCGAGGAGGGCTCTTTGACAGCCCACGTCACGATCGTCGCGCGCGCGATGGGGGTGCCGGTGCTCGGGCGCGTCCGCGACGTGCGGCGGCTGGTCGGGGAGGGGGATCTGCTGTTGCTCGACGTCACCGCAGGCAACGTCTTCGCGCGCCCGTCGTCCGCGATGGAGGAGGTGTTCGAGACCGCGCTGCAACTGCGCCAGAAGCGGCGTGCGGTGTTTGCCGCGCTCAAAAGCGAAGCGCCGGTGACCAGGGACGGGCACCGCCTGACGCTGATGGTCAACGCCGGGCTCCGCGACGATGTCGCCGCGCTCGACATGACCGGGGCGGACGGGATCGGGCTGTTTCGCACCGAATTCCAGTTCCTCGTCTCCGCCACGCTCCCGTCGCGCGAGCGCCAGCAGCGGTTGTACCGTGACGTCCTGGAGGCGGCAGGGGATCGCCCGGTGGTGTTCCGCACGGTCGACATCGGTGGCGACAAGGCGCTGCCCTATCTCAACAAGACCGATGCGGACGAGGAAAACCCCGCGATGGGCTGGCGCGCGCTCCGGCTGGCGCTCGAACGCGGCGGCTTGATGAAGGTCCAGGCGCGCGCGCTGCTCGAGGCGGCGGCGGGGCGGACGTTGAGCGTGATGTTCCCGATGGTCAGCGAGCCGTGGGAATTCGACGAGGCGCGCGCGCTGTTCGAGGCACAGCGCGACTGGCTTTCCGCGCGCAACAAGAAACTGCCGACCGAGATCCGCTACGGCGCGATGCTCGAAGTTCCGGCACTGGCGGAACAGCTTGACCTGCTGCTGCCCAACGTCTCGTTCCTCTCGGTCGGCACCAACGATTTGACGCAGTTCCTGTTCGCGGCCGACCGCGCCAATCCCAAGCTCGCGGAACGCTACGACTGGCTGAGTGCGGCGATCCTGCGGTTCCTTGCCAAGCTGGTGGAGCCGACGCGCACGGCGAACGTGCAGCTTACGGTATGCGGCGAAATGGGCGGGCGACCGTTGGAGGCAATGGCGCTGATCGGCCTTGGAATCGAACGACTTTCGATCACGCCAGCCGCAGTCGGCCCGATCAAGGCAATGGTCCGCACGCTCGATCGCGCGGCCTTGTCCGCGCATATGGCGATGCTGCTCAAGGCCCCGCCGCGCGACATGCGCGGTGCCTTGACCGAGTGGGCCCGGCAACACGACGTCGAACTGGCATGATCCGGGTGGCGGCAAGTGCGCAAGGCGTTGACTTGTCCCGCCCGCTTTGTGAGACACGGGGTCGAGGGCCGGGCGCACCCGGGGCGCAACCGTCCGGCCGGAGGACTGCATGACCGATCCGTTACCGCCTGAAGAGGCGTCGCTGTTCCCCAAGACGGCTGGTGAGCGGCTGCGCGAGGCGCGCGAGGCGATGGGGCTTTCGCTCGCCGAAGTCGCGGCGCGCACGCGGATCCCGGTGCGCCAGCTCGAGGCGATCGAGCAGTCCAATTTCGCAGCTCTTCCGTCGATCACCTATTCTGTCGGGTTCGCCAAGGCCTACGCGCGCGCCGTCGGCGTCGATGAGGTTGCGGTCGGTCGCGATATTCGCGGCGCAGTCGACAAGCCGAGTACGCCGCGCCGGGTCGAATATGAAGCGTATGAGATCGTCGAGCCGTCGCGCGGGCCGACCCGCGGGCTCGCGCTCGGCGCGTTGATCGCTGCGGTGATCCTGCTGATCGGCGCGGGGGTCTGGTATGGCACCAACCTGTTCCGCGCGGAGGAAAGCGTCCCCGCCGGGTCCGCGCCGGTCGCGAGTACGGTTCCTGTCGCGGCTCCTGCGCCAGCGCCGATTCCGACTCCGCAGAACGGGCCGGTCGTGCTGACCGCGACCGACGAGGTGTGGCTCAAGGTCTATGACGCCGCGAACAAGACGCTCTACATCGGGACGCTCAAGCCGGGAGAGGCTTATACGGTGCCGGGCGATGCGTCCGGGCCGATGATCAACGTCGGTCGCCCGGACAAGCTGCGCGTGACCGTCGGCGGACAGCCGATCGCCCCGCTCGGCGACGGCAAGCGCGCGATCAAGGACGTCAAGGTCGACCCCGCGGCCCTCATCGCGCGCGGCAAGCCCGCGACCGAGGGCGCCGCCGCGACGGAGACGCCGCCGCGCGCGACCGGAGCCTCGCGGACCGCCGCGACCGGCGGCGGTGCCGGGCTCAACATCGCCGCGCCCGCCGCGATCGCGCCCGAACCAGCCGCGCCGTCGGGCAGCGGCAGCCCCACGCCGTGATGCCGGTCGGCTTCGCCGTGTTTTCCTTATTTCTCGCACCGGGGGGTGTTTGATGCGCCAGTTTCCAGTCGTCACGATCCTGCTTGCTGCCACTACGCTCGCTGCCACACCCGCCTTTGCGCAATCGAATGTCGAGGGGCGCGTCGGGCGGCTCGAGAGCGAGATGCGGGCGGTCCAGCGCAAGGTGTTCCCGGGCGGTGCCGGGGCTTATGTCGAACCCGACAATGTCGCCGCACAGCCGCAGGCGGTGATCCCCGGCACCCCTGCCGCCAGCCCGGTTGCCGATCTGACCGCGCGGGTCGATTCACTCGAATCGCAGCTGCGTCAGATGACCGGGCAGGTGGAGACCAACCAGCACCGGATCGACGTGCTCGAAGGACGCCTCAAGACGATCGAGACAAACGCCGCTGCGCGTGCGGCCGATACGCAGCCCGCGCCAGCAGCCGGCACGTCTGGCGGCGCGTTCGGCGGCGCGGATGAATCGCGGTCGCTCGAGGATCAGGCGGGCGACCGTTCAGCGCCGGCGCGCCCGCGGTCTGGCGCGTCGCGTCCATCCTCTGACGCCGCCGCGCCGACGATGGCCAACCCGGGCCGCGCCGCTGCGGTTGCCGGGGATACCCAGCGGACCACGCAAACCGCCGCGGTAGAGCGACCGCAGACCGGGGATCCGGTCGAGGATACCTATCTCTACGGCTACCGGCTGTGGGCGGCGAAGCAATATCCGGAGGCGGAAGCGCAGTTCAAGACCGTCACGACCAAATACCCCAAGCACAAGCGCGCCAGCTATGCGCAGAACCTGCTTGGCCGGTCGTATCTGGAGGATGGCAAGCCCTCGCTGGCGAGCCTCGCTTTCTACGACAGCTACAAGACCTGGCCCGATGGCGACCGCGCGCCCGAGAGCCTGTTCTACCTCGCGCAGGCGCTGGTGAAACTCGACAAGCCCGCCGCGCAGGTGTGCAAGGTCTACACCGAGCTGCAGCGTACTTATGGCGCGAAGGTCGATGCCGATCCGAAGATGAAGGCCGGGGTGGCGAAGGGCCGCGCGGCCTCGAACTGCGGCTGACATGACCGCCCCGGGTCCGGGGCTCGATCCCGCGCAGGTCGCGCGGTTCCGTGCGGACGTGACGGATACGCTGGGCGCGCCACTGGCAGCGGACGGCGTACTTGCGCTGGCGGTGTCCGGTGGACCCGATAGCATGGCGATGCTGGCGCTTTCCGTCGCGGCGTTCCCGGCTCGCGTGCGTGCGGCAACCGTCGATCACGGTTTGCGCGCCGCTGCCGCTGACGAGGCGGCGATGGTCGCGCGGTGGTGTTCGTCCCGGGGCGTCCCGCATCATACGCTCTTGCTCCGCGAGCCGATCGGTACCGCCGCCGTGCAGGCGACGGCGCGGGCATTGCGCTACGATGCGCTGGCGCATTGGGTCGTCGCGTCCGGTGCGATTGCGCTGGCGACCGCTCATCACGTCGACGATCAGGCCGAGACGCTGCTGATGCGTGCGGTGCGGGGAACCGGGCCAGCGGGGCTCGCGGGCGTCCGGTCGCAGCGGACGCATGCGCGCAGCGATGGCGGGGGGCGGTTCACGATCATCCGCCCGCTGCTCGGCTGGCGGCGCGGCGAATTGCGCGCGATCGTGACGGACGGCGCAATTCCCTTTGTCGACGATCCGAGCAACGACGACGCGCACTTTGAACGGGTCCGCGTCCGACACCTGTTGCGCGATACGCCGTGGCTCGATCCGGTCGGGCTGGCGCGCACCGCTGCGTTCGTGGGGGAAGCGCAACGCACGCTCGACGGCATCGCGCAAACACTCTGGCACGAGCGAATGCTGTCCGACGATGCGGACGGGATCGGGGTCCGGCTGGGAGATTTGCCGCGTGACCTTCAGCGGATGCTGGTCCGGACCGGGATCGCGCGGGTTCGCGATGACCACCGGATCCGGCGCCCCGCCTTCGATTCGGCAAGCAACGTCGAACCGTTGCTCGAGTCGCTTCGCGCGGGCGTGGCTGGCACCAAAGGTGGCGTGATGGTGACAGAACATTGCGGGATCTGGAATTTCCGGCCGGAACCGCCGCGTCGATCGATCTGATCGACGAATCCGCGACGGCGTTCCATTGCCATTAATCCTTCTGTGCTTATCTTGAGCATTCGAGAAAGGTACGATCCACCCATGAACGATAATGAGAAGCCGCCCGAAGGGCCGAACCCCTGGATGAAGTCGCTGCTCATCTGGGTCGGCATCCTGGTTGCGCTGGCCTTGTTCGTGACGCTGATCGACACGCGGACCGCGACGACGGGGTCGAACCAGATCGCTTATTCGACCTTCCTCGACAAGGTCGAGAACGGGTCGGTCCGCGACGTCAACATCGCGGGCGAGGTCGTCACCGGCACCTATTCCGACAACACGAAGTTTCGCACCTTTGCGCCGCAGGATCCGCGTCTGACCGACCGTTTGCGCGAAAAGGGCGTCGTGATCAGCGCCAAGCCCGAAGAGGGCGCGCCGATCTGGCAGATCCTGCTTATGCAGTCGCTGCCGTTCTTCCTGTTCCTGGGGCTCGGCTATTTCGTCCTGCGCCAGATGCAGAAGAATTCGGGTTCGGGCGCGATGGGCTTCGGCAAGAGCCGCGCCAAGATGCTGACGCAGAAGGAAGGTCGCGTGACCTTCGACGACGTCGCCGGTATCGACGAAGCGCGCGAGGAGCTTCAGGAAATCGTCGAGTTCCTCAAGGACCCGACCAAGTTCGCCCGTCTCGGCGGCAAGATTCCCAAGGGCGCGTTGCTGGTCGGCTCGCCCGGTACCGGCAAGACCTTGCTCGCCCGTGCGATTGCAGGTGAGGCTGGCGTGCCGTTCTTCACCATCTCGGGTTCGGACTTCGTCGAAATGTTCGTCGGCGTCGGCGCGAGCCGTGTCCGCGACATGTTCGAGCAAGCCAAGAAGTCCGCACCGTGCATCGTTTTCATCGACGAAATCGACGCGGTCGGTCGTCACCGCGGGGCCGGTCTCGGCAACGGCAATGACGAACGCGAGCAGACGCTCAACCAGCTACTGGTCGAGATGGACGGGTTCGAGGCGAACGAAGGCATCATCATCATTGCGGCGACCAACCGTCCCGACGTGCTCGACCCTGCGCTGCTCCGTCCGGGTCGCTTCGATCGCCAGGTCGTCGTACCGCGACCGGACATCGAGGGCCGCATCAAGATCCTCGAAGTCCATATGAAGAAGGTGCCGCTCGCACCCGACGTCGACGCGCGCGTCATCGCACGTGGTACCCCGGGTTTCTCGGGTGCAGATCTCGCCAACCTCGTCAACGAGGCGGCACTGACCGCCGCGCGCAAGGGCAAGCGACTGGTCGCGATGGCCGAGTTCGAGGAAGCCAAGGACAAGGTCATGATGGGCGCCGAACGTCGCTCGATGGTCATGACCGAGGACGAGAAGCGGATGACCGCTTATCACGAGGCGGGCCATGCGATCGTGTCGATCCACGAAGCCGCGTCGGACCCGATCCACAAGGCGACGATCATTCCGCGCGGTCGCGCGCTGGGGATGGTGATGCGCTTGCCGGAGCGCGATTCGTACAGCTATCACCGCGACAAGATGTACGCGAACCTCGC
>CAZNQA010000036.1:0-32320 GCA_964575105.1 uncultured Stakelama sp.
TCGGCGAAGTAGCGGCGATGCTCGGTGATGTTGGCGGCATCCGCCATCACGTCGACGTCGTGGAACGCGTAGAAGGGGATGTCGAGCTTGGTGAAGAAGTCGAATGCGACCTCACGCTTCTGCGCGGCCGCTGCCGAGTCATTCGCACCGGCATGCCACGGGCGGTTGAACGTCCCGCCACCGAACACGTCCGACCCCGGCCAGCAGAAGGTGTGCCAGAAGCACGCGGCGAAGCGCAGATGGTCTTCCATCCGCTTGCCCATGACGACCCGGTCCTTGTCGTAATAGCGATAGGCGAGCTCGTCGTCGGTCTCGGGGCCCTTGAAGGCGATCTGGGGGATGTCGGCAAAGAAATCATTGGCCATTGGGGCGCTCCTTCGAAAAGTCAGGTGGATGCGGTGAGGGGGGCGATGCGGGCGTAGGCGGCGCGGAACGCAGCCTTCTTGGGCGCAAGCCGGGCGGTCAATTCCGCATCGGGGGTGATCCGGTGCGAAACGGGTGGGGCGACGCAGACTTCAGCCGGGGTCCCGCCGTCGACCGCAATCTGCGCAAGCCGCGCCGCGCCGAGCGCGGGGCCGACTTCGCCGCCCTGGAGATACACCAGCGGCACCTCCATCGCGGCGGCAAGCGTCTCGCCCCAATAGCGTGAGCGCGCGCCGCCACCGATGACCGCGAGTTCGGCAACGTCGGTGCCCGCTTCGCGCAGCACGTCGAGCCCGTCCGCCAGCGCGAACGCGACGCCTTCCAGCACCGCCTGCGCGAGCCGGTTGGGATCGGTGTCATTATCGAGGCCGAAGAACGCGCCGCGGACCTGCGCGTCGTTATGCGGGGTGCGTTCGCCCGAGAGATAGGGGAGGAAAATCTCGGGACCGTTTGCGACACCCGCCGCTTCGGCACGCTGGAACAGCTCGGCGGCACCGCTCGCGCCGGTCAGCCGGGCGACCCAGTCGATGCACGAAGCCGCGCTGAGGTGGACCGCCATCTGGTGCCACATGTTTGGCAAGCAATGCGCGAACGCATGCACCGCGCGTGCCGGGTTGGGGCGGAACGCATCGTTGGCGACGAAGATGACGCCCGACGTGCCGAGCGACAGCAGCGCCTTGCCATCGGTGACGACACCAACGCCCGCTGCACCGCCGGCATTGTCGCCGGCGCCGCCCGCTACGGGCACTTGCGCCATGCCCCACGCCTCGGCGATATCGGCACGAAGCGTCCCCGCGACGTCGGTGCCTTCGACCAGCCGTGGCATCTGCGCCTCGGTCAGCCCGCAAGCTGCGAGCAACGTCTCGCTCCAGCGGCGGCCTGCGACGTCGAGCCACAAAGTGCCCGCCGAATCCGACATGTCGGACGCCTTCTCGCCGGTCATCCGCAGCCGGACATAGTCCTTGGGGAGCAGCACCGTCGCGACCTGCGCGAAGATCTCGGGCTCGTGCCGCCGGACCCATTCGAGCTTGGGCGCGGTGAAGCCCGGCATCACGATGTTGCCGCCGACGGTGCGGAAATCGCCCGTCGCCGCTTCCAGCGCCGCGCATTCGGCGAAGGAGCGCCCGTCGTTCCACAGGATCGCAGGGCGCAGCGGTTTGTCGTCCGCGCCGAGCAGGGTCGCGCCGTGCATCTGCCCGGCAAGCCCGATCCCGCGCACCGACCGACGGACCTCGGGGTCGATCGCGAGCACCGCGGCGGTGGTCGCCTTCCACCAGTCCTCGGGGTCCTGTTCGGACCACAAGGGGTGGGGCCGCTGGACGGTCAGTGCGGCAGTGCCCTGTCCGACGACCGCGCCATGCGTGTCGAGGACGACGGCCTTGACGCCCGACGTGCCGATATCGATTCCGAGAAACATCCGCTGCCTTACTTGAGCAAGGGGTCGATCGTCTTGATCGTCCCGTCGGTGTTGAAGTGCAGCTCGGTCACCTTGACGTTGCGCAGGTGGTTCTTGTTGCTGAGCTGCGTGTCCGCATAGAACAGCCACCATTTGCCGCCGGTCTGGATGATCGAGTGATGCGTCGTCCAGCCCTGCACAGGGTTCATGATATGCCCGCGATAGGTGAACGGGCCGTAGGGGTTCGTGCCGGTCGCGTAATTCAGGAAGTGCGTGTCGCCGGTCGAGTAGGTGTAATAATATTGCCCGCCGCGCTTGAACATCCACGACGCCTCGAAGAAGCGCTTTTCATGGTCGCCGCCGAGGATCGGCTTGCCGGCTTCGTCGAGGATCACCGCGTCGCGCGGGGTTTCCGCGAGGCTTTTCATGTCGGGGTTCATCAGCGCGACCTTACCGGTCAGCGCGGGCTGCCCGTCCTGCAGCAGATCGGTGTCGCTGCCGTTGGGGTCGAACGTGCCGTCCTTCCAGCGCTGAAGCTGCCCGCCCCAGATGCCGCCGAAATACATGTAGCTCTTGCCGTCCGCGTCGGTGAACACGGCGGGGTCCATCGAGAAGGCGCCCGCGATCGGCTTGGGATCGGCCTTGAACGGGCCCATCGGGCTCTTGGAGGTCGCCACGCCGATCATGAACTTGCCGAGGCCGTTCTTGTCCTTGGTCTTGTCGCGCGCCGGGAAGTACAGATAGTACGTTCCGTTCTTATACGCGGCGTCGGGGGCCCACATCTGCTGCGATGCCCAGGGAACCTGTTTCACGTCGAGCGCGACCGGGCCGACCGTGACCGGCGCGCCGATCCGGTCCATCTTCAGGACGCGATAGTCGTGCATCGCATATTCGTTGCCGAGATCGTCATCGGGAATGTCGGTCGGGACGTCGTGGCTGGGATAGACGTAGATCTTGCCGCCGAAGACGTGGGCCGAGGGGTCGGCGGTGTAGATCGACTTGACCAGCGGCTGCGACAAGAAGCGCTTCGCGTCTGCCTGACCGGTTTGCGCGGCGTGATCCTGCGCGATCACCGCGGTGGCGAGGCCTACGCCGCCAAGGCCGCACACTGCGGCCATATACAAGCCCTTCTTCATCCTGAGTCTCCCGAATCTCGCGCTCGTCGGCGCGGGTTGAGGGGAAAGTTAGCGCTACCAGACGAGTTCGACAAGGGCTTTCGACGCTTGGCATGGTGTCGCCCTGTACCATCCCCGCTTGTTCGTCCCCGGGGCAGGCGGGCGGTCTGCAACACTTCCGTCATCCTGAACTTGTTTCAGGATCCAGCCCTCCGCGAGTCGGGTTTGGGCGTGTTGCGCGGTGGATGCTGAAACGAGTTCAGCATGACGGCAGCTTTGGGTCGCGCGGTGATGATCGAACTGTCGGTCGCCCCCGCGCAGGGGTTTCGCGCAGGCGGGGATCATGGAGTGGGGGCGGCGGCGCGACCGAGGCGATGACGCAGTGGAGGGACGGGGACCGCGCTACCGCTCGCCCGTCGCGAGTCGATAGCCCACGCCCGGCTCGTTGATCAGCAACCGTGGCACCGCCGCATCCTGCTCGAGCTTCTGCCGCAGCCCGCGGATCACGATGCGCAGATAATCGACATGGCTCTCGTGCGCGGGGCCCCAGACGGTGCGGAGCAAGTGCGCATGGCCGATCACCCGGTCGGGGCGCTTCGCAAGCTCGGCGAGTACGTCATATTCCTTGGGCGGCAGATGGACGACCGAGCCCCCGCGCCGGACGCGGCGATGCTCGAGATCGATCTCGACATCGCCTGCTGTCACGTTGACTCGCTCGGCCTGCGTCGCGAGCCGGTGGCGGAAGGCGGTGCGCAGCCGTGCGAGCAGTTCCTCGGTATCGAACGGCTTGATCAGATAATCGTCCGCGCCAAGATCGAGCGCGGCGACCTTCTCCGCCGTCTCGTCGCGCGCCGAGACCACCAGCACCGTCGCCTGCGAGCGCGCCTTGATCAGCTGGATCATCTCGAGCCCGTCGCGGTCGGGCAGGCCAAGGTCGAGCAGCACCGCGTCGGGTTTGGCGATGTCGACCAGCGACAGGCCCTCGCGCGCGGTGCTCGCTTCGGACACTGCGTGCCCGGCGCGTTCCAAGGCGACGCGCAACAACCGGCGGATGTGCGCGTCGTCTTCTACGATCAGGACCTTGTGGGCGGGCATGAAACGGGTGTTACGGCCGCCGGGTCATCCGGTCGAGCGCAAGGTTGAGCGCGAGCACGTTGACCCGCGGTTCGCCGAGGAACCCGAGCAGCGGAGTCTCCGCCGTCTGCTCGACCAACTGACGAACGCGCGCCTGGTCGATCCCGCGCGCCGTGGCGACGCGCGCTGTTTGATAAAAAGCCGCCTCGGGGCTGATATGGGGGTCAAGCCCCGAGGCGGAGGCCGTCACCAGATCGGCGGGAACAGGAGAATCTGGTGCCGTAACATGTGCCGCGGCGATGTCGGTCCTGACCCGATCGACCAGCGCCTTGCTGGTCGGACCAAGGTTCGAGCCCGACGAAGCGGTCGCGTCATATCCCTTGCCGGCCGCCGACGGGCGGCCGTGAAAATAGCCGGGCCCGGCAAAGCCCTGGCCGATCGGCGCAGAGCCGATCACGGTCCCCTTCGCGTCGCGGAGCAGGCTGCCATTGGCCGCCCCCGGCGCGATCACCTGACCGAGGCCGGTGAGCGCGAGCGGGTAGACGAGGCCGAGCAGGAGCGCGAACAGGAGCGTCAGGACGATCGCGGGGCGCAGCGCGGATTTGAAATCGGTCAGCATGGTTCAGATCCTCAGGCGAGGTGGAGGCCGGCGACGACGAGGTCGATCAGCTTGATCCCGATGAACGGCGCGATCAGGCCGCCGAGGCCGTAGACCGCGAGGTTGCGCGCGAGCAGCGGCCCGGCACCCATCGGCGTGTATCTCACGCCCTTGAGCGCGAGCGGGACGAGCAGCGGGATGATCAGGGCGTTGAAGATGATCGCCGACAGGATAGCGCTGTTCGGGCTCGACAGCCCCATCACGTTGAGCACGCCAAGCCCCGGATAGAGCACGACGAACATCGCCGGGATGATCGCGAAATACTTCGCGACGTCATTGGCGACCGAGAAGGTCGTCAGCGCCCCGCGCGTCATCAGGAGCTGTTTCCCCAGGCCCACGATCTCGATCAGCTTGGTCGGATCGCTGTCGAGGTCGACCATGTTGCCCGCCTCGCGCGCGGCTTGCGTCCCCGTGTTCATCGCGACGCCGACATCGGCCTGCGCGAGCGCGGGGGCGTCGTTGGTCCCGTCGCCGCACATCGCGACGAGCTTGCCGTCCTGCTGTTCCTTGCGGATCAGCGCGAGCTTGTCCTCGGGGGTGGCTTCGGCGAGGAAATCGTCGACCCCCGCTTCGGCGGCAATCGCGGCGGCGGTGAGCGGGTTGTCGCCGGTGATCATCACCGTGCGGATCCCCATCCGGCGCAGTTCGACGAAGCGTTCGCGGACGCCCGCCTTGACCACGTCCTTGAGCGCGATCGCACCAAGCAACCGCCCGTCGCGGAGCACCGCGAGCGGGGTCATCCCGCCGCGCGCGATCTCATCGGTGGTGCGTTTGAGTTCGACCGCGCCAGCCGCATCGGCGGGGAGCGTCTTGAGGATCGAATCTACCGCGCCTTTCAGCACCGTGACCTGGCCGATCCTGACCCCCGACGCGCGGGTCTGCGCGGTGAACGGGATGATCTCGGCATCGGCCGGGAGCACCGCATTCTGGTGGAATTGCTCGCGCGCGAGCACGACGATCGAGCGGCCCTCGGGGGTCTCGTCGGCAAGGCTTGCGGTCATCGCGGCTTCGGCGAGCGTCGCGACCTCGATCCCGGCGAGGGCGCGGAATTCGCTCGCCTGACGGTCGCCGATCGTGATCGTGCCGGTCTTGTCGAGCAGCAGCACGTCGATATCGCCCGCCGCCTCGACCGCACGGCCCGACTTGGCGAGCACGTTGAAGCGGACCAGCCGGTCCATTCCCGCGATGCCGATTGCCGACAACAGCGCGGCGATGGTCGTCGGGATCAGCGTGATGAGCAGCGCCGCAAGCACCGCGACCGAAATCCCGCCACCCGCATAAGCGGCGAAGCCCGGGATCGTCGCGACCGCGATCAGGAAGATGATCGTCAGGCCGACGAGCAGGATCGTCAGCGCGATCTCGTTCGGGGTCTTCTGGCGTTCGGCACCCTCGACCAGCGCGATCATCCGGTCGAGGAAGCCCTGGCCGGGTTCGGCGGTGATCTGCACCGTGATCCGGTCGGAGATGACGCGCGTGCCCGCGGTGACGGCGGAGCGATCGCCGCCCGCCTCGCGGATCACCGGCGCACTCTCGCCGGTGATCGCGGCCTCGTTGACCGAGGCGACGCCGACGATGACCTCGCCGTCCGCCGGGATCAGGTCGCCGGTCTCGACCAGTACCTTGTCCCCCTTGGCGAGTTGCGTGGCGGGGATCAGTTCCCAGGCTCCCGCGACGTCGATCAGCCGCTTCGCCTCGAGTTCGGACTTGGTCGCGCGGAGGCTCGCCGCCTGCGCCCGGCCGCGCCCTTCGGCGAGCGCCTCGGCGAAGGTGCCGAACAGTACCGTCAGCCACAGCCAGACGATCAGCTGGATCTGGAACGCGGCGGCGAGCGGCTCGCCCCCCATGCCCAGCAGGACGGTGAGAAGGAGCGCGACCACGGCGGTGGTGAAGAGCACGGGGTTCTTCACCAGCTGGCGCGGGTCGAGTTTCCTGAACGAGTCGCCGATCGCCGGGACGACCAGCTTCGCCGAGAACATGGAGGATGCGGTTGCCATTGTCAGGACCTTCAGAAAAGCTGGCCGTTGATCATCGCGAGATGATCAGCGATCGGGCCGAGGGCGAGGCTGGGCAGGAAGGTGAGGCCGCCGAGGATCAGGATGATCCCGACGAGCAACCCGATCCACAGCCCGCCCGTGGTCGGGAACGAGCCTGCCCCGGCGGGAATATGCTTCTTGGCGGCGAGGCTGCCCGCGATCGCGAGCACCGGCACGATGACGAAGAACCGCCCGAGCCACATCGCGACCGACAGCATCCCGTTGTACCAGGGCGTCCCCGCGGAGAGACCCGCGAACGCCGACCCGTTGTTCGCAGTTGCCGAGGTGAAGGCGTAGAGGATCTCCGAGAAGCCGTGCGGCCCCTTGTTGAGCGGCCCCGCGAGCCCGTCGGGCAGCACTGCGCTGAGCGAGGTCAGCCCGAGGATGCACAAGGGCAGGATCGCGATCGCGAGGACCGCGAGTTTCACCTCACGGCTCTCGATCTTCTTGCCGACATATTCGGGGGTGCGCCCGACCATCAGCCCCGCGACGAACACCGCGAGGATGGCGAACAGCAGGAAGCCGTAGACCCCCGCGCCGACGCCGCCGATGACGATCTCGCCGAGCTGCATGTTGAACAGCGGGATCATCCCGCCGAGCGGCGTAAAGCTGTCGTGCATCGCATTGACCGCGCCGCACGAGGCAGCGGTGGTGACGACCGCGAACAGGGCGGACGCGGCGGTGCCGAAGCGGACCTCCTTGCCCTCCATATTGCCCCCGGCGACGCCGATGTGGTGGAGGATCGGATTGCCCTGTGCTTCCTGCCAGTAGCAGACGGTGACGCCCGCCACGAACAGCACGGTCATCGCGCCAAGGATCGCCCAGCCCTGCCGGGTGTCGCCGACCGCCTTGCCGAAGGTCCAGGTCAGCCCGACGCCGATCGCGAAGATCGACAGCATCTGGACGAGGTTGGTCAGCGCGGTCGGGTTTTCGAACGGATGCGCGCTATTGGCGTTGAAGAAGCCGCCCCCGTTGGTGCCGAGCATCTTGATCGCTTCCTGGCTCGCGACCGGGCCGAGCGCGATCGTTTGCTTCACGCCTTCCAGCGTCGTCGCATCGACCGACATGGCGAGCGTCTGCGGCACGCCGCTGACGATCAGGAACAGCGCGTAGACGATGCAGAGCGGGAGCAGCAGGTACAGCGTCACGCGCGTCAGGTCGGCCCAGAAATTGCCGATCGTCTTGGTCTCGCGCCGCGCGAAGCCGCGGAACAGCGCGAAGGCGACCGCGATGCCGGTGGCGGCACTGAGGAAGTTGTGGATCGTCAGCCCGAGCATCTGGGCGAGGTTCGACATCGTCGCTTCGCCCGAATACCATTGCCAGTTGGTGTTGGTGACGAACGCGATCGCGGTGTTCATCGCGCCGTCCGGCCCGACGCCCGCAAACCCGCGCTGGTTAAGCGGCAGGAACGCCTGGAGCCGCAGTACCGCATAGGTCAGCAGCACGGTGACGAGCTGGAACAGCAGCATGTGGACTGCGTACCGACGCCAGCCCTGCTCGACGGTCGGGTCTATCCCGGCGAGCTTGTAGAAGCCGGTCTCTACGGGGCCGAGCACGAGGTGGAGCGGGGTGCGCCGCCCTTCGTAGAGCGCGAACAGCCACATTCCCATCGGTTTGGCGATCGCCGCCAGGATGGCGACGAAGAGCGCGATCAGCGCCCATCCCTGAATGGTCATCGATGCAGGTCCTTCAGAACCGCTCGGGCCGGACGAGCACGGCGACGAGATAGAGCAAGAGGCCGAACGCGGTCAGTCCGGCGAGCGCGAGGTGGAGCGACATTTCAGGCCTCATCACACAGGCGGACGAAGGCGAGGGTCAGCAAGAACAGCCCGCCGAGAATGACGAGCCAGAGGAGATCGGGCATAGTGGGGCCTTTCCCGGCGACTCCGCCCCGAATGGCGGCATCTGAGGGCGGGATAGGCGCGGGGGGCGTTAAGGTGCGCCGGGTAAGGCGGGGGTGGCGCATTAAGAAAGCATAAGGTTAGCGTGTGTGCGGTGGCATTGCGGGGGCGGGGTGCCTAGGCTTTGGGGATGGTTCCTGCGTCCGCCCAACCCCACGCCGTCATTCCCGCGAAGGCGGGAATCCATTGGTTCCGCCGGCCGGCCGCACTGCGGGCGTTCCACCTTATGGGTCCCCACCTCCGCGGGAATGACGGAGGGAAGGGTGGCTTCGGGGCCACAATGCGCGAGCGAAGTGCTACAGGGAAGGCTCCCGCGTGCCGGTAACCGACGACCGTCCATCCCCCGACGCCCTCCTTCGCGCGGCGAAGCGCGAGGCGCGCGGGAAGCTCAAGATCTTCCTCGGCGCAGCCCCCGGCGTGGGCAAGACCTTCGAGATGCTACGCGAGGGGGCCGAACGGCTCAAATCGGGTACCGACGTCGTCATCGCGATCGTCGAGACGCACGGCCGCGCCGAGACGCAGGCGCTGGTCGCGCCGCTCGAAATCCTCCCGCGCCGCGAAATCGCCTATCAGGGCCACGGCCTCGACGAGATGGACATCGACGGCCTGCTCGCGCGCGCACCCCAACTCGCACTGGTCGACGAATTCGCGCACACCAACGTCGCGGGCAGCCGCCACCCGAAACGCTGGCAGGACGTGATGGAACTGCTCGACGCGGGGATCGACGTGTACACCACGCTTAACGTCCAGCATGTCGAGAGCCTCAACGACGTCGTCGCGAGCTTCACGCGGGTTCGCGTGCGCGAGACCGTCCCCGACAGCGTGTTCGACGATGCCGAGGTCGAGGTGGTCGACCTGCCGCCCGACGAGCTGATCGAGCGATTGAAGGCGGGCAAGGTCTATATCCCCGCCGAGGCGACCCGCGCGCTCGACCGCTTCTTCTCCAAGGCGAACCTGTCCGCGTTGCGCGAAATGGCGTTGCGCCGCGCGGCGCAAAGCGTCGACCAGGCGATGCTCGAACATCTCGACACGCATGCGGTCGGCGGTACCTATGCCGGGGGCGAGCGCGTGCTCGTTGCGGTCAGCGAGCTGCCGGGGTCGGAAACGCTCGTCCGCGCCGCCAAGCGACTCGCCGATGCGCTCAAGGCGCCGTGGCAGGCGGTGTCGATCGAGACCCCGCGCACCGAAGGCTTTGGCGATGCGCAACGCCGCCAGATCGCCGATACGCTGAGCCTCGCCGCCAGCCTCGGCGCGACGATCGCGACGATCCCCGCCGAGAATGTCGCGACGGGCCTCCGCACCCAGATCACCGAGATGCGCGCGACCCAGCTCGTCATCGGCAAGTCGATGCGCAGCTGGTGGTTCACGCTTCGCCACGGGTCGGTGGTCGAGGCGATGCTCGCGGGCACGGAGGGGATCGCGATCCACGTCATCCCCGCCGGGACCGCCCCGCCGCGCCAGCGCGCGGTGACGATCCGCGCCGACTGGGGGCTTGCAGTCAAATCCGCGATGGTCTTCGCGCTGGTCGCGCTGACCGCCGGGTTCTGCACGCTGGTCGAACCGGTGATCGGCGTCGGCGGGATCGACCTGATCTTCCTGCTGCCGGTCATCATCGCATCGGGCCGGCTGGGGTTGTGGCCGGGGGTGACGACCGGGTTGCTCGCGGGGCTGACGTACAACTTCCTGTTCCTCCCGCCGCTCTACACCTTCACGATCGCGGACCCGCAAAGCCTGCTGACGATGTTCGTGCTGATCGGCATCGCAACCTTTACCGCGAACCTGACCGGCCGCCTCAAGGTCCGCGCGACGCTGGGGGTACGCGGTGCGCAGGAAAATGCCGCGGTCGCCGCGTTCGGGCAGGCGCTCGCGCGCGTGTCGGACTGGGAGGCGACGAGCCGGACCGTCAGCAGCGAAATGGCGCGGCTGCTCGGCCTGTCGGTGATCGTCCTCGACGATCGCGACGGGCAGCTCGACTGTATCGCCTGGTCGACCGACGATATGCCGACGTTCGGCCCGGTCGACCGCGCCGCTGCCGACTGGTGTTGGAGCAAGGGCGAGGCGAGCGGCGCGGGGACGGGGACTTTGGTCTCGTCCGACTGGCAGTTCCAGCCGCTCAAGACCTCGCTAGGCGTGCTCGCGGTGGTCGGGTTGGCCGCGCCGGATGGCGGTGATCCGGTCGGGGCGGGGCGCGCGGTGTTGCTCGCGACGTTGCTCGGGCAGGCGGCGCTCGCGCACGAACGGTTGAAGCTCGAGGATCAGGTCCGCGAAGTCTCGGTGCTGCGCGAACGCGACCGGCTGCGCGCGGCGTTGCTGTCGTCGATCGGGCACGATCTGCGCACGCCCTTGACCTCGGTTGCGGCGGCGATCGACGCGATCGCGCGCGATCATCCCGATGCGCCGTCGGTGCCGGTCGCGCGGAGCGAAGTTTCGCGGTTGCGGCGCTTCCTCGACAATCTGGTCGACATGGTGCGAATCGATTCGGGCGCGCTCAAGCTCGCGCCCGAGGCGACCGACCTGACCGATGCGGTGGCAAGCGCGGTGCATGACCTAAAGACGCTGCTCCACGGCAGCCGGATCGCCCTGCGGGTGCCGCCCGACCTGCCGCTGGTGCAGGCCGACCCGACGCTGCTCCACCATATCCTGATCAACCTGCTCGCCAATGCCGCGGTCCACGGTGGCGCGGGCGCGATCGAGATCGGCGGGCGGCGGGTGCGCGACGAGGTGACGCTGTCGGTGCGCGATCACGGGCCGGGATTGCTTCCGGGATCGGAGGCACAGGTGTTCGAGACGTTCGCGCAGGGGCGCGGTGGCGACCGGCATGGCGGGAGCGGGCTGGGGCTTGCAATCGCCAAGGGGTTTGCCGAGGCGATGGGGGTGGGGATCGCGGCGCATAATGATCCCGAGGGCGGCGCAGTGTTCAGCCTGTGCTTCCGCCTGCGTTGAGCGCGGCGACTACCGTGGCGGCTAACGCGCCGGATGTGACCCGGTGAAGCGCCTGAACCGGTTGCGCAGGTGATCCAGCAGATCGACGATCATCGTCTCGACCCCGGGTGGACGACCGTAGGCGAGCCACAAGCCGAACAGCGTGGCGAGATAACACGCCACGGCGGTCCCGCCACATCCTGCGAGGCCGATACCGAGCTGAATGCCGTGAAGACCGTGCAGGAGCGGGCGAAGGGCGAACAGTGCCAGCACCATTGCGCCGCCGGCGCCCAACGGACGCCATAGGCCGAGAAGTTGCTCGACGATGGTCAGCCGGGTCAGGCGCGTGACCAGCCAGGTGCAAAAGACCAGCACCAGGACAGCGCTTGTCAACCGGCCCGCGATAAGTCCGAACGTTCCGTAACAATAGGCACCCGCGAATATCAACGGGATCTTCAAAACGAGTTCCACCACGTTGCGGTGCATGATGGTCTCGGTCCGACCGGTCGACATGGCGAGCGACCCCAGCGGCGCGGTGATCATTGCCGGTATCAGCGGCAGGGCGAGCCATTGCAACATCGGCCAGCACGCTTGCCACTTCGGCCCGAGGGCAAGCCGGACGACGGGCTCGGCCAGCAGGCTCAGCCCAAGGGCGATGGGCAGACCTGCCGTCAGCATCATGCCGACCGACCGCGCATAGGCACGACTGAGGCGACCCGCATCTCCCTGCAACGCCGCGAAGGCGCCGAGCAAGGGGCGCGCAGTCGGCTTGATCATCGCCTGGTCCGGGATGGCCGCAAGGTCCCCCGCAAGCGAGAAACTGCCCAGTTCCGCCTTGCCGACGAACCGCGCCAGCAGCAGCCGGTCGATCTGCCAGTTCAGTGCACCGATCGTCTGGGACGCTGTCATCCATCCGACGAAATGCGAGAAGACGCCCCATCGGGCGAGCGACCACCGTGGGTGGTAGGGCGCGAACCAGTAGCTCAGCGCCATCATCGCGACCGGCCCCGCAACCGTGGCGGTCGCGAGCGCCCAATAGCTGCGGGTCGCGATCGCAAGCGGGACCGAGCATCCGAGCGCGACTGCCTTGCCGATCACCTCGATCAGCAGGTCGCGGCGGAAATCGATCGCCCGCGCGTAATGCGCCATAGCGGGGCTCGTCAGCCCGCGCATCGCCGGAGCGAGACTGAGGAAACCGATCAGTGGCACCAGCCGGGGATCATGAAAGACGATTGCGAACGGCCAGGCGAGCGCGGCAAGCGCGAGCGTCAGCGTACCACCGCGCAGCAGCCCGATCGTGAAGGCGGTGTCGAGCAAGTCCGGCGTGATCGCTTCCGAGCGGACGAGCACCTGCGTGATCGGAATTTCAAAGATCGCCTCGACGATCTGCACCAGCGTGAGCGCGACTGCGACCATGCCGAAGTCGGTCGGCAGCAACAGGTTGGCGAGCAGGAGAAGCCCAACGAAATCGATCGAACGCGTGCCGAGCCGGGATGCGATCAGCCAGCCCGCACCCGCCAGTGTCCGGCCGGCCAGATCGTGCGGCCGCGCGGTCATGGGCTAGCCTCGGTCCTGCACGGCGGCTGCGACGACCGCGGTAAACTCCGTACGAAACCGCTCTGGGCTGAACGCGTGCGCCCGCGTGATCGCGCGCTGGGGGTCGAAATCGGGGAGCCATGCCTCGAACCGGTCGAGTGCCTCGAGCAGTGCTTCGACCGTTTTCTCCCCGAAGAACACGCCGGTTTCGTCAGCAACAATCGTCTCGACCGCGCCGCCGCGGGCGAAGGCGATGACCGGGCGGCCCGAGGCCATGACCTCGACCGGAATCAGTCCGAAATCCTCCTCCGCGGTAAACACCAGCGCGCGCGCGCTGGCATAGGCCTCCCGTAGCGCGGTGAATCCCATACGACGCGTGAACCGGATCGACGGCCCGGCCTGTGCCTGCAGGACCGGCAGCATCGCGCCATCGCCGATCATGTGCAGGTTCCGGCCGCTTCGGTTGAACGCGTCGATCGCCAGGTCGGGCCGTTTGTACGGCACCAGTTGGCCGACCCAGAGATATTCATTGGTCGCAAAAGGAGCGGAGGCAAAGAGCCGCGTATCAACCGGCGGATAGACGACGGTGGCATCGCGACCCCAGCTCTTGGCGATCCGCCTGCGGATATACGCGCTGTTCGCCATGATGCGGTCGGGTCGCGCCGCGCTGACCGTGTCCCACATCCGCAGCGATGGCGCGAACAAGGGCATCAGCAGGCGGGCCGCCGGGCCTCCGTCGGCATGATATTGCGGATACTGGTCCCACAGATAGCGCATTGGCGAGTGGCAATAGGTGACATGGACCGCGTCGGGCCGCGTGATGACGCCCTTGGCTGGGCCTGCCTCACAGCTGATCACGAGATCATAGGCGCTGAGGTCAAGCGCTTCCAGTGCACGCGGCATCAGCGGCAAATACTTCTGATAGTGCCGTGTCGCTAGGGGAAGTCGAGCGATAAAGGTCTGGAATATATCATGTTGCAGGATCGTGGCGGACATCGCCGTACGATCGACGACATGGGTGAAGATATCGGCATCGGGGTACATCCGGCAAAGATGCTCGAGCACGCGCTCACCCCCGCGCATCTGCACGAGCCAGTAATGAATGATCGCAACACGCACACCGGTCCCCGCCTGCCACGCGAGACCTAGCCGCAAGCGAATGTTCGAGTCCAGTCCGCTGCAGGAGTATTTGCAACGAACTTGGGATAAGCGGCTCGATCAGTCCGTCATGTACCAGCGCTTCGGATTGCCGGGATATTCTGCAACAAGCCAGGCGTACCGCGTGCTTGCCCAGGGCTCGATGAAGTTCGACCGGCTGTCCAGGACGACATCGCCGGCATCGAGCCGGGCAACCAACACCGTGTGCAACCCGATATCGCTACGATAGACGATCGCGAAGAACAGGCGGGCGGGTGCGAAGCCGGCCGCGATCAGGTCGAGCCGCTTCTGGATTGCCAGATCCTCGCAATCCCCGGAGGCATTCCGACCCGAGCCGCTAGGACGCCACAATTCGCCAACGCCATAGGAGGAACGGTCGCTCTGCTGGCGCACGTGCGCGTTGATCGCAGCATCAACCCGCCGCAGCAGCCGCATGCGACCGATGTCGTCCTGATCCCCCGGGGTCGGCAGTGGCGCGGCGACGAGGGAGCGGCCGCGCTCGTCCATCGTGTCGTGCGAAACGGACTGGGCTGGAGTGGATCGCGGTGCCGCGGACAATCCCTCCGCGAGCGTCGCGCAGACATCGGGTTGCGCCTGACACAATTCGGAAAAGCCGCTTGGCATGGCGCTGGCAGAGCCGACCGGAACGAAGGGTACGCCGCCCGTCCGAGCCGCTGCCGGCGTCGCGAACGCGATCGTCAAACTCAATACCGATACTAAGAAGCGCGCCACGACCAACCCCGTTCAAATGGTCGCGGGGCTTTGCTCGAGAAGCCGTTATGGAAGCGTTACGGGCGCCCACAAATTGATAGTAAACAAGGATTTAATGTCCATTAATGAGACAGTGCATACCATGCGGGGAGCAAGATGGCCGCCCATGCCAGGGCACCGCAGCCAAAGCTCGCGACAATCCGGCCAAGGGGAGGCCAGCGGTCTGTCCGAGCGTAACCAGATGGTCGCGACGCGTCTCTTCTTTGCGGGAACGAACGCGACCGGGGCGCGGAAAGTCGCCGTGCCCGTTCCTGGGAAAAACGGACTTTGGGCGGGGACATGGCAAGCGTTCCTGTACAACGGCTGCCCCTTGTACCCCCACTCCTCACGGCGCGATAGCGTCCGCGCTTCCATATTTCGGCGTATGATATTGTTTCGTGGTGATTACCGCTGCCGTCTTGTGCTGGCTCATGTGGCTGTAAAAAAGACAAGCGTCGGTCCCGAGCAACTACAGATACTTCAAGTGCGGTACGGACCGATGTTTGCGAAGTCGGGCAAGCGGCGCAGAATCGCAGAAAACTAGTTGGTATTTGAAGTTGCAAGCCTGACTTGTTTTGATTGTTCGAGACTCAGTTATTTTTTCGTGGCATATTGGACTCGAACAGTTCCTCGATAGCCCAAGAGACCGGCAAGTGCGCAAAATGAACTATGGCACTGTAAGACGTTGTGCGGCGGTACTAATATGTACGGCTGCGGTGGCGCTGACGCCCGCTTCGCCGGTTTATCCCGCACCGGTAGACCAGAGCACGTATACCGCACCGATGAATATGGCGGCGGGCGGGGCCTCGGCCGATATCGACTATGCCCTTGGAGTCGCCGACAAGGTTCGCGTTATCGTTTTCGACGAACCGTCCCTTTCCGGCGAGTTCATCGTCAACGCAAACGGATCGCTGTCAATGCCCCTAATCGGTGACGTTCGGGCGATCGGTAATACCGCCAGTGATATAGCCCAGACAATTCAGACAAAGCTTCGCGAGGGGTATGTTCTTGAACCACGCGTAAGCATCGATATTCTGACATTCAGGCCATTCTACATCCTCGGCGAGGTAAACAAGCCTGGAGAATATCCGTATTCGTCGGGATTGACGGTTGACGGTGCGGTTGCGACCGCGCAGGGATATACGTATAGGGCAGAAAAGAAGTCTGTCTACATAAAGCGTGCGGCTGATGCTCGGGCGATAAAGATGAAACTGACGACGGACTTGAGGATCAGGCCGGGGGATACCATAAGAGTTGGTGAACGGTACTTGTAATACCATGCGTTTCAGACGCGGACCTTTGTAAGAACAGGCGTAAAGTCGAAACGGTTAGGTGAACCCGAAAGGGGTGCATGATGATTGGTTCTGGAGCGCTCCGCATCGTTGCAATGCTATTGTCCGGCACGTCCATTTCGACTGACGTCGCCAACGCACCTGTCGGTGTGGCGGTGCTCGACGATCAGGCGCAATCCGTGCCGCCGTCGCCGGAACCGTTGGCGCAACCCGACCAGGAGCAACAGATTTCGACGCTCGCAGCGCTGTTGGTCGCTGCCCTGCAGACCAAAGGGCTGCAGCAAGCGCAGATCGAAGGTCAATTGTCGCTCGCGATCAGTCAGTCGCAGGCAGGGTGCGGCGTATCGCAGTCGGCGCTGACGCGTGCGGCGGCGCAGGTCGGCAGTCTCAGTCCCGAGGCCGCAGTCGCAGTCCGCAATATCACCGGCGCCCTCGCACGATGCGAGATAGACGGCACGGCGGCGCTCGCCAACGCACAGACCCTTGTCGAACAAGGAACGACTTTGGGGCTGTCGGGAGGAAGTTCCAATTACACGACTCAATAGCGTTGCATTGCTGTGGGGGGCATCGAATGACGCGTAGAGCCAGATTTCTTACTGTAGGGACTCGTATCGTCGCCCCGTTCATCCTGTTCGGATCGGCGCCAGTGTTCGCGCAGAACGTGGGCGACAGCTTCGTCGTACCAAACCTGCCGATCCAATATGATCGTGGTCGCAATACCGGCGTTCTGGACCGGTCTCGGCCGGAATTTGACGCGCTCGGCGTCAAAGTCGGCGGTTTCACGCTGTTTCCGCGCATCGAGACGACGCTCGGCTATTCCGACAACGTTTATCAAACCGACACTGCCCGCACTGGCGACGCATCGTTCGAAGTATCGCCAAGCGCGCGGCTGACGAGCGACTGGTCGCGCCATGCCTTTACGCTGGAAAGCGGCGCAGGAATCAAGCGGTTCCTGTCCGAAACGCGGCGGAATCAGGACACCTGGTATGTCGGCGGTTCCGGACGGTACGACGTCGGCGGGCAGATCACGGTCTCAGGTTCGGCGCGAACGCAACGCGCGGTCGAGCCTCCGACGTCCGCCGCCTATCCCACCGCTGCGGCGGCGGCATCGCAATATCAGACGACGCAATTGCAGATGAATGCGGGCTATGCGCCGGGCCGGTTGCGGTTGCAGGGCGGTGTCAGCTTCGTTGCGCTCGGGTTCGATGACGTGCTCACGTTCGGTAACGGCGTGATCAGCCAGCAGAACCGCAATTCGCACTCGCTGAGCGGAAGCAGCCGCGCTGAATATGCGCTCAGCCCGGATACGTCGTTGTTCGTCCAGGGGAGTTACGAACGGGTCGAATATGCCCGCCCGCTCGCGACGGGCATTCCGAACCGCAGCTCGGATTCATATCGCATCCTCGGGGGCGCGACGTTCGATCTGAGCACGTTGCTCCGGGGGTCGCTCGGGGTCGGCTATAGCCGCCGCAGCTATGATGCGGCGATCTATCGCGGGATCGGCGGCCTGACGGCAGAAGCGCGTCTGGAGTATTTCCCGTCGCCGCTGACGACCGTTACGCTCACCGGGCGTCGCCTCATCCAGGATGCGTCCTTCCTCAATTCGGGCGGTTTCATCAACAATACCGCAGCGTTGCGGATCGATCATGAATTGCTGCGCAACGTTCTGCTCGATGCGCAGGTCGGGTATGAGCGCGATACCTACCGCGGAACCAGCGCAAAGCTCGACATTGTCCGCGCGAGTGGCGGCGCACGCTATGTCCTGACGCGGGTGTTCGGCATCGGCGCATCGGTGTCGCACGATCTGCGATCAGCGAGCGGATCAGGCGCGGGCGTATCGTATCACGAGACCCGATTCCTGCTTTCCCTTGTCGCGCAGAAATGACGCTTCTCGCCGAAAAGTATCGCAAATGGACATGATTTCCGAACCGCAGAGCCTACCGCAAGGCAGCCGGCTGGATCAAAGCCGTCATATCGGTCAGAAGCCGGTGACGCTGACATCGCTGGGCGGCACATTGCGGCAACGCTGGCGGGTGATTCTTGCGGCGGTGCTGCTCTGCTCGCTCGTCGCGGTTGCTGCGGCGCTGCTGATTACGCCGCAATATGATGCGGTTGCCCGGATCCGGATCACCCCGGCGAACCAGACTCCGCTCGACTTTGAAACCGACAGGGACCAGCCGCTCGACCAGGCGCTGGTCAACACCGAGATCGCCACGATCCGCTCGCGCGATATCGCGCGCCGGGTCGTCCTGCAAAGCGGGTTGCAGCGCGATGTCGAATTTGCCGGCGCGCAGGCGCTCCTCGACAAGCGCGGCGGGCCGCACAGCGCGATCGAAACGGCGCGTGCGGCGGAAGTCGCGACATCGGGGTTGTTGCGCCAACTCACTGTCGCGCAACAGGAAAAAAGCTATGTCCTGTCGATCGGCGTGCGGTCTCGTGATGCCGCCAAGGCAGCACGGCTCGCGAATGCGGTGGCGTTCGCCTATATCGATAGCACGGCCGATTTGCAAACCAGTACCGCGACTCGCCAGGCGCAGAGCGGGTTGAGCGCGCTTCAGCGGCTTGCCGCCGAGGCGGAGGGGGCGGCGACGAATGTCGCGCAATATCGCGCCGCGACCGGGATCGTCCAGGGGACGGGGATCGGTACGATCAACGAACAGCAGGTCGGGCCGGTATCACAACAGCTTGCGGCCGCGCAGGCGCAGGCGGCGGCGCTCCGCTCGGATGTCGCCGCGGCGGAACGGCAGATCGCGTCGGGCGGCAGCGATGCGGTGTCGGCGGTCCGCTCGGCACCCGCGATTACCGATCTGCGGCGCCAGCGTACCGAAGCCGAGCGCCAACGTGCGCAATTTGCCGCGCGTTATGGTCCGAAATTCCCCGCTTTGCTGCAGAGCAACCAGCAGATTGACGCACTTGACCAGCAGATTCGGCTGGAACAGACACGGATCATCGAGGGACTGCGCAGCGAGGCGCGTTCCGCCGACGCGAAGGCGGCGGACCTCAACCGGCAACTCGCGGGGCTGAAGCAACAGATCGCGGTCAACAACCAGGCGGCGGTGCGGGCGGAGAGCCTCCAGCGCAAGGCGGACGCCGCGACCGCCGCGTACAACCGCATGGCGGGCACGGTCCAGCAGGCGGCGCAGGCCCAGCGCAGCAGCGAACCGCAGGCGCGGGTGCTCGAGCGCGCGGTCGTCCTGTCGCGGCCGACCTTCCCCAACCGCCCGGCGATCGGCGCGGCGGGGGTGTTGCTCGGTCTCGTCCTCGGGATCGGCGGGGCGATCGTCGGCGACGCGATGCAAAGTACCGTCCGCAGCCCGGAGGAAGTGGAGACCATGCTCGGGCTGCGGTTCGTGACCGCCATCCCGCAACTGAGCGGACGTCGGCTGGTCGATGCGGCCGGACGGCGCTGTGCGCCCGCCGATACGCTCCGCGACACCCCCGTGTCGGCCTATTCGGAAGGGTTCCGCGCGATCCGCAACCTCGTTCGGTCGAGCGCGGTCAAGACTGTCGCGATCGGCTCGACCCTCCCGTCCGAGGGGAAGACGACCAGCGCGCTGTCGCTCGCCCGGGTGATGGCGCTGTCGGGCGACCGCGTGCTGTTGATCGACTGCGACGTCCGGCGTGCCGGGCTGATGCGCGCCCTGGGATGGACGCCCGAGATCGGGACGATCGAGGTCCTCGCCGACGCCGCGCTCCTGGACCAGGCGGTTCGTTCGGACTTCATCCCCGGGCTCGACCTGCTGTGCGTCCGCGCGCCGACCTTCACGCCGACCGACCTGTTCGACACCGGCGCGATGGCGACGTTGCTCGACGCCGCGCGCGACCGCTACGATCACATCATCCTCGATACGCCGCCCTTGCTCGGTATCGCGGATGCCAGAACGCTCGCGATGCTGGCGGACGGCGTCCTCGTGCTGATCAAATATAACGCGACCCCGCTCTCGGCGATCGACACCGCGCTTGCCGGGCTCGAGCAGGACGGCGCGGTGGTGCTGGGCGGGGTGCTGACGATGGTCGATCCGCGTTCGGAAGCGATGGGCGCGCTATATTATTCCGCGCGGTACAATCGATACTATCAGCGATGATGCCACCGCGCGGGCGTCCGCGGCCGCGGCGGCGGCGGCGTTCGCTCCCGGCGCTGCTCGCCGGTATCGCCTGTGTCGGCGTCGGCCTCATGGCAGCGCGGCTGGCCGCGGAGGAAGCGCTTGCGGTGGTCGTCGACCAGGCGGTGCTGGCGCGGTCGCCCGCTGCGCGCGATGCCGCGCTCGAGGCTTATGGCGACCGCTCGCCCGCCACACTGCCGCCGCGCGCGCTCGCGCCGCTCGCACAATTGGCGATCAACGCGGCGCAATCCGCCGCAACGCCCGAACTTCGCGCGCTGGACGTCGCGCGCGCCGGGGCGATGGTCGGCCAACTGCGGCGAGACAGACCCGATTGGGACGCGACCTGCCTGCTGACCGCCCAGCTTGACCGCATCAGCCACGCGGGCGCGACGCCTGCAGCGATCGCGGCTGTCGCGAAAAGCTATCGTCTGCGGCCGTTCTGCGCGGGCTGCGCAGCGTGGCGGATCGCCTTCGCCCGGTTGTACTGGACTGCGCTCGACCCCGCGACTCGCACCGCGGCGATCGAGGAAGCGGTCTGGCAGACCCGGTACGACAATGGCCGCCGAAGCGCCTATGAGCGTCTGCTCGGCAATTCCCCGGCGGGGGTCGCCTATCAGTTGCGCATGTCCGGGGTCGGCCAGGGTGCCGCGGGGGGCGTTTCGCGCTGAGGCGACGACGTCGATCCGGGAGGATCGGCAGCGGCATCGCCGAGCGCGCGGCCCCAGACGAGCCCGAGCAGTGCGGCGGCCAGCGCGGCGATCGCGGGGACGTTGAGTGCGATATCGATCATCGAGCCCACGCCCGCGATCCCCACCGCGAGCAGCATCGCCCGCGCAATCGGCGCGCGGATCGCGTCGCGCGTGCCGACGATGTGCGATCCGATGCCGAGCAGCGCGATCGCAACCAGCGCGAGCGCCGGCCAGCCCGCTTCGATCACGAGCTGGAGCGGGGCGTTATGCGCGGCCCCGAAATCCCCGACGAGCAGCACCGTATCCGGCGTGAGATGGCGCTGATTGAACCGGTCGAACCCGCCCACTCCATAGCCGAACAGCGGGACATCGCGCGCGAGAGCGAAGTAATGCCGCAGGACCGCAACCCTGCCGGGTCCGTCCAGGTCGGCGATGGCATAGCGCACGAGCACCGACGTCGCCGCAAGCCATACCGCCGCGGCACCGAGCGCGAGCGCGAGCAAGGCGACCGCGTGATGTCGGGGGGAAACCGTTGGCCGATCCAGGCCCGGGCGTCGTGGAAGCGCGTAAACCGCCTGCGCCAAGACGGTTGCCCCGAACGCCGCGCGCGACTGGGTCAGCGCGACGAGCACGAGCGCAACGACGGCGGCGATCACCGCGGCCGGGATCGCCAGCGGGGGATAGGCACCGGACCGTCCGCGCCAGCGTTCCCAGCGATCGCGCGCGACGCCGGTCATCACCAGGCTGATCATCCCGAAACTGATCCCCGCGGCATTGGCGTTGCCGACGAGCCCCGTGAAACGATGATCGCGCTGCGCGATCATGCTACCCGCCACCCCCGGGCCGCCGAAGGCACGCAGCAGGAGTGTTGCGACCATCAGCAGCGCGGCGCAAACGCACAGCCCGGTTGCGGTCTCGCGGGTGAAGCCGCGCAAGCGTCCGGCAAGACCGCATCCCAGCAGCACCGCCACCAGCGCGGCGGCGTGGCACCAGGCGATCCCCAGCAGATCGGGGTCGAGCGGCGCCGGAACGATGTCGCGCGCAAGCCCGTGATACAGCGGTGCGGCAGTCCACAGGAGGAACAGGACGAGCGGGATCACGACCGGCCCCATGCGCCGCAGGACGGCCGGGCTGGCTGGTACCCGTAGGAACGCGGTGGCGCTCCAGCCGAGATACAGGATCGACGCGGCAGCGGACAGCAAGGCCGAATTTGCCCCGTCGGCAGCAAGCGGAACGATCAGCACCAGTGCCAGTCCATACGCCAGCCAGCGGGACTCGTGCTGCACCGCCCCGCGCAATCGGTGCCGCCGTGCGACCGACCTGTGTGGCAGGGCTGGCGGATAGGGGTGCATCGGCTTCACCGCGCCTGTCCGTCGGGTGCTCAAGGCTAGCGGAACGTCAGAACGAGCCGCGTTGGAGCAGGACCGCGGGGACCGTCATCATCATGATCCGCCCGTACAGCGTGACGCTCTTGCGCCGCGCATAGACGACATCCAGCGCTACGCGCCGGCGGTAGCTGGTATTGTTTCGGCCGCTCACCTGCCACAGTCCGGTGATGCCGGGGCGAACCGCGGTATAATGCGAGAAGTGCCTGCCGTAGCGCGGGATTTCGGCCGAAACGATCGGGCGGGGGCCGACGAGGCTCATCGTCCCCTGGAGCACGTTGAACAGTTGCGGAAGTTCATCGATGCTCGAGCGTCGCAGGAACCGGCCAAGCGGCGTGACCCGGGGATCGTGCCGCAGCTTGTGATCGAACATCCATTCGGTCCGCGCGATCGGATCCTGTTCGAGCAGGCGTGCCAGACGGGCGTCGGCATCGATCGTCATCGTCCGGAACTTGAAGCAGGAAAACGTCTCGCCCTGATATCCCACGCGCTTGTGCAAGTAGAGTGCGGGTCCTCTGCTCGATGTCTTGACGAGGACCATGATCACGAACAGCAGCGGCGCAAAGAACAGGATGAGCGGGATCGAAAGTCCGATGTCGAGGAGCCGAATGATATCGATCCGATACGGCGTGACCGTGAAGCACGTCGGTTCTGCGGTACCAACTTGCAACTACATCCCCCCGCACTATCACAAGAATCACTGGTCGTTAATATTCTGTCTATAAACTCCAGATCATCCGGCAAGGCAAGCCCGCAGCGTGATGTCCTGCACCAAAACAGCCCTGGTACAAATGCAGTATCGACAAAGTCAGGAAGACTATAAGATCTTGTTTAACAACGCGTCACAACTGATATTTGCAATGCATACAGTGAGCGCATGTCTCTTGTTCGGGACGCCTATCTGTTCGCTGGTATGGCGAGCGCCGACGTTTTCCTTCTGACCTCCGGAAAGAAAACGGTTTTCGGGCTGGCGGTGGCCGTGTGCGGGGCTGTCGTCGGCTGTGCCTGGACCGGCGGCGCGCCGGCGGTGTCGGGGGTGGGGGACGACGGTGCTTCGGGCGGTGGTCGTTCGCCTTCCCGGGTCTCCGCCGCGACGGGCGCAAACGGCATGCCGGTCGTGGTCGCGGATGTCGCGAGAACCGGTGTTGCGGCGGGCGAACGCGGGTATCCGCCATAGGGCCGGGGCGGGCGGTAGAAGACGTGATGGCCGATGATCGCGACCTTTGCGAGCTCGCCGGCCCAGCGCGGGACGATCCACACCGTATGGTAATGCGTTGCCTGCCCGGCGGCGAACGAGACGGTCCCGCGCAGCGCGGATTCGGCAACCGCGCGGGCGCGCGCCATGCCCGCGGGGTCGGCGCGGCGCGCGAGCGCGCCGTCGCAGGTGAAGGTGAACTGGCATCCGCTGCGTCGCTGCGCGCCTTCGTAGACGACGTCGCAGACGGTCTTGGGATAATGCGGGTTGCGCAACCGGTTGAGCACGACCTGTGCAACCGCCTGCTGCCCGGCGACCGGCTCGTTGGCGGCTTCGTAATAGACGGCTGCGGCGAGGCAGGTGGTCGCGGCGGCGCGGTCGGGCTCGGACAGAAAGGCCGGGTCGAACGGCGGTGGCACCGGATTGGTCGCGGCGAGAGGGCGCGCGAGGTTGGCCGCAAGCGCCTGAGTCGTGCTCAGGGCGAGCGTCTGTTGCGGGAGGAAGGTCTCGAGCGCGAGATCGGGGATCGGGGCCTGGCCGGGCAGCGGGCCCGCAGCGCGCGACGGCGGAAGCTCGCCCGGCGCGAGGACATCCGGTCCGTTCGAGACGGAAAGCCAGAAGAAGCAAGTCGTTGCCGCGAACAGAAGCGCGATGAAGGCGACCGCATACAGTGTCGAAAGACGGTTATGCGCAATCATGCGAAGCGGCGTCGCATCGATTGAAGAAGAATGTCAATCGACGCCGTGTAAGCGACTGATGAACCACGGTCGTTATTCAGGGGTACGAGTCCGGGGACGGTCCATGCCGTTCCCGGACCGGTCGATTACCAGTTGATGCCGATCCGTCCGTAGACATAGCGTCCGTTGAAGCCGAACGGCGAATAATAAGGGAACGCCACCAGCCCGCTGCCGTTGAGCACCGTCCCGCGGGACGACGCCAGTTTGACGAAATCGGGATAGGTGTCGAACAGGTTGTTCGCGCCGACCGCGAGGTTGAGGTTGCGCATCGCCTTGTAGCGCAGCTCGAGGTCGAAGATCGTGTGCCGCCCGGTATGGATGTCGTCCTCCGCAAAGCCCGTGCTGCTCGGCTGGTTGACGTCGCCGTAATAGGACGCGCGCGCGGTCGCGCCGAGCTGGTCGAGCGACCAGTCGACCGAGCCGACCACCTTCTCGCGCGGGGTGCCTTGTTCAAACGAGGCGATCCGCTGGCGGCTGAAGATCGGCAGCGTCGCGGTCCCGGTCGACGAGGTGATCACCGCGGCGGCGGGTGCGCGCGTGACCTTGATGTCGTTGATGTTGGTCGCCGCGGTCAGGTCGAACGTCCCCGCCGCCCCGGTCGCTTTGCGGTAATGCGCGACCACGTCGATCCCCTTGGTGGTCGAGCGGATCCCGTTGAGGAAATAGCGCCCCGCCGTCACTGCGGTGATCCCCTCGTCGCGCAACCGCCCGATGACGACCCCGCCGCTCAGGTTCTCGGACAAGGCGATCTGGTCGCGGATCTTGATGTGATACCCATCGACCGACAGGTCGAACCCGCCCGAGCGGATCACGAACCCGGCGGACAGGTTGCGCGCGCGTTCCGGCTTCAACGCCTGGCCGCCGAGCGCGACGCCGACCGGGCTGGTCGAGGGGAAAAGCCCGGTTTCGACGATGACGCCGCTCGTCAGCACCGACGAGGTGGTGGTGAAGAACTGCTGCTGGAGCGACGGCGCGCGGAAACCGGTCGAGGCGGTGCCGCGTAGCGCGAACCAGGGGGTGAAATCGTAGCGGGCGGTCAGCTTGCCGGTCGCGGTCTCGCCGAAGTCGGAATAGCTTTCCCCGCGCACAGCGGCACCCAGCGTCAGCCCGTCGATCGGCTTGGCCTCGAGATCGACATAGCCCGACACGTTGTCGCGATGTTCGTTGACGACGTTGGAGGGCTGGAATCCCGGGAACCCTTGCGCGCCCGAGCCGAGCGCGGTGCTCGCGCCGGGGGCACGGTTGTACGAGGTCGGCTCGCCCGCGCCGATCTTGAAGCCTTCGCGGCGATATTCGAGACCCCAGGCGATGTTGATCGTGCCTTGGCCGAGCGGCTGTTCGCGCGAGACGTCGATCCCGCCGACCAGCTGGTCGTAGGTCAGCTTGCCGTCGTAGAAGCTTGTCTGCGAGGCCGCGCCATAGGTCGAATTGCCCGAGTTGCGCGTCGCGAAGTTCAACTGGTTGCGCCCGTAGGACAGGTTGAAATCGACCTTCCAGCCGGACAGTTCGCCCCGGATCCCGCCGGTCGCGGTCAGATCGTTCGAGACGACGTTGATCAGCGGGGTAAAGCCGTCGGGATACAGGCTGGCGAGCGCGGCGGCGTTGGCGTTGGCGTCGGTGCCGCCGTTGACGCGCGGGGTCGCGGCGCTGGTGCTGTCGCGATACTGGTATCCGCCAAAGCCGTAGAGCGTCCAGCCAGTGTCGCCGACCGGCTTTCCGGCGTTGAGATAGCCGCTGTATTGCTGGACATCGGGATCGCCGAAGCGCGAGCGGACGCGGATCGGGGTCCTGCGCGGGTCGAAGTCGCCGCGGCTGGTCGGATTGCGGTCGAGATATTCGCCGGACAACGTCAGGAACCCGTCGGAGCCGAGCCCGACGCCCTGCCAGCCCGCGACCGTCACAGTCTCGCCGTCGCGTTCGCTGCGGTTGCCGCGCGCAGTCGTTACATCGGTGATGTACTGGCCGTAGGTGACGCTCGCGCCGCCGCCGCGGCGGGCCTCGCGCAGCCGCAGGTTGACGACGCCGGCGATCGCATCCGAGCCATATTGCGCCGCCGCGCCATCGCGCAGCACCTCGATCCGGTCGAGCGCGACCGAGGGGATGGTGTTGAGATCGACCGCCGCGGCACCGCGCCCGACCGCGCCGTTGGTGTTGATGAGGGCCGACGTATGCGCGCGCACGCCGTTAATCAGCACCAGCGTCTGGTCGGGGGACAGGCCGCGGAGCGTCGCGGGGCGGACCGAATCGGTGCCATCGACGGCGGCGGAGCGTGGGAAATCGATCGACGGGACGACGGCGGCGAGCGCACTCGCGAGTTCGGTCGTGCCCTGCCGCTGGAGCGTCGCCGCGCTCAGCACGTCGACCGGGGACGCGCTGTCGAGCCGCAACCGTCCGCTGGTGCGCGTTCCGGTAACCACGATGTCGCTCGGCTCGGCGGGCGCGTCGGGAGCGGCGGTTGCGGCGGTTGCGGTCGGGGCGGAATCCGCGGGGGCGGGGGCGACCTGCGCCTGGGCGTTCGTCGCCAGGACGAGCGCGAGCGTGGAGGCGGCGGCGCGCAGCGGCCGGAGATCGGTCATGACGGAGTCCCTTTGATTTTTCGCGTATCGGCACGGCGGGCTTGTGACGCTTTCGTGACGGCCGCTCTTGGCAGATCGAACGGGGACGGGACGCAAAGAAATCCTGCGCGCCTGCTGCGAAAAACTTCGCTCGGGGAAGGGGGGCGAAGAGTGCGCCGCTGGTGCGTCGGTTTGCCCGAGAGCCCGGCCAGCAGCGGCGTCAGTACCGCCCACGTCGGCCATATCCCATCGGAGGAATAGAAAAATAAAAGAATTGCTTCGGCTGCGCCAAGCAGGGCTTTGCGGACGGATCGTGCAGGCTGGTCCATGACGCGCGGATACCTCGCAAGTGCACCTGCGAGGTTTCGCCAGACGTTACCGGAGCCTGTTTCATGTCCCATCCCGCGCCGCCTTTGCGTTCCGCGCTGCGCCTGCCGTTCGGCGTGCAGGTCTTGCTGGGGATGGGGATCGGTCTCGCACTCGGTTTCGCCGGACGCGCGCTGGATGGAGGGGCGGGGTCGGTTCTCGGCGAGACGCTCCACACCGTCGGCCAGATTTTCGTGCAGTTGTTGAAGGCGTTGGTGCCGCCGCTCGTGTTCACCGCGATCGTCGCGTCGATCGCCGCGCTGCGCGACCTCGAGAATGCCGCAAAGCTGGTCGTGCAAACGCTGCTGTGGTTCGCGTTCACCGCGCTGATCGCGGTGACGATCGGGATCGTGCTCGGGCTGGTGATCGAACCCGGGCTCCACGCGGGGATCGACCGCACCGCCGCGACGATGCCGTCGAGCAGCGGCTCGTGGCTCGATTTCCTCAAGGGCCTCGTGCCCGTCAACGTGTTCGGGATCGGCGCGACGACGACGATCGACGGCGGCGTCGCGAAGACCGCGGTGTCGTTCAACGTGTTGCAGATCATCGTCGCGGCAATCGCGATCGGCGCGGCGGCGGTGCGGAGCGGGGAGGGCGGGGCCGGCTTCCTCGCGTTCAACGCTTCCGCGCTGATCGTCTTCCGCCGCCTGCTGCGTTGGGTGATCGCGCTGACCCCGATCGGCACCGCCGCGCTGATCGGCGACGCGGTGATCCGCTATGGCTGGAGCTCGCTGTCGGCGCTGGGGTCGTTTGCGGGCGCGGTCTACCTTGGGCTCGCGCTGGTGCTGTTCGTCGTCTATCCGTTGCTCCTGCTGGCGAACGGATTGAGCCCGCTGCGCTTTTTCGGGCATGCCTGGCCCGCGATCCAGCTCGGGTTCGTCTCGCGCTCCTCGGTCGGCACGCTGCCGATGACCGAACAGGTGACCGAGCACGGCCTCGGCGTCCCGCGCGCCTACGCCGCCTTCGCGGTACCGCTCGGCGCGACCACCAAGATGGATGGCTGTGCGGCAATCTACCCCGCCTTGTCCGCGATCTTCGTCGCGCAATTCTTCGGTTTGCCGCTGCACGCGTCGGATTACGGGCTTATCGCGTTCGTCTCGGTGATCGGCTCAGCAGCAACCGCCGGACTGACCGGCGCGACCGTGATGCTGACGCTGACGCTGTCGACACTCGGGCTTCCGCTCGAGGGGGCGGGGCTGTTGCTCGCGATCGACCCGATCCTCGACATGGGGCGTACCGCAGTCAACGTCGCGGGGCAGGCGCTGGTGCCGACGATCGTCGCGAAGCGCGCGGGGATCCTAGATCCGGCGGCGTTCGGGCGGGGGCGGGCGGTTGCCGTACAAACGCCGGAACCGGCTACGGTCTAGCGCTTGGGGTAGTGGCGGAGCGGGAGGCTGCTTGCGTAGAGTCCACCGAGTTCCGACACATTCCAATAACGCTTATTTATTAATGTCTTATCTAATATAGGTTCCAGCAGGGTCCGACCCGATCCGACATATTCCCAAAATTAATGTTGGGCGCTATGTGGGTCTTTATGACTAAGCTCAAACCCCCCGGTAGGCACCTTGAAAAGAGGCTGACCGCCGCCGCCGTTCGCTCGATTAACGAATCTGGCTTCTACGGCGATGGGAACGGTCTTTATCTTAAGGTTGATGCTGGCGGCGCAAAGCGCTGGGTGCAGCGACTGGTTATACAGGGGAAGCGACGCGACATTGGTTTGGGATCAGCGGGTCTCGTCACCCTCGCAGAGGCCCGTGAAGCCGCCTTACAACAGCGCAAACAGGCACGAGCAGGGGAAGACCCCATTGCCCTTAAAAACGCTTCTAAGGCGATCCTAACGTTCAAAGCGGCGGCACGGAAGGTTCACGACCTTTCTGCCCCAACTTGGCGCAACGAGAAGCACGGTAAGCAGTGGCTTTCGACGCTCGAAACCTATGCGTTCCCGACTTTTGGCGATAAGCGCATTACCACCGTTACCAGCGCCGATGTCCTCGCCGCGCTGTCTACGATATGGAATTCCCACCCAGAAACTGCGCGCAGGGTTAAGCAGCGCATCGGGACCGTTATGAAGTGGGCGATTGCGCAGGGATGGCGCACCGATAACCCCGCTGACACGATATCCGCAGCTTTACCAAAGCAGGATCGTTCGAAAGTGAAGCATCGGCAAGCGCTGCCCTATGGCGAGGTATCTGCCGCCATTGCAAAGGTCCAGGCGAGCAACGCAAGCAAGGCAACGAAGCTGGCTTTCGAGTTCCTTATTTTGACCGCAACCCGATCGGGGGAAACGCGGGAGGCAGTATGGAGCGAAATCAATCTTGCTAAGCGCGAGTGGGTGATCCCCGGCGAACGTATGAAGGCAAAGCGTGCCCACCGCGTGCCACTCTCCGACCGGGCGGTGGCGATCTTGAATGAGGCCAAATCGCTTAAGAGCGACAGTTCGGACTTGGTCTTCCCTGGAACGAAGGAAACCAAAGCGCTCTCCGACATGACTCTGTCGAAGCTCATGAAAGACCTTGGCATTCAAGCCGTTCCACATGGGTTCCGGTCATCGTTTCGAGATTGGGCTGGCGAGTCCACAAGCCATCCACGAGAGGTCATCGAGTTCGCTCTGGCGCATGTTATTCAGGATCAAGCCGAAGCAGCTTACGCAAGATCCGACCTGTTTGAGAAACGCCGCGTCTTAATGGGCGACTGGAATACTTACCTTCAGTCCCATTAATATGAAATTAAAAACTCTTCCAATCCTATCCAAGTATCGTATCTCACCAAAAACGATGACGATTTGTTTCACAAAAGTAAGACCTTTTGTCAACCTAGGTTTTCGCTATCTTTTGCGCTCCACAGACGGAGTGAAATAATGGAAAAGTTGCTTACCAGAAGAGAAGTCGAGCAGTTTATTAGACTGTCGCGCTCTTCTATTTATAGAATGATGGCGGAAAACAGGTTTCCGCGTCCGCTTAGGGTAGGAGTCCGTGCGATACGGTTCCGCCAATCGGATATTAATACTTGGCTGAGCCATCGTAGGCTGGGGGGATCGCTGTGAGAGTTTCTGTATATTTTTACGATTCCGTCGATACTGAGAGTGTTGTATGGCGGAATTTAAACAGCCTGGTTGAACGTTTTGGCGATGTATACCACATCGGTGGGAACGGCGGTTTTGGAGTGGAAAACCTTAGTTGGCATGATGCAACCAAGCTTACTGCCCAAATTGCAAACGTGATTTACAAAGCGGATTGCGCAAGTGTCTTTAAAGAGTTCCGACTTCTGATGCAGACCGATGTGGCGGAAACTGCGAGTTTGTTTGATAGGTATGGGGATCAAACGGAACGGCACAGTTAAACGTCATGAAAAACCACTAGCCCTTTCTAAAGGTAAATAATTCAGGTATAGTTTATTTTCTGTTGCCTTGACCGGCAATTGCCATACCCCACATTTTGATTTAAACGGCGACACCGGGACTCTAGACCGGCGCTATGAGCGCGTGGGGCGCGCAGGGAAAATCGGGCGAAAGCGTCCGGTTAACGCCCGAAGGGTGATTTCGAGCACGTTACCTTCAAATGGCCCCAAAGGATGGGAGCTCCGCCTCGATGCGACTCCCTTCCCTGATGGCGTAGAGTTACGAGCAATATCGGGGAGCGTCCAGCTTTAGGCTGGTTACCGGAAGCTGCTGGAAAGCAGCGGATTGGGGATATGATGGATCGGTCTAGTTCCCGCCGATCTGCTTAGTCAGCTATACTATCCCTCAACTCTTCGACGAGAATAACCTCAACGAACAATCTCCCGCATCATTTTCTGCTTAAGGAGTCTTTATTTAAGACTCTGCTCAAAATGATGCGGGGGGATATTCATGCTCTGAGAATGAAAAGGCCATCCCTGCGGGGGCCATAATATTTTCAATAAAGTGAGTTTCTAATAATATTGTTCTAATATGTTTCAATCCTTTTAATATAACTATCAATTTAGTGAATAATTATTGTATTTTTCGACATATCATATTTAATCGATTATATTCATTAACACTTTTAAACTTGAATAAACTTATTTAGCCATACCATTTTTTAGTTCATCCAAATATAATTAAACTTTAGAAAGACTTTTCGTAAAAAATCACAAATCTAATATGAGCTGGTCAGGAGACGCCACCGGCAAGGGATGCTCTAAATGGTCTACGACCACGCAAGCCAATTCCAACAGTGCGGCGTCCTTTAGTCGATTGCTACAAAACGCTAAGCCAATCCTGGCCCATCCCGGAGCGCAAGCGAGCGCCTCTTTAGCGATTGCAACGAGGGTAGGATCTGGTGCGAATCGTGCCATACCCCTGATATAGAACATATAGGGAACGGGGCGAAAGAGTTGCGTTTCGCTTGCCTCTTTACGAGTGTGAGGATGATTGAGATTTGGGGTTGGCAGTCGACGGACCGTATTAGGCCTTAATCTCGATGCGGGTAGGACATCCGACCTCATCTAATCGTTAATTATCGAAGGACACCCCAACCAAACAGATCAATGATCTAACCATCGGCATACCCCAGCGCCGCCGCCTAAGCCGAGCATGCCCTTCGACGGTCCATACGCCCCAAAGTTAAGCCCTTCGATTGCCTTCCATGCAGCGCCGCCGTCAAAGAGAACAGTGTAGCTTGTGAAGCCCGTATAGCCCCCCATAGCGTTCTTTCCGTTGATTTCGACGGTTGCGGCATAGCCTGTCCAACCGTTGCCGCCCTTCGCCCAGCCAGCCTTACAATGGGCGGGGTGCATACCCATGAACCGATATTGCGCACTATCCGGGTCGCGCTGGATATTCAGCATTAACCGTTTGATAGACCCTATGGGGTCTTGTGGTTCTGGACCAAGATCGGGGATTGCCACGGCAGCCTGTTGCGCCGCCAAAGGGCAGGCGACCATCACCGACATTGCCACCCAAAGATTTATCGTTCTTGCCATCCATCGTTCCCATGTCTGACCGCTCCGCCCGACAAACCGGGTCGGTTGAACGACGCGAACACAGGAACACGCCTCCCGCGTATTTCCCGAA
>CAZNQA010000037.1:0-32008 GCA_964575105.1 uncultured Stakelama sp.
CGATCCGCCAGCCGGTCATCGCATAGGCCTTGGAACAGCCGTTCACCGTCAGCGTGCGCTCGTACAGCGACGGGCAGACCTGCGCGATCGTCGCGAATTCGAAGCCGTCGTATAGGATGTGCTCGTACATATCGTCCGAGAAGATCCACACATGCGGATGCCGCTCGAGCACCGCGCCCAATGCCTTCAGCTCGGCGGCGGTATAGGCCGCCCCCGTCGGGTTGGACGGCGAGTTGAGGATCACCCACTTGGTCTTGGGCGTGATCGCCGCCTCGAGCTGCTCGGGGAGCAATTTGTACCCCTGCTCTGGCCCCGCCGCGACGAACACCGGCGTCCCGCCCGCGAACAGCACGACGTCGGGATAGCTCACCCAATACGGCGCAGGCACGATCACTTCGTCGCCCGCCTCGACCGTCGCGACGATCGCGTTGAACAACGTGTGCTTCCCGCCGACGTTGACGCTGATCTGGTCCGCCGCATAGGTCAGCGCATTGTCGCGCGTGAACTTCGCTGCGATCGCCGCCTTCAGCTCGGGCGTGCCGTCGACATTGGTATATTTGGTCTGCCCGTCGCGGATCGCCTTGATCGCCGCCTCTTTCACGAAGTCGGGCGTATCGAAGTCGGGTTCGCCTGCGCCGAGTCCGATCACGTCGACGCCAGCGCGCTTCAGCTCCTGCACCCGCGACGTGATCGCCAGCGTCGGCGATGGCTTGATCCGGTTGAGCGCGGCGGAGGGGTTCATAGCAAAGGCCTAAATGACGAACGGTCGGGCGTGCGCTTATCGTGGCGGTGGCGTCGTCGCAACCGTTCGTCGCGCACGAATCAAACCGCGCACTGCATTGCCGATGAAAAATTCGTGCGCGAGGTCGTCCGCGGTCAGCACCCCCTCGACCGCGCGACCGCTCGCGAGCAACTCGGTCCGCAACACGCCGGCGAGCAAACCATCGGCCAGCGGCGGCGTCACCAGCATATCGCCGCGCGGCACGAACAGCGACGTGAAGCTCCCCTCGGTCAGCCGCCCGTCCTCGCGCGCAAACACCACCTCGAAACACCCCGCCTCAAGGCGCGCGGAATCGTAGAAGGCGCGGTCGGTCGTCTTGTGCCGCAGCCGGAAATCGCTTGGCGCGACCGGCAGCGGGACGACCGCCACGGATACGGGTTCGGCGGGCGTCTCCGGCAACGCGCCGACCTCGATCGCCACCGCCCCGCTCGGCGCGAGCAGCATCCGCACCCGCGACGCGACGCGCAACCGGAAGGTCGCCGCCTGCAACTCGTTGCGCGCGCCGTGCCGGTCGAACGCGAACCCCAGCGCGGCGGCACTCGCGGCGATCCGTCCGAGATGCCGGTCGAGCAGCAAAAGTCCGTCTTCGGGGTCGAACGCCATCGTCTCGATCAGGTCTAAGCGGCGGACATCGTGCGTCAGAAAGGCGAGCTTGGCCCGCGCCTCGTCCCATTCCCCCGCCGGGTCCGAGTCCGCGACGATCCCGCCGCCCGCGCCGATCGTGGCGTGCGAAGCGCCATGCGGCCACACCAGCGTGCGGATCGCGACATTGGCGACCGCATCGCCATCCGCATCGAACCGCACGACCGCCCCGGTATACAGCCCCCGCGGGCCGGCTTCGATGCCGCGGATCGCGCGCATCGCGGCGATCTTGGGCGCCCCCGTGATCGACCCGCACGGGAACAGCGCGCCAAGCACGTCGACCGCGTCCAGCCCCGGCGCAAGTTCGGCAGTCACGGTCGACACCATCTGGTGCACCGTCGGATAGCTCTCGACCGCGAACAGCGCAGGCACCGCAACCGACCCGGCGCGCGCGACCCGCGCGAGATCGTTGCGCATCAGGTCGACGATCATCAGGTTTTCCGCGCGCTGCTTCGCGTCGTCGCGCAGCGCCGCGACCACCGCCGTGTCGTCGGCAGGCGTCGCCGCACGGCGCGCGGTGCCCTTCATCGGGCGGCAGGTCAGTCGGTCGCCTTGGAGCGCGAAGAACAGTTCGGGCGACAGCGACAGGATCGTCGCCGCCCCGGTATCGATCAGCGCGCCGAACCCCGCGCGCGCGCTTCCGCGCAACCGGGCGTAGAGCGAAAGCGGGTCGCCACAAACCGGCAGCGTCGCGTGGTAGGTCAGGTTCGCCTGATACAGCCCGCCCGCGACAATCTCGGCGCGGACCGCAGCGAATTGCGCCTGGTAGGTTGCAGACGATGTTTCCGGCTCGGGCATGCCGTTCCACGCCCCCGCCGGATCAGGCAGCACCGCCGCCACCGCATCGGACGCGATCTCGCGATAACCCGCGAAGAGGCCGAACCACGCCAGCGGCTGGTCGCTCGCGGGGGGCGGGTCGAGCGCGGGCTCGAACGCGGCGGCGGCCTCATAAGCGAGGAAGCCGACCGCATGGAGCCCGTCCTCCCGCGCCGCACGGACCGAGTCGAGCACCGCCTCGACCTCCTCGATCGTGTATGCCTGCACGATCCGCAACGGATCGGTATAGAGCCGCGCCGGTGCGCCGCCGTCGTGCGCATCGTCGAGCAGGATGAACGGGGTGGTCTGGTGGCTCAGCATCGTCCCCCGGCAGATGCCTTGCTTGCCGCCCCGGGGGCAACCCCAAACACCGCAACGCTTGCCGCAAAACCCGCGCCGCCGTATCGAGTCGGCATGAGCACCCCGCCCCTCCGCGCCGCGATCCTCCCCGTCACCCCGCTCCAGCAGAATTGCACGCTGCTCTGGTGCACCGCCACGATGCGCGGCGCGTTCGTCGATCCGGGCGGCGACCTCCCCCGGCTACGCGCGGCGGCGGCGCAGCACGGCGTGACGATCGAAAAGATCATCCTCACCCACGGCCACATCGACCATTGCGGCGAGGCGAAGCCGCTCGCGGACGACCTCGGCGTCCAGATCGAGGGCCCGCACAAGGAAGACCGCTTCCTCACGTCGACGCTGTCGGAGAGCGGAGCGCAATATGGCATCCCGGGGGTCGATTTCGAGCCCGACCGCTGGCTGGTCGAGGGCGATACGGTGACCGTCGGCGAGCTGGTGCTCGACGTGTACGAGACGCCGGGACACACCCCGGGCCACGTGATCTTCCATCACGCGCCCTCGAAGCTCGCGATCGTCGGCGACGTGCTGTTCGCGGGCTCGGTCGGCCGGACCGATTTTCCGCGCGGCAATCATCCGCAGTTGATCGAGTCGATCGTCACCAAATTATGGCCGCTCGGCGACGACACGACCTTCCTCCCCGGCCACGGCCCGGCAAGCACCTTCGCGCACGAGCGCGCGACCAACATGTTCGTCAGCGACTCGGCGCTCGCGGCGTAGGCATCCGCCGCCAGACCGTCATGCCAGGCCAAGGCCCGGCATGACGGACGTAAGCCTCACCCCGCCGGCGCGACGCTGGGCGCAACGACGCTTGCGGTCGAATGCCCGAGTAACGGTACCGCGATCGCATAGCCGCCAAGCCCGAGCAGCAGCAGGAAGGTGATCAGCGTCCCCGCCATCCGCCCGAAACCCCATCCGTCCATCCCGAGCGGATGGACCACCCGCGCCACCAGGAACAGCGCACTCGCGCTCCACAGCCACCACGAGCTGCCGGCAGTGAATTCGATCAGGCCGAGCAGGATCAGGATGAACGGCGCATATTCGACGAAATTGGCGTGCGCGCGCATTCTGCGAATCAGCTGCTCGTCCCCGCCATCGCCGACAAAGACCTTCGCCTTGCCGCGCGCCGCCCCGGTGCGCACCGCCAGCCACAGGTTGATGATCGCCGCCGCCCCCGCGGTCACCAGCGTGATCGTCATGTCGGATCCCGAAACCATGTTGCTCTCCCCTTTGTATCGGATCCCGTCCGTCGCACGGGCGCGCAAAGCTTGCAACGCCGCGAAGAATCGCTATAGCCCGCCATCTTCGCGAGATGTCTGGCCACCTGTGCCGCTTGCGCGGTCGACCTCGCGTCGATTGCGTCGCAACGGGTTCGGGCTTATCGCACCGGTTCAGACAAGTATAAGGTTTCGCCGAAATGGCCGTCCCCAAAAGAAAAACCACGCCGTCCAAGCGCGGCATGCGTCGTGCGCACGATTCGCTCACCGTCGCATCGTTCCAGGAATGCCCGAACTGTGGCGAACTGAAGCGTCCGCACAACCTGTGCGGGTCGTGCGGCCACTATAACGGCCGCGAGATCCTCTCGGTCGAAGGCTGATCCCGACGGATCGGCGGCGGCTCGTGCGATCGGGCGAGTGCTCAATGCGCGTATTCAGGGAGCGGCCAGCGTGACGAACAGCTCCCGAATCGCCGTCGATGCGATGGGTGGCGACGAGGGACTGGCGATCATGCTCGCCGGTGTCGCGCGCGCGCGCCGGAAATATGAGGACATGCGGTTCCTTCTCGTCGGCGACGAGACGGCGATCGCAGCCGAACTCAAGCAGCATCCCGACCTCGGTGCCTACAGTGAGATCGTCCACGCCCCCGAGGTCGTCGGATCGAGCGAAAAGCCTACCCAGGCGATTCGCCGGTCGAAGAAGACGTCGATGGGGATCGCGATCGACATGGTTAAGCAGGGGCGCGCCGCTGCGTGCGTCTCTGCGGGCAACACCGGGGCGATGATGGCGATGGCGAAGCTGTCGCTGCGGATGATCCCCGGGATCGACCGGCCCGCGCTTGCCGGGCTGATGCCGACGCTTGGCGACAACGATACCGTCGTGCTCGATCTCGGTGCCAATACCGAGTGCGATGCGCGCAACCTCATCCAGTTCGCGGTGATGGGCGCTGCCTATGCACGCACCTCGCTCGAGCTCGCACGCCCCCGAGTCGCGCTGCTCAATATCGGCAGCGAGGACCAGAAAGGCACCGACGTGATTCGCGATGCCGCACAGGCGCTGCGCCACGCATCGCATCTCCCGCTCGATTTCACCGGTTTCATCGAAGGTGACAAACTGTCGCGCGGCGATGTCGACGTGATCGTGTGCGACGGTTTCTCGGGCAATATCGCGCTCAAGACCGCGGAGGGGACCGCACGGTTCGTCGCGGACCTGCTCAAGCGCGCGTTCCGCTCGTCGGTCCGCTCGAAGATCGGCTTCCTGATCTCCAAGCCCGCGACCGATCTGCTGCGGCATCATCTCGACCCCAACAACCACAATGGCGCGGTCTTCCTCGGGCTCAACGGGCTGGTCGTCAAAAGCCACGGCAGCGCGAACGAGATCGGCGTCGCGACCGCGATCGCGGCGGCGGCGAAGATGGTGCGCGACGACCTGACTCGGCGGATCGCCGAGGACTTGCGTGAATTCGAGGCGAAGGCAGCATGATTCGATCGGTCATCGTCGGCACCGGGTCGGCGCTCCCCGCACGCCGCGTCTCAAACGCCGAACTCGCCGAGACCGTCGATACTTCGGATGAATGGATCGTCGAGCGCACCGGCATCCGCTTCCGCCACATCGCCTCGCCGGACGAGACCACCGCAACGCTTGCTGCAGACGCGTGCCGCGCAGCATTGGGGTCGGCCGGGCTGTCCGCGCAGGACATCGACCTGATCGTCCTCGCCACCGCGACCCCCGACCAGACTTTCCCGTCGAGCGCGACCAAGGTGCAGGCGAGCCTCGGGATCAACGACTGCGTCGCGTTCGACGTGGCGGCGGTCTGCTCGGGTTTCCTCTACGCCTTGCAGGTCGCCGACAGCATGATCCGCGCTGGCTCCGCCCGCCGCGCGCTGGTGATCGGGTCCGAGACGTTCAGCCGCATTCTCGACTGGGAGGACCGTACCACCTGCGTCCTGTTCGGCGATGGCGCGGGTGCTATCGTACTGGAAGGGCAGGAAAACAACGACAGCGGCAGCGACGGGCGCGGAATCTTGTCGACCCGCCTCCACGCCGACGGGCGGCATAACGAGCTGCTCTACGTCGACGGCGGCCCATCCACCACGGGCACCGTCGGCAAGGTCCGGATGAAGGGCCGCGAGGTCTTCCGCCACGCCGTCACCAACCTCGCGAGCGTGATGACCGAGACGCTTGCCGTCAGCGGCCTGTCCGCCGCGGACGTCGACTGGGTCGTCCCGCATCAGGCCAATGCGCGCATTCTCGATGCCACCGCACGCAAACTGGGCCTGTCGCCCGACAAGGTGATCGTCACCGTCGACCAGCATGCGAACACCTCCGCCGCCTCGGTTCCGCTCGCGCTCGACGCCGCGGTACAGGACGGCCGGATCAAGCGTGGCGACTTGATCGTGCTCGAAGCGATGGGTGGCGGGTTCACCTGGGGCGCTGCAGTGGTGCGTTTTTAGGATTAACCTTGTTACGCTCCTGTAACTAGCCCTTTCCGTGCGTGCCTTCCGTGTGTTAGACCAACGCCTTGCCGCTTGGGGAGGGAAACCGGAATGGCACCTGCAGGAACGTTGACACGGGCCGATCTGGCCGAGGCACTACATCATCAAGTCGGACTGTCGCGCGCGGATTCGTCGCGGCTGGTCGAACAAATTCTGGGTCACATGTGCGGGGCCTTGGCGAAGGGGGACAACGTCAAGATCTCGGGCTTCGGCACCTTCGTGCTGCGCGACAAGGGCGAACGGATCGGGCGCAACCCCAAGACCGGGGTCGAGGTGCCGATCGCGCCGCGTCGCGTCCTCACCTTCCGCGCGAGCCAGATGATGCGCGACCGCATCGTCAGCGCGGACTGAGGCGCAGCATGGCGATGTCGCCGACACTCCCCGGCAAGGCCGAGGGGGCCTTTCGCACGATCGGCGAACTGTCGAAGGAAACGGGCTTGCCGCAACATATCCTGCGGTATTGGGAAACCCGTTTCCCGCAATTACGCCCGCTCCAGCGCGCGGGCAACCGGCGTTATTACCGGCCCGAGGACGTCGTCCTCGTCCAGCGCATCGCACGGATGCTCAACGACGAGGGCTACACCATCCGCGGCGTCCAACAGGCGCTGATGGCGGACCGCAAGCGCGCCCCCACCACGCCGCTCCCGCCCGCGAGTTACGGCACGATCCTCGCGGTCCGCGAGGCGCTGGTCGAGGCGCTCGAACAGGACGCGCTGGCTTAGGGGAACTCATGTCCACCACCCCACCCGTTCGTTTCGAGCGAAGTCGAGAAACCTGCGCTGTGCCGGGTTTCTCGACGACGCTCGAAACGAACGGGGGGAAGGAACCGTAGAGGATACGCGGCGGACGTGCTGGCCCTTCGTTCGCCCTGAGCGAAGTCGAAGGGTCCCGCCTCAGCGCTCGCGCGTCGCCGCGAACGTCACCTTGGGATAGCGATCCGCGACGTAACCGACGTCCCACGCGGTCTTCGCCATATAGACCGGGTTGTTGTCGCGATCCTTCGCCATCGACGTGCGGTTCAAATCCATGAACGCCTTGAGATCGGCGGGATCCGCCGCCGACACCCAGCGCGCGGTATCGTAGGGGGCCATTTCGAGCCCGGCATCGACCTTATACTCCGCCTCGAGCCGCGACAGCAGCACCTCGAGCTGAAGCTGCCCGACCACGCCGATGATCCAGTTCGACCCGATCTCGGGATAGAACACCTGCGTCACGCCCTCCTCGGCCATGTCGTCGAGAGCCTTGCGCAACTGCTTGGTCTTGGTCGGATCCTTGAGCGCGACGCGGCGCAGGATTTCGGGCGCGAAGTTCGGCAGCCCGGTGAAGCGCACGTCCGCGCGCTCGGACAGCGTATCCCCCACCCGCAACGTCCCGTGGTTGGGAATGCCGATGATGTCGCCCGGAAACGCCTCGTCCGCCAGCTCGCGCTCGCGTGCGAAGAACAGGATCGGCGAGTGAATCGCGATCGGCTTGCCGTGGCCGGTCGGGGTCAGCTTCATGCCCCGCTTGAACGTCCCCGAACACAGCCGCATGAACGCGATCCGGTCGCGGTGGTTGGGGTCCATGTTCGCCTGGACCTTGAACACGAAGCCGGTGACGTCGGCGCGTTCGGGCAGCACCTGCTCGGGCTCGGCCGGCTGCGGGCGCGGGCCGGGCGCATGGCGGCCGAGCGCGTCGATCAGCTCGGCGACACCGAACTCCTTGAGCGCCGAGCCGAAATAGACCGGGGTCTGGTCCCCCCCGCGATACGCCTCGACATCGAACGCGCCATACCCCCCCAGCGCAAGCTCGGACTCGTCCTGGAGCAACTGCAACCCCGCCGGGCTCAGCGTCGCGGCAAGCGCGGGGTCGTCGAGCCCGGTGAACGAGACCGCCTTGCCGAGGAACTCACGGCTCGGCCCCTCGGGCTGGCTCAGGCTGTTGGCGTGGAGATCGTACACCCCCTCGAAATCGCTCCCCATTCCGACCGGCCAGCTCATCGGCGTGACGTCGAGCTGGAGCATCTCGGCAATCTCGTCGAGCAGCTCGAACGGCGGGCGCCCCTCGCGGTCGACCTTGTTGACGAAGGTGATGATCGGCACCGAGCGCAACCGGCACACCTCGAACAGCTTGCGCGTCTGCGCCTCGATCCCGCGCGCGGCATCGATCACCATCACCGCGGAATCGACCGCGGTCAGCGTGCGATACGTGTCTTCGGAAAAGTCCTCGTGGCCCGGCGTGTCGAGCAGGTTGAAGGTGAGGCCGTTCCGCTCGAACGTCATCACCGACGACGTCACCGAGATCCCGCGCTGCTGCTCGATCTTCATCCAGTCCGAGCGCGCGCGACGGTTCTGCCCGCGCGCTTTCACTTCGCCGGCAAGATGGATCGCGCCGCCGAACAGCAGCAGCTTTTCGGTCAGCGTGGTCTTGCCGGCGTCTGGATGGGAGATGATCGCGAAGGTGCGGCGGTCGGACGTATGATTCATCTGCGCGCTGTAGCGCCTCAGCCCTCCAACGTCACCTGCAACCCACAAGCGAGCGTCGCCCCCGGCGCGATCTCGACGATCCCGGGTTTGTCGCGGATATCGCCGCTGAACCCCGCGGGGTCGGCGATGCCGTGCCACGGCTCGATACAGACGAAAGCCGCCCCCGGCTTGGTCCAGATCCCGAGCATCGGCATCAGCGGGAAATCGACGCGCAGCTGGGGGCCGGTCGGCGCGCCATAGCGGACGCTGCGTGACTGGAGCTTGTCCCAGATCAGCGCGTCGCGCTCGAACAACGCATCGGTGAGCGCGAGCGTCCGGCCATCGAGCGGCGACACGCGATGCTCCGCGATGATCGCGCCATCGACCAGTTCACGCACGGGTTCGGGCTCGTCCTCGGCGAAGACGATCCGGTGGTCCGCGCGCGGCAGGCCGTACGGCAGCGGCCAGGCAAAGGCGGGATGGAAGCCGAAGCTCGCCGGAAGCACGTCGCCGCCGCGGTTCTCGATCGAGACCGCGACGTCGAGCGTCGCGTCGGTGATCGTATAGGTGACCCGCAGCGCGAAGGCGAAGGGGTAGCTGGCGCGCGTCTCGGCGCTGTCCTCGAGCAGAAAGACCGCGTGCGCGTCACTGTGATCGACCAGCGTGAACGTGCTGCGCCGCGCGAAGCCGTGCTGCTGCATCGGATAGTCGGTGCCGTCGATCCGAAGCGTGTCGTGGTTGACGCGGCCGATGATCGGGAACAGCAGCGGCGCATGGCCGGTCCAGAACGCCGGGTCGGCGTCGGTCATCAGTTCGCGCCCCTCCGCATCGCGAAGATGCGTCAGCTCCGCCCCGAGCGGGTTGATCGCGGCGGAAAGCTGCGGTGTGGCGATCGTGATGAGAGCGTCGGCCATGTCGGTCTGTCCTTCGTTGGATATCGGTGTGGTTTCCTCCCTTGGCCCTTCCCCGGCGAAGGGCGGGGCCCAGCAGAGGGCGGGAAGTGGCGCGCGCTGTGCGTCGTTACAAAAACCTGTTCTGCTGGGCCCCGGCCTTCGCGAGACCTCTGTAAGCCATACGGGTTCTCCCGCGAAAGCGGAGTCCAAGAGTCGCGAGAGCTGTAAGCCGTTGTCTTGCTTGACTCTGGATTCCCGCCTTCGCGGGAAAACAGCAAACGAAGGGTCCATAAACCGACTTTGCGCAGGTCTCGCCTTCGCCGTGGAAAGCAGGAAGGGACGCGCGAGGATTCACCCCCGCAAGCTCGCCCCCAGCTTGCCCGCCGCAGCGACCACCTTGTCCGCGACCGCCTTCAGCTCCGCCTCGGTGAAGCTCTTGTCCCCCGGCTGGAGCGTCACCTCGACCGCGATGCTCTTGTGCCCCGGTTCGACGCCCGCGCCGGTGAACACATCGAACACCCGCGCCCCGACGATTGCCGCCTTGTCCGCGCCGCGCGCGGCGCGCACCAGCGCCTCGCCCGACACACTGTCGGGGACGAGGAACGCGAAATCGCGCCGAACCGCCTGCAACGCGGGCGGCGCATAGGCCGCGCGCGCGAAGCTCGACGCGCGCCTGGCGGGGATCGCATCGAGATACAGCTCGACCGCCGCGACCGGGCCATCCACGTCGAACGCACGCGTCGTCAGCGGGTGGACCATGCCGAACGTCGCGAGCACCGTCTTCGGCCCGAGCCGCAGCGTGCCCGACTGGCCGGGATGCCACGCGTCGCCAGCCTCCCCCATCACTTGCAGGTTATCGACCGGAGCCCCCGCCGCCGCGAGCAATGCAAGCGCCTCGGCCTTGGCGTCATAGGCGGTGAACTGAATCGCCTTTCCATCCTGCCAGCCGCGCGCGCGCGCCTCGCCCGCAAGCACCACACCCAAGGTCGGTCGCTCGCCATCGGCAAGATACCGCCGCCCAAGCTCGAACAGCCGGACACCGCCCGCGCCGCGCTTCAGGTTGCGCTCCGCCGCCGCCAGCAGCCCCGGGAGAAGCGACGGGCGCATCACCTTCAGTTCCTCGCTGATCGGGTTGGCGAGCGTCCACGACGCGCCGCCGATCGCGGTCGCCTGTGCGTCCGACAGGAAGCTCCAGGTGATCGTCTCGTTGAGGCCGCGCGCGGCCGCAGCCCGGCGGACACGGCTTTCGATCTTCTGTGCCGGCGTCGCGGTCGGCTTCGCCACGCCCGCTGCGCGCGGCAGCGGGGTCGCGGGGACCGAATCGATCCCGACGATACGGATCACTTCCTCGACCAGATCTGCCGGGCCATCGACGTCGCGCCGCGCGGGCGGCGGCAGGACGGTCCAGTCCGCTTCCACGTCGAAGCCCAAAGCGGTCAGGATCTCGCGCTGGCGTTCCGGCGCAACCGCAAGGCCACCAAGCGTTTCCGCGCGGGCGGGATCATAAGCAATCCGCTTGCGCGCAGTCGGCGGCGTGCCCGATTGCGTCGGCTCGCTCGCGCTGCCGCCACACAGGTCGAGCACCAGCCGCGTCGCAATCGCCAGCCCCTCTTCGAGGAACGCCGGATCGACGCCCCGCTCGAACCGCGAGCGCGCGTCCGAGGTCAGCATCAGCGCCTGCCCCGTGCGTGCAATCGAGTCCGGGTCGAAATAGGCGCATTCGATCACGACATCTGTCGTCTCGGGAGTAACGCCCGAATCCTCGCCGCCCATGATCCCGCCGATGTCGTGGACATGCGCATCGTCCGCGATCACCGTCATCGTCTCGGCGAGCGTATAGGTCTTGCCGTTGAGCGCGAGCACCTGCTCGCCCGCGTTCGCCTTGCGCGCGACAAGCCCGCCCGACAGCTTGGCGCGATCATAGACGTGCAAGGGTCGCCCGAGATCGAACATCACGTAATTGGTGATATCGACCAGCGTCGAGATCGACCGCTGACCGATCGCGGTCAGACGGCGGCGCATCCATTCGGGCGCGGTGCCGTTGACGAGCCCGCTGACGCCCTGTGCGTAGAAGGCAGGGCAACCCTCGGCATCGTCGGTCCGCACGTCGGGGCCTGCGCCCGCGCCCGCAACCGGCGCATAGGCGAGCGGCTTGGCGGTGCCGAGCCCGGCGGCGACGAGATCGAGCGCGATCCCGCGCACGCCCATACAATCCGGGCGATTGGGGAGGACGTTGACCTCGATCACCGGGTCGTTGAGCCCGGCGTAATCGGGATAGGCCATGCCGATCGGCGCATCGGCGGGAAGCTCGATGATCCCGTCATGCTCCTCGCCGAGTTCGAGCTCGCGCGTCGAGCACATCATCCCGTTCGATTCGACCCCGCGGATCGCCGCGACCTTGAGCACCATCCCGTTCGACGGCACGGTCGCGCCGGGCGCACCGAACACACCGACCAGGCCAGCGCGCGCATTGGGCGCACCGCACACGACCTGGAGCGGGCCATCGCCAGCATCGACCGAGAGGACCTGCAGCTTGTCCGCCTGCGGATGCGGCGCGGCGCGCAGCACCTTGGCGACACGGAACGCGGCGAGCGTCGCGCCGGGGTTCTCCACGCCTTCGACCTCGAGGCCGATCCGCGTCAGCGTCTCGACGATCGTGTCGAGCGAGGCGTCGGTGTCGATATGCTGCTTGAGCCAGTCGAGCGTAACCTTCATGCGCCGACTCCCTGGCTCAGCGTGGGCACGTCGAGTGCCGAGAAACCGTAATGCTTGATCCAGCGCGCATCGCCCTCGAAGAACGGGCGCAGGTCATCCATGCCGTACTTCAGCATCGCGAGCCGATCGACCCCGACCCCGAAGGCGAAGCCCTGCCACTCGTTCGGATCGAGCCCGCATGCGGCGATCACCTTGGGATGCACCATCCCGCTGCCGAGCAACTCCATCCAGCCCTCGGACCCGCCGAGCACGCGGCGGCCCTTTTCCATCGTCCAGCCGACATCGACCTCCGCCGAGGGTTCGGTGAACGGGAAATAGCTCGGGCGCAGGCGGAGCACGATGTCGTCGCGCTCGAAGAACGCTTTCAGGAACGTCTCGAGCGTCCATTTGAGATGGCCGAGCGTGATCCCCTTGTCGATCACCAGCCCCTCGATCTGGTGGAACATCGGCGTGTGCGTCGCGTCCCAGTCCGAGCGATAGACGCGGCCCGGCGCGATAATGCGGATCGGCGGTTCCTGCCCCATCATCGTGCGGATCTGCACGGGGGAGGTGTGGGTGCGCAGCACCTTGGCCTCTTCGCCGTCGCCCGCCTTCAGGTAGAAGGTGTCGTGCATCGCACGCGCGGGATGGCTCTCGGGCATGTTGAGCGCGGTGAAATTGTGCCACTGGTCCTCGATCTCGGGCCCGGTCGCGACCGCGAACCCGAGATCGGCGAAGATCTCCGCCATCTCGTCGAGCACCTGGCTGACCGGATGGACCGATCCCTGTGGTGCCGCGTCGGCGGGGAGCGTCATGTCGATCGTCTCGCGCGCGAGCCGCGCATCGAGCTCGGCACGGTCGAGCACGGCCTTGCGCGCGGTGATCGCGGTGGTCACCGCCTCACGCACGCCCTGGATCCGCGGGCCTTCGACCAGCCGCTCGTCGGGCGACATCTTGCCGAGCGTCTTGAGCAGCGCGGTGATGCTCCCCTGCTTGCCGAGCAGCGCGACACGCAGCGTCTCGAGCTCCACCGCGTCGGCCTGGCCGATCGACGGCAACTGCGATTCAATCTCGGCAAGGTCAGCCACGTACATCTCCGTCATTCCCGCAAGGGCGGGAAGCCATTTGCGCGATCGTAGTGGGCAAGCCGAGCCCGATCGCAAGATCCATCCAGTCGGGATTGGTCTGCTCGATCAGCGCGAGCTTCCAGTCCCGGTTCCACTTCTTGAGCTGCTTCTCGCGCCCGATTGCCGCGTCCATCGTATCGGCCATCTCAAAGTGGACCAGATGAACGACGCCGTAGCGGGAGGTGAAGCCCTTGATCAACCCTGCGCGGTGCTGGTGCAGGCGGCCGATAAGGTTCGAGGTAACGCCGATATAGAGCGTGCCGCAACGCCCGCTTGCGAGAATGTAGACGCACGGCTGCTTTTCCACGGCACCATTCCCCCCTAAGCCGTCATTCCCGCGAAAGCGGGAATCCACTGGCGCAACGCTAGCACGTCACCCTCGCCGTTCCACCTTATGGATCTCCGCCGCCGCGGGGATGACGATGGGAAAGGTATGATCCCCCCAACCCCTTTCCGTCATTCCCGCGAACGCGGGAATCCATTAGCGCCACGTCAGCACGTCCCCCCCGCCGCTTCACCTTATGGATCCCCGCCTCCGCGGGGATGACGGTAAAAAGCAGGCAAGGACACGCCGACACCCTACGCCCCGCGCCCCAAGCACCGGCCCCAGAACAGAAAAAGGGCGCCGGTGTTGCCACCGACGCCCCAAATCACATCGTCTCGCAAACAGGTCGCCCTCAGGCAGCCTGGGGAAGAGCCGCCTTCGCCTGCGCGATGATGGCGCTGAACGCGGCACCCTCGTGCATCGCGAGATCCGCGAGGACCTTGCGGTCGAGTTCGACGCCGGCGAGCTTCAGGCCATGCATGAAGACGCCGTAGGTCAGACCCTCGACGCGGACCGCTGCGTTGATACGCTGGATCCACAGAGCGCGGAAGTTGCGCTTCTTAACCTTGCGGTCGCGATACGCATACTGGCCGGCCTTCTCGACCGCCTGACGGGCGATACGGATCGTGTTCTTGCGACGGCCATAATAGCCCTTCGCCAGATTGAGGATCCGCTTGTGCTTTGCGTGGGTGGTTACACCCCGTTTTACGCGTGCCATTCTCTAATTCCTTCCGCTCAGCCGAGACCGTAGGGCGCCCACGCCTTGACGGCGGCGGTATCAGCCTTGGACAGCACCTTGGTGCGGCGGTTCTGGCGGATGTACTTGGCGTTGTGGCTCATCAGCCGGTGACGCTTGCCAGCGACGCCATGCTTCAACAGGCCGGATGCAGTGAGCTTGAAGCGCTTTTTGACGCCGCTCTTGGTCTTGAGTTTGGGCATTTTCGTCCTTTCGTTTTTGCGACGATCTATGAACGGCCACGGCAGCCCATACCGGCCGGGCAGTTCCTCTTACTCGCAGGAAAGCGGGCGCATACCCGCCCCCTTGCCAAAACGCAACCGCAGATCCGTGGAGGAACGATTACGGCTGGCGAACGGTTTGACCTGCGATGGACGCCGCACCCTCCCCGCCCACTGCCGCGCCCCCGGCGCAAACCGCTGCAACCGTGAAGCGCCGCAGCGCGTGGCGGATCGCGCGCACCATCGCCATCGGCCTGGTGGTCGCGCTTTTCCTCGTCTGGCTGGTGCTTTACATCACCAAGGGCCGGTTCCTCAAAAGCCCGTTCGAGCGGATCGTGTCCTCGCTGACGCACCGCGACGTCAAGGTCACCGACGACTTCCAGCTCTATTTCGACCCGATCACGATCCACTTCCGCGCCGACGGGATGACGATCTCCAACCCGTCCTACGCCTCGCGCCCCAATCTGTTCGCGGCCAAGCAGATCGACGCGCGAATCGCGCCGCTGTCGATGCTGTTCGGCAAACGCCATTTCTACACGCTCGACCTGACCGGCGGCGCGGTCGATCTCGAGTGGAACAAAGAGCACACCCACAACAGCTGGACGTTCAGCGACAAGAAGGGCGGCAAGCCGCTCGATTTCCCGCGGATCGACGTCGCCACCGTGACGGGCACGACGCTGCGCTACCTCGACCCAAGGATGCTGCTCCGCACCGATCTGGCGTTCCAGACGATCACCTCGACCGACGCGCGAATCGGCAAGTCGGTCCGCTTCACCGGCACCGGCAAGGTCCGCAGCACCCCGTTCACGCTCAAGGGCGCGCTGCTCTCCCCCGACGCGACCGTCGCGCGCGGCAAGAACCAGCTCGAGCTCGCCGCCGATGCCGCGAACAACCACATCACCGTCGCCGGCACGCTCCCGAGCATCGCCGACATCGAGAACGTCCCGCTCGCGGTCACGTCGCGCGGGCGCAACCTCGCCGAACTGCTCGAGATCATCGGGGTCGCGATCCCGCGCACGCGGACCTACGGCGTCAAGGCGACGCTCATCAAGGACGACACGACCTACGCCTTTACCAAGCTGACCGGCCGCTTCGGCGACAGCGATCTCGCGGGCAAGTTCACCGTTCGCAACATCGAGCCGCGCCTCCACATCGCTGCCGAGCTGACCACGCGCAAACTCGATATCATCGATGCGGCCCCGTTCATCGGCTACAACCCCGACATCATCGCCACCAAGGGCGCGGTCGCAGCCGCCGCAAGCACCGGTGCCGCCCCCGCACGCCTGCTCCCCGACGCCGAGATCCCGGTGGAGACCTTCAAGAACTTCAACGCCGACGTCCGCTACAAAGTCGCGGTGGTCCGCTCGAAGAACGTCCCCGTCTCGAACATCGACCTGACGCTGTCGCTCAAGGACAGTCTGCTCAAACTGTCCCCGCTGACCTTCGTCATGGCACGCGGCAATGTCGCATCGGACATCACGATCGACGCACGCCGCCGCCCAGCGCACGACACTTACGACGTCCGCCTCGCCCCCACCCCGATGGCGCGGCTGCTCGCAGGCTATGGCGTCGCCGAGGCAGGCACCAGCGGCGTCATCAAGGGCCGGATCCGGCTCGAGGGCGACGGCGACTCGCTCCACGATTCGCTTGCGACCTCGCACGGCCGGATCGCGTTCGTCATGCCCGGCGGCGCGTTCTGGACCCGCAACGTGCAATTGTCCGAACTCGACATCGGCACGTTCGCGCAGAAGCTGTTCCAGGGGAAGCTCAAGGAACCCGTCAGAATCAACTGCGGCCTGATCGGCTTCACCGTCCGGAACGGCGTCGCCGCCGCCGACCCGATCCTCATCGATACCGCCAAGAACGTCATCGTCGGGCGCGGCGGGTTCAGCTTCAAGTCCGAGGCGCTCGACCTCGTGGTCCGCGCGGACGGCAAGAAGTTCAGCTTCCTGTCGGCACAGTCGCCGATCGGGCTCAACGGCAGCTTCGCCAAGCCCGGCTACAGCATCGTCAGCCCGCAACTGGTCGGGCGCGCGGGCGCGGCGCTCGGGCTGAGCCTCGTCGGTACGCCGGTCGCGGGGCTGCTCGCCTTCGTCGACGTCGGCGATGCGAAGGCAGCGCAATGCGGCCCGGTCCTCGCCGCCGCGCCGGCGACCGCGCAGCGCACCACCAAGGGTGAACGCCGCGACGACGTCGGCCACGGCACCACCGCCAAGGCCGAGGACGGCAAGAAGACCGCGGGGGAGCGGTCGGGGCAGCGCAAGAAGTTCCTCGGGATCTTCTGAGCTCGAAGGCAAGGCGGCAAAGGCCACGCCGCTAAACCTTTAACCGCGTCACCCTGAACTGGTTGCAGGGTCCACCGCGCCGCAAATCCGGTCCGCGCCTGCTGCACGGTGGATGCTGAAACGAGTTCAGCATGACGGCGGCTGGATAGGCCCGGTCAAAAATCACTCCGAGCCGGGCCTTCAGCAAAAGCCTCGCGAAGGCCGGGCTGACGCCGGAGCTATTCCCCGCGTCAATGCCCCCCGCGGCACGCCAGCGCCTCGAGGATCTCCTCGATCCGCGCCGGATCCCCCGCCGCGACGACTTCGCCGATGCTGTCCGCGGTCAGCGGGTCGCCCGCCCAGTCGCACATCCGCCCGCCCGCACCCTCGACGATCGGCACCAGCGCGGCAAAGTCGTGCAGCTTGAGCTCCGCCTCGACCACCACGTCGAGCCACCCGCTCGCAACGCAGCCGTAATTATAGCAATCCCCGCCAAGCACCGTGCTGCGCACCTTGGCATCGAGATGCTCGAACGCATGCAACTGGTCGTCGGTAAACAACGCCGGCGACGTCGTCGCGAGCAGAGCCTCCCCCAGATCGGCGCACCGCCGCGTCACTGCGGGCTTGCCGTTGAACAGCGTCGGCTTCCCCGTCGTCCCCACCCAGCGTTCGCCGATGATCGGCTGGTCGAGCACCCCCAGCATCGGCCACCCCTCGACCACCAGCGCGATCAGCGTCCCGAAGATCGGCCGCCCCGAGATGAACGCGCGAGTCCCGTCGATCGGGTCGAGCACCCATGCGCGCCCCGAAGTCCCCTCGCGCACGCCATATTCCTCGCCGATGATTGCATCGTCGGGGAAGGTCCGCTCGATCAGCGCGCGCATCGCGGCCTCCGCCGCACGGTCGGCGAGCGTGACGGGCGACGCATCGCCCTTCATCTCGAGCCCCTGCTCGCTGCGCCAATAGGGACGGATCGCGGCACCCGCGGCATCGGCGAGCGCGGTGGCAAGGGCTAAATCGGAGTCGGTAATTCGCATCCCGCCTGCGTAATCGCGCTGGTATCAAATCGCCAGTCCATGCGATGTGACGAAGTGGGGTGAACGGGGAGAAAACGAACAAATGATGATGCGAATCATTGGGTTTGGCGGTGGCATGCTGATCGCCGGTCTCGCCACGCCGGCGGCGGCGCAGCTCCGCCCGCTGCTCGATCCCCCCGCCAGCGCGGATGCCGCGCGCGCCGGGGTCGAGGTGTTCGTCCTCAACGAAACCGCCACCGCGCAACCCGCGCAAGGCCCCGCCGAGATCGAGACGGTCGCGCGCGACGGCACCCGGCTCCGGCTCATCGCCGCGCCGGACGAACCCGCGACAGTCGCGCCGGGGGGATTCGCCCGGCTGCGCTACCGGCTTGCCGCCTCCTACCCGCTCGCCGCCGCCGCCGCGCCAGCGCCGCTGTCCGAAGCGACCGCCGCCGCGTCGCCTGCCGGTGCGCCCGCGAAGGGCGAGACGATCGTCGTTACCTCGCGCGGCGGGTCCGGCGCATTCCTCGACCGGCTGCATCCCTTCGCCCCGATCTATGCGGTGATGGGCGCAGGCAATTCCGGCTCGAAGCTCTCGGTCAGTTTCGATTTCCGCGTGCTTGGCCGCGACGACGGCCCGCGGCTCGATTTCGCATATACCCACACCTTCTTCCTCGCGACCGACAAGCCGTCCGCGCCGGTCTCCGCGCAGGGCTTCGCCCCCGAAGTGTTCCTCGACGTGCCGGTCGACCGCACGCTCATCATCGGCGGCGGCTATCGCCATGATTCGAACGGTGGCGGCGTCACCAACTCGATCGACGTCAACCGCTTCTTCCTCCGCGCGAACAAAACCGTCGCCCTGGGCAAGGGCTGGAACCTCGGCATCGCGCCGATGGTGTGGGGCTATTTCGGCGATCAGGGAATCGCGCCCGATCTCGACCGCTATTGGGGCTATACGTCGCTCGGCCTGTCGATCGGGCAACGCGACGGGCTCAAGGTCGCGGTGACCGGCCGGGGCAATCCGGGGACCGGCAAGGGCAGCGCGGAGAGCTTCGTCTCCTACCCGCTCGCGCGGATCGACCAGCGCCTGCCGCACCTCTATCTGTTCGGGGATTTCTACACCGGTTATGCCGAAACGCTGATCGCGTACAACCGGATCGTCAACCACGCCCGCTTCGGTATCGCGCTGACGCGATGAGCGGCGGGTACCGCTATCGTTACGCTTTCGGTCACTGTATTTTAGCAGTTTCGGCCTAGCACCGCCCCAGGACGAGGGTCGCTATGGCGTGACCGGGATCAGGGGGCGGGTTTTACCGATGGCGACGGCAAGGGAGGCACGACGGGTTGCGACCGACAACCGCGCCGACCCGGTGTTCGACCGGATCGGGCTGTTCCTCGCCCAGCACCGGCTGAGCCCGGATCCGCTCCATTATGCGTTCGCACACCGGGTGGTTTCCAACCCCGCGGGCATCCTCGCGCAATCGGTCGCGGCGCTGACCGAAGGCGGGATCCGGCTGACCGCGCGCGACATCGAGAAGCTCGGCGGGAAAGTCGTCAGCTCCGGCCCGCAACCCGAGGCGGCGGAACCGCCCAGCCCCACCGACGGCCTCGTCGCGCAGACGCAGATGCAGGTCGAGGGTTTCGCCGACATGATGCACGCGATCCGCGCCGAGACGCAGGATTTCGGGCGCGACCTCGCGGCGAGCGCGGATGCGATGCGATCGTCCGACCGTGCCGAGGATATCGCCCGGCTGACCACCGTGATGCTCGATCGCGTCCAGTCCGCCGAGGCACGGCTTGCGGCGGCGACGCACGAGGCCGAGGAATTGCGCCTCAAGCTCGAGGAAGCCCGCGACAATGCGCGTCGCGACCCTTTGACCGATCTCCCCAACCGGCGCGCGTTCGAGGAGAGCTTCGCCGCACACATGGTCGCCGGGGAACAGGTCTGCCTCGCGGTGTGCGACGTCGACCGGTTCAAGCGAGTCAACGATCGCTTCGGCCATTCGGTCGGCGACCGCGTGCTCCGCGCGATCGCGGAGGCGCTCACCGCTGCCTGCCCGGGGCAACTCGTCGCGCGCTATGGCGGCGAGGAATTCACCGTGCTGTTCGCCGGCGTCACGATCGACCAGGCGCATGCGACGCTCGACGAGGCACGCTGCGTCGTCGCCGCCAAACGCTATCGCCTGCGCGAATCGGATGAACCGCTCGGCGCGGTGACCTTCTCCGCCGGGATCACCGAATCGCAGCCCGGCGAGTTCCTCGGCGCGGTCTTCGGGCGCGCCGACAAGATGCTGTACGCCGCCAAGGACAACGGCCGGAACAGGATCCACCGCGCGTAGCAAAACGTCCCAAGATTTGGCGCGGATCACCGGGCGGCCGATGATGCCGATCGGTCATTATTTGTTAAAGCCACGGTATTGCGACCTATTTCGTGTCTGGCACGGTCCCTGCAAAACCTGAAACGTCGGCGACGGAATGGTCCGGATCGCCACGCTACAGGGAGTTGTCTTTATGTTCGCTCGTTTTGAAGCCATCCAGCGCGTCGCCGTTTCGCTTGCCGCTGCGCTCATCCTCACCACCGTTCTTGCGTCGACCGCGGTATCGGTCACCCCGATCGCCTGAGACACGCCTTGCAAGGCGCTGCCATACCGTACTTTTGCCGAAGACAACGGCAATGCGACGCGCTAGCCTCGGGGTTCGAGGTGGCACATGAGCCGGGTATTTCGCAGCGTTTCGATACTGACCATCACCGCGCTGCTCTCCGCCTGTAGCGGGGGCGGCGGTGGATCGGGCGCGGCGACCGGTGTCGTCGCCGCGTCGGCCCCAACCCCCACACCGACCCCGACCGCAGCCGCCGTCAGTTGCACGCTGCGCGACCGGCAGGACTGGGCGGCGGCGCAATTGCGCGAATGGTATCTGTTCCCCGAAACGCTCCCCGCCGCGCTCGACCCGACCCCCTATGCAACGGTCGACGCCTATATCGACGCGCTTACCGCCACCGCGCGGGCGCAGCGCAAGGATCGCTATTTCACCTATCGCACCTCGATCGCTTCCGAGGACGCCTTTTACGACACCGGCGCGAGCGCGGGGTTCGGGTTCCGGCTGTCCTATGACACCACGGCGCGGCGCGTCTTCGTGTCGGAAAGCTTCGAGGGCACCGCCGCGCTCGCCGCGGGGATCGATCGTGGCGCGGAGATCGTCGCGATCGGGACCAGCGACGCGGATCTGCGCACGGTCGACTCGATCATCGCGGCCGAGGGGACCGCGGGCGTCACCAATGCGCTCGGGCCCGGCACTGCGGGAACCACCCGACGGCTGCGGATCACCGATTCGCAGGGGACTCGCACCGTTTCGCTTGCCAAGACCGAGTATGCGCTGACCCCGGTCTCGAACCGCTATGGCGCACAGGTCCTGACCGACGGCGGGCGGCAGGTCGGCTATCTCAACCTGCGCAGTTTCATCTCGACCGCCGACCCCGCGCTCCGCAGCGCCTTCGCGCGATTCAAGGCGGCGGGCATCACCAATGTCATCATCGACGTCCGCTACAATGGCGGGGGGCTGGTCTCGATCGCCGAACTGATGGCCAATCTGCTCGGCGGCGCACGCAGCACCAACGACGTGATCGACTATACCACCTTCCGCCCCGAGAAGGCCGCGAGCAACGTCACCGCCTATTTTGCCCGCCAGCCCGAATCGATCGCGCCGACCCGAATCGCGTTCATCGGCACCGGCAGCAGCGCGTCGGCAAGCGAACTGGTAATCGCGCAGGCGATTCCCTATTTTCATTCCGACGTCGGTTTGATCGGCGCCAACACCTTCGGCAAGCCGGTGGGGCAAATCGCGCTAAACCGGCCACAATGCGACGACAGACTGCGCGTAATCGCGTTCGCGTTGCAGAATTCCGCGCGAAAAGGGGACTATTACGACGGTCTTGCGGGCCTCGTGGAAGCAAGTTGCAAGGCTGGCGACGACCTCACCCATCCGCTCGGCGACCCGCAGGAAGCGTCGACCCGTGCGGCGCTCGACTACCTCGGCGGCAAGAGCTGCACGCCGATCACCGCCTCGGGGACACAAGGGACGCTGTCGCTGCGGACCCAGGCTAACCGCCTGGAATTGTTGAGTCCGGATCAACCCGACACCGTCCAGCGCGAGGTTCCCGGCGCATTCTGACCAATGCGGGAGTAGCGGGGATGGACGATGCCCATCCCCGCGTAATTAAAAGATTATTCGGCTGAAGTTGCCACTTCTGCCTTCGCGTTGGTCTTGCTCGTCGCCATCTGCGTCAGCTTGTCGTCAGTGGCATATTCCTCATCGAGCGTTTCCTGCAGGATCGCCGCAATCTGGTCCCGCCCGAGCTGCTTCGACCAGGCAATCAACGTGCCATACCGCGTAATCTCATAATGCTCGACCGCCTGCGCCGAAGCGATCAGCGCCGCGTCCAGCACCGCCTTGTCGGCGATTTCGCTAGCGACTTCATTGGCTTCCTTGATGATGCCTTCGATCGCCGGGCACGTCGCGCCCTTCGGCTGCTCGCCCAACAGGTCAAATACCTGCTCGAGCCGGCGGATCTGGACCTGAGTCTCGGTCAGATGCGTCTGGAAGCCGCTCTTGAGGCTGGCGTCGGTCGCCTTGTCGATCATCTTGGGCAGCGCCTTGGTGATCTGATTCTCGGCGTAATAGACGTCCTGGAGCTGATGCAGGAAGAGGTCCTCGAAGGTCGCAATATCCTTGGTGAACAAGCCCATGTCGTGTCTCCTCGAGTGCGGTTCAGGAAAAGGGGGTAGCCGGACGCGAGGGGTGGCACGTCCGGCTTGTGGTTCTAACGGACCGGGTTGCGGGTGGTTGCGTCCGCTTCGGTCAAATCTGGTTAACCTCGGTCAACCGCGCCATGCGCGCGCCAGACCGAAATGATGCCGGTGCATCAGCGATTTGGCGCTACAAGCAACCGGGGCCTCCTGCCTCCGAAGGTATGTCCGATGGCAAAGAGCCAGAAGAAATCGAACAAGGAAACGCGCAAGCCCAAGGCCGAAAAGGCCCCAAAGGCAAACGCTTCTAACCCGACCACCAAGGGCCAGCCGGTCGCAATGGTCAACATCAAGGGGTGAACATGGCCGAGGGGGACAGCGACGCGTTCGTCTATGACGAGGCAAGCGGCGAGTGGATCAGCGCGAGCGACGCCGCCGCCAGGAGCGACGCCGATGGCGACGCGGTAGTCGTCCGAGATTCGGTCGGCAACGTGCTCGTCGACGGCGATCAAGTGACGTTGATCAAGGACTTGACCGTCAAGGGCGCGGGCCAGACGCTCAAGCGGGGCACTTTGATCAAGGCGATCCGCCTGACCGGCGACGCGCAGGAGATCGATTGCCGGTTCGACGGCATCAAGGGCCTCGTCCTGCGCGCCGAGTTCGTCAAGAAACGCTGAGCTTCCGGCAGCTTACACCAACTGGTTGCGGCGGATCAGCTCGCGATACCAGGCCGCGCTCAGCTTCGGGGTGCGGACCTGGGTCGCGAAATCGACGTGATGGATCCCGAAGCGCTTCGTATACCCATCCGCCCATTCAAAATTGTCCATCAGGCTCCACAGGAAATACCCCTTGAGCGGATAGCCCTCGGCGGTAGCGCGATGAAATTCCGCGAGATAATTCCGCAGATACATGATCCGGTCGCTGTCATCGATCCGCCCGTCGACCATTACGTCGTCCGCGGACGTGCCGTTTTCCGAAATATAGATGGCCTTGGGTTTCCACAGCTCCGAAACAGTGCGCACCCCCCAATAGGCGACCTCTGGTCCGACATAGAGCCACGGCGACGCCATCCGCGGCGATGACGGCAGATGCGGCAGGATCCTGTAACCGCCCGGCCCCGCATCGGCGCGAACGTAATTCGGCGCATAGATGTTGAGCGCGACGAAATCGAGCGGACTGCCGATCGCCGCCATGTCCCCGCTGGCGACGCGCGGCGCATTCGCACCCTCCCGCGCGAGATAGCCGTCGGTATAGCGCCCCTCCAGCACCGCGGTCAGGAACATCGCGTTTTCTTCGCGAACCGCTTGTCTTGCGGCGGCAATATGCTCTGGCGTCTCGATCACGGGGACATAGAAGTTGCTGTTGTCCGCGAGCCCGACCTGCGTGCCACTGCGAGCGTTTGCCCGGATCGCCTGGACGCCGAGCCCGTGCGCGAGCACGCCGTGATGCCGCACCTGGTTCCCGGCTGCCGGCGGGAGCTGGAGTCCGGGCGCATGGCGACCCTCGACATGGCCGATGTCGGTGAAGCAGCGGAGTTCGTTGACGGTCATGAAATGCCCGACGCGATCCGACAGCTTTCCCGCCATGAAGCCGGCATAGTCGGCGAACGCGGATGCGGTGTCGCGCGATTGCCAGCCCCCCGGCAACGCTTCGGGAAGGTCCCAGTGGAACATCGTGACATAGGGCGCTATTCCAGCGGCGAGCAGCGCGTCGATCAGTCTGTTGTAATAGTCCACGCCCTTGCGGTTGGGCGTGCCGCGTCCGTCGGGGAAGATCCGCGACCAGGCGAGCGACAGGCGATACGCCTTGACCCCCAACCCCTTGAGCAACGCGATATCTTCCGCATAACGATGGTAGCTGTCGCACGCCACGTCACCGGTATCGCCATTGGCGACGCGGCCCTTGCTATGCGCGAACACATCCCAATTGGTGCGCCCGCGTCCGTCCTCGGCGACCGCACCCTCGATCTGATAAGACGCGGTCGCGCACCCCCACAGGAAATCGTCGGGAAAGGACTGCGGACCGACCGGCGGGTACGGAACCGCTGCCGCCAGCACGCCGCCTGATGCTTGCGCCACGGCCGCGCCGATCACGCCGGACCTGATGAAGTCGCGCCGATCCATAATCTGCTCCCGCCCAATCACTTGCTGCCTGCCGACCGGGTTGACATCGTTGTCAACGATCGGTGCCGAACGTCTCACCCCGGCCTCCGTGGAGCCGGGGGGACGCCGTCACGCGATCCCCCCGCCACGATTATGGAGGGTTCAGAACCGGAACCGTGCTCCGACCAGATACCGTGCCGACCCTTCCTGCATGAAGAAGATCTGGTTCGGTGAACGGCCATAGACTTTCAGGCCATCCTCGAAGATGTTGATCCCCTCAAGCGACACGGCGATCTGCGGGGTCACGTCATAGCTGACGTTGAAGTCGACCTGACTATGCGCGGCGGTGAAGCGCGGGCTGTGGAAGGTGTCGGCGTTGACCCCTGACAGGAACTTGTCGCGCCAATTGTACGACAAACGGGCCGAGATGCCGTATTTGTCGTAGATCAGCGTAGCGTTGGCGGTGTCCGACAGCCCGACCAGCGCGAACTGGTCCTCGTTGATCGGCGCGCCGACGTCGATCCCGACATCGCCTTTCACATGGGTATATTGCGCCGCAATTCCGATCCCGGTCTGGCCGAAGAAATACTGTCCGGCAAGTTCAAAGCCATAGATCTCGGCATCCTTGTTATTGATCGGCGTGCTGACGTTGAAGGTGAACAGCGGATCGTTCGCATCCGCGATGATGTCGCCCAAGCCAAGCACCTTGTCGACGAACGACTGTGGCAAGGAACGGGTGGTGGGATCATAGGCTGCCAGGAACGCCGTGGTCGCCGCGGCCGCGTTGCCACCGTTGACCTCGAGCAATTGCGTGTACGTGTAGAGATTGACGTTGGTGACGTCGGCCTTGATCGCCTGAAGCTGCGCCTTTGCCGTGCCGGACCGGCCCGAAACGCCCGACGAGGGATCGCGCAGACCATAGAGCTGCTTCGGAACGACCGAGGTGCCGATGAAATTGTGGACACGCTTGTCGAAGAACCCGACCGAGAAATAACTCCCCGGTTTGAAATACCATTCGAGTGCGACATCGAAATTGTCGGAAACGAGCGGTTTTAGATTGGGATTGCCGGAATTGCCGCCGGTCTGCCCGCCCACCGCGGTCGCGTCATTGGGGTTCCCCACACTCGCCGACGTGAACAGATTGTTGTAGTTCGGCCGTGCGATCGTCCGGCTTGCCGAGAAGCGACCGATCAGGTTGTGCTTGAAATTGAACTGGAAATCCATCGAGGGGAGCAGGTTGTTATACTCGCCGCGCCCCGACGTCTGTTGCAGATATTTGGCGTCGAAGATCAAATCCTGCGTGAAATCATTGTCGGATTGCCAGCGGATATCCGCCGGGGCGTAAAGGGTGCCTGCCGCACGAACCTTGGTCTGTTCGTAGCGCGCGCCCGCGACAAGCGCGGCGTCGTGTCCACCAAGCTGGCCCTTCCACGTGATCTGGCCGTAAGCTGCCCAGATCTCTTCCTTGACGCGGTCGTTGCCATAGCCGTTCACGCCGTTCGCGTGGCCGGGCTGATTGGCGTAAGCACTGCTCAGCGCGTTGTAGAGCTTGGTCGCATCCTCGGTCCGGAACGCGACCAGCCCGTCCCCGCTCGCCTTCGGGTCGAAATGTTCGTATTTGCAGACCAGGCAGAATTGCTGGATCTGCCCGGGAGCGATCTTCTCGACGTCGCCCGGGAAGGCGTTGCCCCAGTCGCCAAGCGTCTGATAATAGGTCGTCTGGGTCGAAAGCGTATCGGTCTTGCGGTAATCACCGCCGAAATCGAAACGGCTCCCCCCACCCAGATCCCATCCGGCGTCGATCCGGCCCTCCCGGATCGTCTGGCGCAAGTTGGTCGCGATCTGCCGCCCGACTTGGCTGCCGACATCGGCGACATCGAGCTTGCCATTGCCATTCCCCTTGATCACCGAATTGCCCGGTGCGGGGGTCGCGGGATCGCTGAACCGGACCGTCTGGACCGGGAACCCGTTGTTCGAATAGTCCCACGAATGTTCCGCCAGCAGCGGGATCGACAAGGCGATCAGCGTCGAACTCATGCCGTTGGGGTTGTCCGGCGTGCTCTTGGAAAGCCCGATATGCCCGTCGGCGGTGACCGTGAACGTGTCGGTCACGTCCCATTTAACGTTGCCACCGAAATCCTGCAGCCGGTTCTTCTGTGCGCGATATTGCTGTTCCTGCCCGGAATCCTTCTGCGCGCCGCCATTGGTCTCGTGCAGATAGGTCGCGGTAGCGACCTTCTGGCCCTTGTCGAAGGTGATCTCGTCAAACAGTCCGGCGAACCAGTTCGCTTCGTCCGACCGACGCTCCGACGCGCGATTTTGGGCATAGAGTCCGTCGGCGGTCAGTGTCAGCCGGTCGGTCGGTTTGAACTGCAGCGAGCCCTGAAAATTGAGCCGTTCGTTGCTCGTCTCGGCAAAGTGGTAGCGGGCATCATCCGGTCGTGCGACGAGCGTGTTGCGGTCGCTCGGCAAATTGTTGAGCTTCGTCGCCGCGTTCACATGACTCCCGCTCGGATCCAGCAGCGCCGCCAGCGTGCTGATGTTCCAGCCGTTGACCGATGCCGCCATCGACGAGAAATTGCGCTTCTGATAGCTGCCGAACAATGACGCGCCGAACGTGCGATCCGGGTTGGACCAGCTGATCAGGCCCGACCCCTGGGGCGTGACATGGCTGCCGCAGTCGATGCAGGCGTCCGAACTCGTGTCATAATCTGCCTTCCCCCCGAACGATCCGTTAAAGCCGCTTTCGCGTGCATCGAGCGGTCGACGCGTGACGACGTTGATCGCGGCACCGATCCCGCCCGAGGGAATCGCAGCGCGCCCGGTCTTGTAGACCTCCAGCGTCTTCACGCCTTCCGATGCGAGGTTGGAGAAATCGAACGAGCGACCGGTGCTGCGCGTGAAGTCGTTATTACCGCCGACCGAAGTCTGGTCTGATGCGGCGAGCTGGCGACCATTGAGCGTCACCATGTTGTAATCAGGGCCGAACCCGCGAACGGTAACTTGCGCGCCCTCGCCGTTGCGGCGGTTGATCGATACGCCTGGGATGCGCTGGAGCGATTCCGCAAGGTTGGTATCCGGGAACTTGCCGATATCCTGCGCCGAGATCGCATCGACGATGCCGAACGAGTTGCGCTTGATATCGATCGAGCGCTCGAGCGAGGCGCGGATGCCGGTGACGACGATGTCGTCGGAGATCGGCGGTGGCGTCGTGGCCGGATCCTGCGTGACGGGCTGTGCATTGGTCGCTTCCGCGCCGGCGGCGGGCGCTGTCTGCGCGAAGCCGTGCGCCGGAAGGGCAAGCCCGATGGCAAGTGCGATGGTCGATGTGGTGCGGGCAAGCGTACTCGCCGGGTAAAAACCCTTCATGATAATCCCCTCCCTGGCCGCGATCCCTGTTTCGCGGACGGCCGTCATCCATTTTGAACGACTTACCGTATTGGTAGCGGTAGCAAATTGTCTTACGTTGTCAATTGAAGATTTGATATGACTGGAAGACGAACGAAAAAGCGTTGCTATTCCGGGTATTTGACGAAAACATTGTAAAAACCGAAGGCTGATCCGACAACGTTGTCTGTGCCGTCGTGAACGTTTCGGGCTAAACAATTAAGGAGCGATTCCCTGTCGCGCGAGATCAAACGCACAACGATTGTCGATGTCGGACGCCATGCAGGCGTCTCGACCAAGACGGTATCACGCGTGTTCAACGACGAGCCACATGTCAGCGACGCGGTCAAACAACGTGTACGGGAAGCTGCCAGTGCGCTGAATTACCATCCCAACGTGTTTGCCCAGTCGTTGGTGCGCCGCCGCTCACACCTGATCGGGCTCGTCTATGAAAAACCCAGTGCTAGCTATGTCGTCGAACTTCAGGAGGGGGTGCTCGAACGGCTGGAAGGGGAAGGCTACCGGCTGATCGTGATCCCGGTGCAATCGGTCCAGCAGAATGCAGCGGATATCGTCGGACTGTTGCGCGCGGCAGCGCTCGACGGAGTGGTGCTCGCGCCGCCTGCGTCCGATCACCCGCTGATCCTTTCACAACTCGATGCGGCAGGGATCCGGTACGCGCGGATCGCACCGACGCGTCAGCTCGAATCGGGTTCGTCGACGCTGCTCGACGATGTCGCGGGCGCGCGCGCAGTCGCGGCGCATCTGCTTGCGCTCGGCCACCGCGACATCGGGATCATCAAGGGCGACCCGGATCATGCCGCGACCGACGCACGGCTGATCGGCTACGGTCAGGCGTTCCGTGATGCGGGTTGCAGCATGCGGCTTGACCGGATCGAGACCGGACTGTTCACCTTCGACGGAGGACATGCCGCGGGGCGACGCCTGCTCGCCGGCCGGGACCGCCCGACGGCGATCCTGGCGCAGAATGATGAAATGGCGGTCGGCGTCATGCTTGCCGCGCGCGAGCTCGGACTCTCGCTGCCCGACGACCTTTCGATCGCCGGGTTCGACGATGCGGAGGTCTCCCGGATTGCATGGCCACGGCTCACCACGGTGCGCCAGCCGGTGTTTGAAATGGCAATTGCTGCGACAGACATGCTGATCGCCGACCTCGAGGGTCGCGCAACGCGGCGGCAGACACAGCACACGAACACGTTGCAGATCCGCGATTCGACCGCGGCAGGGCCAAACCCGACCGTACCAGGCGACCCGGCGGCATGATTTCTCGTCGGGAACGCTGGAGCTATGCCGCCGGCGATCTCGGCTTCAACTTCGTGTGGCAATCGGTCGAACTCTATCTGCTCTTCTATTACATCCGCACGCTCGGCATCGCGCCCGCGGTCGCCTCGACGATCTTTCTCGTGGGTGCGGTGGTCGACTGGGGAATCGATCCGCTTGTCGGCGCGGTTGCGGATCGCGCAGCACCGCGCGTTCCACTGCGGCTGTGGGTCCTGGCGGGCGGGCCGCTGTCGGTGCTGCTGCTGGCACTGGCGTTCGCGCCGTTGCCCGTACCGGACGCATGGACTCCGCTTGTCGCGCTTGCGGTCTATCTCGCGCTGCGCATTGCTTACGGCATCGGCAACATTCCGTATGGCGCACTGACCGCGCGAATTTCGTCTGACCCGGCCGACCATCTCGCATTGACCAGCGCGCGAATGCAGGGCGCCGCGATTGGCGGACTGATCGCAGCGCTCGTGTTCGCGCTGCTGCCGACTGCGGAGGGATCGACCGACTTCCGCAGCGGTGCGATCCTGCTCGCGATCCTCGCGCTTCCTGCCTTTCTGGCGACGTTTTTCGGCGTCTGCGAACGTATCACCCCGCCAGCACGTTCGCGGCGGATCGACAGGCAGGGCAGCGGCGCGTGGCACGCCGCATCCGAGACTGCGGGGCTGTTAAAGCAGTCCCCTGCCCTGCGGCGGCTGCTTGCGACAATCCTTTCGGCAGGATTGGCAATCACGGTAATCAACAAATCGCTCCTTTTTCTGTTCGAGGAGATCGGTGCGCCCCGGCTTGGACTTTTCGTCGCACTCGCCCCGGCGACCGCGTTGCTGGTGACGACGCCGGGATGGGCGGTGTTCGGCGTGCGGAACGGACGACCATCGACCTTGCTTGCAGGGGCATTGCTTCAGGTCGTGGCGACCGTTCTGACCTGTGTTCTGCGGGACAACGTCGTAGCGGTCATCATACTGACCTGCGTTGCGATCGTCGCCGGTTGCGGCATATCGGTGATGTTCTGGTCGCTCGTCCCCGCCGCCGTTGCCGAATGCGAACGGGCGGTGGAAGGCGGAGGCTATGCCGGGCGTGTTTATGCGCTTGCCAATATTGCGCGCAAGCTCGGACAGGCGCTGGCCCCTACGGTGATCGCATTCACGCTCGCCGGGTCGCCGGGGGCAATACTCGCCGGGATGGTCGGCTGCGCAAGCGTCGCGCTGCTGGTCGTACTGCTGTACCGGCCGAGGTCCGCCGACATCCAACGCTTCAAAGCTGGCTCGTTTGGCTTACGCGACGGGCAACCCACTCGGAACAAGCGCAGCGATGCCCGCTGATCCGGCAATGATCTCGCGGGATTACCCTGTCCACGGACCCCGGCAATATCCCGAGGTATTCCGACCACCCCTCCGATATCGCAAAATGGAAATAGCGTGATCCGGGTATGCCGGGCTCCAGAAGGGGCAGTGCAGAAGCTACTTCAAGACGTTTCCCGGGCGAGTGTGACGCTTGTGCAACGCCCTCTCTCCCCACGAGATCGCGGCTTCCTCGGACAGTTTGGAAATTTCGTTCTACTTCACTGCCTATATACAGTATTACCAAGACTATTTGAGCTATAGAATGTCGGTATACTGAAGTTTAATACCGCTTCGGGTGAAATAATATGGTATAGGCAGTATTATTAACATCCATTATACGGAATTTTGAGCTAATATTGTAAAACGTGCACTATTAATTTTTGTTTTTACTATGTTTGTTGGATTTATGACGCGAAAGTGATTGATAGGGATCGTCTTTGTTACAGCCGGTGTAACAATGATGACCTAATCGCTCTGTAGCGGGCGCTGGACCGGGATGAGACACGTCTCAGGGTTCAGGGGAATTCACAATGACTGTTCGATCGGGCTTGCGCCTGCAGTTGCTTCTGGGTGGCGCGATGCTGGCCCTCACCGCCGCGCCCGCCGTAGCGCAGACCACGACCGCCGCCGATGCCGCACAGACGCCCGCTGGCGACGTTGCGCCAACCGCACCCGCTGCGACCGACACGACCGACCAGCAGGGGATCGGCGATATCGTCGTCACCGCGACTCGCCGCGAAACCAACCTGCAGAAGACGCCGATCTCGATCAGCGTGCTGAGCAGCCAGGGCATCACGGATCGCCACGTCCAGAGCCTGTTCAACCTCGCCGACGGCTCGATCCCGTCGCTCCGCGTCGCGACCTTCGAGGCGCGCCAGTCGGCGCTGACCATCGGTATCCGCGGCATCGTCCCGTACGACCAGAACCAGACTGCACGCGATGGCGGCGTCGGGGTCTATATCGACGGCGTCGCGCTCGGGAAAACGCAGGGCCTCAACGCCGCGCTATTCGACATCGAGCGGATCGAAGTTCTCAAGGGCCCGCAGGGCACGCTGTTCGGCCGTAACACCGAAGGCGGCGCGCTGTCGCTCGTCTCCAAGGCGCCGACCGGCATCCTCG
>CAZNQA010000038.1:0-31419 GCA_964575105.1 uncultured Stakelama sp.
TGGTAGAAGGCCGACAGCGCGCCGACGACGCCGCACATGATCGCCATCGGATGCGCATCGCGACGGAAGCCGCGGTAGAAGGTCGCGAGCTGCTCGTGGAGCATCGTGTGGCGGCTGATCGTGTAGGTGAACTTGTCGAGCTCGTCCTTGGTCGGCAGTTCGCCGTTCAGGAGAAGGTGGCACACTTCCATGAAGCTCGACTGTTCGGCGAGCTGGCCGATCGGATAGCCGCGGTGGAGGAGGACGCCCTCGTCGCCATCGATGTAGGTGATCGCGGAATCGCAGGATGCGGTCGAGGTGAAGCCCGGGTCGTAGGTGAACATACCCGTTTGCGCATACAGCTTCCGGATATCGAGCACGTCGGGGCCGACGGTGCCGTGCAGGACCTTCACATCGAGGTCCTTGCCAGCGGCGCTCAGCTTGGCGGTGTCGGTCATGGATAGTCCTTTCGTGACTTTTACGCGGTCATCTGGTCTGCGATGCGACCCAGGCTTTCGTCGCGCCCGAGCAGGTCGAGCACGTCGAAGATCCCGGGCGAGGTCTTGCGTCCGGTCAGCGCCGCGCGCAGCGGTTGCGCGACCTGTCCGAGCTTGACCCCTGCGTCTTCGGCGACCTGCCGTACCGCAGCTTCGAGGCTCTCCGTATCCCAGCTTTCGACCGCGTCAAGCGCTGCGTGCAGCCGGGCGAGAAGCGATTTCGCGTCGGCGGACAGCAGTGCGGTTGCGTCACGGTCCATCTCCAGCGGGCGCTGGCGGAACAGGAAGGCAGCCCCGTTGGTGAGATCGAGCAGGTCCGCTGCTCGCGGCTTGAGCGAAGCCATGCTTCGGCCAAGAACTTCGCGTTGCTGGTCCGTTGGCGTGAAATCAAGCCGGTCCGCCACCAGCGCGGCGAGCCGTGCATCGTCTGCGATGCGGATGTACTGGCCGTTCAGATTCTCGAGCTTCTTGAAGTCGAATCGCGACGGCGACTTGCCGACCCCGGCGAGATCGAACCACTCGACTGCCTGGCTTCGACTGATGATCTCGTCGTCACCATGCCCCCAGCCAAGTCGCAGCAGATAATTATCGAGTGCTTCCGGAAGCATCCCGAGCTCGTCGCGATAATATTCGACGCCGACCGCGCCATGCCGCTTCGACAGTTTCGCGCCATCCGAACCGTGGATCAGCGGAATGTGTGCATAAACGGGATCGGGCCAGCCACCCTCGATCGCATTCATCGCGCGGATGATCGGCAACTGGCGAAACGCGTTGTTGAGATGGTCATCCCCGCGAATCACGTGGGTCACCCCCATGTCGTGATCGTCCACAACCACCGCGAGCATATAGGTGGGCGTGCCATCCGAGCGGAGGAGGACGAGATCGTCGAGTTCGGCATTCTGCACCGTCACCGACCCCTGAACGCGATCGTCGATCGTGACGGCCCCTTCGGTCGGCGCCTTGAGGCGGACGACGAACGGGCGGCTTTCGTCCGCATCGGTGCGGTCGCGCCACGGGCTGCGGACGCGGAGCGGCTTCTTGGCGGCTTCCGTCTCGGCACGCATCGCGGCGAGCTCCTCGGTGGTGAGGTAGCAACGATAGGCATGGCCGTGCTCGACCATCCGGTGCGCGACCTCGGCGTGGCGGTCGGCGCGCGCGGACTGATAGACCTCGTCGCCATCCCAATCGAGCCCGAGCCAGCGCAGCGAGGTGAGGATCGCGTCGATCGCGGGCTGGGTCGAACGCGCGCGATCGGTATCCTCGATCCGCAGCAGGAAGCGCCCGCCATGATGGCGCGCGTACAGCCAGTTGAACAACGCGGTACGCGCGCCGCCAATATGGAGGAAGCCGGTCGGCGAGGGCGCGAAACGAGTCACGACCTGCGCGGTGCTGGCGTCGTTCCGCATGCCCTCGGGGGCCGCGGTGGTATCACTGATTGCGCTCAACCGCGCATACTCCCAGACTAGAAGATCGATGGCCGGAACAGCCTGCAGCGCCCCTAGCACGCGCTTTCCACCGCTTCAAATCGGCGTTCGGAGATGGTTGGGCGGTAGTGCGCGTGCATTGGAGCGCTGGCTCGAGGCTGAACGCGACCAATTGGCCCTGTGGCTGCCGGTCATGCTTGGCGGCGGGATCGCCGTGTGGTTCGTGTTGCCCGACCATACCGGCTGGACCGCGACGCTGCTCGCCACGCTGGGGATTGCGCTCGCGGCGGGAGCGATCGGGCGGCACGGGCGGGCGGCGCGCGCGGTTGCGGTGGGGGCGCTGATGGTGGCACTCGGGACTGGCCTGATCTGGTGGCGCGCCGGGCAGGCGACGCATTTTGTCCTGTCGCGTCCGACCATTGCGACGTTCACCGCGCGGGTCGAACGGATCGAACCCCTGCCTGCACGCGACCTGGTCCGGTTGCGGCTCGCACCGGTTGCGATCGTGCCGCAAGCCGGACGGGCGGCGCCGGCGTTACCGCGTCGGCTGCGGCTCAATCTGGCGGTTGGCGACGTTCCCCCCGGAATCGCGGTCGGGGTGACGCTGCGCCTTTCGGCCCGACTGATGCCCCCCCCCGAGCCAGCCGTTCCCGGCGCCTACGACTATGCCCGCACCGCGTGGTTCGACCGGATCGGCGCGACCGGGCGCGGGTTCGCGCCGGTGACGATCGTCGCGGGTGCGAGAACGACCGAGCCCGCGCTGCGGCATCGGCTCTCCGCGCATATCGAGGCAAGCGCGGGAGGCGGCGGCGCGGGGGGAATCGCGGCGGCGCTCGCGACGGGCGAGCAGGGCTCGATCCCACTCGACGATACCGAGGCGATGCGCCGCTCTGGTCTCGCCCATCTGTTGTCGGTGAGTGGTCTGCATATCAGCGCAGCGGTCGCAGCGACGATGATCCTCGTGTCACGGTTGCTCGCCTTATCGCCGTGGGTGGCGTTGCGGTGGCGGGTGCCGCTCGTCGCGGGGGCGGCGGGAGCGTTGGTCGCGATCGGCTATACGCTGCTGACCGGCGCCGAGGTACCGACGATCCGGTCGTGTGTTGCCGCGCTGTGCGTGCTGATAGCCCTGGCGCTGGGGCGCGAGGCGCTGACCTTGCGGCTGGTCGCGGCGGGTGCGCTGGTGGTGTTGCTGCTGTATCCCGAATCCCTCGTCGGACCGAGTTTCCAGCTGTCGTTCGCTGCGGTCGCGTCGATCATCGCGCTCAACGAGCATCCACGCATCCGCGCGCTTTTCGCGCCCCGCGACGAGCCACGCCTGACGTCGGTCGCGCGGGGGCTGGGCTCGCTGTTGCTGACCGGCATCGTGGTCGAAGCCGCGTTGCTGCCGATCTCGCTCTACCATTTCCAAAAGGCGGGGATCTACGGAGCGGTCGCCAACATCTGTGCAATTCCGCTGACGACGTTCGTCATCATGCCGCTGGAGGCCGGCGCCCTGTTGTTCGACCTTGTCGGTGCGGGCGCGCCCTTGTGGTGGGCAACGCGGATCGCGCTCGACGTGCTGTTGTGGATCGCACGAACCACGGCGGCGATCCCGGGTTCGGTCGCGCCGCTGCCAGCAATGCCAGACGCCGCGTTTGGCCTGATGGTCGCAGGTGGGTTGTGGATCGCCCTGTGGCGAACGGCGTGGCGGCGACTTGGGGTCGTGCCACTCGCCTTTGGAGCGGCGTGGGCACTTTCGACGCCCGCACCCGACCTGCTCGTAACCGGCGACGGGCGGCATGTGGCAGTCCGCATGCAGGACGGCGCGGTTGCACTGCTGCGGGATCGCACGGGGGACTATACCGCGGACATGATGGCGCAGGGCGGCGGGACGACGGGATTGCCGGTCCTCTGGTCGGACCAGCGATCGGCGCGGTGCAGCCGGGACCTCTGCATCGCGACGCGTATGGTCGGGGACCGTCGCTGGCAGATGCTTGCCACGCGGAGCACCTATGCAATTTCTGCGGAGACCCTGGTCGACGCCTGCGCTCGTGCGGATATCGTGATCAGCGAACGACGGTTGCCTGGACGATGCCGCCCGCGCTGGCTGCGGCTGGATCGGACGACGCTCGGGCGGACCGGGGGTGTGGCGATCACCTTCCACCCGTCTGGGCTAGCCGGCTCGGCGACAGCGCGCATGAAAACGGTGCGACGGGCAGGGGACGGACATCCGTGGATCGTCGCCCCCGTTACCCAGACGCCCGTCGCGTACGGCACAAGGCGACGCTCCCGCCACCCGCGCATCGCACCCGATCAATCGTAGCGGCGGAGCAGTCCGGCAAGCTTGCCCTGAACACGAACCTGCGCGGGCGTGTAGCGCTGCGGGTCATAGGCACGGTTGGCGGGGTCGAGCCGCACCATCGCGCCCTCGCGCCGGAAGAACTTGAGCGTCGCCTCGCTGTCATCGATCAGCGCCACGACGATTTCACCGTCGCGCGCGACTTCCTGTCGCTTGATGAGCGCATAGTCGCCGTCGAGAATTCCCGCCTCGACCATCGAGTCCCCCGCCACTTCGAGCGCATAATGCTCGCCGCCGCCGAGCAGGGCAGCCGGCACAGCGAGCATCGACGCGCCTTCAAACGCCTCGATCGGCACACCTGCCGCGATCCGACCGTGGAGCGGGATCTCGATCACGTCGTTCGCCGGATTGGGCAGCGGGCGGACGTTTCCGGGCGATGCCTCGGGCAACGTGACGGTTTTGGGAACCGGCTTCGCGCCGCGTTCCGGCATCTTGAGCACTTCAAGCGCGCGTGCACGATTGGGCAGGCGACGGATGAACTCGCGTTCCTCGAGAGCACTGATCAGACGATGGACGCCGGACTTCGACTTGAGGTCGAGTGCTTCCTTCATCTCCTCGAACGAGGGGGAAACCCCGGTTTCGTCCAGCCGGTCGTTGATGAAGCAGATCAACTCATGCTGTTTGCGCGTTAGCATTCCGGGCCCTTTCGTCGGAACAGACGACGAACCTATACGGAACATAAAGCAGTGCGTCAAGCGATCGGCAGGATTTCTACCGAGTCGCCGGTTGTGGCGGCGGGCGCGAAGGGCGCGCGGATGATCATGCAGTCCGCTTCCGCCAGCGTTGCAAGCAGCGATGAGTCCTGACGTTCGGCGGCATAGACGCGGCCATCGCGGGTTGTCGCGCGAAGATAATCCTGCCGCCGGTCGTTTTCCCTGAGCGGCGCGCCGAGGATCGCCGGATAGGCGACCGGACGCGGATCGCGCGCGCCCGAAATCGCGGCAAACAACGGCTTGAGAAAGATCGCCGCGGTGACGAACGCCGAGACCGGGTTGCCCGGCAGCCCGAGTACGAGCATTTCGCCGATCTTGCCGGCGAGCATCGGCTTGCCCGGGCGCAGCGCGATCCGCCAGAAATCGATGGCGCCGCCCGCTGCGGCAAGCGCGGGGCGGATCAGGTCGTGATCGCCGACCGAAGCGCCGCCCGTGGTAACGAGAATATCGGCTTCGACCCGGGCGAAAGCCGCGGCGATCGTGTCGAGCCGGTCTGGCAGGATGCCGAGGTCGATCACGTCGACGGGCAGGTCGGCCAGCATCGCCGCGAGCATCACGCCGTTCGATTCCGGAAGCGTCCGGTCGCTGAGCGGGGCGCCCGGCAGCGTGAGTTCGTCCCCGCTGGCGACGATGGCCACACGGACGCGCCGCGCAACGCGGATTTCACCATGTCCACCGCTCGCCGCGAGCGCAATGCGGGCCGGGCTGAGCCGCTGGCCGGTCGCGATCAGGACGTCGTCCTGCGAGAAATCGATCCCCGCCCGTCGGATGTTGCCGCCGCGAACAGGACCGCTTCCCGAAAGCCGGACAGTGTCGCCGTCGCGGGCTGCCTCTTCCTGGACGAGAACTGCATCCGCGCCGTCGGGGAGCGCGGCGCCCGTGAAGATCCGAACGGTCTGGTTCGCGCCGAGTGCGCCATCGAACGGATGCCCCGCTGCGCTTTCCCCGATCACCTGTAGCGGGTTCGCGAGATCGTCGAAGCGTACGGCATAGCCATCCATTGCGGACAGGTCGCGTGCGGGCTGGGTGCGTAGTGCCACGATGTCCGCCGCGCTCCAGCGCCCGGCAGCGTCGCGGAGCGGGACGGTCTCGAGCGGAATAGCCGGGGCCAGCGCGCGCAAGCGGGTCTGGGCGTCCTCGACGGACAAGAGTGGTACGGGCGTGGTCATTCGCGCTCTGTATCGTCTGGCCGTGCCCCGCGTCGACCCCTTGCGACCTCGCCGTTGCAGCACGGTGCGCGCCGAAAGGTGCGACATTGCAGCCACGCTCGGGGACCAAGTGCCCGTGCCCGAACACTTTGTCATCAATCAGCAATAAATCGACCCTAGCGGGCGCGGCGGGGAGCGGGCCTTCCGATCCCGAGCGCAGCACACCCGTCCCGCGACCGTAGCGGCGCGGGACGGTGCAGCCGGTCGGTCGGTTCCCGGGACAATCTTGAGGGGAATTCTTACGTGACGTTCACCATCGCAAAGTCGCTGCTGCTTGCCGGCGCGGCGTGTTCCGCCCTGCTCGCCATCCCGTCGGCGCTGGCACAGACCACGCCCGAGGCCGCCGCACCCGCATCGGTCGAGGCGCCTGCCACCGCCGATGGCGTGGGCGACATCGTCGTGACGGCGGAGCGCCGCACCGAAAACCTGCAGAAGGTCCCTATCTCGGTCGGCGTCGTCGGCGGGGACGACCTGCGCGCGTTCCAGAGCGGCGGCGGCGATGTGCTCGAACTCGCGAACCGTGTCCCGGGCCTGTACGCCGAGACGACGACCGGGCGGATCTTCCCGCGCTTCTATATCCGCGGGCTCGGCAACATCGATTTCTACCTCGGTGCATCGCAGCCGGTGTCGATCATCCAGGACGACGTCGTGCTCGAGCATGTCGTGCTCAAGTCGAACCCCGTGTTCGACGTCCGCCAGGTCGAAGTACTGCGCGGGCCGCAGGGCACCCTGTTCGGCCGCAATACCACCGCGGGCATCATCAAGTTCGACACCAACCGCCCGACCAACGACTTCCACGGCCGCGCGTCGGCGTCCTATGGCAGCTACAACACAGCGACGATCGATGCGGGCGTCGGCGGGCCGATCGTCAAGGACGTGCTGTCGTTCCGCGTCTCCGGGCTGTTCCAGCACCGCGACAACTGGGTCGACAACACCTACACCGGTGTCAGTGCGGACGGCACCGTCGGCGGCAAGGACAAGCTCGGCGGGTTCGATGAGCGCGACGTCCGCGTCCAGTTGATGCTGACCCCGCCCGACACCGGCTTCACGGGGCTGCTTTCGGCGCACGCGCGCGACTACAGCGGCACGTCGACGATCTTCCATCGCGGCGCGCTCAAGCGCGGCTCGAACGACGTCAGCGCCGAACCGCGCGCATCGATCGCGCTCGACGAGGCGGCGAACAACCCGCAGGCGTACAAGACCTACGGTGCGTCGCTTAACCTCAAGAACGATTTCGGCGGGGTCGTGCTGACCTCGATCACCGCCTGGGAAACGACGTCGGGCTACAGCCGCGGTGACACCGACGGTGGTGCGGCGACCAACTTCGCAGGCGCCCGTTTCTATGGCGAGAGCCAGGGCCGGATCCGCGACCTCGACCAGCTGACGCAGGAAGTCCGCCTGTCGGACGACGGCACCGGCCGGTTCAAGTGGCAGATCGGCGGGATGTATTTCGAGCAGCGCGACCTGACCGAGTTCGACCAGCGCGGTGTCTTCCTGACCCAGCCCGATCTCAACGGCACGCGCCCGAACCCGAACAACTACGTGCTGCTGCGGGATTTCAACACGTCCTACGCAGGCTTCGGTCAGATCAGCTACGAGATCCTGCCCAAGCTGACGCTGACTGGCGGCGTGCGCGTGACCAACGACACCAAGGCGACCCGCCTGCTGATCGCCAACGCCAATGCGGCAGGCGTGTCGAGCTATACCGGTCGCCGCTACGTCCGCCTGTCGGACACGCAGCCGAGCTGGGACGCGAGCGCGCTGTACCAGATCGACCCTAACGTCAGTGTCTATGCGCGTGTCGCGCGCGGCTTCCGTGGACCGACGATCCAGGGGCGGTCGGCGGTGTTCAACGCCGATTTCACCACCGCCAATTCCGAAACGATCATGTCGTACGAAGCGGGCTTCAAGTCGAACCTGTTCGGCAACACGCTGCGTTTCAACGCGACCGGCTTCTACTACGAAGTCAGCGACATCCAGCTCAACGGCAACGATTCGTTCGGCAATGGCGTGCTGTTCAACGCGGACAAGGCCAAGGCGTGGGGCGGCGAGGCAGAGTTGACGTGGCGTCCGGTCCGCCAGTTCACATTGGGGTTGGGCGGCAGCCTGCTCCACACCGAGATCAACGATCCGCGCGTCTATGCGCAGGTCTGCATCCTCGGCGGGGTCGTCACCTGCACCGTGCAGGACCCCACAATCCGCGTCGGCGCGAACACCTTTGCGCAGATCAACGGCAACCCGCTTCCCAACGCGCCGAAATATCAGTTCAACGGGACTGCGCGGTACGACGTGCCGCTGGGCAACGGTGGGTCGATCTTCCTTGCGGGCGACGCGAACGTTCAGGGCTATACCAATTTCGTGCTCTACAAGACCGCGGAATTCACTTCCAACGGGACGTTCGAGGCGGGCCTCAAGGCGGGTTATGTCGCGCCGGACAATACGTATGAGCTCGCGGTGTTCGTCCGCAACCTGACCAACGAGAAGAACCTCAAGGGTGTGATCGAAAACTACAATGCTGCGGTGTTCAACGATCCGCGGATCATCGGTGTGTCGTTAAGCGGCAAGTTCTGATGACGGCGTGCTCCGGCCGTTCCCTGTCGGGAGCGGCCGGGGGGCCTCGTTCAACCCGTGGTACTGACCGGCGTCGGCACGGCTTCTTTCCTGAAACTCTCGACCGGCGCCTTGAACTTGACGCTGCTTTCGGCAGTAGAGGCATAGTCCGTTGAAACGGACTCCTGATTGCCGTTCATGATCGTCAGCGCGGTCTGAAGCCTAGAGACGGCGTTCTGGTCACCCCGCGTTCGAGCGCCGGCGATGCCGTTCTGCAGGAGACCGACGAAGTCCACTTTTTCGGTTTTGTAAGCGTCGTCAGTGGCTGAAGTACCATCAAACGATACTTTGCCGGATGACAAGGCCAAGGCGGAACCGTCATCGAAGCTCAGCTTTCCGGATTTGACTAGATCGTTCGTCCAGTCGCGCACCTGTTGCCGGGTGATGCTAGTGAAGTCCGGCGGGTTGCCATCCCTGATTGATGCCTCACCGCGAACGGCTGGAGCGGATGCCGCCTTCGCCACGGTGGCCAATGCTTGGGGAGACGAGCTGCCAAAGATCGTGCCGGTCGAACGACTTGTGCCTGGTCGAGCCAGAGAGCTGGCTGGGGACGTGTTCCCGATCGAAGCGATCATGTAAGATATCCCACGGCGAAAGTGTACGTTCGACCTTGGGGAGCGGCAGTTAGCGCCGATTTACTCGGGGTGTCTTGATAGAATACTTGCGACGAGCACAATATATTGCAGTGAACCTCTCGAGGTATAGGGAGAAACCTTTGCCCGACGCCTGAGCTGCAGCCGGCTTCAGAGCCTTGTGCCAATACGATTTCGAGTATTGGTCTGCCCGACCGGGGGATCTGGTGGATGTCGAGTGCAAGGGAGGGAAGCCCTCAGCGCACCCAGTCGCCCGACTTGCCGCCGAACTTGGTCAGCAACTGAATGTCCCGGATCGTCATGCCCTTGTCGATCGCCTTGGCCATGTCGTAGATCGTCAGCAGCGCCACGCTGACCGCGGTGAGGGCTTCCATCTCGACCCCGGTCTTCCCCTCGGTCGCGGCGGTGGCGGTCGCAACGATGCCCGCATCGTCGACCGCGAGATCGATCGCGACGCGAGTCAGCGGGAGCGGGTGGCACAAGGGGATGAGATCGCTCGTCTTTTTCGCGCCCATGATCCCCGCCACCCGCGCCACCGCGAGCACGTCGCCTTTGATCGCGCTGCCGTCGCGGATCGCGCGGACGGCTTCGGGGACCATATCGATCCGCCCGCGCGCGACCGCCTCGCGCCGGGTCGGGTCCTTGCCGCCAACGTCGACCATGTGCGCGGCACCCGCCGCGTCGAGATGGGTCAGGCCGCTCATCCGATCAGGCTCCGCGTTGCCGCCTCGACATCCGCCTGCCGCATCAGCGCCTCGCCGATCAGGAAGCAGCGGATGCCGTGCTCCGCCATCGCGTCTAGGTCGGCGCGGGTCGTCAGTCCGCTTTCGGCGACGAAGGTGCAGCCTTTGGGTGCCTTCGAGACGAGTTCGTAAGTCCTTGCGAAATCTACGGTAAAGGTCCGCAGGTCGCGATTGTTGACGCCGATTAGCCGCGACTTGAGTTTCATCGCGCGCTCCATCTCGTCCTGCGAATGGACTTCGACCAGCACGTCCATCCCGCATTCGATCGCGCTCGCCTCGATCTCGGCGAGCAGGCCGTCGTCGAGCGCGGCCATGATCAGCAGGATCGCATCCGCCCCAAGTCCCCGCGATTCAGGGACTTGCCACGGATCGACCATGAAGTCCTTGCGCAACACCGGGAGATCACACGCCCCGCGCACGGCCGACAGATACGAATCCGCGCCCTGGAACCACGCCTCGTCGGTCAGCACCGACAGGCAAGCGGCACCGCCTGCGGCATAGGAAAGGGCGTGCGCGGGCGGATCGAAATCCTCGCGGATCAGGCCCTTGGACGGGCTTGCCTTCTTGATCTCGGCGATCAGTGCGGGGCCGGTCAGCGCCTTGGCGTCGAGCGCGGCGCGAAAACCGCGCGGCTTGCTCTGCGCGGTGATCCGCGAATCGAGCTCGGACATCGGGATCGTCGCCTTGCGCGCGGCGACGTCGGCGCGCTTGGTTTCGAGGATACGGTTGAGAATATCGGTCATGAATAGGCGATCCAGCGATCGAGCAGGGCATTTGCAGCGCCCGAATCGAGCGCTTTGGTGGCGGTTTTGACGCCTTCGGACAAGGTTTTCGCGGTTCCAGCGACGATTAACGCCGTCGCAGCATTGAAAAGTACCGCGTCGCGATACGCTCCGGTTTCCCCGGTCAGCAAGCGGCGCAACGCGGCGGCATTATGCGCTGGGTCACCCCCGACGATCGCGCTGATCGGGTGGCGAGGCAGTCCCGCATCCTCGGGTGCGATCCGGCCGGGGAGGTCCACTTGCCCGACGCCGACCACCACGGTCGGACCCGCGCAGGACAGTTCGTCGAGCCCTTCCTCGCCCGAGACAACCAGCGCCGCCTCGGTACCGAGCTGTTCGAGCGCGGCGGCATAGATCGCGACGTAGTCCGGACGCGCGATCCCGATCAGCTGGCGCGTCACCCCGGCGGGGTTGGCGAGCGGGCCCATCAGGTTGAAGATCGTCCGCCGCCCGATCCGCTGGCGGATCGGGGTGATCCGCCGCATCGCCGGATGGTGGTTGGCAGCGAACAGGAAGGCGATCCCGATGTCATGCAGGCTCGCTTCCGCCAGCGCACCCGCACGCTCCATGTCGAGCCCGAGCGCCTCGAGCGTGTCCGCCGCCCCCGCCTTCGACGATGCCGCGCGGTTGCCGTGCTTGGCGACCGGCACGCCGGTGCTCGCGACGACGATCGACACCGCGGTCGAGACGTTGAGCGTATGATGCCCGTCGCCACCGGTGCCGCAGACGTCGATCGCGCCCACGGGCGCGGAGATCGGGGTCAGCCGGTTGCGCAGCGCGCGCGCGGCCTCGGCGATCTCGATGCTGGTTTCGCCGCGTTCCGCTAGTCCGACCAGAAACGCGGCGACAGCCTCCTCCGGGACATGCCCGTCGAGCAGATCCGCGAACGCCTGTGCCGCAGTCTCGCGGCTGAGCGGGGTCGAGGGATCGGGAAGCAAGGCAAGCGTGCTCATGCGGGCGTCGTCGCGGTGATGCCCGCATCGGCGAGGAAGTTGGCAAGCATTGCGTGGCCGTGTTCGGTCGCGATGCTCTCGGGGTGGAACTGCACCCCGTGGATCGGCAGCGTGCGGTGGCGGACGCCCATCACCGAACCGTCGTCGGCATGGGCGTTTGCGATCAGCGACTCCGGCATGTCCTCGACGATCAGCGAATGATAGCGCGTCGCGGTGAACGGCGAGGGGAGCCCGGCGAACACCCCGCTGCCGTCATGCAGCACCGGCGAGGTCTTGCCGTGCATCAGCCCGCCGCGCACGACCGTGCCGCCGAAATGCTGGCCGATCGCCTGATGCCCGAGGCAGACGCCGAGCAACGGCCGTCCGGCCTCCGCGCAAGCGGCGACGAGATCGAGCGAGACGCCCGCCTCGGTCGGGGTCTTCGGCCCGGGAGAAATGAGGAACCCCTGCGCGTTGCTCGCCATCGCGTCGGCGGCGGTCAGCGAGTCGTTGCGGACGACCTTCACCTCGGCGCCCAGCTCCATCAGATAATGGACCAGGTTCCAGGTGAAGCTGTCGTAATTGTCGATGACGAGGATCATCGCGCGCCGCTACCGTGTTTGGACATATACCACAATGTTTACGCTGCTAACCGGGGACAAGCCGTGGTTCAGCGTGGATCAACCTCGCGCGCTGCACGTTAGGGAATCCTCAGGAGAAATGATGATGTCGCGCACCTTTGCCCTGCTGGGGCTGCTGACCGCCTTGCCCGTCGCCGCGTTCGCGCAAGTCCCCGCGGGGCAGCAGCAGGCCGAATCGGGCAAGCCGCCGCAGCGGATTCGCTCGATCACGCTGACGGGGAACCAGGCGTGCCCCAAGTCGGCGGATCCCGATGCGGAGATCGTGGTCTGCGCGCGCGTCGGCGAGCCATACCGGATCCCCAAGGAATTGCGCGACGACAAACCGATCCCCGCGCAGAACCAGAGCTGGGTGAACCGCACCGCCGTGGCGGACGACGCCGGGCGTCGTGCTGGGGGCTTGCCGGACACCTGCTCGCCGGTCGGTTCGGGCGGGCAGACGGGCTGCTCCAAGCTGCGTGCCGAGCAGTTTGCGGCGGACCGTGCGGAGCGGCGGCGGCAGGCTGATATCGTTCCGTGAGCCCGGCCTTCGCCGGGTGACGGTCTACTGCCTCGCGACGGGCCAGGCGAAACGTCCGCCCTTCGTATGATGACCGGCGATACAGCACTAATACCCAACCGTTCGTTTCGAGCGACGTCGAGAAACCAGTGCTGTGTCCGGTTTCTCGACTTCGCTCGAAACGAACGGTGGGGGGACAGTGGCGGGACTATGCAGCGACGGGACTATACAGAGTAGACCGCAAGCACTTCCTTACTGCCCGAACCCCGCCTCGCTCGCCCGCCCGACCGCCTCGCGCGCAGCCGCCAGCAGTGCACCGGCCTTCGCCTCGCACTCGCGCTGTTCATACGCCGCCTCGCTGTCCGCGACGATCCCGGCGCCGGCCTGGACGTGAATGACGCCGTCCTTGACCACCGCAGTGCGCAGCACGATGCACGAATCCATCGATCCATCGGGCGAAAAATACCCGACGCCGCCCGCATAGGGCCCCCGCACCGCATCCTCGAGCTCGGCGATGATCTCGCACGCGCGGACCTTTGGTGCACCGGAGACCGTGCCTGCCGGGAAGCCAGCGAACAGCGCATCGAGCGCGTCCTTGTCAGAAGCGAGCTGCCCGACGACGTTCGAGACGATGTGCATCACATGGCTGTAGAATTCGGTCGTGTAGCTGGCGGTGACGGTAACGCTGCCCGCTTCCGCCACTCGCCCGACATCGTTGCGCCCGAGATCGAGCAACATCAGATGCTCGGCGCGTTCCTTGGGGTCGGCGAGCAGGCTGGTGCGGTTGGCCTCGTCCTCGGCGGGGGTCTTGCCGCGCGGGCGGGTGCCCGCGATCGGGCGGATCGTCACTTCGCCGTCGCGGACGCGGACGAGGATCTCGGGCGACGAACCGGTCAGCGCGAAGCCTGGCAGATCGAGGTGATACAGGAACGGCGACGGGTTGATCCGCCGCAACGCGCGGTACAGCTCGATCGGCGGGAGCGGGAAGGGCGCGGTGAAACGCTGCGCGAGCACAACCTGAAAGATGTCGCCCGCGACGATATACTCCTTCGCGCGCGCGACCATCTCGGCGTAGCGGCCTTCGGGAAGCGTCGAGGTCAGCGCGAGCTCGGCGGGGGCGTCGATCCGGACCGGCGCAGGCAGCGGGGCGGTCGCGAGGCGGGCGGCGGTCGAGTCGATCCGGTCGAGCGCGTCGGCGACGATCGCGTCGGGGGCGCGCGCCGGATCGGGCCAGACCGGGGAGACGATGAAAAGCGCATCCGCCAGCCGGTCGAAGATCAGGATCACGGTCGGCCGCACGAAGATCATGTCGGGGACGCCGAGCGCATCCCGGGAGGGGCGCGGCAGGCGTTCGACCAGGCCGATCGTCTCATAGCCGAAATAGCCGACGAGGCACGCAAGCGCGCGCGGCAACTCAGCGGGGACGTCCATCCGGCACGTCGCGACCAGCGCGCGCAGCGCATCGAGCGTCGGCAGCGGGCAGGGCGCGAACGCCTCGCGATCGGTCAGCCACGAGGGGTTGATCTCCGCCTGCGACCCCTGTGCGCGGAACAGCAGATCCGGCGCGAGCCCGATCAGGCTGTGCCGCCCGCGCGTCTCCCCGCCCTCGACCGATTCGAGCAGGAAATCGCCGCGACCGGGTTCGATCAGCTTGAGCGCGGCGGCGACGGGGGTTTCGGTATCCGCGATCTGACGTTGCCACAGCAACGCCGGACGCCCCGCCGCGAGCGCGATCCGCGCTGCGGCGGCGCCTGCACGATCAGGGCTGGTCGGCACTGGCGACGCCAAGCAGTTCGGCCTTGAGCGAGGCGATCGCGGCGGCATTGCGCGACGTTCCGATCGCATTCTGCACTGCCTTGCCGAATTGCGCGACATATTCGCGCCCGACGACATTGCCGAGGTCGCTCTGCGTGCCTGCGATCACCTTGGCATTGCCCTGCGCATTGCCGGGCGTGATGCTGTCGAGATGGACGATGATCCAGCCCGACTTGTCGGGGGCCTCGAGCAGCTTGGTGCTTTTGGGTGCCATTGCGAACATCAGTGCGACCGGCGGCGGCACCTGACGCGGGTTGCCCATCAGCGCGGCACGCGGACCCGCGACCGGACGCACCGGCGGGAGCTTGAGCCCGGTCGCTGCAAGCGCCTGCGACAGTGCGGTGCCGCTGTTGGTTGCCGCGACGACCTTCGCCGCAACATCACGCGCCGACCGCTCGGCGCGGTCGAGCTGATAGTCGCGGACGACCGCGTCGCGGATCTCCGCGAGCGGACGGGCCGCGGCGGGGATGACCTTGTCGAGCGTCACCAGCGCGAAGCTGCCGTCCTGGCCGAGCGGTACGGTCTGCGGTTGATCACCCGGTGACGCGGCATAGGCTGCGGCAAGGATCGGGGTCAGCGCGGGATCGGGCTTGGCGGTCGGGGTGTCGACGTTCTGGCCGGCGGCGGTGAGCGCCGGGGTGGTCTGCGCGGTCAATTGGTTCTTCGCGACGAGGCCATCGAAGCTCGTCTTGCCCGACGCATCGTCGAGCGCGTTGCGCTTCTCGGTCAACAGCGCGGTCACTTTCTGTGGCGCGAGCGAGGCCTTGAGTTCGGGGGTCGCTTCGGCAAGCGACTTTGCCGCCTGCGTGCGGACGGTCGCTACCTTGGCGACGACGAAGCCGAGCGGCGCGCGGAGCGGGCCGACGACGTCGCCCGCCTTCGCTGCAAATGCGGCATTGGCGATCTCGGGCGAGGATTGGCCGGCAAAGGCGGCCTTCTGGGTATCCTTGATCGTCGCGGGCTCGAGCCCTGCCGCACGCGCGGCCTGCTCGATCGGCGTCCCGCCGCGCACCTTGGCGGCGAGCGCAGTCGCCGACGCCTGATCGCCGACGACGACCTGAACGATCGTGCGAAGCTCGGCGGCGGCGTATTTCTGTGCCTGTGCGCGGTAGGCTGCGGCGATCTCTGCGTCGCTCGGCGTCGCCTGGGCGGCGACCGATGCCGGGGTCAGCGTTGCGTACCGCACGATGCGGCGTTCGGGCAGGCGATATTTGCCCGAGTTGCGCGAGTAGAAAGTGGTCAGCTCGGCATCGGTCGGCGCAGGGCCGGCGGGGACCGCCGTCGCCGGGATGAAGCCGATCTGGCCGCTGCGCTTCTCGAGCAATAGATTGGCGTAGGGCATCGCGAGCGCGGCGGGCACCTGCTTCGCCTGGATCGGCGAGAGCAGCAGCTGGCGGGTCAGGATCTGGTCGGTCGACTGGAGGCGGACTTCGGCATCGGTCATCCCGATCTGGCGCAGCACCTGCTCGTACTTCTCCTGGCTGAACTTGCCGTCGAGCCCGCTCAGGCCGGGCTGGCTCGCGATCAATCCGTCAACCGCGCGCTTGCTGACGACCATCCCCTGCGCCTGCGCATATTGCCGGAACGCGGTCGAATCGATCAGCCGCTCAAGCGTGGCCTCGAACCCGCCGCCCGCGACGAACTGCTGCATGTCGAGGTTGGGCTGTTGCTGGCGATAGCCGTCCATGTCGCGCGCAACCGCGGCGCGGAGCTCGCTGACGGTGATCGTATTGTTGCCGACCTTGACCGCAACGTCGGCGGCGTTGACCGACGCGCCGGTGTTGCTGCTCGAATGATCCGACAGCACGAACGCGAGCCCGAGCAGGGCGACGAAGCCCAGCGCGACCGCGCCGCCGAGCGGGTGGCGGATCATTCTACGGAAGAAACTGAGCATGGTCGGGTGCGGCCGATCTGTCGTTGTAAGGGACGAAGAGGGGTTGCTTTACGGGCAGGTCGGGGTTGCATCAAGCTTGTGCAGCACGCGCGCGGCGCTATCGCTGTTGGAAAGACGCAAAAGGAGAGACCCGCAGATGGCGCGACGCAAGCTGGTGGCAGGCAATTGGAAAATGAACGGCAGTCATGCCGCGTTGGCGGAACTCGTGACGATCGCGGCGGCGGCCAAGGCGGCTGGCGGAATCGACGTGTCAGTTGCGATGCCTGCAACGCTGATCGCACCCGCGGTTGCGCTGGTGCCGGGGCTCGCGATCGGCGGGCAGGACGTCCACGAGGCGGAGAGCGGCGCGCACACCGGGTGCCTGTCGGCGTCGATGCTTGCCGAGGCCGGCGCGCGTTTCACGATCGTCGGGCATAGCGAGCGCCGCGCCGATCAGGGCGAGACCAGTCAGGACGCCTGGGGCAAGGCGAGCGCGGCGCATCGGCATGGTCTTGGCGTCATCCTGTGCGTCGGCGAGACCGATGCCGAACGCGACGCAGGGCGCGCGGCGCGCGTGGTGCAGGCGCAGATCGAGAAGTCGGTCCCCGATCTTGCGACGGGCGACTGGCTGACGCTCGCGTACGAGCCGCGCTGGGCGATCGGCACCGGGCGCACCCCGACGCTCGACGAGATCGGCGAAGTCCATGCGATCGCGCGTGCCAAGTTGCGGACGCTGGTCGGCGACGCGGCGGACGGGATCCGCATCCTCTACGGCGGCTCGGTGACGGGCGCGAATGCAGCGGCGATCCTCGAGACCGAGGATGTCGACGGGGCCCTGGTCGGCGGGGCGAGCCTGACCGCGGCGAAGTTCGTGCCGATCATCGAGGCGGCGTGATGGTCGGGCTGGCGGGGTGATTGGTACGCTTTCCCCGCAGATGCTCGAGGATTGGGTAACCGCGCGGTCGCTTGCGCGTGCGCTTCCGGCGCCGGTGCGTGACCGCGGTGGCTTGCGGGTGGATACCGGGAGCGACGTCGAACGCTGCCGCTACGTGTTCCTCGACGCAGAGGCCGCGTTCGGGGCGGCGGCGCGGGCGATCGATGCGCCGCGCGTGTTCCTCAAAGCGTGCGCGGACCCGGCGGCAGTGCTCGCGGTCGCGCCGCCGCGCTGGACGATCCAGTCGGTCGCGTGGATGATGCTGCAGGATGCTCGCTGCGACGATGCTGGGCCAGAGATCCCGCCCGGCTATGCGCTCGAAGTAACGATGATCGACGGTGTCGCGTTGGCGACGGTCGTCGCTGCCGACGGGACGCAGGCGGCGCGGGGCTATGCGTGCGTCTCGGGCGGGGTGTATTGCTATGACCGGATCGTCACCGAGGCGGCGCATTATCGACGTGGGCTGGGTCGCGCGGTGATGCAGGCGCTCGGGCGGGCACAGGTCGACCGGGACGCGTGCCGGATGCTCGCCGCTACCGACGCCGGGCGGGCGTTGTACGAGACATTGGGATGGCGGGTCGTCGCACCCTATACGACGATCGAGATCGCCGAAGTCTGACCGCGCTCAGGCGGGCGGCGCGACCAGTCCGATCAGCTTCATCACGACCGCCTGCGCCACCATTGTGACGAGCCAGAACACCGCGTCGCGAGCGATCTGTCCAAACCGAGCGCCGCGATAGCTTTGCGTGATCGCGACGACCGGGAGGACGAACCCGGCCCAGATCACCACCGCGCTCCCGACCGCCATGATCCACGGAGCCGCCTTGGGGGGCGCGAGGATCAGCGCGCCCGCAAGGATCGAGGCGAACCAGAACAGCCCGAGCGTCGCGACCAGCAGGGTCGTGATCGACACCGGCGTCGTCGCACCCCGGTCGAGCGTTGCCCGATACGCCGCGCCAAGCAGCAGCCCGATCCCGGTCGCGACAAGAATCGGTGCGAGGTTGAGCAGGATGTAGATCACGCCGGATAGCGCTCCTGCAGCATTGCCCATGCCGCGCGCAGGCCGAGTGCGTCGCCCCCCTTGGGGCGGCCCGGCTTGGCTGACGGGCGCCAGGCGAAGGTGTCGAAATGCGCCCAGGGCGTATCGGCTGGAACGAACCGGCGCAGGAACAGCGCTGCGGTTACCGATCCCGCGAACCCACCGTCGGGGGCATTGACCATGTCGGCGATGTCGGAGGCGAGCATCTCGTCATAGCCGTCCCAGAGCGGCAGCCGCCACAGCGGGTCGCCGGTTGCGGTCCCGGCCTCGAGCAGCGCCGTTGCCAGCGTCTCGTCATTGGCGAAGGTCGCGGGGAGGTCCGGCCCCAGCGCGACGCGGGCGGCACCGGTGAGCGTCGCGAAATCGAGGATCAGCGTCGGTGCTTCCTCGCCAGCGCGTGTGATCGCGTCGGCGAGGACGAGGCGGCCCTCCGCGTCGGTGTTGGTGTTCTCGACCGTCACGCCCTTGCGCGTCGCGAGCACGTCGCCCGGACGGAACGCGTTGCCCGCGATGCTGTTCTCGACCGCCGGGATCAGCAAATGCAGCCGCACCGGCAGCCGCGCGCCCATGATCAGACCGGCGAGCGACAGCGCATGCGCTGCGCCGCCCATGTCCTTCTTCATCAGGCGCATTCCCGACGAGGGCTTGATGTCGAGCCCGCCCGAATCGAAGCACACGCCCTTGCCGATCACCGCGATCCGCGGGTGCGCCGGGTTGCCCCATTCGAGTTCGATCAGCCGTGGCGCGCGGCCCTTGGCGGCGGCCTGACCGACCGCGTGGATCATCGGATAGCCCGTCACGAGCGGCTCGCCTTTGGTGACGGTCAGCGTCGCATCGTGCGCCTTGGCGAGCGTGGCGGCTTCCGCCTCGAGCTCCGCAGGGCCGAGATCGGCGGCGGGAGTGTTGACGAGGTCGCGCACCTTCGCGACCGCGCGGGCGATGCGGATCGTTTCGTCGATCCGCGCTGGGTCTCCGGTCAGCAGGACGCGCGCGCCGACGGGCGCTGGGTCCTTGCGGTAGCGATCGAAGCTATGCTGCGCGAGGCACCAGCCGAGCATCGCGGCACCCGGTTCGCCATCGGCAAGGCGGTAGGTGCCCGCGGGCAACTGCGCGCCGAGCGAGGCGACCCGCCACGGCGAAAGATGGCTTTCGTTGCACACAAGCAGCATCGCCCAGTCGTCGGCCGCGTCGCCCGGCAGGACCGCGCGGTTGCCCGGCTTGCCGGTCAAGCCGTGCGCGGCGACTGCGGTGCGGGTTCGCGGCGGTTGGGCGGAAAGCCAGCTATCCCATTGATCCGGATGGACAACATGGATCGTGCGCGCGGTCTGGCCGCGATCGGGTTGGAGGCAGGTGGCGAAATCGATCATGGCTGGGTGGGGGTCACGAGCAATTGCTCGAGCTTTCCGTTGGCGCCGGGTTCGGCGTAGGTGCTGACCGACAGCGTCGTGCCGGGATAGGTGACGCGGTACGACCGGTTGACGAAGCCGCCGCGCAACCGTGGCTTGCCGGTCTGGACGAACGCGGTCGGGGTGCCGAGTGGCGCGAGGCTGGTGCGGTAATCGCCCAGCGTCGTCGGGGTGAAATAGAAATTCGCGTCGTCTGTCAAAAGGTTACGGTCGAGTGTTCCGACGCCGCGGAGCTGGTCGAACACGGTCCGCACCCGCGCGAGGGTCGCGGTATCGGCGGGGTCGGACGCTGCGGGGCTGAGCACGATACCGGCGAGCTTCTGCGCGATCGTCTGATAGGCATCGCTCGACCAGCTGTTGATCAGCACGACGATCGCGGCCTTTTGATCCGGATAGACGATGTTTTCCGACAGGAATCCGACCGCTTCGCCGCTATGTTCGACGAAACGACGCCCGTTTGCGCTGCCCGTCGACACCCCGAGGCCGTAACCGTTGCTGGTCCCGTCGGCGAGCTTGACCGGCGTTTCCTGCGTCGCCCAATCCTCGGGTGCGAGCAGGGTGCGATCGAGCCGCGCGACGTCCCATGTAGCGAGCGCCCGCGCACTCATCGCGAGTTCGCCTGCGGCATACAGCCACCCGCGCGCCGGCGGCTGGACCGGGCGGACCGGACCAAGCGCGGCGCGGCCATAGCCTTGCGGAAAACCGGGGCCAACTGCGACATCCTGATCGTACACCGTCACGCCGAGCGGCCTGAAGATCCGCGCCTTCAGGAAATCGAGCAGCTTCTGCCCCGACACCTTCTCGACGATCATCCCAGCGACGACATAGCCGGTGTTGGAATATTGCCACTGCGTGCCCGGCTTGAAATCGAGCGGCTTCTTCGCCCAGCGATCGACGATCTCCTGCGGCGTGACCGGGGTCGCCATCGCCTTGAAGCTGTAATCCTGCGGCCAGTAATCCTGGAGACCGGAGGTATGGCTTAGCAACTGGCGGATCGTGATCGTGTCGCCGTCGGTGATGCCGGGCACATATTTGGAAACGTGATCGTCGAGGCTGAGCTTGCCCTCGCGTTGCAGCAGCAGGATCGCAGCGGCAGTAAACTGTTTCGAGACGGACGCGATCTGATAAGGGGCTTCGTCGCGCGTTGCGCCGGTCTCGGCCTGTTTGCCATACGCCTTGGTATAGACGATTCGGCCACCGCGAACGATCGCTACCGAGGCCGAGGGCACGTCTGATTTGGCGAGCGCGTCGGTGACGGTCTTGTCGACCTGCGCGGTTTCCGCCGACGACAGCGATTGGGCCGGGGCCGGGGCAGAGACGGACAGCAAACCTGCCGCCAGACAATATCGGGAGAGCTTCACGAAGGCACGGTCCTCAAGCGATGGAACGACGATATGTCACCGTCCCGCCGCTTAAGGGAAGGGGGCGCCTCGCTCAAACGGTCGGGACGCCGTAAAGATCATGCTCGTCGGCATCTTCGATCGCGACAGCGACGATATCGCCGACCGACAGATGCCCGGCGTCGCGGAGGAAGACCTCGCCGTCGATCTCGGGCGCATCCGCCTTCGACCGACCCGTCGCGCCACCCTCATCATCGACGGCGTCGATGATGACGTCGAGCGTGCGACCGACCTTGGCCTGAAGCTTGTCCGCCGAAATGCGCGCGGTGAGTTCCATCAGGCGGGCGTACCGCTCTTCCTTGATCTCTTCGGGCACGGGGTTGGGCAAGTCGTTGGCGGCGGCGCCCTCGACCGGCTCGAACCGGAACGCGCCGACGCGGTCGAGCTGCGCTTCCTCAAGCCAGTCCATCAGATAGGCGAAATCGTCCTCGGTCTCGCCGGGGAAGCCGACGACGAAGGTCGAGCGGATCGCGATGTCGGGCGCGATCGTGCGCCAATTCTTGATCCGTTCGAGCACCTTGGTCTCGTTCGCCGGGCGCTTCATCAGCTTGAGAACGTTGCGGCTGGCATGCTGGAACGGGATGTCGAGATAGGGGAGGATCAACCCCTCGGCCATCAGCGGGATGACCTGATCGACGTGGGGGTAGGGATAGACATAGTGCAGCCGTACCCACGCGCCGAGTTTGCCGAGTTCACGCGACAGGTCGGTCATGTGCGCGCGGACTTCCTGCCCGTGCCACATCCGCGGCTGGTGGCGGATGTCGACGCCGTAGGCCGAGGTATCCTGGCTGATCACGAGCAGTTCGCGCGTGCCGGCCTCGATCAGCTTCTCCGCTTCGCGCAGGATCGCGTCGGGGCGGCGGCTGACGAGGTCGCCGCGCAGGCTCGGGATGATGCAGAAGGCGCAACGGTGGTTGCAGCCCTCCGAAATCTTGAGATAGCTGTAATGCCGCGGGGTGAGCTTGAGCCCGCTTTCGGGGACGAGATTGAGGAACGCGCTCGGCGGCATCGGGGCGGCGGTGTGGACCGCGCCGACGACTTCCTCATATTGATGTGCGCCGGTGACCGCGAGGATTCCGGGGAACTTCGCGCGGATCATCTCCGCTTCCTTGCCCATGCAGCCGGTGACGATGACTCGACCGTTCTCCGCGATCGCTTCGCCGATCGCTTCGAGCGATTCCTCCTTGGCGGAATCGAGGAAGCCGCAGGTGTTGACCAGCACGACGTCCGCGCCCGCATAATCGGGGGACATGGCATAGCCATCGGAACGCAGCTTGGTCAGGATCCGCTCGCTATCGACCAGATTCTTGGGGCAGCCGAGCGAGACCATGCCGATCTTCGGCGGGGAGGGGAGTGTTGTTGCCATGGGAACGGCGGCATGTAGCGATTGTGGCGCGAATTTGCCAGCCGGTTGCTTGCGTATCTCTTGTCCCTGCGCTTCCCCGGCGCAGGCCGGGGCCCAGTAGAGGAACGGCCATAGTTTGTGCGCGGCACTAAATTACCACGACCTTCGCGACTGGGCCCCACCCTTCGCCGTGGAAGAAGGGATGGTGGGGTGTTGGCGGTATCGCATCCGCACGCGTCGCCAATGCGGGTGTGTTCGGGGGGACATTTTACTGCCACCCTTATTCCGCTATTCTTCTGTCTTCCCCGGCGGCGGCCGGGCGCCAGGAGCGACGGCGGCCGTTATGGATGAGCAGGCCTGTGTCTTCATCATGGCGAGCCGACGAAACGGTACGCTTTGCATCGGTTCGACCGATCATCTCGTTCGGCGTGTTTGCGAGCACCGTGAAGGTGTCAATCCCGGATTTACCAACAAACACGGCTGCAAGATACTGGTGTGGTATGAGTTATACAGCGCGCTGGACTCGGCGCGCGTGCGGGAGTTTCGGATGAAGGATTGCCAGCGGGCGTGGAAGGTGCGCGAGATCGAGGGGGTCAACCCGGAGTGGGAAAATCTGTACGACCGGATTGCCCAGCCATGACGGACACCGCTCCTGGGCCCCGGCCTTCGCCGGGGGAGGAGTACGGGTTGGTCGCGCATCCCGACATGCCGCCCGGTGCGGTAAAGGTGGTCAGCGTGAGAGCGCGTTTGGACGACAAAGAACTGCTTCTGACGTTCAACGTTGAGGGTCTGGAGCACGTCAGGTTGCCGGATCGGATGGCTCCCTCGCGCAGCGACGGCCTGTGGAAGACCACCTGCTGCGAGCTCTTCCTCGCGCTGCCCGGTTCGGAGGCCTATTTCGAGTTCAATTATGCCCCGTCGTCGCAATGGGCGGCGTATCGGTTCGATTCTTACCGGGCGGGCGGTAGCGATCTTACGGTGTCGGTCGCACCCCACGTCGATCGCGAGTCCGCCTGTCTTGCCGAGGTTCGCCAAAACCTGTCCGACCTCCCGCCGGGTCCGCTCCAGATGAGCCTCACCGCGGTGATCGAGGAAACCGACGGCACAAAATCCTACTGGGCGCTCGCGCATGCGCCCGGGCCACCCGATTTCCACAACCGCACGTCGTTCATCGCGACCCTGCCGGTGCCGGCGCACCCTTGACCCGACTTGCGTCCCCGGCGAAGGCCGGGGCCCAGTCGCGGGACGGTCGGACGCAAAACGCAGCGCGCGGTGACGACCAGCTTCGCTTCTGGGCCCCGGCCTTCGTCGGGGACGGGAAACTTTTGGGAAGTGTGACCCATGAACTTCGGTATCGATCGCCTCCTCGCCGACCCCGCTTTGCGCAAGCCGCTCGAGGGCAAGCGGATCGCGCTGCTCGCGCATCCGGCGTCGGTCACCGCCGACCTGACGCATGCGATCGACGCGCTGGTCGCGGTCGGCTTGAACGTCACCGCGATGTTCGGGCCGCAGCATGGCGTGCGCGGCGATCTGCAGGACAATATGATGGAGTCGCCCGACTTTACCGATCCGACCTACGGGATGCCGGTCTTCAGCCTGTACGGCGAAGTCCGCCGCCCGACCGCGGAATCGATGGAGCTGTTCGACGTGCTGCTGGTCGACCTCCAGGACCTCGGCACGCGGATCTACACCTTCATCACGACGCTGCGCTACGTGCTCGAGGCCGCCGCCGAGCATGACAAGGCGGTGTGGGTGCTCGACCGCCCCAATCCGGTCGGGCGCCCGGTCGAGGGGCTGACGCTGCTGCCGGGGTGGGAGAGCTTCGTCGGCGCGGGGCCGATGCCGATGCGGCATGGGCTGACGATGGGCGAACTCGGGCACTGGTTCATCGATCTGCTCAAGCTCGACGTCGAGTATCGGGTCGTGGCGATGGAAGGCTGGGCCCCCGATGCCGCGCCGGGCTTCGGCTGGCCGGTCGAGCGGACGTGGATCAACCCCAGCCCCAACGCGCCCAACGTGATGATGGCGCGCGCCTACCCCGGCACGGTGATGCTCGAGGGCACGGCGCTGTCCGAAGGCCGCGGGACGACTCGTCCGCTCGAGCTGTTCGGCGCGCCCGATATCGCGGCGCGCGCGGTGATGGGCGAAATGCGGCGGCTCGCGCCCGAATGGCTCGAGGGCTGCCGGTTGCGCGAGATCTGGTTCGAGCCGACCTTCCACAAGCACGTCCACCATCTGTGCAACGGCATCCAGATTCATTGCGAGGGACCGAGCTACGACCCGGCCGCGTTCCGCCCGTGGCGGTTGCAGGCGCTGGCGTTCAAGGCGATCCGCGCGCTCGATCCCGCCTATCCGCTGTGGCGCGATTTCCCGTATGAATATGCGTTCGGCAAATTGCCGATCGATGTCATCAACGGCGGGCCGGGGTTGCGCGAATGGGTCGACGATGCGGCTGCTGCTCCGGCCGATCTGGAAGCGTTGACGACCAACGACGAGGCCGCCTGGGCCGAACAGCGCCAAGGTTTTCTCCTGTATTGACCAATGCGCGATCGTGCTGCGTAAATAAGTTTCGGTTGGTCGTAATTGCGTAACGAGTCGCGGCCATAATCCGGATTGTCGATGGCGCGAGGCTGCACCCTCGGTCATGCAGGACTTAGGCGATTCGCGGCGGCTGGGGGGTTGTCGGATCGCACCGGAGGGTGGACCACGTGGAATCAGACCGTCTGTTTTACATGCGCCGTGTTACGGCGGAACGCCTTGCCGCAGCGCGCGCGATCACCGTTGAGGCGCGCGAGCGGCGGATGGTGCTGGTGCAATCCTATCTCGACAAGTTGCAGGCCCTGTCGAGCGACATGAACGCCTGAGCTAGCGTTTCCGGGTCAGTTCGCGCATCGCCTCGTCGAGCCCGGCGAGCGTCAGGGGGTACATGCGGTCGGTCATCAGTTCGCGGATGATCCGGACGCTTTGCGAATAGCCCCATTGCTGTTCGGGGATCGGATTGAGCCAGACCGCGGCGGGATAGGTCGTGGTGAGGCGGTGCATCCACACCGCGCCTGATTCCTCGTTGAAATGCTCGACCGATCCGCCCGGATGGCTGATCTCATACGGGCTCATCGACGCGTCGCCGACGAACACCAGTTTGTAATCATGCCCGAACTTGTGGAGCACGTCCCACATCGGCGTCCGCTCGGCGAAGCGGCGGGTGTTGTCCTTCCACACGCCCTCATACGGGCAATTGTGGAAGTAGAAGAATTCGAGGTTCTTGAACTCGGTCGTCGCAGCCGAGAACAATTCCTCGCAGAGCTTTACCCACGGATCCATCGACCCGCCGACGTCGAGGAACAGCAGCAGCTTGACCGCATTGCGGCGTTCGGCGCGCATCACGACGTCGAGCCAGCCCTGCCGCGCGGTGCCGTCGATCGTCGCGTCGATGTCGAGCTCGTCCGCCGCCCCCTCGCGCGCGAACTTGCGCAACCGGCGGAGCGCGACCTTGATGTTGCGCGTGCCGAGCTCGCGGGTGTTGTCGAGATTGCGGAACTCGCGCTGGTCCCACACCTTGAGCGCGCGCTTGTGCGTGCTCTCGCCGCCGATCCGGACACCCTCGGGGTTGTAGCCGCTGTTGCCATATGGCGAGGTGCCGCCGGTGCCGACCCACTTGTTGCCGCCCTGGTGCCGCTCCTTCTGCTCGTCGAGCCGCTGCTTGAGCGTCTCCATGATCTCGTCCCACGAGCCGAGCGCCTTGATCGCGTCCATTTCCTCCGGGCTGAGATATTTCTCGGCGACCGCGCGGAGCCAGTCCTCCGGGATGTCGGCGGTATTCTGCCCGAAAGTGGTGGCGATGCCCTTGAACACCTTGGCGAACACCTGGTCGAACCGGTCGAGCAGACCCTCGTCCTTCACGTACACCGCGCGCGAGAGGTAGTAGAAATCCTCGGGTGTGCGATCGATCACCTCGGCATCCAGCGCCTCGAGCAGGAGCAGATGCTCCTTGAGGCTGGCGGGGATTCCGGCGGCGCGGAGTTCGTCGAGAAAATGGAGGAACATGGTTTCAGGGTCCGGAACATCACGCAGGTCGACTGGACGACACCGCGAGACGATGATGCCAGACTTGCGCAGGATAAGACAGCCTCAGCGATAGGCGTCGATCAGCGCGCCGACATAGTCGGGATGACGTCCGGTCAGCTCGCGCGCGGGCCGGACCTTCGCCACCGCGTGGTCACCGAGCGGCTGGCCATAGATGAAGCCATAGGTCGGGAAGACCGACCCGCCGAGCCCGGCATTGTCGCGGAACCACACCTTGACCACGCTCCAGTCATTGTCGCGCGAGACGTCGGTCAGCGTGACGTCCTGTTCGGCGTGGCCGCGCTCACCGTTCATTCGCGACCAATTGGCGTGAGTCACCATCGCGACGCGCGAATCGACGACCTGGCTGATGACCGCGACATGGCCGAGCGGAAGGCGAGCGGTGCGCGCGAAGACGAGCACGGCTCCGGCCTTTGGCATTTCGCCACGGCGATATCGCCCGGCGGCCTGCGCCCACCACGTCCAGGCATCGCCGAACAACTGGATCCCGGAGGCGGCGCGCGCGAACGGGACGCATTGGCCGACATAATCGAGCAGCGACGACGCGACCGCCGGTGCCGTCACAAGGACCGCACTCAACGCCATGATCGTCAGTCGTATTCCGCGCATCTGGTATCCCGTCGGACACAGCCCGACGGTTTGCGTAGCGGCATTTGGTTGCCGAGTCGTTACGCAATTTGACGGGTGGTCGACCCTTTACCGGGATCGCACCGCACGGCAGCTTTGCGCACCCCGGTGTTCATGATACCATTGCGATATCGAAACGAGTGCTGGAGGCAGCCATGATGACGATACGCAGGGCCGTTCGCATGCTTCAGGTTGGCGTATTGCTGGGGGCGCTGATGTGCGCCGTGCCGGCCGTGGCGCAGGACGTCGAGAAGACGATCACCGATATCGAGGCCCGTTGGTCGGAGGCGATGAAGGCGAAGGACAGCGCCGCGCTCACCGCGATCATGGCGCCTGACTGGCATGGCCAGAATGGCGAGAAGCTGCGGGTCGACCGGGCCGAGGCGATCGCGGTGATGACCTCGCCCGACATGGTCGTCCATTCGGTGCGCAACCATGACGTCATGGTCCGCGTCTTCGGCACCGTTGCGGTCGCGCAGGGTGCCGACGATGAGACGAGCAGCTACAAGGGCAAGGACATCAGCGGAACGTACAGTTGGACCGACGTCTTTGAACAGCGCGACGGGAAGTGGGTCGTCGTGGCCTCGCAATCGACGAAGCTCGGCAAACCCTGATTGCGCGCCAGGCGGCGCAGTCAGCCCTTGTTCTGCTGTCGCTTCGCCATGAAGGCGAGGCGTTCGAACAGCATGACGTCCTGCTCGTTCTTGAGCAAAGCGCCGTGGAGCGGGGGGATTGCCTTGGTCGGGTCGCGGTTCTGCAGCACGTCGAGCGCCATGTCCTCGTAGAGCAGCAGCTTGAGCCAGTCGAGCAGTTCGCTGGTGCTCGGCTTCTTCTTGAGACCCGGTACGTCGCGGACGTCATAGAAGATGTCCATCGCACGGTTGACGAGGATCTTCTGGATCCCCGGAAAGTGGACGTCGACGATCGCCTGCATCGTGCCGCGATCGGGGAACTTGATATAGTGGAAAAAGCAGCGGCGCAGGAACGCGTCGGGCAATTCCTTCTCGTTGTTCGACGTGATGATGACGATCGGACGCTCGACCGCGCGCACCGTCTCGCGAGTTTCGTAGACGTGGAACTCCATCCGGTCGAGTTCCTGCAACAGATCGTTGGGGAATTCGATGTCGGCCTTGTCAATCTCGTCGATCAGCAGCACGGGCGGCTTGGGGCGGGTGAACGCTTCCCACAATTTGCCCTTGCGGATGTAATTGGCAATGTCGTGGACTCGCTCGTCGCCGAGCTGCCCGTCGCGCAACCGCGCGACCGCATCATATTCGTACAGGCCCTGCTGCGCCTTGGTGGTCGACTTGATGTTCCATTCGATCAGCTCGGCATCGAGCGCCTTGGCGATCTCATAGGCGAGGACGGTCTTGCCGGTGCCCGGCTCGCCCTTGACCAGCAACGGGCGGCGCAACGTCACCGCTGCGTTGACCGCGACCTTCAGATCATCGGTGGCGACATAGCCCTGCGTGCCTTCGAACCGCTTCATCGCGACGCCCTCGTCCGTTTGAATTCCGGGTACGGCGATAGCGGGAATGCGCGCGGTAGCGCAAGCGTGCACGAAACGATCCTTCGAGGCGGCGGCGGTGCGCGGTCCGCGCTAGTGCCGGTCGCGCGCGGTTGCCCGGGCTTCGATCAGGCACAACAGGCCACGATGCTGTGCAAACGCCTGTTGCGCGCCGAACCGCATCGCGCGGTGGACCGCTGGGCTTGCGCCCGCGGCTGCACCGATCCGGACGATCGCGACTTCGCCGGGCAAATCGCAAGGCGGGGTCTCGAGCCCGACCCGCTCGGCGGCGGTATCGCAGATCCGGCGGAACGTCTGCCAGTCGATCAGCAGCGCGATCGCCGCCCCGGTCGCGCAGCCGAGCCGATCCGATCCGGCAAGCGTATCGAAGGCATGCCGAAGCGCGGCGAACGCGCTGTCGCTTTCGGCCTGACCCGGGGTCGAGGGCAAGGGACCGACCGCAGCGGTCAGCGCCGCGAGATAGCCCCGTTCAGCGGCGATCGCGGCGGCGGCATCGTCAAGCCAGCGGTGGTCGACATCGGGAATGCGCTGCCGCGCCGCGGTTTCAAAGATCATGTTCGCGCGTCCGTGCACCGCACACAAAGCATGGATCGCGTCGGCAAGATCGCGCCCGGCGGCATGGGGACCCAACAGACGCGGAACGAAGGGGTGCTGCGCGCAGCTATCCGTCACCGCAAGCGCCGCGATCGTACCGGGGCCTCCCGACCCCAAATGGACCCCTGTCGCTACGGTCAGCATGATCTTCGGTTCGTCCTTCGATGCGAGTCGCGTCGACTGTATTTGCATGGTGCCGCAACGCTTTGGGCCAAGGTTTATACCGAAGCACGTAAAAACCTGGTGTACGGCAAGTTAAAGATGTTTCCACACAGTCCGCGACAATCCTCCTGCGTCAACGCAAGGTTTCGACCCGGCTGTTTCCAAACGCTGGGCTAGACCAGCCAGGGAAATATCTTCCCGTGATCGAGCATCATTGAAATCGACTTTGCGGACAATGTCTTAGCGTGCTTTACAGGGAATGACGTCAGCGAGCGCAGATCATGGCGACGATCCTGTCGACCTCGCCGCCATGCCATATCGGGGCGAAGCCGATCCGGACGCTGAGGCGGCGATGATGCGTCGTATTAAGTGCCGCGTCGATCGCTTCCGCGCGATGGGAAACGAACACGCGCTCGATTGCCCGGGCGATCGCGGCACGTTGCGACAGCACGACCAGCGCGGCGAGGGAGGTTGCGTATGGCATCGCCGCATCGGCCCCGATCATTACCGTAAGCGCCGGCGCGGGAAGGGCGATTTCGCCGGATCGGTCGAGCAGCACCAGCGCGCTGTCCCCCGCTGCGATCATCGCTTCGGTTGCGGCCTGCTCGATCGCGCTCAGCCGGGCATGGTCCTGCGCAAGCGTATCGTCGCGACCGACAAGCGCGACGCCGCGCCGGAACGGGATCAGCGTCACGGCAAGGACGCGTCCGGGGCGGGCGATCGACTGCAGGCGCAGCGCTTCCTCAATGCCGCTCGTCGCCACGCGCGCGATCACCGCCGAGAGTGCGGGGTGCTGCGCGACCGGAGCGACGCCGACGAGCGGCTGACCGGCTGTCGCCATCGCGCCGAAATGAAGCCGTGCAGCGCGGCTCGACGCGGTGATGGTTGCGTCCGGGTCGGCGAGCAGGACGATGTCTCCGATCGCATCGAGCAGCGGGGCTGCATCGACCATATCGATCGTATCGGGGCGCTGTCCGGCCCGCGTGCACAACGCGTCGAACGTCTCGATCGCGAGCAGCGCGAGGCGCGGGCGCCCGTGCAGCAGCACATAGACCGGGTCGCGCGCCGCGCGTTCCTGCCACAGCCCGAAATGTCGGACCAGATTGGAGGAAGTGACGATCTGGTCGGGATCCGGCAGGAATGCTGAGGGATAGGGGCTGGACGCGCTCGGCATGCCGCCGTGATCGCGCAAAGACCGCGCTTACGCCATCGATTGCCGCCAAAGCGGATGCAATTGCGGTTGCCCGCCGGTCAGGACAGCGACGTCGGCGATGGGGGCACCATCGCCGACCGTTTCGCCTTTACTGGTCGAGGAACGACCGCATCTTGCGGCTGCGGCTCGGGTGCTTGAGCTTGCGCAGCGCTTTTGCCTCGATCTGGCGAATACGCTCGCGCGTGACCGAGAACTGCTGGCCGACTTCCTCGAGCGTGTGATCGGTGTTCATCCCGATCCCGAAGCGCATCCGCAGCACGCGCTCCTCACGCGGGGTGAGCGACGCCAGCACGCGCGTGACGGTCTCCTTGAGGTTCGCCTGGATCGCGGCATCCACCGGGATGATCGCGTTCTTGTCCTCGATGAAATCGCCGAGATGCGAATCCTCTTCGTCGCCGATCGGCGTTTCGAGGCTGATCGGCTCCTTGGCGATCTTCATCACCT
>CAZNQA010000039.1:0-30769 GCA_964575105.1 uncultured Stakelama sp.
GTCGTGCTGTTCGACGAGGTCGAGAAGGCGCACGGCGACGTCTTCAACATCCTGCTGCAGGTGCTCGACGACGGGCGGCTGACCGACGGCCAGGGCCGCACGGTCGACTTCACCAACACGATCATCGTGCTGACCTCCAACCTCGGCAGCCAGGTGCTGACGACCTTGGGCGAAGGCGAGGATGTCGCGAGCGTCGAGCCGCAGGTGATGGAGATCGTCCGCGGGCATTTCCGGCCCGAGTTTCTCAACCGGCTTGACGAGATCGTGCTGTTCCACCGGCTCGGCCAGGCGGAAATGGCGCCGATCGTCGACATTCAGGTCAAGCGGATCGCGACGCTGCTGGGGGAACGCAAGGTGACGCTCGACCTGACCGACGCGGCGCGCGTGTGGCTCGGGCGGGTCGGCTACGATCCGGTCTATGGCGCGCGACCGCTCAAGCGCGCGGTGCAGCGGTATCTGCAGGACCCGCTCGCGGACCTGATCCTGCGCGGGAGCGTCAAGGACGGCGCCACGGTGCGGGTCGATGAGGGCGACGGAAAGCTGGAGCTGGTGGTGGAGTGATGCGCTCCCTTTCCTGAACGGGAAAGAGGCACAACAAAAGGGGCGGTTCCTTTGCAGGAACCGCCCCTTTTTCACGTTCGACCCGGAAGGGATCAGAACTTGAAGTTGGCACCCGCCTTGATCGAGCGGCCGATGATGCCCGATGCGGCCCAGGCCGGGTTGTAGTTGTTGCCGCCGTAGGTGTTAGGGTCGAACGGTGCGTGCGCATCGAACAGGTTCTGAACGATCGCGTAGAAAGTGAACTTGTCGTTCACCTTGACGCTGCCGTTCAGGTCGACGCTGAGGAAGTGCTTGACCGTGCACTGCAACGCATTGCCGGCCCGGCGCGACAGGTCGCCATTGTACAGATAGCTCGACGCCGGCGTATCGTTCGGTCCGCAGCTGCCGACGCCGTTATAGTCGGCGGCATAGCCCTTGTACCCGCTGGTGAAGTAGGTCGTCGCGGTCAGCGAGTATGCGCCCGCTTCGAGCGTGTTCTGCCAGTTGGCGCGCCAGCGCGGCGTGCCCGAGGCCGAGGTCGTGTTGTACGGTCCAAGCGTCCCGAGATAGTCGTACACGCCGTTGATACCGGTGTTGACCTTATACTCGAGGACCAGCGTTCCCTCGAGCGCCGAGGTCAGCTTGAACCCACGGCCCAGTGGAACGCTTGCCGAAATCTGGCCGTCGATGCCCGACGTCTGGAGCGACTGCCCGTTGATGTACGCCGAATTGACGAACGCCGGGGTCGGACGCAGGCCCGGGAAGGACGGATCCGCCGGGTTCGGCGTGATCGTGACCCCCGCCGGCACCGTACCGCCGTTCAGATAGGTGTTGGCGTAGGTCGAATCCGCCGGGTTGAAGATCAGGTCCTTCTTGTGGATGTTGTAGTAATCCGCGGTCAGGCTGAGCCAGCGCACCGGCTGGAACACCGCGCCGCCGGTGAAGCTGCGCGAGGTTTCGGGCTTCAGGTTCGGGTTGCCGACCGAGTTGAGGCCAAGGCTGTACGTCCCGACATAGGAGTTGCCGCCATGCGCTGCCTGCGTTGCCGCGGGCGGCGTGTAGTTGACGAAGCCGATGACGTTGCCGCTGGTCTCGGGGATCGACGGTGCGCGGAAGCCCTGCGAATAGGTGCCGCGGATCGCGAGCTGGCGGATCGGAGTGAACTTCGCGCCGACCTTGGGCGAGAAGCGGCCGAACCCGGTCGAATAATGATCGTAGCGACCCGACAGGTTGACTTCGAGCTGCTTGAGCACGGGCGCGTTGAGCTCGAAGAAGCCCGACGTGACGAACCGGTGGCCGATCGCCGAGAACGCGTTGATGTCGAGGAACTGCGAGCCCGGGTTCGGGGTCGGATCGTAGATGTTCTCGTAGCGGAACTCGCCACCGACACCGAGGTTGAGCGGACCGCCCGGCAGGTCGAACAGCGCGTGCGTCAGGATGCCCTGGACTTCGGCGGTTTCCGAATGCGCCTTGCTCTGCTGGTTGGGCGAGATGAGCGAGCGCACTGCCGCACTGTTGGCGGTCGGGTCGACGAAGTTATAGGTGCCGTTGTTGATCGCGGTGGTCAGACCCGCCAGGTTGACGTTGCCGGTACGGTCCTGCGTCAGGTTGGTGCGCATGTACGTGCCGTGCAGCGTGTAAGTCCAGCTGTTGTCGCCGCCGAACTTGCCGTCGATTCCGCCCGCGATGCGATAGGTGCTCGAGGTGTTCTTGAGCGTCGAGGCGATATCCCCGAAGCGATAGAAGATCAGCGCGCCCTGCCCGGTTGCGGCATAGGGGTTCTGCGGGTTGAGCGTCCCGTTCGACAGGGTCGCCGGAAGCACCAGCCCGAAGGTGTAGGCCGGGTTGTTCGACCGCAGCGAGCTTGGCGTGCGCTGCTGGAAGATGATGCTCTGGTAGAAAGTGCCAGTCAGATACGCCTGTGCGTTCGACCCGATGTTCGCGGTCAGATGCGCGGTGCCGCCGAAGCGCGTCTGGTCGGGAAGGATCTGGGTGTACTGGTTGACCAGATCCTGTTCGCAATACTGGCCGTTGGCGTTGTTGTGCGCGATGTTGATCTGCGCGGCGCCCGCGCACCCACCCTGCTGCAACACGCGATACTGCCCGCCGACGATCGGCACGCCGCTCAGGATGTTGCCCGGCGTATAGGTTGCCGGACGGACGACCGCTGCGGTCGTGCTGCTCGACGCGGACGTGCTCGGCGCGAGGAAGTTGGTGTTGCCGTTCGCACCGGTGAAGCCGTTGCCCGCCTGGATCGAGGACAGGTTCTTGGTGTTGTACGGGAACTCGCGCTGGTTCGCGAACAGCGCGTTCTGGTGTTGATATTCGCCGCTGACGTAGAAGTTGAAGCCTTGGTCGGCAAGGTCCCCGTAACCCGCGGTCAGGCGTGCGCGCTGCTGCCCGGCATCGCCGCGCTCCGAAATGCCGCCTTCGACGTTGCCGCTGACGCCCTTGATTTCCTTCTTGAGGATGACGTTGACCACGCCGCCGACCGCGTCGGCGCCATAGGTCGAGGATGCGCCGTCGCGCAGCGTCTCGATCCGCTCGACAATCGCGCCCGGGATGGTGTTGAGATCGACGAAGCTGCGCTGGCCGTCATCGGCAAGCGGATAATAGGCCGGACGCAAACCGTCGAACAGAACGAGCGTCGAGTTGGTCGAGAGACCGCGAAGCGAAACGCCCTGGGCGCCCGAAGCGAACGCGTTGCCGAAGCCCTGCGGGATGCTGCCGCCATTGCCCGCCGAGATCGACTGGATGACGTCCGCAGTGGTGGTCAGGCCCCGCGCCGCGATGTTCTCGGCGGTGATGACCGACACCGGCGACGGCGTCTCGGTGTTGGTGCGACGGAACAGCGTGCCGGTGACGACGATGTCCTGACCGGTTTCGGCATTGGCCTGCGCATCGGCGGGCGCGGACTGGGTCTGGACCGCGGCGGCACCGGGGGTGGCGGCGTCTGCGGGAGGAGCCGGCGGGGCCTGCTCCTGCGCGAACGCGGGAACCGCCAGAAGCGACAGCGCCGCCGACGTCGTCAGAAGCCAGGGCTTGGAGAAAGCAGCAACATTCCGTGGCACTAGATATTCCTTGCTGAAGGCGTCCCCCGATGCAGGCACCGGAACGCGGGTAGGACGGCGACAGAGCGGACGGCCCCGCTCGATGCGCGCCAAAGATCACGCCGCAGCCGTGCCTGTAAAGGACGCCGCGAAACACGAAGATCGAATTGGGAGACATCGTAGCAAAAAAGCAACACATCCGGGCGACATCCGGACACAACCCGACTAAAGGACCGAAGCGGTACTGTTACGGAATCGTAACGGTTATCGGTATCGTACGGGTTGCAAGGGGAGTGACTGGAGTCGTCTTGGCCTGTTTTTTATTCTTACCTGCCCTTCGCAGCCAGCTCACGCTGAATACTTCCGCCTTACTTTGACCCCGAGATTTTTTCTTTGCGCATAAGAAAGGGGCGGCGGATCGCATGATCCACCGCCCCTTTGGCTTCCCGAAGGACGCGCCGTTTACATGTCGACAGTGACGCCGACGAACAGGTAGCGGCCGTTGCCCTCGAAGATGCCCGGGTAGGTGTTGCCGTTGCCGAACGAACCGATCGGCGACGCTGCCTGGCTGAGGATCGGCGGCGTACGGTCGAGCAGGTTGTTCGCACCGATGCGGAAGGTGAACTTGTCCGCTGCCCGCACGGTCGCGGCCAGATCGAAATAGTTCTGCACCGGGATGCGCGCGTCGAGCGGCGAGAACGAACCGGCAAGATCCGTGTCGGTGCTCGTGCGCTCATACTTGGTTGCCGACAGGTAACGCCAGCGTGCCGACAGGCCGATGCCCTGCGGCGACGTGTAGGTCACGCGTGCCGAATGCCGCCACTTGGACTGCGGGTAGCCGCACTGTGCGCCGTACAGGCCAGCGCAATCGAACTTCGCACCGACCTTGTCCGAGGTGAACTGATCGACATAGGTCCCGTTGAACGACAGGCCGAACGTGCCGATCTGGCCGGTCCGCAGCGTGTAGCCAGCCGAAACGTCGATCCCGCGCGTCTTGAGCGAGCCCGCGTTGACGTTGGTGTCGACGATGTAGCCGGTGTTGCCCTGGAACAGCGTGCCGTTGGCATCGCGGTTGATGGCACCGCACAGCGACTGCGCGCCGGTCGCGATGCACTGCGCGATGATCGTGTCGGCGCCGATGACGCCGATCCGGTCCTGCAGCTTGATCGAGAAGGCGTCGACCGAGAGGTTGAAGCCGCGCAGGAAGCTCGGCTGGAGCAGGACGCCGACCGTGAACGTATCCGCCTTCTCGGGCTTCAGGTTCGGGTTGCCGCCGAGCAGGCCGTTATACTGTTCCGACGGGTTCGCCGCGATCAGGCCGAAGCGGTTCGCCGCAACGCCGGTACGGGCGCAGGCAGCGGCGTTGTTGCCGTTGACCAAGCCATTGACTGCCGGACCCGCGCACGGATCGGTCGCACCGTCGAGCTGGACCGACTGCTGTGCGAACAGCTCCTGCGTGTTCGGGGCGCGGACCGCACGGTTATAGCCACCGCGGAAGCGGATGTCCGAAACCGGTGCCCATACGAGCTCGCCCTTGTACGACGAGACGCCGCCCGAGGTGCTGTAGTCCGAGTAGCGATAGCCACCGTTGACCGTCAGTTCCTTGAAGAAAGGCCGGTCGGTGACGAGCGGAACCTGGATTTCGCCGAACACTTCCTTGACGTTGAACGAACCGTTGATCGGCAGCGTCGCACCGCCCTGACCGGCGAGATCGCCGCTGAGGAAGCCGTTGTCGACTTCGAGCGTCAGCGATTCCTCGCGATACTCGCCACCGACGTTGATGCCGATGCCCTGCGTCGAGAGCGGCGACTGGAAGCCGTACTTGCCGCCCTCGAAGGTGACCGAGCCGCTGACGACCTTCTCTGCGGTATTACCCGACTGGAAGCCCGGGGTCTGGACGTAGTTCAGCGCCGCCTGCGAGATGTTGCCCGCGCCGAAGATGTTGAGCGGGACGCAGTTCGGGTCGGTACCATCGACGACCGAGCGGCAGACCGGCTGGCCGAGCGTCGACGAACCGGCGCGCGTATCGGTGATCGCATCGAGCGCGCGCTGGGTGCGCGAGACCGAGAATTCGTTGCGATAGACCTGGCTGAAGATCGTCGTGCCATACTGGCCATAGACGTCATACGAAATGCCGTCCGCGATGTCGCCACGTGCACCCGCGACGAAGCGGTAGGCGGTGTGACGCAGATCAGCCTGACGACCGCCACCCTCGACGTTGCGACGACCGATCGTGACGTTCGCCTGCTGGTACTGCGTACCATCCGGGTTGGTCAGGTTGATGACGTTGCCGTTCGCGTCGCGGACAAGGTTGGTGTTGCGGAAGAACGTCGCGCGCTGTGCGGCCGACAGATAGGGGTTGTTGCTGTTGAGCACCGAGGTGTTGCTGAAGTCACCCGACGGCGCGATCTGCGCGACCGAGCGATCGTCCATGAACATGAACTCGGCATAGGGCTTGAAGCTGTCGCTCACGTCGTAATGCGCGAGGAAGCCTGCCGTGTAGCGCGTGTCCGGGCGCTGATAATAATTGAGCGGGTTCGCATTGTAGAGCGTCCGGCCGGGGGTCAGCTGCCCTGCGCCGTTGAGCGTGTACTGCTGCTGGAGACCACTTGCCGCGCCGTTGACGACGGTATCGCCCAGCGTGAAGTTGGCGGGGAATGCGGTGGCCGAGCCACTGCAGACATATTCGCTGCCGTTGGCAGGAGCGCCAAGGCCGCACGCCGCATAGTCGCGGTCGCCCTGGAGGATCGCGCCGATCTTGCGATAGCCCATGTAGCCGACGACATGGCCGCGGCCGTCGCTGGTGCCGACGCCCATCTTGAGGTTGACGTCGAACTGCGTGCCGTCGAACGCGTTGCCATCACGCGTCGGATACCCTGCCGAAGTGGCAATGTTCTGGAAACGCTGGCTGCGGTTGTCGTGGTTGTAGATGCCGCCCGACGCGTCGAGGCTGACGCCTTCATAGTTCGTGTCGAGCACGAAGTTGACGACGCCGCCGATCGCGTCCGACCCGTAGACCGAGCCGGCCCCGCCGGTGAGCACGTCGACGCGCTTGATCAGCGCCTGCGGGATGACGTTGAGATCGGCTGCGGCCGATGCGGTGCTGCTCGACGACGGGTTGCCCGGCATCAGGCGGCGGCCGTTGACCAGGACGAGCGTACGCTGGTCGCCGAGGTTGCGGAGGTTGGCGGTCGCGGTGCCGTTCGACCCGTTCGATACCGACGAGCTCTGCGTCGCGAACGACTGCGGCAGGCTGTTGAGCACGTCCTCGATGCGGGTCGCGCCCTGCAGCTTGATCTCGGCTGCGTTGACGACCGTGATCGGGCTGGCCGAGGTCAGGTTCGGGTTCGAGATGCGCGAGCCCGTGACGACGATGTCGCCGGCATCAGCGCCGGGGGTGTTGGACGCGGCGGGCGTGGTGCCTGCGACGCTGTCGTCACCCGTGGAGGTGGTGGTCGGCGCCTGCTCCTGCGTGACGGGCTGGGCTGCGGGTACCGGCGCGGCGGGAGCAACCTGCGCTGCGGCAGGAAGGGCACCGAGGATGCCGGCAATCATCGTGGACGCGAGCAGAGAGCCGCGCAAAACGTGGTTTTGCATGTTGGATTGAATCCCCTTTGATGCCACCGCGGGGGCGGCGGCACGAATCAACAGCTGTTAACTGGCTGTCTATGGGGTGCTTCTTTAGTAGGAGCCGCGCGTCACAAAAGTGAAATTGGCGACATAATGCGTATATCCCCAACAATGTTCCGACACTGTAGCAGAATAGTCACAGCATCTTCACGGGTGCTTGCGACGGCGCGGGCCGGGCCGTACCGCGCGTCGGACGCTCTGCCAAGGGGACACGATGTGCGCGTTCGAACGCTTCAAACTCTGTTGATCGCAGCGCTGCTGCCGGGCGCCGCGCATGCCGCTGCGCCGCGCGCCGAGGGCCGGTCTCAGGCGCTGACCGATGTCGTGCAATGCCGCAAGCTGACCGATCCCGCGGCACGGCTCGCGTGTTTCGACAAGACGGTCGCGACGCTCGATTCGGCCGAGGCGCGGCAGGACGTCGTCGTGGTCGATCGGCAGCAGATGCGCCAGGCACGCCGGACACTGTTCGGGATCGGGCTGCCGACCTTGCCGATTTTCGGCAACGCGCCCGATATCGACTTCATCGACACGACCGTCACCGAGGCGCGGGTCGACGGCGCGGGACGCTGGACCTTGCGCATGGCGGACGGCGCGCGCTGGGCGCAGACCGACGACAATGTCATCGGCCGCAGCCCCAGACCCGGCGACAAGGTCCACATCAAGCGCGGCGCGCTCGGCAGCTTCCAGATGAACGTCGGCGGTCAACCCGCGGTCAAGGCGCGACGGATCACCTGACAATGCTATCGGGCGCGCGCCGGACCCGATAAGACAGCGCGATGCCGCACGCGCCCCGATCGACCGCCCTGCTCCAGACCGCCGCCGCACGGTTGCGCGGCGGGGACCTGCCGGCCGCGATCGCTGCGTTCGACGAGGCGCTCGCGCTTGATCCCCGTCAGCCCGACGCCTGGTTCAACCTTGCGTGGGCGCAGCGTGCGACGCGGCAATTCGATGCCGCGCTGGCCTCCTATGCGCAGGCAATAGCGCAAGGCGACCCGCAACCCGAACAGGCGCATCTCAACCGCGCGACGATCCTGTCGGATCATCTGTTCCGCCCCGCCGCCGCGCTCGTCGAACTGGAACACGCGCTGCACGCCAACCGGGGTTTCCTGCCGGCATGGCTCAACCTCGGCAACCTCCACGAGGACCTCGGCGACCGCGGCGCGGCACGGCGCGCTTATACCGAAGTGCTGCAACGCGCGCCCGGTGATGGCCGCGCGCACGCCCGACTCGCCGCGATCGACGTCGCGGACGGGGCGGCGGGCGCTGCGGTAGCGCGGCTCAGGACGGTGCTGCCGCACGCCGCCTCGGTCGAAGATCGCGCCGACATGCTGTTTGCACTCGGCAACGCGCTCGACGCCACGGGGGATGCGGGGGATGCGTTCCAGGCGATCGAGGCGGCGAACTGGATCGCGCGGTCGATCGCGCCGACTGCCTATGATCCAGCGGCGCACACCCGACTGGTCGACGCGCTGATTTCCGCATATCCCGCGCCGCCGCCCCCTGCCCCTGCCCCTGCCCCTGCTCCTGTCCCCGCCCCGCCTGTGGGTGCGACGAAACCGCTGTTCATCTGCGGCATGTTCCGCTCGGGCTCGACGCTGGTCGAGAAGATCCTCGGGCAACACGCAGCGATTACTCCGGGCGGCGAACTCGAGGCGATCCCCGCGATCGTACAGTCGCTGGCGCGCTACCCCGCCACGCTGACCGCGGACGAGATCGCGATGCTGCGCGCGCGTTATCTCGCCGAGCTTCCCGGCACGGGGATCGTGACCGACAAGCGGTGCGACAATTTCCTCCACATCGGGCTGATCAAGACGCTGTTTCCGGAGGCACGGGTCCTCCACACACGGCGCAACGTGCTCGACACGCTGCTGTCGACCTGGTTTCTCCAGTTCGGGGATGGCGTGACCTATGGCACCGACCTGCGCGACGCGGTGCATTACTACCTCAACTACCGGCGACTGATGGCGCATTGGGAGCAGGTGTACGGGGATGCCATCGTCACCGTCGATTACGACGCGCTGGTCACCGATCCGCGCGCGACCGTGTCGCATACACTCGCGACGCTGGGACTGGATTGGGACGACGCCTGCCTGTCCGCGCCCGACTCGCCGGTCGCGGTACGGACTGCGAGCGCTTGGCAGGTCCGCCGCCCGATCCACCGCGAATCGCTTCACCGCTGGCACCGCTATCGTGCGCAGCTTGGCGGGGTGATCGCGCTGCTCGAGCAGCATGGAGTGGACGTCGGCGCAGGCTGATAGCGCGTCACGCGCGCGGCGCGACCAGTCCCCGGTCGGTCACCGCGAACAGCCGCGCGAGATCGTTTTGCTCGTCCTGCGTCAGATACGGGTTCCACACGTCGAAGATCAGCACGATGCGGATCTGGTCGCTGCGATTCCACGCCTCATGCTCGATCGTGTCGTCGAAGCCGAACGCCTCGCCCTCGCGCCATTGCCGCGTCTCCCCACCGACGCGGAATCCGCACCCCTCGGGCACGACCAGCGGCAGATGGATGATCGCGCGCGTGTTGGTGACCCCGGTATGCGGCGGGATCGTCGCACCGCCACGCAGGATCGAGAAGAATGCCGAGGGCGCCTTGCCCGGCAATCGGGTCTGCGGCACCGCCGCAAGCGCCGCCGCGGTGGCGGGACAGAGGTCGCATACCGCATCGTTGCGCTGGCCATATTCCCACAGGAAGCACGCGCTCCAATCGGTCGAACCGTCGAGCCTGCTCCACGGCGTATCGGGCGTTCCCTTGTCGAGCCGGACATAGGGGCGGATCGCCTCGTCTCCGCCCGCCACCATCGCGAGCGCCTCGGCGCGGATCGCTGGGGTCGCGGATTCCAGCGTCGCGAACCACGGAAAGTGCGCGGAATCGAAGAATTCGTCTGCTGGAAGGAACGGGAAATGCACCCCGGCGCACTGATTCTGGTAAATTCTGCGCCGCCCGAGCGTGTGGTCCGCGCACGCTTGGAACCGCCGCGACGCCGCCTGCAACCGCGGCGCACCGCCGAATTCATCCGCCAGCGCATCCGCAAACGCCGCATTATGCGCCTCGAGGAACCCCAGCGCGCGCTTCTCCGCCTCGACCAGCGCGGGCGGGCGTTCGGCGGCCTGCGCGGCGAGCTGCACGACTGCACTCCAGTGCCGCGCGGCCTCCGACACCAGCCCCTGCCGCTGGAGCAATTCGGCCATCCGCAATTGCGCGAGGAAGTGGAGCTGGTCGAGATCGAGCACTGACTGGAGCGCTGCGCGTTCCCCGTCGGCATCCCCCGCCGCCCGGTGCGCGGCGGCGAGATTGAGCCGGAGCGCGGGTTCGCGCGGATCGAGCGCGATCGCGCGGCCGAAACATGCCGCCGCCGCGCCGAAATCCGCATCCGCCAGCGCGCGCATGCCGCGCGCGTTATGCGCCTCGGGCCGTGCAGGATCGAGCGCGATCGCGCGGTCGAGCGTCCTGCGTTCGCCCGCAGCATCGCCACGCTGCCGCAACGCGGCGGCTTCGCGCAACAAGGGTCCGACGGCGCTGGCGGGATCGATCATGCCGTCGAAGAAGCATACCCCGCCGGGCCATGCAAGCCGCCCGCTTGATCCCGCGCGCGCACTCCGCGACAGTATCACGCATGGTCACCGCGCATACCCCGATCGCCCCCGATCCCGAATGGCTCGCGCATCGTTACGACCCCGGGCAGGACGCGTTCCACTTCCTGCAGGTCCCGCGCGAGGTGCGGCAGAACGTGCCATTCCTGACCGACGAGCATCTGACGGGCCTCGGCGCCCCGGTGGTGATCCGACGCAGCGACTGCGACCTGACCGGTTCGGCACCGCGCCTCAACTTCATCTTCCATTCGGCCTATTGCTGCTCGACCCTGCTTGCCAACGCCTATGACCGGCCGGGCCGCGCGTTCAGCTTCAAGGAGCCGGTGCTGCTCAACGACCTCGTCGGATGGCGGCACCGCGGCGGCGATCCGCGTCGGATCGGCGCGGTCCTCGGCGATGGGATGCGCGCGCTGGCGCGCCCGTTCGCGCCGGGCGAACGCTGCGTCGTCAAGCCCTCCAACATCGCCAACGGGCTTGCCGCCGCGATGCTGGCAGAGCGCCCCGAGGCGGCGGCGGTGCTGCTGTATGCGCCGCTCGAGACATATCTCGGGTCGATCGCGAGCAAGCGGCTGTGGGGCCGGTTGTGGGTGCGCGAGTTGCTTGCAGGGTTCCTCAAGGAAGGACTGGTCGACCTCGGGTTCGAGCCGCAGGCGATCTTCCTGCAATCCGACCTGCAGGTCGCCGCGGTCGGCTGGCTCGCGCAGCATGCGTTGTTCGCGAAGCTCGCGCGGGCGTGGCCGGAGCGGGTGCGGACGCTCGACAGCGAAGTGCTGCTGGCACAGCCCGAACAAGCGCTGGCGGCGATCGATATGCTGTTCGGTGTGCCCGACAGCGACGCCGGGCGTGAGGCGATCGTTCGGTCCGTCTTCCGGCAGCATGCCAAGTTCGGCGGCGAGTTCGACGCCGAGGCGCGCAAGGCGGACCAGCAGGCCGCGCTGTCGCTCCATGCCGAGGAAGTCGGGATGGTGCTGGCCTGGGCCGCAAAGGTCGCGGAGGGCGCGAACGTGTCGCTGGTCGCACCGGCACCGCTGTTACGCTGAACCGCAACATGTCCGGCCAGCGCGACCCGACAAAAAAAGAGGCGACCCGAAGGCCGCCTCCCTAGGCTTGATCGAACGACCCGATCAGAACTTGAAGCGCACCGCCGCGTTGAACGAACGGCCAAGCGGATCGTACGTCGACGGGAAGGTGTTCCCGCTGTTGGCAGCGGTCGACCCGGCCTGGCCACCGACGACCGGCGGCTGGGCATTGAGCAGGTTCTGCGCGCCGACGGTCAGCAGGAAGTCCCTCGCGACCTCGAACTGGAAGGTCAGATCGAAGTAATTGTACGCCGGGATCCGGTTGAAGTTGTAGGTCTTGCCGGCCAGTTCCGAACTGACGCCAGCACCGTTGCGGATCGCCCCGTTGAAGAGCGCGGGCAGGCCCGGCTCATACTTGACCTTGCCGATATGCCGCCACAGCAGCGAGGCCGTCACGCCGTACGCATTGAGCGAGGTGCGCTGCTGCCAGCCGAACTTCGGCAGGATCTGACCGAGGCTCGGGCCGCAATTGACGCTGTAATAGCCGGCGCAGTCGCGATTGATCGAGGATGGCGAAGCGCGGAACCGGAGATGATCGGTCCAGTTGCCGACGAAATTGAGGTCGAGCCCGTAATCGCCGAACTTGCGATTGTAGTTGACCGTCAGGTCGATCCCGTCGGTGGCATAGCGGCCGTTGTTGGTCAGCGGCGTCGGCAGGCCGAGCGTCGTTGCGCTCGGGCCGCTCAGGCGGCCGTTCGCGGGGTTGCGGCGGATCGACGTACAGGCAGCCGAGGTCGCGGAGGCGGCGGTGATGTTGTTGAAACACGCCGCGATGACGTCGCCCGGCAGCGCCGAGGTGATCGCCTCGTTGACCTTGATGTCGTAGTAATCGACCGAGATCGTCAGGTTGGGGATGAACCCGCGCGGCGTGATGACGATGCCCGCGGTGAAGGTATCCGCCTTCTCCGGGCGGATGTTGGCGTTGCCGCCGCCGGTCGAGTTCGCCTGCCCCGCCGCCGGGGGCTGGATCAGGCCGATCGAGCTGGCGGGCGACCCTTGCCCGATGCAGATCGCGCGAAGGTTGGCGTTGGTGGTCGGGGCAGCCCCCGCGCACGGATCGGTGCCGAGGTTGGTCAGGCCCGTGACGGTCGGCGCGAACAGTTCGCCGATGTTGGGCGCGCGGACCGCGCGCTGATAGGTACCGCGCAGCCGCAGCCCCTCGACCGGTTCCCACGTGCCGCCGCCCTTGTAGGTGGTGGCATCGAAGCTCGGGCTGCCCGCAGCGTCGACCTTGTACGACGAGTAGCGCACGCCCGCCTCGAGCGTGAGCTGCTTGAAGAACGGCCGGTCCGCGGCAAGCGGGACGAGCAATTCGCCGAACGCTTCCTTGACGTCATAGCCGCCCGTGAACGGCAGGACTGCACCACCCGCGCCGCCCAGCGCCGACGGATCCTGCGCGAACGCGTCCGGAATGCGGTCATACTTGTACTTGCGATATTCACCGCCGATCGCATAGCTGATCGCCTTGTCCGACGTTGGCAGGAAGGTGCCGACGTCGCCGGTCAGCAACGCGCGCGCCTGATACAGCTCGGTGTTGATCCGGATGGTGCTCTGCGCCTGGAGGAAGTTGACCTGGTTCTGCGAGATGCTGCCCGCATCGCCAAACAGGTTGACGGGGACGCAATTGCCGGTCGTGACGAGACAGCTCGTCGTATTGGTCGCGTTGAGCGCCTGCTGCACGCGCTGGGTGATGACATAGCCCGACTGCGTCTGCGTCTGCTCGCTGCGGCCATAGGAGCCGGAGATATCGAGCGCGGTCGACGGGGAAATGTCGATCTTGAGGCCGGCGCGGACGTCGTACAGCGTGTTCTCGTAATTGCTGACGCGCGGCCCCAGCTCGACGAGGCGGCGATAGACCGCGGGAAGCGGGATCGCGGTGTTGGTGTTGCAGGTGGCGCCTAGCGCAATGCCGGCGCGGGTGCAGAGCTGATCGCGGATGCCAGCCGGAAGATACGGGTTGGCGCCCGGGACCGTCAGCGCGTTGCCGAACACGCCCGACGGCGCAATGATCGACTGGATCGTGTTCTGCGAAAACATGCCGCGCGCGTAGAATTCCACCCCGTCAGCCACGTCATAATGCGTTGCGGCATAGAGGCTCTTGCGGATCAGCGGTGCCTGGAAAATGTTGTAAGGATTGAAGTTGAACCCCTGATAGGCGGGGACCAGCGCATTGCCCTGGACCTGCAGGTTGGCGTCGTTGAAGCCGATCGTCGTCGGGACCGAGGTCGGCGACGCGCCCGAGGCGACGCCGGTCGAGCTGCTGATGCCGAAGATCGAGTAAGGCTGGACCTGATAGACCGGGTCGGTCTTGGTATAACCGAAGCTCAGTACCGCGTTGCCGCGATCCTCGGCGAAGTTCGCGCCGACGGTGATGTCGCCACGGAACGAATACCCGTCACCCGATTCGAGGATCTTGTTCTGGAAACGCCCTTCCAGACCCGTGAAATCGCGCTTGGTGATGAAGTTGACCACGCCCGACACCGCGTCCGCGCCATAGGTCGTCGACGCGCCGCCGGTCAGCACGTCGACGCGCGACAGAAGCGCGAGCGGGATGCTGTTGAGGTCGGTCGCGCCGTTGGCGAGCGAGGGGATGATGCGGTTGCCGTCGAGCAGCACGAGGTTGCGCTGGACGCCGAGCCCGCGCAGGTCGACCGTGTTGGTGCCGTTCGCGCCGTTGTTGACCTGGCTGCCGACACCCGGCGACACGCCCGGAAGCGCGCGGAGCAGTTCCTCGACCGTGTTGGGCGCGCGCTTGGTGATTTCCGCATCGCTGATGACGGTGACGGGAGTCGACGACGTTAGGTTGGGATTGCGGATCAACGTGCCGGTCACGACGATGTCGCCGCCCGGGGCGGTGGGATCCTGTGCGGCGGAATCGGTGACACCGGGTTCGACCTGGTTGGTTTGCGCCGAAGCGGCAGAGGCGAAACTTGCAACGGCAAGGACCGAAAGCGCCGAACCAACCCCAAGCCTGCGAATAAGTGCTGTCGCTCGCATCTAAACTTCCCCTTTTTTTTACACAGCGCCAAACCGAAAGAACTATTGCATCATCCAAATGGATGATGCAGATAGATACTTTCAAAATTGCCTGCGGGATTGATGCTATTCGCTCTCGAGACTGTAAAGTGACCGCGTCGGACCTTTTCTGATTTTTTCTGCAATGTATCAAAAATGCCACAATCCCCTGGGTGCTCGGCCGGACTGCCGAGTTGCCGGAACCGACCGCACGATCCGTCAGGCGAAAGCGCCGGCATGCTTCGACCGGGCGGCGTTCCGGCCCGGAAAGATGTGCACGATCAGACCCTTGGCACTGCCGATCGCGTCGACGTCACTTCCCGGCGAACCGTCGGGTAGTGAACGATTCGACATCGGACGGGGCGCACAGGGCGCGATTTCGGGTCCGTCGCGGACCGCATGTCGATCCGGTGGCGGGCACGATCAGCGTCAGGGCTGTACCGGCATCGGCCCCGCGACGAGCAACGGATCGATCTTCGCGTCGCGCCAGCGCAGGCTCCAGTGGAGATGCGGCCCGGTCGCGCGGCCGGTTGCGCCCGACAGCGCGATTCGCTCTCCGCGGCGGACGTGATCCCCCACGCGCACGTCGATTTCGGACAAATGCAGGAAAGCACTGTTGAGCCCGTTGCCGTGGTCGATCATCAACAGGTTCCCCTCGAGCGTGAAGGGATGGTCCGCCGCGAGGATCACCACGCCGTCGGCGGGCGCGACGATCACCGTGCCGGTCGGCCGGGCGACGTCGAGCCCCGAGTGATACGACCCGGCCTCGCCGTTGCGGTAGATCCGCTGCGACCCGAACAACGTCGAGATCCGCCCGGTAGTCGGCCAGACGAATGCCTGCCGCCACCCCTGCGCATCGGTCACGATCCGGCGCGCGGCGACGATCTGCGCGAGCTCGGCGGGGCGGAGCCGGTCGAATTCAGGTTGCGGCAGCGGGATCTTCGGGAGCGTCGTCAGTCGCGAGATGTCCCACGCGCGGGGGGAGACCGTCAGCATATCGCGGATCACCCGTCCGTCATCGAGCGTCGCAGCGAGCGTTGCCGCCGGGGGCGCGTCCCGGTCGAACGCGATGAGGAAGCGGCCATCGGCGGCGACCGGGACGATCGCGGTGTCGAACAGGAGCGTGCGCGTATGCGCCGGCGCGGTGCCGATCACCAGCCCGCCCTGCGTCATGCTTCCCGCATAGCGGAACCGCGTCCGCCCCGCGGCGGGAGCCGGCGCTTCCGGCGCGGCCGATAGAACCGCCGAGTCGGGGCGCTGCGGTGCCGCCGGAACAGCCGCGCAACCGCCAAGCCCGATCGCGACGAGGCCGGCCAGAACGCGGCCAGCCCACATCGGCTTATGCGGCAGTGTCGCCGCCCATCGCCTGCGTCGCCAGCGCCGCGGTCGCATAGGCCTCCTGCCGCGCGACGCTCCAGTAGCGCAGGTCATCGAGCGCGATCCGCGCGCCCGACACCGCGCAGACGACGTGATCGCCCGGGTTCAGCACGCGAAAGCCGTTCGCCATGAAATGCAGGCGCGCCGCGCGATCGGTGTTGGACATGAGCATCGGACGGGAGCTTTCGATCTAGACTTAGAGCAGGGTCGGCTGGTCGCCGGTCTGGCCAGCATACCCCTTGCCCCCGCCGCGCTCAACCTTGGCGTCGACCTCGCCGTCGCGGAAATGGAGCGTCACGGCCCCCGCCGCGCGCGCCGCCGCCGCCGATCCGACGACCGCGCCGCCGACTCGCGCCGAGACGAACGCATAGCCGCGGTCGAGAATGCTGTTCGGCCCGAGCGACTGGACCAGCCGCCATGCCGCCGCGGTGCGATCGCGTGCGCGCTCAAGCTGGCGTTCGAGCGTCGCGAGCCGAAGCGCCCCCGCCGACCGGTCGAGCTGCCCGCGCGCGAGCGTCACACGGCGCTCCAGCCCACGGTCGAGCCGCGCGCCGATATCGTCCGCGCGCTGACGCTGCGGGCCGAGCAGCGCGTCGCGCTTGGGCAGCACCCGGACCAGAGCGGTCAGTTGCTCGCGCCCGCGGTCGTGATAGCGCCGCGCGCATTTCCCGGTCCGCTGGCCATAGCTCGCGATCGTCAGGCGCAGGTCTTCGAGGACCGGCACCGCGATCTCGGCGGCGGCGGTCGGCGTCGGCGCGCGCCGGTCCGCGGCGAAATCGGCGAGCGTCGTGTCGGTCTCGTGCCCGACCGCGGAGATCGTCGGGATGCTGCACGCCGCCAGCGCGCGGACGACGACTTCCTCGTTGAACGCCCACAGATCCTCGACCGACCCGCCCCCGCGCGCGACGATGACGAGGTCGGGCCGAGTCTCGGGCGGCATCGCGTCGAACCCGCGGATTGCTTTGGCGACTTCCTCCGCCGCGCCCGCGCCCTGCACCTTGACCGGCCACACCAGCACATGCGTCGGGCAGCGATCCTCGAGCCGGTGGAGGATGTCGCGGATCACCGCACCGGTCGGCGAGGTGACGACGCCGATCGTGCGCGGCATGAACGGCAGAAGTTGCTTGCGATCGGCGGAGAACAGGCCCTCTGCGGCAAGCTTCGCCTTGAGCTTCTCAAGCAGCGCCATCAGCGCGCCCTCGCCCGCCAGCTCCATCCGGTCGATGATGATCTGATACTTGGACCGCCCCGGATAGGTCGTGATCCGGCCCGAGACGATCACCTCCGCGCCGTCCTGCGGCTGGAACCCGAGGGCGGCGACCTGGCCCTTCCAGATCACGCCGTCGAGCACCGCGCTGTCGTCCTTGAGGCTCAGATACGCATGGCCCGAGGCGACGCGCTTGTACCCCGAGATTTCACCGCGCAGCCGGACGCTCCCGAACTCGCTCTCGACCGTGCGCTTGAGCTTGCCCGCGAATTCGCCGACGCTCATCACCGAATTGACCGGCGTGGCGGCCGCGGGAGCGGCGTTGTCGACGGCGGCATCCAGGGCTAGGAGGCGGGCCGCGGCGTCAAAAAGAGGGTCCGACATGAATATCCTACTGATCGGATCGGGTGGTCGCGAACACGCGCTGGCCTGGAAGCTCGCGATGTCGCCGCTGTGCGATACGCTCTTTGCCGCGCCGGGCAACCCGGGGATTGCGGAACATGCGACGCTCGTCGGGCTCAACGTGCGCGATCATGCGGCGACCGTCGCCTTTTGCACGACCAACGCGGTTGAACTGATTGTGATCGGGCCGGAAGCGCCGCTGGTCGACGGCCTCGGCGATTCGCTGCGGGCGGCGGGGTTCGCGGTGTTCGGGCCGGACAAGGCGGCGGCGCAGCTCGAAGGCTCGAAGGCGTTCACCAAGGCGCTGTGCGACGCCGCACATATCCCGACCGCGCGCTATGTCCACGTCAAGACACTCGACGATGGGCTTGCCTCACTCGGCGGCTTCCTGTTGCCGGTGGTGGTCAAGGCGGACGGGCTCGCGGCGGGCAAGGGCGTGACGGTCGCGGCGACGCTCGGCGAGGCCGAGGCGGCGCTGGGTGATCTGTTCGCCGAACCTGGCGGCGAGGCGGTAATCGAGGAGTTCCTCGACGGCGAGGAAGCAAGCTTGTTCGTGCTGACCGACGGCACCGCGATCCTCCCGTTCGGCTCCGCGCAGGACCACAAGCGCGTCGGCGAAGGCGACAGCGGCCCCAACACCGGCGGGATGGGCGCCTACAGCCCCGCGCGCGTCCTCACCCCCGCGCTGGAAGCCCGCGCGCTCGACGAGATCGTACGCCCGACGGTCGCGGCGATGGCGGCGGCGGGAACGCCGTTTTCGGGGGTGCTCTATGCCGGGCTGATGCTCACTTCCGATGGCCCCAAGCTGATCGAATATAATGCGCGCTTCGGCGATCCCGAATGTCAGGTGCTGATGGCGCGGCTCGTCTCGGATCTGGTGCCGATCCTGCTCGCGGTCGCGCACGGCACGCTGGCCGACCACGGTGCGGCGCAGTGGCGCGATGCGGTGGCGCTGACGGTGGTGCTCGCCGCCAATGGCTATCCCGGTACGCCCGAGGCGGGCGGCGCGATCGACGGCATTACCGACGCCGAATCGACCGGCGCGATCGTGTTCCAGGCGGGAACTCGCCAGGCGGACAGCGGCATCGTCGCCTCGGGCGGACGCGTGCTCGCGGTGACCGCGCTCGGCGATACGATCGGCGCCGCGCGCGACGCGGCGTATCGCGGGGTCGATGCGATCGATTTCCCAGGCGGCTTCTGCCGCCGCGACATCGGCTGGCGCGAAATCGCGCGCGCGGACGAGCAGGGGTAATTAGCGCGCGACGGCGACGGACGCGCTGCGCTAGGACCGCGCAATCGATTTAGGAGTATCCGATGGCTGCCTCGCCCGAAAATCCGAACCAGGCGATCGACTTCATGCTGCCGATCACGACCGTCCACGTCGTGTTGATGGTCGTGCTCGCCGTGGCCGCGATCGCGACGATCGTCTGGGGGAGCATGCTCGCCCGCCGCCGCAAGAATGCGCAAAAGCAGGTCGAGGAGAATTTCGAGGTCGCGGAGGCGCATGGCGCCACGAGCCAGCCGACCGTCTCGGCGGACGGGACCGAGGTCGCGACCGTCTCGTCCGACGTGCCCGAGGCACCGACGACGCGCGAAGCGGACCGCCAGGCACCGGTCGCGCCGCGTACCCCGGATGATACGACCGCTTCACGCGCTGTTGCCAGTCCTGCCCCCAGTCCTGCCCCAAGTCCTGCCCCGGCACCCGCTGCGACCGGTACGCCCGAACCCGCGCCAGTCGTCACGCCCGCCGCCGCACCGCACGCCGCAACCGGAGGTCTTACGCAGATCAAGGGCCTCGGCCCCAAGCTCGCGGCGACGCTTGCCGAACAGGGGATCACGCAGGTCGATCAGATTGCCGCACTGACCCCCGCCGAGGCCGAAGCGCTCGACGCAAAGCTCGGCGCGTTTCGCGGGCGGATGACGCGCGATCGCTGGATCGACCAGGCCAAATTGCTCAGCGCCGGCGACCGGGCGGGGTATGAGGCGCAGTTCGGGAAATTGGGCGGGTAAGCCGTTATTTCGGGCGTGTCCCGGTACCTGCCGTCGCGCGCGTGCTGCGGCGGTCTTGTAGCCGCCACCTTACTTGAAACGGCTTCCCCGGCGAAGGCCGAAGCCCAGTAGAAATGGCCTGTGGCATCAGGCACGGCATTCGCCAGGACCGTGTCACGACTGGGCCCCGGCCTCCGCCGGGGAAGCGAGGTACCTCCAAGCTACGAAGCTACCGTGAGCTACGAAGCTATTGCGCCTCGCTCACCAGCAGTTTGTCGATTCGCCGCCCGTCGAGATCGACCACCTCGAATTTCCACCCCTGCTCGACGAAGCTCTCGCCCTCGCCCGGCAGGTGACGGAACACCGCGAGTGCAAGCCCGGCGACGGTCGCATAATCGCGGTCTTCGGGCAGATCGATCCCGAGCCGTTCGGCAAGCGCATCGACCGCCATCTGCCCGGCGACGAGCAACGACCCGTCGTCGCGCGTCACGACCGAGGGCGCTTCCTCCGGATCGGTATCCGACAGGAACTCCCCAGCGATCGCCGCGAGCAGGTCGGCGGGCGTCACGATTCCCTCGAAATGGCCGTATTCGTCATGGATCAGCGCCATCGGCACCTCGGCCTGCCGCAGCGCATCGAGCGCATCCATTGCGTCGATCTGGTCGAGCACGACCGGTGCCTGCCGCATCAGCGCGCGCAGGTCGAGCGGTAGCCCCTTGAACAGCGCAACCGCGATGTCGCGCGCCTGCACCACGCCGATCACCGTATCGACCGAGCCCTCGGTCACCGGCAGGCGGCTATGCGACGCGGTCATCAGCGCGGCGCGGATCCCTTCCTCGTCGAGCGTCGCGTCGATCCATTCGATGTCGGTGCGCGGCGTCATCACCTCGCGCACCGGGCGATCCGCGAGTCGCACCACGCCCGAGATGATCGAACGCTCATGCTCCTCGATCACGCCCGACTTGGACGCTTCGGCGACGATCAGATGGAGTTCCTCCGCGGTGACATGCTCCTCGGTCTCGCGCTTGAGTCGCATCAGCCGGAACAGCAGCCCGGAGGACGAATCGAGCAGCCACACCACCGGCGCGGTCGCCCATGCGAGCCACAGCAGCGGCCCCGCCATGAACGCGGCGATCGGTTCGGGTGCGCGCAGCGCGATCTGCTTGGGGACGAGTTCGCCGATCACCAGCGAGGCATAGGTCGTGATCCCGATCACGAGTACGAAGCCCATCGTCTGGCCAAGCTCCGCGCTCAGCCCCAGCGCCGTCAGCCGCGCACCGACCGGCCCGCCGAGGCTCGCGCCCGAATAGGCGCCCGACAGGACGCCGATCAGCGTGATCCCGATCTGCGTCGTCGACAGGAACTTGCCCGGGTCCGCCGCGAGCGTGATCGCGGTCCGTGCGCCGCGCTTGTTGCTCCGCGCCATCGCCTCGAGCCGCGCCTTGCGCGAGGAGACGATGGCGAGCTCCGACATAGCGAAGACACCGTTGAGCAGGATGAGCGCGAAGATGATCGCGACGTCGATCCAGGGAAAGGGAGGAAGTGGGTGCATGGCGCAACCTGTCCTTTGCGCGATTCGTGGAATTGCACAACCGCCGACCTGACGGTGCGCCTGAATAGATGGGCTTGCGGCCCCTTACAGCGGGGTGGTCAACGGCGTCCGGCGAAGAACGCGCGCAGCAATGCCGCCGCTTCTCCTTCACCGATGCCCGGAAAAATTTCCGGACGGTGATGAATCGTCGCCTGCGCAAACAGGCGCGGCCCGTGTTCCACCGCCCCGCCCTTGGGATCGCTTGCGCCATAGTAGAGCCGTGCGATCCGCGCGTGCGCAATTGCCCCCGCGCACATCGCACAAGGCTCAAGCGTCACCCACAGGTCGCATTCGCCAAGCCGGTCGTCCCCAATCGCCGCCGCCGCCGCGCGAATCGCAAGCATTTCTGCATGCGCGGTGGGGTCGTGCAACGCGCGCGGCGCATTGGCGGCGATGGCGATCACCACGCCATGCCGCATCACCACCGCCCCCACCGGCACCTCGCCCGCCGCCGCCGCAGCAGCGGCAGCATCGAGCGCAGCGCGCATCGGGGGCGGGAGCAACAGGGACGCGATCGACATGGCCCCGGTCATGCCCGAACCCGCGCGTCCGGGCCAGCCGCGCTTATTGCGTGGTGACGGTGTTGGTGTTCGCGTCGGCGGGCTTGTTGATTCGCAGCGTCGGGACCGCGACCGTCTTGGTGGTGGTGCCGACGGTGGGCACTTCGACCGACTTGTTCGCAGTGCCGAACTCGACCGTCGCCATCTTGGCATCGACCTCGGGTGCCTTGCCGCCAGCGACGCTTACCGAGGGCAGCGAGCCCGCGCTCGTATCGATCTTGAGCATGCCGAGCGACACCAAAGCCACGACGACGAGGGCTGCGATTCCCACCAGAGCCAACAGAAAACGCATCCCGAATATCCCCTTATAGCGTGCAGTCAGATCGTTACCGTAATCAAACGCCGCGTCTTTGCGGAAGGTTGCATGGCTCCCGGAGCGGCCCGGCGCGCGCCCTGATTGTTACGGGAAAAAGGCTGAATCGGTTGACGGGACCGGATGCTTTGGGTAAGCGCGCCCCCTTCTAGGGGTTCGTCACGGGCCCCACCGGACATTCAGGAATTCACGATGTCGCGCATTTGCGAACTGACCGGCAAGGGCCGGATGGTGGGTAACAACGTTTCCCACGCGAACAACAAGACCAAGCGGACGTTTCTGCCGAACCTGCAGAACGTGACGCTCATGTCGGATGCCCTCGGCACCAGCATCAAGCTGCGCGTCTCGGCCCACGGCCTGCGCTCGGTCGAGCATGTCGGCGGTCTCGACAACTGGCTGGTCAAGACGACCAACGACAAGCTGTCGCTGCGCTGCCGTCGCCTCAAGCGCGACGTCGCCAAGAAGCTCGTCGCTGCACAGGCACCTGCGGCGTAAGCCTCAGTTCCGGTCGCCTCGCGCGACCGGATCCAGTCTGAATTTCAGCAGCAGGCTGCGCTGCACCGGCAACTGGTTATCGTCCGAGACGAGCCAGATGACGGTGGCGCGGCCTTCTTGCGTTGTGGTGACGCCCTCGAAATTGTCATGGATCAGCGGCGATTCGAGCGTCGCGATGTCGCGGCCGCGCACCGTCGCACCCGGCCTCACGTCGGCGGGGTCGACGATCGTCAGCACGTTCGAGAAGCGGAACCACGCAAAGCGCCGGTTGAGGATCAGCCAGCGTCCGTCGGGGAGCACCGTCATGTCGCTCGGGCTGCTCCCCTCGGGCGGGATATAGTCGAAGCGGAAGCCGCGCCGCGGGTCCACACTCGGGTCGCCCGCGAAGACGATCCCCGCGCGCCCCTTCCCCCCCGGCCACCGGTCCTGCTCGCCGATCGTCGCCATCCCGCCGCCGGGCAGCAACGTCATCGCCTCGGGCCCCTTGTTCAGCGGCCAGTGCCGCATCACCGGCGGCGCGACATGCGCCTGCGCCGCGCGGAAGGTCGAATCGTATCGCCAGAAGGCGTTGGCATTCTCGAAACCCACCCAGATCGCGCCGGTCCGCGGGTCGACGCTCATCGATTCGCTGTCGCGGTCGCCCTTCTCCCAGCCGGTCCCCGGCCCGTCGGGCACTTCGGCGTAGCTGCGGTCCTGCACCCGCCAGTCCCGGTCGAGCGCGAATCGCACGATGTCGCCGCTGTCGCTGAGCAGCGTGAAGCGATCCCCCGCCACGGTCAGCGCCGAGAAGCCGCCGAACTGCGGATCCTTGCTGCTCAGCCGAACCCCGCCGAGATAGACGAGATCACCGACTCGAGTCCGCGCCGGGTTCGCTTCGTCGAGCGGCACGCGCGCAACCGTGAAGGCGGGATCCGGCCCGAGCAGGGAGATCCGCGCCTTGCCGCTCCAGTCGGGGACGAGCAGCACGAACAAGGAGGCACAGAGGAGGAAGCGCACGGACAGCCCCTGCGGGAGCGCCCTGCATCGCGCAACCGCCTTTCGCGCATGAACGCCCGCTAACAGACGCATTCAGGCTCGTCTCACCCCGACTCGCCCATAACGGCATCATCGGAACACATACCGAGAGGGAGACGACGATGTTCAAGAAGCTCATGCTCGCCACGACGACGATGGCAATCGCCGTCTCCGGCCTTGCCGCAACCCCCGCCAGCGCACAGCGCTATTACGACCGGGGCGATGGCTATGCCTACGACCAGGCGTATCGCGATGGCTACAACCGCGACGACGGCTATCGTGGCGGCGGATATCGCGGTGATGGTTATCGTGGCGGCGGCTACCGCGACGACCGGCGCGGCTACGACGACCGCAGCTATAACGACCGGCGCTACTACAACACCGCACGCAACCGTTGCCGCAGCGGCGACAGCGGCACCATTATCGGTGCGATCGCGGGTGGCCTGCTCGGCAACGTCGTCGCAGGGCGCGGCGACCGGACGCTGGGCACGGTGCTCGGCGCAGGCGGCGGCGCGCTCGCAGGACGCGCGATCGATCGCGATGGCCGCCCGGGCTATTGCCGCTGATCGACTGACGGTTTTACCAGTTTCCCCCGTGTAGCGTATCGGGGGATACGGGGCCGGCTCTGCCCTAGAGGGGCTGGCCCCGGACTTTTCCTAACCCTAACCCTTTGCCCTTCCCCGGCGAAGGGCGGGGCCCAGTAGCGAAGGTCGATGTCATCCGGGCGCAGCACCCGATTACGACCGGCTCACTACTGGGCCCCGGCCTCCGCCGGGGAAGTGGCATTGTGATAAGGGACTATCGGTCCCGCCGCCCGAGCAGCCGCAACCGCAACGCGTTGAGCTTGATGAACCCTGCCGCATCGCGCTGATCATATGCGCCCTGGTCGTCCTCGAACGTGACGACCTTCTCCGAATAGAGCGACTGCGGCGACTTGCGCCCGGTGACGTTGACCGACCCCTTGTACAGCTTGAGCCGGACGGTCCCCTCGACCTTTGCCTGGCTATGGTCGATCGCGGCCTGCAGCATCTCGCGCTCGGGCGAGAACCAGAAGCCGTTGTAGAGCAGCTCCGCATAGCGCGGCATCAGCTCGTCCTTGAGATGCGCAGCACCACGATCCAGCGTGATCTGCTCGATCCCGCGATGCGCGAGGTGATAGATCGTGCCGCCCGGCGTCTCGTACATGCCGCGCGACTTCATCCCGACGAAGCGATTCTCGACCAGGTCGAGCCGCCCGATGCCATGCTTGCGGCCAAGCTCGTTTAGCGCTTCCAGCAGCGTGGCCGGCGACATCCCCACGCCGTTGAGCGCGACACCGTCGCCACGCTCGAAGTCGATCGTGATCGTCTCCGGCTGGTCAGGCGCGTCCTCGGGATTGACCGTGCGCGAATAGACATAGTCCGGAACCTCGTCCCACGGATTCTCGAGCACGAGCCCTTCCGACGAGGTGTGAAGCATGTTCGCGTCGGTCGAGAACGGGGCCTCGCCGCGCTTGTTGTGCGGAATCTCGATCTGGTGCTGCTCGGCCCATTCGATCAGCCGGGTGCGGCTGGTCAGGTCCCACTCGCGCCACGGCGCGATGACCTTGATGTCGGGTGCGAGAGCATAATAGCCGAGCTCGAAACGGACCTGATCGTTGCCCTTGCCGGTCGCGCCGTGGCTGACCGCATCCGCGCCGACCATCCGCGCGATCTCGATCTGGCGCTTGGCGATCAGCGGCCGCGCGATCGACGTGCCGAGCAGGTACAGCCCCTCGTACAGCGCGTTCGCGCGCATCATCGGGAAGACGTAATCCTTGACGAACTCTTCACGCAGATCGTCGATGAAGATATGCTCGGGCTTCACCCCCGCCTGCTGCGCCTTGCGCCGCGCGGGCTCGAGCTCCTCGCCCTGCCCGAGATCGGCGGTGAAGGTGACGACCTCGCAATTGTAGGTCTGCTGGAGCCATTTCAGGATGACGCTGGTGTCGAGGCCGCCCGAATAGGCGAGGACTACGCGGTTGATCTTATCGGTCACGGGCAGGATCCTTCGTGTTCGGCTGCCCCCTATGCGAGGGGACGACAGGGTGCAACGGCCTAGCCGCGAAAAGCGCGCTCGGTCTCGATCATGTAGTCGCGCGTGATCGGCAGGACGTGGCGGTTCTTGGCGAACTGGATCTGATAATTGACCATCCCGCCGAAGTGGAACGCCGCGCCCGCGCCCGCCAGATAGAATTGCCACATCCGGTAGAACGGCTCGTCGTACAGCGCGATGATCTGCTCGCGCGCCGCGACGGTGCGGTCGTACCAGTCGTCGAGCGTATAGCCATAATGCAGCCGCAACACCTCGACGTCGGTGACCATGAAGCGCAGCCCCTCGTTCGCCGAGATGATCTCGGACAAGGCCGGGTTATACCCGCCCGGGAAAATGTACTTGGTCGTCCATTTGTCGGTGACCCCCGGCCCGCCCGCGCGGCCGATCGTGTGGAGCAGCATCACGCCGTCCTCGTTCAGCAGGTCGCGGCACTGGCGGAAGAACGTCCGGTAATGCGCGGGGCCGACATGCTCGAACATCCCGACCGAGACGATCCGGTCGAACGTACCGGTCAGGTGGCGATAATCGATCAGCTCGAACTTGACGCGGTCGGCGACCCCCGCCTCCTGCGCGCGCCGCCGCGCGACCTTGAGCTGTTCCTCGGACAGCGTGACACCAAGCACGTCCGCGCCGGTATGCTGGTGGAGATACAGCGCCATCCCGCCCCAGCCGCAGCCGATGTCGAGCACCGTCATCCCCGGGGCGAGCGCGAGCTTGGCGGCGATATGCGCCTTCTTGTCGCTTTGCGCCTGCTCGAGGCTGTTGCCCGGGCTGGTGTAATAAGCGCAGCTATACTGGCGGTCGGAATCGAGGAAGAGGTCGTAGAGCCGGTCGGACAGGTCGTAGTGATGCGCGACGTTGCGCTTCGAGCGGCGCGCCATGTTGACGCGCTCGATCCGGTGCGTGACCGCCTGGATCGCGCGGCGCATCGGCGAGGCGGCAAGACCGTTCGCGCCTGCTTCCCACGGGTCGTTCGCGGTCAGCAACCGGACGAGATCGCGCACGTCGCCCTTCTCGACGACGAGCCGGCCGTTCATATACGCCTCCCCCGCGCCAAGCCCGGGATCGCGGATGATCGCCGCCGCCGCACCGGAATCGGTGAAGCGGATCGTCACATCCGGGAAGCGGGGATCGGGTGTTCCGAAGCGGACGGTCTTGCCGTCGGCGTGATGAACGGTGAGAGTGCCACGCTGTACACGCTTGGCGAGAAACAAATCGATAAGGGCCATGTGCGGCCCACTAACGCGTCAAATGCCTGCATACCAATCGTAATCGACATTATCCTCCCAATAGCCGCCCTTGCCGAGCCCGATCCCGGCGAGCGAAGCGACCGCATCGATCGCCATGACATATTTGGCATGCTTGTACCCGAGCTGCCGCTCGAGCCGCAGCCGCACCGGCGCGCCGTGCCCGACGTCGAGCAACTGGTCGTTCATCCCCCACGCCAGGATCGTCTGCGGGTGAAAGGCATCGATCAGGTCGATCGACTCGTAATAGTTCGCACCCGAATAGAGGTCGGCGCAGGTAAAGACGATGTAGCGCGCGCTGTCCTTCACCCCCGCCGCCTTGAGCACGCTGCCGAGCATCGGGCCGTGCCACTTGCCGATCGCGCTCCAGCCCTCGACGCAGTCGTGCCGCGTGATCTGCGTGCGTGCGGGCATCGCCATCAGTTGCTGATGCGAGATCGCCAGCGGCCGCGCGACGAGCCCGCCGACCTTGAGCCGCCAGCTTGCGAACTTGTCCGCGACCATCGCGGCATATTCGGGCGTGCCGGGGTTGCTCGTCCCGTTGGTGCGGAAGAACGGCGACATCTGGTCCGCACGATATTCGGGGGCGAGGCTGTGCCGGTTCGACAGCGCACGCTGCAGCCCCATGTTGAGCTTCTCGCCCGAGAACAGGATTTTCCGTGCCGCCGGGATATCCGCGATCCGGTCGCACCCGGCGAGCAGAGCGCCCGTGCCGAGCGCGGCGGTCGTCACGAGGGCGCGGCGTGTGATCAGGCTGCTCATGCTGCGTCCTCACGCTTGTCGTGGCCGGGGATACGCCACCAGCCGGTAATCATCGAGCGCGTCTCGGGCCATGCCCCCGCGAGGATGACGAGTGCCAGATGAACGATGATGAACAGCACCACCCCCACCATCGCGATGAAATGCACCGACCGCGCCGACGCGCGCCCGCCCATCAGGTCGAGCAGCCACGGCCACGCCGCGTCCATCCCCGGCGACAGCGCCAGCCCCGACAGGATCATCGCGGGCAGCAGGACGAAGATCGCGAGCACATACGCGAGCTTCTGGAAGATGTTGCGCGCATTGGGCTGCTTGGGATCGTGAAAGCGCAGCGCGGCGTGTTCCTTCGCGTCATACCACAGATGCGCGGGCGCGAGCTCGCGCGCACGGATCGCAAGGTCGCGCTGGAAATGCCGGTTGATCAGGCTCGCGACCATGTAGAACAGCAGCCCGAAGCCGAGCACGAGCGCGAACAGCAGATGCCAGCGCCGCGCCACCGCGAGGTTGTACCCGGCGGGGATCGTCAGGAACGACGGCACGTGCGGCGTGTCGAGCCAGGCGTGATCCGAATTCGCGCCGAACTGCCCCCAATAGAGGTGCGGATGCGCGTTGAGGATGGTGAGACCGCTGCCGATCATGATGAAAACGGTGATCGCGGACACCCAGTGCCAGATCCGCGTTGTCAGGCGATGCCGGTAGATCGGCGTCTCCGCGGTGCGCGGCAGCGTTTCGGGAAAGCGAGATGCGTCGGTCATACAGGTGCCTATTCGTGCCGTCGCGGGAGAAGGTTACATCTACCGTGATTTTGTTCGTTCGCCCACCGCAAACCATGCCCTTAGGACCATCCCCATGACCGACCTTCTTTTTTACGAGCCACGCGATGGCCATGCGGGTGTTCCCGGGCTCGATCACGATCCGCTCAACGCGATCATCGCACCGCGCCCGATCGGCTGGATCAGCACGCTCGCGGAAGACGGGACTCGCAACCTCGCGCCGTACAGCTTCTTCAACCTGTTCAATTACCGTCCGCCGATCATCGGTTTCTCGTCGATGGGGTGGAAGGACAGCGCCGCCAACATCACCGCGACCGGCGAATTCGTGTGGAACCTCGTCACGCGCGATCTCGGCGACGCGATGAACGCAAGCGCCGCGACGGTCGACCCGGAAGTCGACGAATTCGATCTGGCGAACCTCGCGGTGGCGCCTTCGCGGCTGGTCAAGCCGCCGCGCGTTGCCGCCAGTCCGGTCGCGTTTGAATGCCGCCACACGCAGACGCTGCGGCTGACGACCACCGAAGGCCGCGAGCTTGACCAGTGGATCATCCTCGGCGAAGTGGTCGGTATCCACATCGCCCCCGACCTGATCACCGACGGCGCGTACCAGACCGCGGCGGCGCATCCGATCCTGCGCGGCGGCGGCCCGGCAGACTATTTCGAGATCACCGCCGACGCGTTGTTCAAGATGAAACGTCCGGGGTGAGGACGGTGGCGCGGGGGCGCGCTCAGTTCTTGAGCCGCCACCCGCTACGAAAAATCCACCCGACAACGCCAAGGCACACCACCAGGAACAGCGCCGTCACCCCAAGGCTCAGCCCGACCGAGACGTCCCCCTTGTCGAAGAACGCCCAGCGGAACCCGCTCACCAGATAGACCACCGGATTGAACAGGCTGACCGTCCGCCACGGCTGTGGCAACATGTCGATCGAGTAGAACGCGCCCCCCAGGAAGGTCAGCGGGGTAATCAGCAGAGCGGGGATGAAGTTCAACTGCTCGAACCCCTTCGCCCAGATGCCGATGATGAACCCGAACAGGCTGAACGTCACGCTGGTCAGCACCAGGAACGCGATCATCGCGAGCGGGTGGACGATCTGCAGCGGCACGAACAGCGCCGCGGTCGCGAGGATGATCAGCCCGATCACCACCGACTTGGTCGCGGCAGCACCGACATAGCCAACCACCATTTCCATCGCCGATACGGGCGCGGACAGCAGCTCGAACATCGTGCCCGTGAACTTGGGGAAATAGATGCCGATCGAGGCATTGGCGATGCTCTGCGTCAGCAGCGACAGCATGATGAGCCCGGGCACGATGAAGCTGCCATAGCCGACCCCGCCGACCGTGCTGATCCGCGACCCGATCGCGCCGCCGAACACGACGAAATACAGCGACGTCGTGATCACCGGAGTGACGAGGCTCTGCCACAGCGTGCGCAAGGCGCGTGCCATCTCGAAGCGGTAGATCGCCCAGATCCCGTTGAAATTGATCGCGGGGGCTTTGTCGGTGCCGCTCATGCCGCGTCCTTCTTCTCGACCAGGTCGACGAAAATATCCTCGAGGCTCGATTTCGAGGTCTCGAGATCCTTGAACCCGATCCCCAGCTCGCCGAGCTTGCGCAGCAGCGAGGGGATGCCGGTATGCTCGGCCTGCGCATCGAAGATGTAGCGGAGCGTCTTGCCGTCATTCTCCAGCGCGACGTCCCAGTCCGACAGTTCGCCCGGAAGCGCGGAAAGCGGCTCCTGCAGCGAAATCAGCATCTGCCGCTTGCCGAGCTTCTTCATCAGCTCGGCCTTGCCCTCGACCAGGATCAGCTGCCCCTTGTTGATCACGCCGACGCGGTCGGCCATTTCCTCGGCCTCCTCGATATAATGCGTCGTCAGGATGATCGTCGTGCCGCGCTCGCGCAGCCGGTGGACGAGCTTCCACATGTCGCGCCGCAACGCGACGTCGACCCCGGCGGTGGGCTCGTCGAGGAACAGGATGTCGGGCTCGTGGCTGAGTGCCTTGGCGATCAGCACGCGGCGCTTCATGCCCCCCGACAGCTCCATGATCTTGGCGT
>CAZNQA010000040.1:0-29968 GCA_964575105.1 uncultured Stakelama sp.
CTTCCTCGCCAACCTTGACGATGCCGGTCTCGACGCGGCCGGTAACAACCGTACCGCGACCCGAGATCGAGAACACGTCCTCGATCGGCATCATGAACGGCTTGTCGAGCGGACGCTCGGGCTGCGGCAGGTACGTGTCGACAGCCTGCATCAGCTTGAGGACGGCGTCATGGCCGATCTCGGGCGTGACGTCGTTCAGGGCTGCAACAGCCGAACCCTGGATGACCGGGATGTTGTCGCCGTCGAAGTCGTACGACGAGAGCAGTTCGCGGATTTCCAGCTCGACGAGCTCGAGGATCTCGGCGTCGTCGACCAGATCGACCTTGTTCATGAACACGACCATCGTCGGCACGCCGACCTGGCGCGCGAGCAGGATGTGCTCGCGGGTCTGCGGCATCGGGCCGTCGGTGGCCGAAACGACCAGGATCGCGCCGTCCATCTGCGCCGCGCCGGTGATCATGTTCTTCACATAATCGGCGTGGCCCGGGCAATCGACGTGCGCATAGTGACGTGCTTCGGTCTCATACTCAACGTGTGCGGTCGAGATCGTGATGCCGCGCTCGCGCTCCTCGGGAGCCTTGTCGATGTTGGCATAGCTGGTGAACGTGGCGCCACCGGTCTCAGCGAGCACCTTGGTGATCGCAGCCGTGAGCGACGTCTTGCCATGATCGACGTGGCCGATCGTGCCGATGTTAAGATGCGGCTTGTTCCGCTCAAACTTTGCCTTCGCCATGATTTCCTACCTTATTGATCGTTTTCGGTTCGCCCGGAGCGCCACGCGAAGCGCGCCCCATAGCGAGAGTTTTTCGGTAGCGCCAGCCCTGACGCCCATCTCGGGCGTCAGGTTTGGTGCCTTAGGCCAGCTTGGCCTTCACTTCGTCCGCAACGTTCGCGGGAACTTCCTCGTAATGCGAGAACTGCATCGAGTAGTTCGCACGACCCTGCGTGAACGAGCGCAGCGCGTTCACATAGCCGAACATGTTCGCCAGCGGGACCATCGCGTCCACCGACTGCGCGTTGCCGCGGGTGTCGGTGCCCTGGATCTGGCCACGGCGGCTGTTCATGTCACCGATCACGTCACCGAGATAATCCTCCGGCGTCACGACCTCGACCTTCATGATCGGCTCGAGCAGCTTGATCCCGGCCTTCTGCGCCACTTCACGCATCGCGCCGCGAGCACAGATTTCGAACGCCAGCGCCGACGAGTCGACGTCATGGTAAGCGCCGTCATAGACGAGGATCTCGAAATCAATGATCGGGAAGCCGACCAGCGAACCCGTCGCAGCCGTTTCGCGGAAGCCCTTTTCGATCGCCGGGATATATTCCTTTGGAATATTACCGCCCTTGATCTCATCCTTGAAGATGATGCCCGAACCGCGCTCGCCCGGCGTGACCTTGACCTTCACGCGACCGAACTGGCCGGTACCACCCGACTGCTTCTTGTGCGTGTAGTCGACGTCGACCGGCTTGCCGAGATATTCACGGTAAGCAACCTGCGGCGCGCCGACGTTGGCTTCGACCTTGAACTCGCGCTTCATGCGATCGACCAGGATCTCGAGATGGAGCTCGCCCATCCCCTTGATGATGGTCTGACCCGATTCGGCGTCCGACGAGACGCGGAACGACGGATCCTCGCGGGCGAGACGATTGAGCGCGACGCCCATCTTCTCCTGGTCGGCCTTGGTCTTGGGCTCGACCGAGAGCTCGATCACGGGCTCGGGGAATTCCATCCGCTCGAGGATGATCGGAGCGTTCATCGCGCAGAGCGTGTCGCCGGTCGTGGTGTCCTTGAGGCCCGCAAGAGCGACGATGTCGCCCGCATAGGCCACCTGGATGTCCTCGCGCTCGTTCGCATGCATCAGCAGCATGCGACCGACCTTTTCCTTCTTGTCCTTGACCGAGTTCGTGACCTGCGACGCGGTCTCGAGCTTGCCCGAGTAGATGCGCGCGAAGGTAAGCGTTCCCACGAACGGATCGTTCATGATCTTGAACGCCAGCGCCGAGAACGGAGCTTCGTCCGACGAAGGACGCTCGTCGACGGTCGTGCCGTCGAGCTTGAGACCCTGGATCGCCGGAACGTCGAGGGGCGACGGCAGATAGTCGACGACCGCGTCGAGCAGGGGCTGGACGCCCTTGTTCTTGAACGCCGAACCGCAAACCACCGGAACGAACGAGAAGTTGAGCGTGCCCTTGCGGATCAGCTTCTTGAGGTCGGCCGTGCTCGGCTCGTTGCCCTCGAGATACGCTTCCATCAGCGCGTCGTCCTGCTCGACCGCCATCTCGATCAGGTCGCTGCGATACTTCGCCGCCTTCTCGACGAGATCCTCGGGGATCTCGGCATATTCGAACTTCGCGCCGAGGCTCTCTTCGAGCCAGATGATCGCACGGTTCTCGACGAGATCGACGAGACCCTTGAAGCCCCCTTCCATGCCGATCGGGAGATACAGCACAGCCGGACGGGCACCCAGGCGATCGATGATCGACTGAACGCAAAAATAGAAGTCAGCACCGGTCCGGTCGAGCTTGTTGACGAAGCACATCCGCGGAACCTTGTACTTCTCCGCCTGACGCCACACCGTCTCGGACTGCGGCTCAACGCCGGCAACGCCATCGAAACAGGCGACAGCACCGTCGAGCACGCGCAGCGAACGCTCGACTTCGATCGTGAAGTCGACGTGGCCGGGGGTGTCGATGATGTTGATCAGGTGCTCTTCGCCCTTGCCCTCTTCGGCGCGCCATTTGCACGTCGTAGCGGCGGACGTGATCGTGATCCCGCGCTCCTGCTCCTGCTCCATCCAGTCCATCGTCGCGGTGCCTTCATGCACTTCGCCGATCTTGTAGGACTTGCCGGTGTAATAGAGGATACGCTCGGTCGTCGTCGTCTTGCCGGCGTCGATGTGCGCCATGATGCCGATGTTGCGATAGCGTTCCAGCGGATGGCTGCGGGCCATGATCGTGCTTCCTTACGGGTTAAAATGCGGTCTGAACGCGTTGGCGCTCAAGGGAAGAAAAGTTTGGTGATCGCCGACCCCGCACCGAGCAACGCCGCTGTCGCGAGCATTGCCTGGAAGATCGTCGTCCACGGCAGGATCTTGGTCTCCGCCTGCGCCTTGATCATATCCGCGACAACCTTGCGCGTTTCCGCGGCAAATTTGTCGACCTCTTCCTGAGTCTTCCGAATACGAGCAATCTGCTCTTGGAGATCGAGTTCGCTTGATGGTGTCTGCGTTGCCATACAGTCCCTCGATCTCCGATATAAGAGCCTACCAGCGATAATGCGAGAAGGCGCGGTTGGCTTCGGCCATGCGATGCGTGTCTTCACGCTTCTTGACCGCGTTGCCGCGATTGTTCGCCGCATCCATCAGCTCGCCCGACAGGCGTGCCGACATGGTGTTCTCGCTGCGCGCACGCGCAGCAGTGATCAGCCAGCGGATCGCCAGAGCCTGGGCGCGCTCGGGGCGAACCTCGACCGGGACCTGATAGGTCGCACCACCGACGCGGCGGCTGCGGACTTCGATGCCGGGCTTCACGTTGGTCAGCGCGTCATGAAAGACCGAGATCGGATCCTTCTTGGCACGCGTCTCGACGGTTGCGAGCGCACCGTAGACGATCAGCTCTGCGACCGACTTCTTGCCGTCGAGCATCACGCTGTTCATGAACTTGGAGAGAACCTCGTCCCCATACTGGGGATCCGGAAGAATGACCCGCTTTTCGGGCCGACGACGACGTGCCATATCAAAAACCTTTTCTAACTTCAGCCATAAGATGGTCGGCTATAAGAGCCGACCGGCTTACTTCGGACGCTTGGCGCCGTACTTCGAACGCGACTGGCGACGATCCTTGACACCCTGTGTATCAAGGACACCGCGCAGGACATGGTAACGCACACCGGGAAGATCGCGAACGCGACCGCCGCGGATCAGCACGACCGAGTGCTCCTGCAGGTTATGGCCTTCACCCGGAATGTAGCTGATGACTTCGCGCTGGTTGGTCAGGCGAACCTTGGCCACCTTGCGCAGCGCCGAGTTCGGCTTCTTCGGGGTCGTCGTGTACACGCGGGTGCAAACGCCGCGCTTCTGCGGGTTCTGCTCCATCGCAGGGACCTTGGACTTGGCCTTCTGCGGGTCGCGGCCCTTGCGGACCAGCTGGTTGATTGTCGGCATTGAATCTCTTCACCTTGGATCGATGGTTACTTTGCTGGAGCCATCACGCCCCCCGAGAACAAATTTCGGGAATACAAAAAGGACCGTCAGGGGCATGTGCCCCCCGGGTCCTGGAATGCATCCAGCAATGTTCAAGCACTGTCCCGCAGGAAAACCTCCGGTAGAGCGGACGTGCGCATACAGCGGGACGTGCGCCGGGTCAACCGAGTCGCTTGCGCCCTGTTGACGCGGAGGCCATTGCCGACAAAGCAAAAGGGCGGGAGATGTCGCCATCCCCCGCCCTTCCGGCGTCTCTAGGACCGAAGTCTTAGAAGTGCGTGATCACACCCAGCATCGGGCGGAAGCTGTGGAAATCGCCGAACGTGTTGACTTCTGCACGGATGCGGAAGCCGGCGTTGCCGGTGATGCCCTGCAGGCCGATGTCCTTCGGGCCGAACTCGGTGCCGATCCCGTAGGTGATGCCGTCAACCTTGGTGTTGTTGCGGTTGCCGCTGACGAAGCGCGGGTAGTTGTCGAAATCGACCCACTGGTAGCCAACCTTACCGTAGAACATGCCGCTGTCGCCAGCGCGAACGCCGAAACGGCCTGCTGCGCCATATTCCCAATCGATGTTGCCCGAAACGCCCTTGGCGACGTTACCTTCTGCACCGACGAAGACCGGGCCGAGCGGAACGTTGAAGCCGACGACGCCCTGAACCAGCGCGCCTGCAAGGCGGTAGTTGTTGCGCAGCGTGCCGTTCGAGTTGAGCGCCTGCGGGATACCGTGGTTCGGCTCGTTGTCGAACTGCTCCCAGCCGCCCATCACGCCGAAGTAAGGCTCGATGCCGAATGCACGGCTGCCGTCGGGTGCGCGCGGGCCGGTGTCGGCGGGTGCTGCTGCATCGACCGGCGCTGCTGCGTCGACGGGTGCCGGTGCGGCCGGTGCCATGTCCTGCGCGAATGCGGGAGCAGCAGCGAACGCCAGAGCAGAGGCGGCGATTTTAAGAGTACGCATAAATGATGACCTATGGTTGTGGCTGTTAAGGCGCGCCGGCTCTCTAGCGGTGCTCCGACGGCGACTGAACAAGGATCGACGTCGGTTGTTGCATTGCGGCGCGAAAAAAGTTCCGCTCTTCCGAAGTGTCGCATTTCTGCAACGCTTTCTTGCTGCAAGATGAATGATTTCCACGATGTGTGGCATTTCCTCCAGCTTGCATCGCACCATGATTCCGTTTTCCCACGCGCTATCCGAGTCGCTTTGCCCGTCATCGCTTTGTGTAAACGGCGGTCGCATCGGCGCCACGGGTGCGATACAGGACAGCGGTGACCTATGATCTCCTCATCGTCGGCGGCGGTATCAACGGCTGCGCGATCGCGCGCGAGGCGAGCTTGCTCGGCCTCTCAGTCCTGCTGGTGGAACGCGACGATCTCGCCGCGCACACTTCCTCGGCTTCGACCAAGCTGATCCACGGCGGCCTACGCTATCTCGAATATTACGAGTTCAAGCTCGTCGCCGAGGCGCTGCGCGAACGCGAGCGGCTAGTGAAGGCAGCCCCCCACATCATCCACCCCTTGCGCTTCGTGCTCCCGCACGAGAATGCGGTGCGCCCGTGGTGGATGGTACGGCTCGGCCTGTATCTCTACGACTTCCTAGGCGGCAAGATGACGCTCGCGCGCTCGCGCGGGCTTCGCAAAAGCGACGCGGCGTTCGTCGCGCCGCTCAAGGCTGCGTCGAAGGGATTCGTCTATTCGGACGCCTTCGTCGACGATTCCCGCCTCACCGTGCTCAACGCGTTGGATGCCGCGGCGAACGGCGCGGACGTGCGGGTCGGGGTCGCACTCGAGTCGGCGCGGCGTGACGGCGATCTGTGGCAGGCGCATCTGTCCGACGGCAGCAGCGTCAGCGCACGCGCGATGGTCAATGCAGCGGGGCCGTGGGTGTCGCAGCTCCTCGGGCGGCTCGGCGTCAACGCGGCATCGGGTGTGCGGCTGGTCAAGGGCAGCCACATCGTCGTGCCCCGGCTGTACGATGGCGACCACGCCTATATCCTCCAGCAGCCCGACCGCCGGATCGTTTTCGCCATCCCGTATCAGGACGGCTTTACCGAGATCGGCACGACCGACGTCCCGGTCGATGCACCCGAGGACGCGGTGATCGACCAGGACGAGATTGCGTATCTGTGCGAAGCGGCGAACCGGCATTTCACCAAGCAGATCACCCCCGCCGACGTCACCTCGACCTGGTCGGGGGTGCGCCCGCTCTACGACGACGGCGCGAGCGAGGCGAAGGCGGTGACGCGCGATTACGTGCTCGAGCTCGACACCAACGGCCCTGCGCTGCTGTCGATCTTCGGCGGCAAGATCACCACCGCAAGGCATCTGGCGGAAGAGGCGCTCGGCAAGCTCGCGGGACCGATGGGGTTCTCCGCGCATCCGGTGACTCGCGCGCGGGTGTTCCCGGGCGGAGCGATCACCGAGTTCCGGCAGTTCCTCGATCAGGTCCGCGCGACTTGGCCGTTCCTCGGCATGGCCCGCTCCGAGCGGATGGCGCACGCTTATGGTTCGATGCTTGCGGAAATGCTGCGCGATGTGAAGACCGCGAACGATCTCGGGGCGGACCTGGGTGGCGGCTTGACCGAAGTCGAGGCGCGCTGGCTCCGGACGCGGGAATGGGCGCGAACGGCGGACGATGTGTTGCTTCGGCGCTCGAAGATCGGGCTGCATTTGAGTGACGCGGAGCGCGCCGCGTTCGTTGCGGCGTGGAATGCGGTGGCGTAGCCCGTCTTCTGAAAGGGAGCCCCCCTCCCCCCCCCCTTTTTCCTCTTCCCCGGCGAAGGCCGGGGCCCAGTCGAGATGGCCGAAGTAACGAAGCGCAGCCGCTAGCATTCCCTTGCTGCGCTACTGGGCCCCGGCCTTCGCCGGGGAAGCGGTTTGCTTTCGCATAACCTCTGTTTGAGCGTCGCCCACTGGCGCGGCTCCCACCGACCCCATAAGACTCGTTCGATGACGACCGCTGCCCCCGACCGCATCCTCGCCGCGATCGGTCTGCGGCTCCTGTCGGTCGTCCTGTTCGCGATGATGAACGTCGTGATCAAGCTGTCCGAACAGCATGGCGCGGCGCTCGGCGAGATCCTGTTCTTCCGGCAACTCGGCGCGTCCCTCCTGATCAGCAGCATCGTGCTCTCCGGCCCCGGCTGGCGCTCGGTCGGGACGAAAAAGATCGGTACGCACATTTCGCGCGCGATCCTCGGGCTGGCCGCAATGGCGTTCACCTTCACCACGATCGTCACGCTGCCGCTCGCCGAGGCGACGACGCTCGGCTTCACCGTGCCGATCTTCGCAACGATCCTCGGCAGCCTGATCCTGCGCGAGCCTACCGGCTGGCATCGCTGGGGCGCGGTGATCGCCGGGTTCGCGGGCGTGCTGATCGTCGCGCAGCCGGGCGGCGGGCATTTCCCCTTGTGGGGCGCGGCGACCGGTCTGCTCGGCGCGTTCGGCACGGCGTCGGTGTCGATCCTGCTGCGGCACATCACCCGCACCGAGACCGCGCTGACCACGGTGTTCTGGTTCTCGACGCTGTCGCTGCTGCCGCTCGGAATCGTCTACGCGGTGGTCGCGCGTGGCCATCCGCTCGAGGTCTGGTTGCTGCTCGCGGGGGTCGGGATGATCGGCGGCCTCGCGCAGCTCGCAATGACCGGGGCGCTGGGGCTCGGGCCGGTGTCGGTGGTGGTGCCGATGGACTATTCGTCGCTGCTATGGGCGACGCTGTTCGGCTGGGCGATCTTCGGTACGCTGCCGAGCGCCGCCTTGTGGATCGGCGCACCGGTGATCGTCGCGAGCGGTCTCTACATTTTATGGCGCGAACGGGTCCGGCACGTCAAACGGATGCTGGAAGAGGTGCAGTAGCGGCTTCCCGACCAGGACACTGATGATGTCAGAATGCCGCGCATTCTCCCCGTTCGTTTCAAGCGGAGTCGAGAAACCTGCGCTGTGCCGGGTGTCTCGAGGGACGCTCGAAACGAACGGTTTTGGGGAGAGATTCCAACCCCCGCCCGCTTACCCCGCACGGAACACCAGCAGCAGATTGTTCGCCGGCATCTCCACCAACCGGTCCAGCGCCAAGCCATGCCCCGCGGCAACCCGCTCGACCGACTCCACCTGCCGTAACCCCCAGCGCGGATCGCGCGCGCGCAGCGATTCGTCGAAAGCGAGGTTGCTCGGCGCGGTCACGAAATCGCTCTGCAGAAACGGCCCGTACAGGATCAGCGGTGCCCCCGCCGCAAGCACCCGCGCCGCCCCGGCGAGCAGCCCCAGCGTCGCGCTCCACGCGCTGATGTGGACCATGTTGATGCACAGCACCGCATCGGCACGCGCCACCGCCCAGTCCGCCGCGCCCGCATCAAGATCGAGCGGCGGCGTGACGTTGACGATCCCGTCGCACCACGCCTCAATCGACACACGCGCAGCGGGATCGGGGTCGCTCGGCTGCCACTCCAACGCGGGGAATTCCTCCGCGAAATACGCGACATGCTCGCCCGATCCACTCGCCACCTCGAGCACCGTGCCCGAAAACGGCAGAACCTCGCGCAGCACATCCGCAATCGCCATGCGGTTGCGAAGCGTCGCCGGTGCGTGGCGGCGGGTGTCCCCCGCCGCCTCGCCCGGGATCCACGGCTCGGTCACTCGGCCGCCTGCGCCAGCACCGGTTCCCGCCACACGAGCACCGGCTTGCGCGCGGCGAGCGTCTCGTCGAGGCGGCTGCGCGGCGCGAAATGCGGCGCGGTCTTGAGGCTGACGTCGCCCGCCTTGGCGCGCTCCGCGACCGAACGCAGCGCCATGACGAACTGGTCTATCGCGGCCTTGGACTCGGTCTCGGTCGGCTCGATTAGCATCGCGCCGTGGACGACCAGCGGGAAGTACATCGTCATCGGATGGAACCCCTCGTCGATCAGCCCCTTGGCGATATCGATCGTCGAGAATCCGGTCGCCAAACCGTTATCCGAGAACAATGCCTCATGCATGCACGGCCCCGACGCCCCGAACGGCGCATCGAGCGTGTCGTCGAGCGAGCGCAGGATGTAGTTCGCATTGAGCACCGCATCCTCGGCGACCTGCCGCAATCCATCCGCGCCGTGGCTGAGGATGTAGGTGAGCGCGCGCGTGAACATGCCCATCTGGCCATGAAACGCGACCATCCGGCCGAACGCATGCGGATGATCGTCGCCCGCGGTCTCTTCCTCGATCAGCGCGAAATGGCCATCCGCTTGCTTCGCGACGAACGGCAGCGGGCCGAACGGGGCCAAGGCTTCCGACAGCACGACCGGGCCCGAGCCGGGTCCACCGCCGCCATGCGGGGTCGAGAAGGTCTTGTGGAGGTTGATGTGCATCGCATCGATGCCGAGATCCCCCGGCCGAACGCGCCCGACGATCGCGTTGAAATTCGCGCCGTCGCAATAGACGTAGCCACCCGCCGCATGGACCGCATCCGAGATCGTCCGCATGTCGCGCTCGAACAGCCCGCAGGTGTTGGGGTTGGTGATCATCACCCCCGCCACGTCCGGCCCCAGTCGCGCGATCAAAGCCTCGGTATCGACACGGCCTTCGGCGGTCGCGGGGATATCCTCGACTTGATAGCCCGCGAACGCCGCGGTCGCGGGGTTGGTGCCGTGCGCGCTCTCGGGAACAAGGATGATCTTGCGATGCCCCTCGCCCTTCGCTTCCAGCGCAGCGCGGATCGCGAGAACGCCGCACAACTCGCCATGCGCGCCCGCCTTCGGGCTCATCGCGACGCCGTGCATGCCGGTCAGCGTGATCAGCCAGGTGGCGAGCTCATGAATGACGCCGAGCGCACCCTGCACGCTGTCGACCGGCTGAAGCGGGTGGATGTCCGCAAAGCCAGGGAGCCGCGCCATCTTCTCGTTGAGCCGCGGGTTGTGCTTCATCGTGCACGAGCCGAGCGGGAAGAACCCGAGATCGATCCCGTAATTCTGGCGTGACAGGCGCGTGTAGTGGCGCACGGTCTCAGGCTCGGAGAGGCCGGGGAGACCGATTGGGGTATCGCGGAACAGACCGGCAAGGCGATCTGCACTCTCCTCCCCTTCAGGGGAGGGGCTGGGGGTGGGGGAAGTCTCACCGAGACCAGCGCCCGTTACGGCCCCACCCCAACCCCTCCCCTGAAGGGGACGGGCTCGCTCGAAATCTACACCAGTCGTCTCAACGTCACCAATCTCGAAGATCAGCTTCTCTTCGAGCATCAGCCCCTTGTTGCCAGTAACCGTCGGGGACGCCTTGCCCCCGGAAACGGGCGCTTCGGGGCGCCATCCGCTCGCGTTGATGCTCATGCCAGAATCTCCTCAAGCGCTGCCGCCAGCGTTTCCACATCTTCTGTCGACGTCGTCTCGGTCACCGCGACGACGAGCCCGTTCGCGAGCCCATCCTCACCCGGATATAACCGCCCGAGCGACACCCCCGCCAAAATCCCGCGATCCGCCAGCGTCCGCACCACCGGGCGCGCCTCGACCGGCAGCTTGAGCGTGAATTCGTTGAAGAAGGCAGGCGTGACCAGTTCCACACCGGCAACCTTGCGCAACCGCTCCGCCGCCGCGACCGCGCCTGCGTGATTGATCTGCGCCAGCGTGCGCAGCCCCTTCTCGCCCAGCAACGTCATGTGGATCGAGAAAGCGAGCGCGCACAGCCCCGAGTTGGTGCAGATGTTCGACGTCGCCTTCTCGCGCCGGATATGCTGCTCGCGCGTCGACAGCGTCAGCACGTAACCGCGCCGGCCATCCGCGTCATAGGTCTCGCCGCACAGGCGACCCGGCATCTGGCGGACATATTTGTCCTTGCACCCGAACAGCCCGACATAGGGCCCGCCGAACTGCAACCCGACGCCAAGCGACTGCCCTTCGCCGACGACGATATCCGCGTCCATCTCGCCCGGCGCCTTGATCGCGCCCAGCGCGACGGGTTCGGTCACGACCGCGATCAACAGCGCCTTGTTGGCATGGCACGCATCGGCGAGCGGCGTGAGGTCGGCGATCCGCCCGAGAATGTCGGGATATTGCACGACGACGCACGACGTATCCTTGTCGATCGCGGCGATGAGCGTCGCGAGATCGGTTTCGGCGCTCAAGGTCGGCGTGGCGGTTTCGAGCAGATCGCCCGTAAACTTTGCCATCGTCTTGGCGACCGAGACATAATGCGGGTGCAGCCCCGACGACAGGATCGCCTTGCCGCGCTTGGTGATCCGCCGCGCCATGCCGATCGCTTCCCAGCAGGCGGTGGAGCCGTCGTACATCGACGCGTTCGCGACATCGGTGCCGAGCAGCCGCGCGACCTGCGTCTGGAACTCGAACAGCATCTGCAGCGTGCCCTGCGCGATCTCGGGCTGATACGGCGTATAGGCGGTGAGGAACTCGCCGCGCTGGATCAGATGATCGACCGAGGCGGGGACGTGATGCTTGTACGCGCCGCAGCCGAGGAAGAACGGCGCTTCCCCCGCGGTCAGGTTCTTGCGCGCGAGTGCGGTCATGTGGCGTTCGACCGCCATTTCGCTCGCGTGCATCGGCAGGCCGTGGATCGGCCCGTCGAGCCGTGCGGCTTCGGGCACGTCGACGAACAGATCGTCAATCGTCGCCACGCCGATCACGCCGAGCATCGCGTCGCGGTCGGGCTGGGTCAGGGGTAGATAGCGCATTTCCGAAATCTCCCCCCTCCCCTTCAGGGGAGGGGCCGGGGGTGGGGCCGTACCACGAGTGGAGCGCTCGCGGAGAGGCTCCACCCCGACCCCTCCCCAGCAGGAGAAGGGTCAGTTCAGATCACAGCTTCTCGACGAACGCCTTGTACGCGATCTCGTCCATCAGCGCGTTGAGCTCGTCGGTATCGCTCAGCGTCAGCTTGAAGAACCAGCCGTCCGCCTCGGGATCCTCGTTGACCAGCCCGGGCGTGTCGGCGAGCGCGGCATTGCCCTCGATCACCGTGCCCGAAACCGGCGAATAGACGTCGGACGCGGCCTTGACCGATTCGACCACCGCGGCTTCGTCGCCCTTGGAAAGCTCCTTGCCCTCTTCGGGCACGTCGACGAACACGATGTCGCCGAGCTGGCTCTGCGCATATTCGGTAACGCCGACGATGCCGACGTCGCCGTCGACTTCGACCCATTCATGATCTTCGGTAAAGTAACGGCTCATCACTTGCCTCCTGCGCGGACATAGCGGTGGGAAATAAACGGCATCGCGGTCACGGTCGCCTGGTGGACCTTGCCGCGCTGCGCGAGTTGAATCGTGGTGCCGGCAACCGCGAGCGCAGTCGGGACATAGGCCATCGCGATCGGCGCACCGACGCTCGGCGCGAACCCGCCCGAGGTGACGCGGCCGACTTCCGAGCCTTGATCGTCGAGCACTGCCGCACCTTCGCGCACCGGCTGACGCCCTTCGACCAGCAGGCCGACACGCTTGATGATCGCCCCCGACTCGCGCTCGGCGAGAATGCGCGGCGCGCCCATGAAGTCGCCCGCCTCGCGGCGACGCTTCGACAGCGCGAACCCGAGATCCGCCTGGACCGGCGTCGTCTCGGAATCGAGATCGTGCCCATAGAGCGGCAAACCCGCCTCGAGCCGCAACGAATCGCGCGCGCCAAGGCCGATCGGCTTGACCTCGGGCTCGGCGGTCAGTGCGTCGGCAAGCGCCTCGACATTCTCGGCAGGCACAGAAATCTCGAACCCGTCCTCGCCAGTATAGCCCGAGCGGCTGATCCAGAGTGGCACGCCGTTCCATTCGAACACGCCCGCGGTCATGAACACCAGCGCTTCGACACCTGGCACCAGCCGCGCGAGCGCATCGACCGCCTTCGGCCCCTGCAGCGCAAGCAGCGCCTGGTCTTCCATATGGTTGAGCGCGATCCCGTCGGGCAGATATTCGAGCAGATGCGCGATATCGTCGATCTTGGTCGCGCCGTTGACGACCATGTAATAGCCCTGGATGTCGAACGGATTGGCATCCGGCAAATGCGTGACCATCAGATCGTCGAGGATACCGCCGTCCTCCGACAGCAGCAGCGAATAGCGCTGCTTGCCCTGCCCCAGGCCGGCGACGTCAGCGGGCAGTACCGCTTCCAGCGCCGCGACGACGTCTGCGCCCTCTTCCGAGCGGAACAGCAACTGGCCCATGTGGCTGACGTCGAACAGCCCGGCCGATTCGCGCACCCATAGATGCTCGGCCATGATGCCTTCATATTGGACGGGCATTTCGTAGCCCGCGAACGGCACCATCCGGCCACCCCGCGCGCGATGCCACGCATCGAGCGGCAATAGCTCGATCGCAATCTCGTCGGCGTCGGTCTCGTAGGGGTCGAGGTCGCTCATGTTGGTCTTCCGCAAGAGGTCAACGGCGCGCCAGGGCGCCGGAACGCCGTGATGTGCCGCCCCCTCTGTCACGGAACCTGAGAGCTTTCACGGAACCACATGGTCCGCTTACCCCTTCGGTGGCGCTCGCCCACAGGGCAGCGCGCTTTCCAGAGTGTCGATTCGATCCGCGCGGTCCGGTTGCCTGAGAGATTCCGGGGCGGTTGCTCCTTCGGCGGTCCGAGTTACCCCGGACGCTCTCCCGCGCGTACCCTTGACGGTTGCCCGTCAACGACGCGGCCGGTTTGCCGCGCCGCAACAGGCAAGTCAACGAGAAGGCTCAGCGCGTTGCGTTATATTTGAGCTGCTCGTCGGTGAGCTGGAACCCGACCAGCGCCTCGAAGCTCGCGCGCAGCACCGCCTGGCGGATCTCGGGACGGCTCAGCGGATCGGTCGCGGCGTCTTCGTCGCCCGCCTTGCGCTTCTCGGTCAGCTTCTTGCGGATATCGTCGGGCAGCGTCGCGGCGGCGCGCGAAACGGTCGCCTCGCCCGTCCCCTGCACCGCAGCACGCGCCTGGCCCGCATCGAAATGCAGCGTCACGCGCCCGACGCGCTTGGCAACCACCGCGGTCCCGCCCTGCACGACCGTCACGAAATACGGCAGGGTCACGTCGCGTGGCCCATCGGTGCGCACCCGCCGGCCCTCGACCGAGAAGGTCAGCTTGGTCAGCACGTCGCTCCCCGAATCGTCGCAGGTCGAACGGACGTTGGTCAGCACCGCGGTCATGTCGAGCGCGGTCGCATCGCGGCTCGCGGGCGGATCGAACAGCGTGATGTCCCCGGTCGCGGCAGGCACGCCGACGCTCGGGCAGGCGTTGCGCACCGCGGTGATGCCGCCCGACGCATCGAGTTCCCCGGTATGGGCGCACCCACCGAGCAGGAGCGCACCGCACGCGCTGGTCGCGAGGGCGGCAATGGCTGATTTCCGGATGGTCACGGGGGCACGCACCTTATTTTGCAAAAGGGATCCGCAACCGGGAGGAGAGCGCGCGGACGTCTCGCTTCATAGGAAGCGGCTTTCGCGCACGCAAGCAATCGCGTAGGGTTTGCCCTGCATGAGTACCCCCGTCGCAAAGCCGCCGCTCGAGCTGGTCATCGCCGCCCCCCGCGGATTTTGTGCAGGCGTCGATCGCGCGATCCAGATCGTCGAACTCGCGCTGCAGAAGTTTGGCGCGCCGGTCTATGTCCGCCACGAGATCGTCCACAACCGCTTCGTCGTCGACATGCTGCGCGACAAGGGCGCGGTGTTCGTCGAGGAACTCGACGCGGTGCCAGACGGCGTTCCCGTCGTCTTCTCCGCGCACGGCGTCCCCAAGGCGGTCCCCGACAAGGCGACCGAACGCGGGCTCGCCTTCCTCGACGCGACCTGCCCGCTCGTCTCCAAGGTCCACCGCCAGGCCGAACGGATGGTCGCGCTCGGTCGCCACATCGTGTTCATCGGCCATGCCGGCCATCCCGAAGTGATCGGGACCTTCGGGCAAGTGCCCGAGGGCGCGATGACGCTGATCGAAACCGTCGCGGATGCCGAACGCTACACGCCCGCCGATCCGGCGAACCTCGCGTTTCTGACGCAGACCACGCTGTCGATGGACGATACCGCCGCGGTCGTCGCGGTGCTCAGGGCGCGCTTCCCGTCGATCCAGGGGCCACCGGGTGAGGACATCTGCTACGCCACCTCCAACCGGCAGGAAGCGGTCAAGGCGATCGCGCAGGGCTGCGACGCGATGCTGGTGATCGGCGCGCCCAATTCGTCCAACTCGGTCCGCCTCGTCGAAGTCGCCGAGCGCGAGGGAACGCGCGCGCAACTGATCCAGCGCGCAGCCGAGCTCGACTGGGCGTTCCTCGAGGGGGTCCGCACGCTCGGGCTGACTGCGGGAGCCTCCGCCCCCGAAGTGCTCGTCCGCGAACTGGTCGACCGGCTCGGCGAACGCTTCACCGTCACCGAACGCGAGGTCGAGACCAAGCGCGAGACGGTATCGTTCAAGCTCCCCCGCGGCCTCGACGTCGCGGCCTGATCCGTGGCGGTCTACACGCATGTCTCCGCCGAGGCGCTCGGCCGCTTTCTCGGCAAGTTCGATTGCGGCACGCTCGTCTCCGCCAAGGGGATCGCCGAGGGGGTCGAGAACACCAACTATCTGGTCGACACCACCACCGGTCGCTTCATCCTGACGCTTTACGAAAAACGCGTCGACGGCGACGACCTGCCGTTCTTTCTCGACCTGCTCGATCATCTCGCGGCGCGCGGCAACCCGGTTCCTCCCGCGATCAAGGACCGGGACGGGGTCGCGATCCACACGCTCGAAGGCCGCCCGGCGTGCCTGATCCAGTTCCTCCCCGGCGTCTCGCTATCGCACCCGACCCCGATCCAGGCCGCCGCGACCGGGGCGGCAATGGCAAGGATGCACGCGGCGCTCGCCGATTTCCCGCAGACCCGGCCCAATACGATGGGTGTCGAAAGCTGGCAGCCGCTGTTCGAGCGATGCGGCCGGAGCCTGAACGAGATCGCCCCCGGTCTGTACGACGACATCGGCTACGCGCTCGACTCGGTGCTCTCACGCTGGCCCGGCGACGTACTCGAACGCTCCGCGATCCACGCCGACCTGTTCCCCGACAACGTGCTGATGCGCGGCGACGACGTCTCGGGCCTGATCGACTTCTATTTCGCCTGCACCGATATTCGCGTGTTCGATCTCGCGATCATGCACACCGCGTGGTCGTTCGATTCGACCGGCACCCATTACGATGCGGCAATCGGCGATGCGGTGATTGCAGGCTATGCCACGCGGTTTCCGTTGAACCACGTTGAAAAGCAGCATTTTCCGACACTTGCGAGCGGAGCCTGCCTCCGCTTCGCACTCTCGCGCGCATGGGACTGGCTCAACACACCCGCCGACGCGCTGGTCACGCGCAAGGATCCGCTCGCCTACGTCCGGAGGCTGTCGCATTATGCGCCGGAGCTGACTAAACGGGCGCGATGACTGACGCTCCCGCTCCGATCACCCCGCCCGAACTGACCAAGGTCGAAATTGCCACCGACGGTGCCTGCAAGGGCAACCCCGGCCCGGGTGGCTGGGGCGCGCTGATTCGCAGCGGCGGGACCGAGAAGGAACTCTCGGGCGGCGAGAAGATGACGACCAACAACCGCATGGAGCTGATGGCCGCGATCGAGGGCCTGCGCGCGCTGAAACGCCCGTGCCGCGTGACGCTGTCAACCGACAGCCGCTATGTGATGGACGGCCTTACCAAGTGGATCAAGGGCTGGCAGAAGAACGGCTGGAAGACCGCCGCGAAGCAGCCGGTCAAGAACGCCGAACTGTGGCAGGCGCTGCTCGACGCCGCCAAACCGCACCGGATCGACTGGGTGTGGGTCAAGGGCCACGCCGGGCACCCGGACAACGAGCGGTGCGACAAGCTGGCTAGCGACGCCGCGGTGCTGGCGGCGCGGCGCTAACGCCCCGCCAGCCCGAAGCAACGCTGCGATTCAGAACCGCTTGCTCGCCGTCAGCCCGATCGTCCGCGGCTGGTTGGTCGTGAACGCAAGCCGTGCGCGCCCGCCGCGTTCGCGGTCGAACGATAGCAACGCATTCTCGTCGAGCAGGTTGTTGACGTACACCGACACCGCAAGATCGTTCGCGAATTCGAGCCCCGCCCGCAGGCTCGCCAACTCATACGCTGGCAGGCGCAAATCGATTACTGTCGCCGCGGTTGCCGGCGCGCCACCGAACGCAAGCCCCGTGACGAACCGCCGCGGGTTGTTCTCCTGATCGCCCGGCTGCGTGAAGCGGCTGCCGACATGCTGGAACGACCCGCTGAACACCGCATAGGTCGATGCCGCGACCGCGAAGCGGTAGCTGGCATTCGCCGACACCTGGAACTTGGGCACCGAAGGCAGGCGGTTGCCGTCGCGAATCCCCTCGATCACGCTCCCGTCGGGCCGCGCGAGCGTCGCATCGAACTGCGCTTCAAGCACGCTGCCAGACAGCCCCAGATCAAGCCCCGTCACCGGCGTCATCGACAGCTCGACCTCGACCCCCTTGGAATGCGCCTTGGGAACGTTGAACACGATCCGCGACGAACAACTCCCGGCGTCAGCCGTGACCTGCAAATTCTTGATGTCGTTGTAGAATGCCGCGGCGTTGAGCGTGACCGGGCCGAACCGCGCCTTCATCCCGCCCTCATAATTCCACAGCGTCTCATCGCCATAGCGCGGGCGGTTGCCGAAGGTCGCGGCGTCGGGGCCGCCCGCGCCGCCCGAGCAAAGCGGAATGTTGAGCGGGTCGTTGACCCCGCCGAGCCGGAAGCCCTTCGACGCCTGCGCATTGAACGTCACGCGATCCGCCGCCTTGTAGCTCAGCAGCAATCGTGGCGAGAACCCTTCCGAAGATGTCCGGTCGCTGTTGTTGTCGCCATTGGTGAACAGCCCGCCCGACTTGAACACGCGCGATTCGTTATAGCCATAATAGCGCCCGCCCGCGGTGGCCTTGAGCCGGTCGGTGAGCGCGAGGCTCGCCTCGCCGAAGATCGCGAGCTGTTTCAGCTTGTACGGGATGTTCGCGTTATACGGCGAATCCGCCGCAAACCCGTTGGCGACCGCCGCCGCCGTCCCCGCGCCGAGCACGCTATTGGTGAAGGCATCATAGCCCGGCGTCGGCAACCGTTGCGCATAATCGCGGTCGGTGCTCGAGTAGAAGCCGCCGATCAGCCACTGGAACGGGCTGGCATAGGCCGAAGCAAAGCGGATTTCCTGCGTGAACGACGACACCTTGGTCGTGTCGCGCAGGTTGGACGGGAGCAGCACCGCAGCGGTCGGGAAGCCCAAGTCGACCGAGACGCTTCCGGTCAGCGCGCTCGCGTCGCGGCTGACGAGGATGTTTCGGTCGGTGTAGCTCGTCACCGTGGTGATATCGACACCCTTGACGTTCGCCTGAACCGTCAGATCGCCGATCTTGATATCGTCGGTGAACTTCTCGTCGAGCAGCAGATATTGCTCGCGCTCGCCGAGCGTCACCTTTGGGCGGGTCGTGGTGAATGCGTTGGCGAACAGGTTGTAGCGTTCCTGCCGGTTGAACCCGTTGACGTCGATTTTCTGGTAGATGAAGCGCGGCGTGATGCTGAGCCCCTCGACCGGCCTGATCAGCACCGCGATCCGCCCGCCATAGCGTTCGCCGTCGTTGACGTTCCTGTCGATCCCGCCGCCCTCGCGCCGCGCGTCGATGAAGCCCGCATAGCGTGTGTAATAACCGACCGCGCGCACCGCGACCTTCTCGCTGAGCGGAAGGTTGATCGCGCCTTTCAGATGCCCGCCGAGCGCATCCTCGGCAACGACGTTGACGTTGGCCTCGACCGATCCCTCGACCCGGCTCGTGGTCGGCTGGTTGGTGATGTAGCGGATCGTGCCGCCGACCGAGCCTGAGCCGAACAGCGTCCCCTGTGGCCCGCGCAGCGTCTCGATGCGGTTGAGGTCGTACAGGTCGAGATCGGGCGTGAACAGCGACAGCGAGATCACTGATTCGTCGAGATAAATGCCGACCTGCTCCTTCACGCCCGGCTGGTCGCGCGCGACCTGCCCAGCGGAGACGCCGCGGATCCCGACCTGGCTCTGCCCCGGCCCGAGGTTCTGGATCGCGAGCCCGGCGACGTTGCGCGACACGTCCTCGAGCGTCGTCGCGCCCGAGCGGCGGATGTCCTCCGAAGTCTGCGCGTTGATCGAGAAAGGCACGTTCTGGATCGTCGTCGACCGCTTGTTCGCGGTCACGACGATATCGTTGCCATCCGCAGCGGGTTCGGCCTGTTTCGCGTCGGCCGCTGGCGCAACCTGCGCCAGAGCGGGCGTCGCAACCGCGCAGGCGGCAAAGCTGATGATGGAAATACCGGACGCCAAAACGGCGCGCGCCGATGCAGATGCTAGCATTGATCCCCCCCTGGTTCCGGCGCCTTTGGCTACCGGTATGGGGGGAGGCTAGTCCGGGTGACGCCGCGTGACAAGTAGAACCGCGTCGGCCTCATTGCCGCGTCATTTCCGCGACTTCAGCGCATCGCAAACCGCTGCGGCGCATAACGCGAGGCATCGATCCCGGCGATGCTCGCATCGGGCGCCCGCCCCAGCAACAGCGACGCCGCGAGCGCCGCGGCGGCAGGCGCGGTCTGGATGCCGAACCCGCCCTGCCCCGCGCACCAGAAGAACCCCGGCGCATCCCGCGCGAAACCATAGACCGGCAACCGGTCGGGCGCGAAGCTGCGCAACCCTGCCCAGCGTCGCTCGACCCTGGTCACGCGCCAGTCGACCACCCGCTCGAACCGGTCGATCGCGGTCGCGACGTCGATCTCCTCGGGCTGCGCATCGCCGGGGGCGGCTTCGGTCTCGTCGTGCGGGCTCAGCCAGATCTTCCCGCCCGCCTCAGGCTTGAAATAAAAGTCCCCGCCGATCCCGACGACATGCGGCAGCGTTTCGGGCGCGGGCGGATCGGTCGCGAGCTGGACCATCGTGCGGCGATAGGCAGTGATCCCGATCGGGCTTACCCCCGCCATCCGCGCCACCGTATCGGCCCATGCCCCGGCGGCGTTGACCAGCACCGTCGCCGCAAACGTCCCGTTCGCCGTCTCGAGCGACCAGCCATCGCCAATCCGCGTGACGCCGCCAAGCGGCGCGGACAGCACCGGCCGTGCGCCGGCTTGCCGGGCCAGCTTGAGATAGTGCGCATGCAGCGCGGCGACGTCGATGTACGTGCTGCTCCGTTCGAGAACGCCGAGCGTCCAGTCGGGCCGCAACCCCGGCACCAGCGCGTGCGGATCGACTCGCTCGAGCGCGACGCCGCTCCCGTCGAACTCGCCAAGGAACGCTTCGATCGCGCCAGCATCCGCCGCACGCCCGACATGCAGCGACCCTAACGCCTGCAGGAACCCGCCGGCGTGCAGGGCTGCCCCCGAAGCGGTCGTCAGCGGCTGGACGCCGGGGCCGCCGTAAGTTTCCGACCAGAACGCCGCCGATCGTCCGGTCGCATGAAACCCGGGCAGATCCTCCGCCTCGAGCAGCACGACCGAAGCATGCGGCGCGATTGCAGCCGCAAGGCTCGCCCCCGCCATCCCCGCCCCGACGATCGCGACATCGTAGCGCATCGCCTACTTCGCCGCGTGCGCAGCGAAGAACGCGTCGATCTCGCCGATCGCCCGCGCCCGCACGCCGTCCGCCTCGCGCAGAATTTCATGCGCCGATTCGGGACCGAACCGCACCACCGTGCTGTCGGGCAGTTTCGTTGCGACGCGCGCGGCGACCTTGGTCGAGACGAGCTTGTCCTCGTCCGCCAGCAGGAACAGCAACGGGACGCTCAGCGTCGCCAGCCGCGGATCGTCGCGCAACCGGCGGGTCGAGGTGAACGCCTGCGCAAGCCAGCGCCAGCTCGGCGGCCCGAGCAGCAGCTCCGGGTGAGTCGCCTGCCAGAACAGCTCGTCCTCGTACCGCGCGGGGTCATGCGTCAGCAGATCCTGCCGCGTCTCGGTCGTCGCGGGCCGCTCGTTGCCCTTCCACGCCGGACGCGCCGCATCGCCTACCCGGCTCATCAGCCCCGCGACCCGCTCGCCGACTCGCTGCCCGACCGGACTGTGCAGCCCGAGCATCGGCGCGACCAGCACCGCCGCATCCGGAGTCGCCGCGCCCTCGACCAGCGCGCGCAACAGCAGATGCCCGCCCATCGAATGCCCGACCGCGACATGCGGCCCCGCCCCCTGCGTCACCCACTCCGCCCAGAACGCGCGGAAATCGTCGACGTACTGCTGGAAGTCCTTGATGTGCCCGACGTTCGCATTGTCCGACAACCGCCCCGAGCCACCCTGCCCGCGCCAGTCGAACGACGTCACCGCCCACCCCTGCGCGTGCCAATGCGCGAACGTTTCCAGATACTTCTCGAAAACATCCCCACGCCCACCCTGGAACAGCAGGCGACCGCGGGCCTTTGGCGGGGCGGGCCAGTCGAACCGGCGAAGCTCCCATCCGTCGGGCGCCTTCCAGCGCGTGATCCGCGCCGCTGCGGGAATCGCGCGCCGGTACAATTGGGGGGAGACCATCGGTCATGGTTACGTTTTCGAAAGGCACGTCGTCTAGGACTTTCCCGCATGGGTGGGCTTTCACTGACGCCGATGGTGCTGATCGCACTGGTCGCACTGCTGGTTTCCGCCGGTGTCCAGGACGTGCGCACGCGCGAGATCGCCAATTGGAAGAACGCAGCGATCGCGCTGCTCGCGCCCTTGTGGTGGTGGGGCAACGGCCTCTCGCCGTGGCCCGACATGGTCGTCCAGTTCGGCCTCGCGCTGCTCGTCTTCGCGACCTTCATTGCCGCGTTCCACTTCGGCTGGATGGGGGGCGGCGACGTCAAGATGATCGGCGCCCTCGCGCTGTGGCTCCCGCTCCAGCCGCTTCTCGCAATGCTGACCGTCATGTCGCTGCTCGGCGGCGTGCTGACACTGCTGCTGCTGGTCGATCGCGCGCTGCGGCGGCGGACCGCGCAGATCGAGGTTCCGTACGGCGTGGCGATCGCGATCGCTGCGCTTTTCGTACTACGTGAACCGCTTTTTAACCACCTTGGGTGGAATGCTTAACGCGGGCCCAACCGCCCGTGTTCGAGAGGTCGGAAATGGACAGTCGTAAGATCCTTCTGCTGGTGGGAGCGCTGATCGTGGCGGCGATCACGGCGTTTATGGCACGCTCGCTGATCGTCGGCAGCCCTGCACCGCAATCCGCTGCGATGACGGTCGTCGCGGCTGCGCCCGATGGTCCCGAGGTGCTCGTCGCGACCAAGGCGCTGCCGGTCGGCACGATCCTCGACGCGAGCGCGCTGCGCTATCAGCCGTGGCCGAAGGAACTCGTCCAGAACGTCTATTTCATCAAGAAGCCGGGCTTCGACCCCAAGACGCTGGCGGGCACCGTGGTCCGCAACGCGATCACCGCGGGCCAGCCGCTGACGCAGGGCGCGCTGGTCAAGCCGGGCGACCGCGGGTTCCTGGCGGCGGCGCTCGGGCCGGGGATGCGCGCGGTCACCGTGCCGGTCGAAGCGACCACCAGCGTCGCGGGCTTCGTCTTCCCGGGCGACCGGGTCGACCTGATCCTGACGCAGACCGTCGCGGGTGGCGGCGACGGTCCCCCGCTCAAGGCCGCCGAGACGATCATGCGCAACCTGCGCGTCCTCGCGACCGACCAGCGGACCGACAATGCGGTGGGCGATGACGGCAAGACCGTCGTCCGCACCTTTTCCAACGTGACGATCGAGGCGACGCCAAGGATCGCCGAACAGATCGCGGTCGCGCAGACGCTCGGCTCGCTGTCGCTCTCGCTGCGCTCGATCGCGGACAACAGCACCGAGCTCGAACAGGCGATCGCAAGCGGCGACGTCGCGATGCCTGATGATCCCAAGGCGGAGAAGGCGATGCTGACCCGTATCGCCAGCGCGCCCTCCGCGGGGAGCAGCTCGCTCGCGACCGGCGCGGATGTGTCGCGGTTCCAGCGCCGCACGGTGCCCGGCAAGGCGGCAGATCCATCGGGTGGTATGGGTGGCGGCGGCGGCGGCGGCGGTTCAGCGCCGGTCGCATCGGCGGCGGCCTTCCCGGGCGCGGCCAGCACCGGACCGATGGTCCGGATCGCGAGGGGCAATTCGGTGACGGCGGTTGCCGTCGAGGGGAAGAAGTAATGCGTAGCGTTTCGATCTCGGGCGGCTGGACGCTCGCCGCCGCGCTGGTCGCGGCCAGCCTGGGCACCCTGCCCGCCATCGCGCCTGCCCAGACCGGCGCGGCGGCCCCGGCACCGGTGTTCCAGCTCAATACCGGGCGCGGACGGCTCGTCACGCTTGTCCGGCCGATGAGCGACGTGTTCGTCGCCGACGACAAGATCGCCGACGTCCAGGTCCGCTCGCCGACCCAGCTCTACATTTTTGGCAAGGGTTCGGGCGAGACCACGATCTCGGCGACGAGCAAGACCGGCGCGGTGGTCTATTCGGCGACGGTCCGCGTCGGCAACAACTTCGACTCGATCCAGCAGATGCTCGCCATCGCGATGCCAGAGGCGAAGATCGTCGCGACGCCGATGAACGGCCTCGTGCTGCTGACCGGCACCGTCGCCGGCCCCGAGGACGGCGCGGAGGCGACCCGTCTGGTGCAGGCCTATGTCGGGGATGCGACCAAGGTCCTCTCCCGTCTCGGTACCGCGACTCCGCTGCAGGTAAACCTGCAGGTCCGCATCGCCGAGGTGAGCCGGAGCTTCGTCAAGAACCTCGGCGTCAACCTGACCAACCGTGGCGGTGGCAACGTGCTGTTCGGGGTCAGCCAGGGGCGGCAGGGGTCGATCACCACCGTCCCGGGCGTCCCCGGTCTGCCGAACGCCGCCGTCGACGAGAACGGCGCACGGCCCGGCAACTCGCTCTTCAAGTTCCCGGGCGCGACGGGTGCGGGAACGACCTTCGGGCTCGCCGGCCGGCTGCTCGGCATGGATTTGCTGACGTCGCTCGATCTCGGGGAGACCGACGGCCAGGTCTCGACCCTCGCCAACCCCAATATCACCGCGATCTCGGGCGAAACCGGCTCGTTCCTCGCGGGCGGCGAAATTCCCATCCCGCTGAGCCAGGGGCTCGGCGCGGTCTCGGTCGAGTACAAGCAATATGGCGTCAGCCTCGCCTATACGCCGACCGTGCTGGCGGATGGCCGCATCTCGCTGCGCGTCCGTCCCGAGGTATCGCAACTTACGTCCGATGGCGCGGTGACGATTTCGGGAACGACGATCCCCGCACTGACCACCCGCCGCGCGGAAACGACCGTTGAGCTCGGGTCCGGCCAGAGCATGATGATCGCGGGCCTGCTCCAGAACACGCATAACAACACGTTCACCAAGGCACCCGGCGCCGCCGACGTCCCGATCATCGGCGCGCTGTTCCGCTCGAACGCGTTCCAGCGCAACGAGACCGAGTTAGTGATCGTGATCACGCCGTATCTGGTCAAGCCGGTCAACGCGAACGACATCGTCCTGCCGACCGATGGCATCAAGGCACCGACCGACCTCGATCGTGTCCTGTTCGGCCAGCTTGGCGGCGGGACTACGGGCGGAGATCGTCCGAAGCCGCGAATGGCACCCGCCACGCCGACCTATACGGGTCCCGGTACCGCGGGCTCGGTCCCGGCGCCCGCCTTCCCCGCGGACCCGCGTCCGGCGACGACGGTCCCCGCGCTGCCCGCCGCGCCAACGCGCGCCCCCGCCAGGCGCGGCGCTGCCGCCGCCCCCGGCTTCAACCTCAACTAAGGGCTCCCGAGGTCATGATCATCGACAAGCGTTCACGCGCGATCGCAGCCGCCCTGCTTCCGGCACTGCTCCCCGCCCTTCTGGTCGCGGGATGCGCGGGAACGAAGAACCGCGGGCTCGAATCGATCCACCAGCCGGTCGTGTCCCGCTCGACCTATGCCCTCGACGTCGCGACGACGCCCGACGGTCTCGCCCCCGGCGAACGTCAGCGGCTTGCGGGGTGGATGGCGTCGCTGCGGCTTGGCTATGGCGATACGATCGCGATCGAGTATCCCGGCTCTTATGGCCCCGGGGGTTATGGCGACGCCGTCAAGGACGCGGTTGGCGCGGAAACCGGGCGCTACGGCCTGATGGTGTCGGATGACGCGCCCCTCACGCCGTCGCCCGTCCAGCCCGGCACGGCGCGCATCGTCATCAGCCGGATGACCGCGACCGTCCCCGGCTGCCCCGATTTCAGCCGCGTGCGGTCCCCCGAGTTCGAGAGCAACACCTCGTCGAACCAGGGCTGTGCGATCAACTCGAACATCGCCGCGATGGTTGCCAGCCCGGCCGATCTGGTCCGCGGCCAGGCCGGCCACGCGATTACCGACCAAGCGACCGCCGGCCGCGCGATCGACCTGTATCGCAAGGCCGCGCCGACCGGTGGCGGTGGCACGACCATCAAGTCGGAAAGCACCGGAGCAGGCAGCAAATGAACGCACCCTTCACCCCAGGTCGCGTAGGCGCACGCGATCCGTTCGCCGCCTATGTCTGCGACGAAGCCACCGCCGAGACGCTTCGCCCGGTCGCGGTCGAAATGGGCTGGGCACCCGAAAAGGTGAACAAGGGCGGCTTGCGCAATGCGGTCCAGTCGCTGTCGGTGGCGGCCTCGCCGCAGATCCTGTTCGTCGACCTGTCCGAAAGCGGCGATCCGCTCAACGACATCAACGCGCTCGCCGAAGTGTGCGAGCCCGGCACGGTCGTGATCGCGACCGGCCAGGTCAACGACGTCCGGCTCTACCGCGATCTCGTCGTCAGCGGGATCCAGGATTATCTGCTCAAGCCGCTCAGCCCCGACATGCTGCGCGATGCCTTCACCCACGCGCAGGTGATGCTCAACGCCCCCAAGACGGTCGAGGCATCGACCGAACGCCCGCATATCTCGACCTGCTTCATCGGTGCGCGCGGCGGGGTCGGCGCGTCGACCGTCGCGACGTCGGTCGCGTGGATGATGAGCGAGAAAGGCGCGCGCACCACCGCGCTGCTCGATCTCGACGTCCATTTCGGCACGGGCGCGCTGGCGCTCGATCTCGAACCGGGGCGCGGCCTGACCGACGCGATCGACAATCCGAGCCGGATCGACGGGCTGTTCATCGAACGCGCGATGGTCAAGGCGAGCGAGCGCCTCTCGGTGCTGTCCGCCGAAGCGCCGATCAGCGTGCCGGTAATGACCGACGGCACCGCCTTCTACCAGTTGCAGGAGGAGATGCGCGCCGCGTTTGAATGCACGATCGTCGATCTGCCGCGCGGGATGCTGGTCCAGCATCCGCATCTGATGACCGACATCCAGGTCGCGGTCATCGTCACCGAACTGACGCTCGCGGCAGCACGCGATACGATCCGGTTGCTGTCGTGGCTCAAGTCGAACGCGCCGCAGACTCAGGTCGTGGTGGTCGCGAACAAGCTGCAAATCGCTGCGCAGCTCGAGATCAGCCGCAAGGACTTCGAGGGATCGATCGAGCGCAAGGTCGATTTCGCGATCCCGTTCGACCAGAAGCTCGCGGCGCAGGCGGCCAAGCTCGGCAAGCCGATGGCCGAGGCGGGGAAGAATTCCAAGACCGTCCAGCCGCTCGCCGATCTCGCGACCAAGCTGATGGCGGTCGGCGATTCCGCCGAAGCGATCGACAGCGCCGGGACTGGAAAGCCCGCCGCCAAGGGGACTTCGCTGATCGGCAAGTTCGACCTGAAGGCGATCCTCTCCAAGACGGCGAAGAAGAAATGAACCGCGACCCCGGCGCCGGTAACGCCATCGTAACGCAGCGGAGGGCTTGATAGCGTCATGCAACTGATGCCGGTCCTTTCGCTCGGTGTGGGCGCGATCCTCGTGCTGGTGCTGATGGCGTTCGCCTTTTCCGGGCCGAATGCGGAACGCGCCGGTTCGCGCCGTCTCGGCGCGGTGCGCGCGCGCCACAGCGGATCCGCCAACGTGCTTGCGGATGCGCAGTTGCGGCGGATCTCGCAGGCGCGCAGCAACCGGATGGACGTCGCCGCAGCGCGCTTCCTGCCGAACCCTGCGCTGCTCAAGAAGCGGCTTGCGATGACCGGCAAGACCTGGACCGTCGGCCAATATGGCATGGCGACGCTGGGCGCGGTGGTCGGAGTCACCCTGCTGTTCGCGATCCTCGGGCTGCCGCTCCTGCTCGCGCTGCTGCTCGGCGTGGTGATCGGCGCGGGCGTGCCGCACATGGTCGTCGGCTTCACGATCAAACGGCGCATCAACAAGTTCACCTCCAAATTTCCCGATGCGATCGAATTGCTCGTCCGCGGCCTGCGCTCGGGCCTGCCGATCACCGAGACGATTTCGGTCGTCGCGAACGAAGTCGATGGTCCGGTCGGGGTTGAATTCAAGGCGATCACTGACAAGATGAAGATCGGTCGCACGATGGACGCCGCGTTGCAGGACACTGCCGACCGGCTCGGCACGCCCGAGTTCCAATTCTTCTGCATAACCATCGCAATCCAGCGCGAAACCGGCGGCAATCTGGCGGAAACCCTCGCCAATCTTGCAACAGTCCTGCGCATGCGGGGGCAAATGAAGCTCAAGATCAAGGCAATGTCGTCGGAATCGAAGGCATCCGCCTATATCGTCGGCTCGCTCCCGTTCATCGTCTTCACGCTGATCTGGATGATCAACCCCCCGTATATGGCTAACTTTTTCATCGATCAGCGACTGATGGTGACCGGCGGGGTCGGCATGCTGTGGATGGGCATGGGCGCCTTCATCATGAGCCGCATGGTCAGTTTCGAGATTTGATAATGAATCCAGCATCATCCGCCGGCCCAATGGTCCTGGGAATCGACGTCTACACCGTCGCGACGCTGCTCGCAGGCGTCGCCGCCTTCATGGTATTGCTGGCGATTTACGCCGCCACTACCGTCCGCGACCCAATGACCAAGCGCGTAAAGGCACTTAACGACCGCCGCGAGCAGCTGAAGGCGGGCATCACCGCCTCCACCAAGCGCCGCGCGAAGCTGGTCACGAAAAACGAGACGACCGACCGCATCAAGAGCTTCCTGTCGAACCTCAAGGTGCTGCAGGACAGCCAGGTAAAAGCCGCGCAGATCAAGCTGATGCAGGCCGGTATCCGATCGAAGGAATATGCCGTCGCGGTCATTTTCGGTCGGTTGGTGCTGCCGCTGACCTGGGGCGTGCTGGTGCTGTACCTCGTCTACGGCAGCGGCATGTTCGAGGGCTGGACGCCGTGGAAGATGTACGCGATCGTCGCGATCAACTTCGTCGTGTCGTACAAGGCGCCCGACCTCTATCTCGACAACAAGATTTCCAAACGTTCCAAGGCGATCCAGAAGGGCTTGCCCGATGCGCTCGATCTGCTGGTGATCTGCGCCGAAGCCGGCCTGACCGTCGACGCCGCCTTCAACCGCGTCGCACGCGAACTGGGCAAGGCATATCCCGAACTCGGCGACGAATTCACGCTGACCGCTATCGAACTGGGATTCCTCGCAGAACGGCGCCAAGCGTTCGAGAACCTCGCCTCGCGGGTCAAGCTCGACGCGGTCAAGGGCGTGGTCACGACGATGGTGCAGACCGAGAAATACGGTACCCCGCTCGCCTCGGCGCTGCGGGTCCTGTCGGCCGAATTCCGCAACGAACGCATGATGCGTGCGGAGGAGAAAGCCGCGCGGCTGCCCGCGATCATGACGATCCCGCTGATCCTGTTCATCCTGCCGACGCTGTTCATCGTCATTCTTGGCCCGGCTGCCTGCTCGATCGCGGATGCGTTCAAATAGAGGCACTTGCGGCGCGAAGGTCGAGCGGTCAGAACCGTGCGCACCGTAGCGCGACAGGGGATCCGACATGCCGTTCACCACGACCGAACAGTTCGTATTGCTTTTCGTCGTATTGGTAGCGGGGTGGCTGATCGGTTACGCCAGCGCGCCGGGGACGCGGAAGTACAAACGCGAATTGCGGGACCAGGCGGCGCTCCATGCCCGATCCCATGATGACGCGGAGAATCGGTTGCGCGAGGCAAACACACGCAACGTGGAGTTGACCCGCGAGACGGAATTTTTGCGCAACGACCTCGCCGATGCGGATCGGACGATCGCCTCGTTGCGCGGATCCGAGCCCTTGCCGCCCCGGACCATGATCTGACGGGCTCGACCGGAACGGCCTTCCGGCATTCCCGTAAAAGCGGGACTTTGTCCTCTCCGACCGCCGGTATGACGACAGCAGGCCAGGACGGGGCCTCGTCCGCACAGGGGTGACGGAGAGGGCGGACCTTGCCCCCTCCCCCGTCTTCAGTCGTGCTTTGCCAACGCCGCCTGCGCCGCCGCCAGCCGCGCAATCGGCACGCGATAGGGCGAAGCCGAGACGTAATCGAGCCCGACCTCTTCGCAGAAGGCGATGCTCGCCGGATCGCCGCCATGCTCGCCGCAGATGCCGAGCTTGATGTCGGGCCGCGTCTTGCGCCCGCGCTCAGCCGCCATCGCGATCAATTGCCCGACACCCTCGACGTCGAGGCTGACGAACGGGTCGCGCGCATAGATCCCGCGCTCGACATAGGTGCCGAGGAAGCGCGCCGCATCGTCACGGCTGACGCCCAAGGTAGTCTGGGTCAAGTCGTTGGTTCCGAACGAGAAGAACGCGCCGACCTCGGCGATCTCGTCCGCCATCAGGCACGCGCGCGGAAGCTCGATCATCGTTCCGACGTGATAGTCTAGCGTCGTGCCGGTCTGCTCGAACACGATCTGCGCTGCCTTATCGACGACCGTCTTCATCAGTTCGAGTTCGCGCCGCGTACCGACCAGCGGGATCATCACCTCGGGGATCGGTGCCGCGCCAGAACGTTGCGCCACATCGACCGCCGCCTCGAAGATCGCGCGCGCCTGCATCTCGTAGATTTCGGGATAGGTCACGCCCAGCCGGCACCC
>CAZNQA010000041.1:0-29769 GCA_964575105.1 uncultured Stakelama sp.
CCGACGTGATGTTCGTGATCGACGCGAACAAGGAAGAGCTGGCGATCAAGGAAGCGAACACGCTGGGTATTCCGGTTGTCGCGATCCTCGATTCGAACGTCTCGCCGGACGGCATCGCGTTCCCGGTCCCCGCAAACGACGACGCAAGCCGGGCGATCCGCCTGTATTGCGAAGCGATCGCGATCGCCGCGACCCGTGGTGGCAACGAGCAGCTTGCGCGCCGCCAGGACATCGGTTCGATGGAAGCGCCGCCCGCCGAGGAAGCGCTGCTCGAGACCGCACCGGCTGAAGCCGGCACCGAGCCGACCGCAGCCAGCGACGTTGCGCTGCAGGCCGAAATGGTCGCAGAGGCCGAGCGCCAGATCGACGCATAAGCGTCGCAGAACTGACATAGGGACGGGGTAGGGCATCGCTCTGCCCCGTCCGAAACCGCATCTGACACACAAGAGGATAAGTGACATGGCCGACATTACTGCCGCTGCGGTGAAGGACCTGCGCGAGAAGAGCGGCGCGGGCATGATGGATTGCAAGAAGGCGCTGACCGAAGCTGCGGGCGACATGACCGCCGCGATGGACTGGCTGCGCGCCAAGGGCCTCGCGGCTGCCGCCAAGAAGTCCAGCCGCACCGCGGCCGAGGGCCTGATCGGCGTCGAAGTCGACGGCACCATGGGTGCAGCGGTCGAAGTCAATTCCGAGACCGATTTCGTTGCCAAGAACGAGCAGTTCCAGACCTTCGTTCGTGACGTGACCGCGGTCGCGCTTCGTCTCGGTGACGACATCAACGTCATCAAGGCAGCATCGCTCGGCGAGAAGACCGTCGAGGAGACGCTCACCAACAACATCGCGACGATCGGCGAAAACCAGAACCTGCGTCGCGCCAAGCGCCTCGAAGTTACGCAGGGTGCGGTGATCCCGTACATCCACAACCAGGCAGCGCAGGGCCTCGGCAAGATCGGCGTGCTCGTCGCGCTCGAGAGCGATGCCGGTGCCGACGTGCTCGAGCCGCTTGGCAAGCAGATCGCGATGCACATCGCGGCCGCTTTCCCGCTCGCGCTCAACGAGGACGGCCTCGACCCCGAGATCGTCGCGCGCGAGCGTGCGATCGCGACCGAGAAGGCAGCCGAGAGCGGCAAGCCTGCCGACATCGTCGCCAAGATGGTCGACGGTGCGATCGCCAAGTACCGCAAGGAAAACGCGCTCGTCAGCCAGCTGCTGGTGATGGACGGCAAGACCAAGATCTCGGACGTCGTTGCCAATGCCGCCAAGGCAGCAGGCAAGTCGATCGCGCTCAAGGACTATGTCCGCTTCCAGCTCGGCGAAGGCATCGAGAAGGAAGCAACTGATTTCGCAGCGGAAGTCGCTGCGGCCTCGGGCGTTCCCCAGCCGACCGCCTAACCCTCTTGCGTAGGGGTGTGCCGCGCCTTCGGGCGCGGCACACCTCCACCGTACTTTAACGTAAATTGCGATAGCGCGCCGCTTGCGCGCGACCGATTTGCGCACAAGGCAGGGCCATTGCCCGCCTCGCACAGTTTCCGCGCTTCCAATCGCTTCGCGCCCCCGATAAGGTCCGCGCGCCCCGTCTTCTTGCCGTTCGGATTGTCGTGCCAAACCCTAATTTCAAACGTATCCTGCTGAAACTGTCGGGCGAGGTCCTGATGGGGCCCGAGGGCCTCGCGATCGATCCGTCGGTGACGGCACGCGTCGCGGGTGAAATCGCGGATGCGCGTTCCAAGGGCTTCGAGGTTTGCGTCGTCGTGGGCGGAGGCAACATCTTCCGCGGGCTTGCCGCTGCCGCCAAAGGCTTCGAGCGTGCGACCGCCGATTACATGGGTATGCTCGCGACCGTGATGAACGCGCTCGCGGTGCAGAACGCGCTCGAGCAGATCGGCGTCGACACCCGCGTCCAGTCCGCGATCCCGATGGCAAGCGTGTGCGAGCCGTTCATCCGCCGTCGCGCCGAGCGCCATCTCGAAAAGGGCCGCGTCGTGATCTTCGCAGCGGGCGTCGGCAGCCCGTATTTCACCACCGACAGCGGTGCCGCGCTCCGCGCCGCCGAGATGAAGTGCGATGCGCTGTTCAAGGGCACTTCGGTCGACGGCGTCTACGATGCCGACCCGAAGCTGGTGCCGACCGCCAAACGCTATGAAACGATCAGCTACGGCACCGTGCTGGCAAATGATCTCAAGGTGATGGACGCAAGTGCCATCGCCTTGTGTCGTGACAACAATATCCCGATCGTCGTCTTCAACATCCGCGAGCCGGGCAATCTTGCCGCGGTGCTGCGCGGTGAAGGCGTGTCGACGATCGTCCAGGCAGAGACAGGAGCATAACCATGGCAGCCTATGACAAGGCCGATCTCGAGCGCCGCATGGCAGGCAGCATCGAATCGTTGAAGGGTGACCTCAGCGGTCTGCGGACCGGTCGCGCGTCGACCTCGCTGCTCGATCCGGTGACGGTCGAAGTGTATGGCGCGCAGATGCCGCTCAACCAGGTCGCGACCGTCTCGGTCCCCGAGCCGCGGATGATCTCGGTCCAGGTGTGGGACAAGATGAACGTCGGTCCGTGCGACAAGGCGATTCGTTCCGCCGGGCTGGGATTGAACCCGATCGTCGACGGCACCACATTGCGGTTGCCGATCCCCGACCTGACCGAGGAGCGCCGTAAGGAACTGGCGAAACTTGCGGGTAAATACGCAGAAGACGCGCGCATTGCGGCGCGAAACGTGCGTCGGGACGGCATGGATAGCCTCAAAACCGACGAAAAAAAGGGTGTATACAGCGAGGACGAGCGCAAGAAGCTCGAGACCGAGGTCCAGAAGCTGACCGACAAGACGATCGGTGAGATCGACGCCGCTGCGACCGCCAAGGAAAAGGAAATCCTGGGGAAGTGAGGCCCTTCGCCGCCCCGGCAGCTGATCGGTCGACGACGATGGACCCGGGGGCGTCTGACTCCGGGGTCGGCGTTCTTCCGCGTCATGTTGCGATCATCATGGATGGCAACGGTCGGTGGGCAAAAAAGCGGCATTTGCCGCGACTTGCCGGACATCGCCAGGGAGTCGAAGCCGTCCGCCGCGTCGCCCGCGCGGCGCGAACGATGGGAATTGAGGCCCTTACGCTCTACGCCTTCTCGAGCGAGAACTGGCGGCGTCCGGAAGACGAAGTCAGCGATTTGATGGGGTTACTGCGGCTGTTCATCCGCAGCGACCTGGAGGAACTCATCCGCGAGAACGTTCGGCTGCGGATTATCGGCGATTATCGTCGTTTCAGCGCCGATCTGGTCCAGTTAATCGACGATGCCGTCGGTCGTACCGCCGCAAATACCGGCCCGATCCTCGTGATCGCGCTCAATTACGGCGCGCAAGCCGAGATCGCCTCGGTCGCGCGGCGGCTGGCCGAACGCGCCCGCGACGGGCTGCTCGATCCGGCGACGATCGACGAGGCAATGTTCGAGCAGGAGCTCGAAACGCGCGACCTGCCGCCGCTCGATCTGCTGATCCGCACCTCGGGCGAAGTCCGCCTCTCCAATTTCCTTTTATGGCAAGCGGCTTATGCCGAGTTGCTGTTCGTCGACACGCTGTGGCCCGAATTTGACGGGGATACGCTCGCGCGCGCGATCGCTGCGTTCGGGCAGCGACAGCGGCGGTTCGGGGGCCTGTGAAGCCCGGTTTTTCGCAACGAATGTCGTCCAACCTCGCACTGCGATCGGTGGTCGGCGCAGCGTTGATCGGGGTGGCGCTGACGAGCGTGCTGCTGGGCGACATCGCCTTCTGGCTGCTGTGCGTCGTGCTCGGCCTTTTCATGATGGCGGAATGGGCGGATCTCCACGCAGCGCCGCTCTCCACCAAGCGGCTCGCGCAATACGCGGTGTCGGTGCCGCTTGCGATCATGGCGCCGCATCTCGGGGCAGGGCCGGGGTTCTTCGCGCTGGGACTGATCGCCGGTGCTGCGTTCTTCATCGTGATTGTCACGCGTCGCCAAGGGCTTGCGACCGGAATCGTGTACGTCGGATTACCCATACTCGCGCTGCTGCTGATCCGCGGGCAGGCCGACGGGATCGTGCTGACGATCTGGACGCTCGCGCTGGTGTGGGCGTGCGACATCGGGGCCTATGCCGCCGGGCGTTTCATCGGCGGCCCGAAGCTTGCCCCGGCGATCAGCCCGAACAAGACCTGGGCTGGGCTTGGCGGTGGTGTTCTCGCGGCGGGACTGTTCGGCGCGTTCCTGCACTGGCAGTATGGCCTGCCGACGCGCCTCGCACTGGCGACCCCGTTTCTGGCGGTACTGGCGCAGGGCGGCGATTTGTACGAAAGCTGGCTCAAGCGACGTGCCGGGGTCAAGGACAGCGGCACCTTGCTGCCCGGGCATGGCGGCGTCCTCGACCGGCTCGACGGGCTCGTCCCGGTCGCGCCGATTGCCGCGTTTCTCATCCTGTTACCGAAAGTTTATTGGTGGTGAAGACGATCACGATCTTGGGCGCGACGGGGTCGATCGGCACCTCGACGCTCGACCTGGTGGAGCGCGAGCCCGACCGGTTCAAAGTGCTCGCTTTGACGGCCAATTGCGACGTCGCGCGCCTTGCCGCGGCCGCGATCCGGACCCGCGCGAAGCTCGCTGTCGTCGCGGATGAGAAATGCCTGCCCGATCTCCGGCAGGCGCTGGCGGGGACCGACACGGTCTGCGCCGGCGGGCGCGCGGCTGTCATCGAGGCGGCGACGATGGGCGCGGATATCACGATGGGCGCGATTGTCGGCTGTATCGGTCTCGAGCCGGTCATGGCGGCGATCACTGGCGGCAAGACCGTGATCCTCGCCAACAAGGAACCACTCGTCTCGGCGGGCGATGTCGTGCTCGCGGCGGCGGCAAAGCATGGCGCGACGCTGCTGCCCGCCGATTCCGAACATAACGCGATCTTCCAGTGTTTCGACGCCGCGCGACCCGAGCGCGTGCGCCGGATCATCCTGACGTGCAGCGGCGGTCCATTCCGGACCTGGTCGACCGAGGCGATGCGCGGTGTCACCCCGGAGCAAGCGGTCGCGCATCCGAACTGGTCGATGGGCGCGAAAATCTCGGTCGATTCGGCAACGTTGTTCAACAAGGGCCTCGAACTGATCGAGGCGGCACGGTTGTTTCCGGTGCCGCATGATTCGATCGAGATCGTCATCCATCCGCAGTCGGTAATCCATTCGCTGGTCGACTATGTCGACGGATCGGTACTCGCGCAGATGGGGCCGCCCGACATGCGCACCCCGATCGCACATTGCCTTGCGTGGCCGGACCGGATGGCGACGCCGATGGCTCCGCTCGATCTCGTGGCGATCGGACAGCTTGATTTCGCTGCGCCAGATCCGGAACGCTTCCCCGCGCTGCGCCTGACGCGGGAGGCGCTCGACGCCGGGGGCGCGCGGCCTGCAATCCTCAACGCGGCAAATGAAATCGCCGTTGCGGCTTTCCTCAATCGCGAAATCGGCTTCCTCGAAATTGCCGCAATCGTGGACGATACGCTGTCTGTCTATCATCCGGCCGCACCGGGAACGTTGGGCGACGTTCTCGCGGTCGATGCCGAAGCGCGCCGTGTGGCGCAGCGGCAGGTGGGGCTACGCAACGGGGCGTTGATGAAGGATAGCGTCGTTTGAGCCAATCGCCCGGATTCCTGCTGACCATCCTCGCGTTCGCGCTGGTGATCGGCCCGCTCGTCTTCCTCCACGAGATGGGACACTACCTTGCCGGGCGGGTGTTCGGCGTAAAGATCGATGCTTTTTCGATCGGCTTCGGAAAGGAACTGTTCGGCTGGACCGACAGGCTCGGGACGCGTTGGAAATTCAGCGCCCTGCCGCTCGGCGGCTACGTCAAATTCGCGGGTGACATGAACGCTGCGAGCGTTCCAGATCCCGCCTGGCTCGAGCTTCCCGCCGCAGAACGTGCGCGGACCTTGCAGGCGCGTCCTGTCTGGCAACGCGCGATCGTCGTCGCAGCAGGACCGGTCACCAATTTCATCATCGCGGTTCTTATCCTTGCTGGCTTCGCAATGACCTATGGCGTCGACCGGACGCCATCGGTGGTTGGAATCGTCAGCCCGGGCAGTGCGGCAGCCAAGGCCGGGTTGCAGACTGGCGACCGCATCACCGCACTCAACGGTCGAACGATCGCGACGTTCAAGGACGTCTTCCAATATGCGGTCCTTCGCCCGGGCGAGCCGGTGCGGGTCGACTACGTTCACAACGGCGTACCGCAGAGCCGGCAGACCGTCCTTGGCGTGGCGACCGAGCGTGACCGGTTCGGCAATGAATTCAAGAAGGGTCTGCTCGGGATCGGGCCGACGGCCCCCGTCGCGCATCCGGTCGGTCTGCTCGAAGCGCCGCTGGTCGGAATCGGCATGACCGGCGAAATCCTGCGGACCACGGTCGAGGGGCTGGGGCAGATCATCTCGGGGCGTCGTTCGGTCGACGAGCTTGGCGGGCCGTTGCGGATCGCCAAGGTGTCGGGGGAGCAGCTTTCGCTCGGCTGGCCGGTGCTGATCTTCTTTATCGCCGGGGTGTCGATTAATCTGGGATTCATCAATCTTTTGCCAATCCCGATGCTGGATGGCGGGCATCTTTTCTTCTACGCGATCGAGGCTGTTCAACGGCGACCGGTGACGCCGTCGGTTCAGGAATGGGCGTTTCGCGGCGGATTGGCAGCGATTCTGGCATTGATGGTCATGGTAACGTTCAACGACCTCGGCGCATTCGGCCTTTGGAAGACCCTCGGCGGGTTGATCGGTTGACGCAGGTAAGGCAGGGCGGGCCAGCGTATTTGGCCACGCGGGTATTTTCTCCGATTTGGGGTGGGATGTGACAGCGATCAAGGTTTCTCCGTTCAGGGCACGGGCCACCGCCGTGTTGCTGGCAAGCACGATGTTCTCGTGCCTGCCCGCCGATGCCCAGACCACGTCGCCTGCCGGCCGTCGCGCGGCCCCGGCTGCAGCCGCCGCTCCGACACCGGCACCGGCCGCTGCCATCGCCCCCGCCGTGACGCGAACGATCAAGTCGATCCGTGTCGAAGGATCGCAACGGCTCGAGCCGGAGACCGTGCTGTCCTACACCAAGCTGCGCACCGGGCAGGCCTTTACCAACGAATCGCTCGATCAGGCGATCAAAGACCTTTACGCCAGCGACCTGTTCGCCGACGTCTCGATCGCTGGTGCCGAAACGGGCGACATCGTGTTGCGGATCCGTGAAAACCCGGTGATCAACCGGATTATTTTCGAGGGCAACAAGCGGCTCAAGGAAGACAAGATCAAGAAGGAGGTGAAGCTCGCCCCCCGCCAGATCTTCACCCGTACCGCGGTCCGCCAGGACGTCGCTCGGATCATCGAACTGTATCGCCGCCAGGGCCGGTTCGCCGCGGTGGTCGAACCCAAGATGGTCAACCTCGACCAGAACCGCGTCGACGTGATCTTCGAGGTGAGCGAAGGGCCGAAGTCCAAGGTTCGCCAGATCAACATCCTCGGCAATCAGGAATTTTCGGACAACAAGCTGCGCGAGCAGATGGCGACCAAGCAGGCGCGCCTGATCACGTTGCTGAGTTCGAACACGAGCTACGACCAGGATCGTCTCGCCTACGACCAGCAGAAGCTGCGGCAATTCTATCTGACCGAGGGCTATGCCGACTTCAAGGTGACGTCCGCGGTTGCCGAGCTGACGCCCGACAAGAAGGACTTCATCATCACGTACGTGGTGGAGGAAGGGAAGCGCTACAAGTTCGGCGACGTGACCGTCGACAGCGACATTCGCGATTTCGACAACAAGAAGCTCGCCGCCAGCCTCGGGATCAACAAGGGCGACTGGTATAACGCGAAGAAGGTCGAGACTGCGGTCGATTCGCTGAGCGAGGCAGCAGGCGCGTTCGGCTATGCCTTCACCGAGGTGAACCCGGACTTCCAGCGTGACAAGGAAACGCTGACGATGGGGATCAATTTCCACATCGCCGAAGCCAAGCGTTCCTACGTCGAGCGGATCGACATCAACGGCAACACGCAGACGCAGGACAAGATCATCCGCCGCGAGATCCGTCTTGCGGAAGGCGATGCGTTCAGCAGCTTCCAGGTCAAGCGTTCGCAGGATCGCATCAACTCGCTGGGCTTCTTCCAGGACAAGTTCGAGATCAAGCAGACGCAGGGCTCCTCGCCCGACCGTGTCGTGCTGACCGCGAATGTCGAGGAGAAGTCGACCGGCGAGCTGTCGCTGTCGGCCGGTTTCTCGAGCCTCGAGCGGTTCATCATCCAGGCGTCGATCCGCCAGCGCAACTTCCGCGGCAAGGGGCAGGAGCTTCGCGCCAGCGTCAACTACTCGACCTATTCGAAGTCGGTCGAGCTGGGGTTCACCGAACCCTATCTGTTCGACAAGAACATCGCGATCGGTGGCGACATTTTCCGGCGCGATTACAACGCGTTCAACTTCACGACCGGGAACGAGCGCAACACCACCTACACGCAGGTCTCGACTGGTTTCCAGCTTCGCGCCGGTATCCCGCTCACCGAATATTGGCAGCTCGCCGGGCGTTATGGCCTGTCGTACGATCAGGTCGGGCTCGACGAGGCGACCTACTTTACCAACGGCGTGTGTGATCCGCTTCGTGCCGGGCGCTATCTGTGCGATTCGATCGGCGATCGCTGGACGTCGTCGGTCGGCTATTCGCTCTTGTACGACAGCCTCAATAGCCGTCTGCGTCCGACCGCGGGGCAGCGCTTCATCTTCAGCCAGGACTTCGCCGGGCTGGGGGGCGACGTGAAGTATATTCGCACCAAGGTCGAAGGCTCGAAGTTCGTCAACGTCGGCAGCGGGTTCATCGCCTCGCTCAACGTCGAGGGCGGCTATATCAAGTCGCTCGAAAAGAGCCGCGGCCCGGGGATCGACAAGGTCCGCATCACAGACCGCTTCTACCTTGGCGAGCCTGACTTCCGTGGCTTCGACATTCGCGGCGTCGGCCCGCGGGTCCAGCGTATTCCGTATCAGACCGATGCCGCGGGCAACCAGACGCTGGTGACCGGGCGCAACAACATCGTCGACGATGCGCTCGGCGGTAACGCTTATTACCTTGGCAAGCTCGAGCTCGAGATCCCGCTCGGTGCTGGTGCGCGTGAGCTCGGTTTACGGCCGTCGATCTACGTCCAGGCGGGCGCGCTGTTCGGGATCACGCGTCCGTTGCCGACGGCGACCTTCCAGACGACGGTCGATCCGGTCACGAAGCGGACGATCGTGTTGCCGCTTAATCAGGCAGTGCTCGCGACCAACGGCAACCCCTATTATACCGTGCCCGCCACCGACGGCACCAATCCGTCGGCCAACACGACCTGCGCGGTCGGCTATTCGGCGACGATCGGCGGCGCCTGTACTGGCAGTTCGGTCAATACGCCGCTGACAACGCAGGTATCGGCACCGTTCCTCGAACGGTTCGTCGGGGATTCGGCGCGTCCGCGCGTGTCGGTCGGCGCAGGGGTAAACTGGAATTCGCCCTTCGGCCCGCTCCGTATCGATCTTGCCTACGCCCTGCTCAAGAGCAAAGGCGACGACAACAAACTCGTAACTTTCAACGTGGGGACACAATTCTGATGAAGACCACCTATCAAGTTCTGCTCGGCTGCGTCGGCCTTGCGGTTGCTGGTTCGGCACAGGCACAGGTCGGCGGTATCGCGATCGCGGATCCCGAGACCGTGATCCTGACGGCGAAGGCGCTCGACGCGGCGAACACCTCGATCGCGACGACCTACAAGGCGCAGCTCGATCAGGCGACCGCACGCGCACAGGCGCTTCAGGCGCAGCTCAACACGCTGTACGCTCCGCTCGATCTCAACAAGGACAAGCAGTTGTCCGACGACGAGGTCCAGAAGGCGCAGGCCGCGAAGAACCCTGCGCTCACGCAGATCGAGACTGCCCAGCGCACCGGGCAGGCTGATGTCGCACGCCTGCGTGGCCCGGCAACGCTCGCGCAGGCCTATGCGATCGAGCAGATTTCGCAGAAGTACGCCGCCGCGATGCAGGCTGTCGTCGCTTCCAAGAAGCTCAGCCTGTTGCTGTCTGCAGGGACCGTCCAGTTCAGCACGCCCGCCGTCGACGTGACCGACGACATCAAGGCAGAACTCGACCGCGCCAACCCGACCGTGCCGTTCACGCCGCCGGCCGGCTGGCAGCCGAGCCAGCAGACCCAGCAGCTGCTCCAGCAGTATCAGCAGCTTGCCTATATTTCGGCGATGCAGCGTCAGCGTGCTGGCGGTGCGACACCGGCTGCACCGGCAGCGGGCACCAAGGCACCGCAGGGTCGCTGAGCGTCGCATGGCAGACGGTGAAACCGAAGGCCGTGGCGCCTTGGGCCCGCTCGATATCGGGCGGGTCATGGCCGCGCTGCCGCATCGTTATCCGATGCTGCTGGTCGACCGGGTCGAGGATCTGATCCTCGACCGGTCGATCACCGCGATCAAGGCGGTGACGATCAACGAGCAGTTCTTCCAGGGGCATTTCCCCGGACGTCCGATCATGCCGGGCGTGTTGATCGTCGAGGCGATGGCGCAGGCTGCGGGGATTCTCGCGGTCGAATCGCTCGGGCTCGCCGGGTCGGGCAAGCTCGTCTATTTCATGGCGATCGACGGGGCGAAGTTCCGCAAGCCGGTAGAACCCGGCGTGCTGCTCAAGCTCGAGGTCGAATTCGTCCAGAAGCGTTCGAGTGTCTGCAAGTTCGCGGGGCGCGCGACGATCGACGGCCAGCTTGCCGCCGAAGCGAACTTTACCGCGATGATCGCCGATCCACCCAAGTGAGTGCGTCGTGGACGGCCTGACCTGGTTCGGGTTGTTCGCGGTTTCCGCGATGTTACTGTGCTATGCGCTGGAGGACCGCTCGCCCTGGTGGGTGTTGGGGTTCTCCGGCGCTTGCGTGCTGGGCTCTGTCTACGGGTTCCTGCAAGGGGCGTGGCCATTCGGGCTCGTCGAGGGAATCTGGTCGGTCGTTGCGTTGCGGCGGTGGTGGACGATCCGCACGATCCCCGTCGCGCGATAGTTGCACTGCGGGCGTGTCTCTGATACGGCCAGCGCCTTGTTTGCTGGTCGGAAACCAGCGGCTTTTCGGAGAATTCAGTCGTGAAGAAGAACATCCATCCCGATTATCACACCATCACGGTGCAGATGACCGACGGCACGCAGTTCCAGACCCGCACCACCTGGGGCAAGGAAGGCGATCTCATGACGCTCGACATCGATCCGCTTGCACATCCGGCCTGGACCGGCGGTCGCGGCACGATGCTCGACGCAGGTGGTCAGGTTGCCCGCTTCAACAAGCGTTTCGGCGCGATGTCTTCGATCGGCAAGAAGTAAGAGCGATCCGGGCAGGGGGCTAAGGCCGGCCCCGCCCAGACGGCTACAAAGCAGGCTCTCCCCGCGATCATGCGGGGGGAGCCTTCTTTTTATCCGACGGGTCCGTGTGGGATTGCGCCCTGTCACGGTGCGAGGGGTGCCGTTCTTCCCGGCTGATTTCGGACGCGCTTGGCAAGTTTGATCGCGCGCGACCAGCGATGCACGGGGCGTTCCAACCAATAAAAGTACAGCGCTGCGGCGAATATCGATGCCACGACGATAGCGATCAGGGTCGTGACGTCGGCTGCTACGCCATGCCCGACAATCCTGTGAACCAGGAAGCCGGTCGCTCCGGATACGGGGTTATGCAGCAGATAGAGGCTGTACGAGATGAGACCGAGCAACTGCAGCACACGCGCGCGCAAACCGCGATACAACCACCCCGTCAGCCCGGCGCCGAACAGCAATACCGCGGTTCCTGCACTGAACATACCGAACCCGTAATCTCCACGCGGCGTCGGCAAGGCAACGATCACAACCAACGCCAGCAGCGGTATGCGGAACATCGGCCGCGCCATGCTCCAATAGGCCAGCACACCCAGGAAAAAGGCATACCAGAGACCGAGGAACAACCCGGGCAACACTGTCGTCCACAAACCCGTCGCGCTCCATGCGGCCAGACCAAACAGCAGCGCCAGAATGACCTTTCTGGCAGAGATAATGCCGTACCGTTCGCCGATCGTCGCGCTCATCAGCGCCCCGCACAGCACGAGGTAGAACTGCACTTCATAGGTCAGCGTCCAGAAAACGGTATTGATCTCGGGCAGTTGTAAGATGTTTTGCAGATAAACGAGATGCGCTGCCACGGTCGACGCCGATGGCAGCGAAAACGGTTCATGTTTAACCGACGCCGAAACCCATCCGAACAGGATGCAGATTGCAATCGCGCCCCAATATGGCGGGTCGAGACGGATCGACCGGCGGACCACGAAAGCGCCAAAGAACGCACCGTCGACGCGGGCATCGCGCAGGCTGTGCGCGATCACGAAACCGCTGAGTGCGAAGAATATCGCAACCCCGTAATGTCCCCAGTCGAAAAGCGGGATCGAAATCGCTGCCGGCAGGGCGGCAAGCAGGGAGTCGACGTGGTGGCCGCGTGCCGCGTGGAACAGAACCACCCATAAAGCGGCAAAGCCGCGTAGTGCTTGCACCACGGTCATATTGGAAGACGGCGGCGTTTCCCTTCGCCATGACAGGATCTGCCAAAGTCGGGCGGGAGGTGCAGCGCTGGAGGATCCCGTCGATCGAGGCTTGCCCATAGTGTTTGCCCCTCGCAGGTTACGCTGACTCTTACAAGATAATGGGCTGGCGGTGATGGGAGACGTCACGACTTTCAAGACGTGGCCAAAGCCTCCGTAGCGCAGGGTTCTTAAAAAGACGTAAGGTGGCGTGGAGTCCCGTCGGGCACCACAGCCGCGGGCTTACCGCCCGGGCACAGTCTTGCCGGTGCGTCCGCGGTAGAACCAGACTGCGACGGAGCGTTACGCAGGCTGCCTGAAGCGCGCCAGAAACGTCTCATACCCCGGCAACCGCTCGACCGCCGTCGCAATTCCGTTCCTCAGGTCGTTCATGGCGCCTTGCAGTTGCGCGGTCGGCATCGTCGCGGGGAGGCGGTGATGGCTGCGGGGGGTCACGCCCTGACCCAGCATCACTTCTACCCAGGATTCAATGCGGAACAGCTCGTCCTTGTCCTGATAGGCCATCGCCGATTCCCGGAACAAGGCGATCCGGCCGGCAAGGCTGTCCGGGATCGGCAACGTACGACGAGATTGCCAGAACGGCGTGTCGTCGCGTTCGGTCAGCACATAATGCAGGATGATGAAGTCGCGCACCTGTTCCCACTCACGACGCGTGCGCGCGTTGAAGCGTTCCGCAAGCGCAGCACTGTCGTCGCCGAAAGGGAAATTCTGGACCAGCCATGTCACCGCGATCATCACGAGATGGATACTGGTCGATTCAAGGGGTTCGACGAACCCGCTGGCGAGACCGAGCGACAGGCAGTTGTGGTTCCACACGCGCCGTCGCATTCCACTGGTGAAGCGGATCTGGCGTGGTTCAAACAGCGGTTTGCCATCGATCCCCGCAAGGAGGCGATCTCGCGCAACGTCATCGGATAGATGCGCGCTCGAATACACCAGCCCGTTGCCGGTGCGATGCTGCAGCGGGATTTTCCAGCGCCACCCTTCGCCGTGCGCAATCGCTCGCGTATAGGGCAGAAGTTCTTCGGGCGTTTCGCTCTGCACCGCGAACGCCCGGTCGGTCGGCAGCCAGTGTGACCAGTCCTCGAACCCGGTCTTGAGGCTGTCCTCGATCAGCAGCGCGCGAAACCCGGTGCAGTCGATGAAGAAATCGCCGTCGATCCGCGCGCCCGAGGCAAGCACGAGCGTAGCGATTGCGCCGCTTTCGCCATCGCGCTCGACCGTGGCGATCCGGCCCTCGACACGCTTCACGCCGGCAGGTTCGGCGATGCCGCGCAGGAAGCGGGCATAGGCGGTCGCATCGAGGTGGTAGGCGTAAGCCAGCGTCGGATCACGACCGAGCGAAAAGCGCGTTGCCGCCGCCGCCTGTAGTTCAAGCGAATAGTCGCCATACGCCCCGCCGAAGCCACGGGCGCGCGCTTCGAGCCAGAAATGCTGGAAGTCGGCAACGAAGGTGGATCGCCCGACCGAACCGAAGGCGTGGAAATACCTGGCGTCGACCCGGTCCCAATGTTCAAACGAGATGCCGAGCTTGAAGGTCGCGTTGGTCGCGCGGATGAAGGCATCCTCCTCGACGCCGATGAACTGATGGAAAGTCCGGATCGTCGGGATGGTCGACTCGCCGACGCCGACCGTGCCGATTTCGTCGGACTCGAGCAGCGTCACCTCGACCAGTCCGGCAAGCTGCCGCACGAGCGCAGTCGCGGCGAGCCAGCCTGCGGTGCCGCCGCCGGCAATGACGACCCGCTTGCGAGGGCGGGGGACGGACGCTGCTGTCATCGATTGAGCTTCTGCGCGACCATTGCGCGCAACCGTCGCGCGGTCACTGGGTCGAGAGTAGCCAGCGGGCCGTGCACCGCGGGCGCCAGATGCCCCGTCGCGGTATCATGAGGACCGAACAGATAATGATCGAACATCGCGCGCCATGCCTGCTTTTCGGAATCGGGCCTACCGCGCAGGCTGAGCAACCCGTGCAGCAAGGTCGTCATCGGGGAATCGAGATACGCGGGAACGCTGTTCCACCAATAGTTGACGAGAATGTTGAAGCCGTCCAGCGCCTCCACGTGATGCCACCACAAGGCGGGGTAGATCAGCACGTCGCCGGGGGAAAGATCCGCGACTTCCGCTACCGCCAGTGCGTCGGCGAAACGCGGGTAACGCTCGAGATCGGGCTTGCGCAGGTCGACCATGCTGACGACCTGTCCAGCCGGAGTCGGATCGATCGGGCCGGGATACAGATTGCTCGCCTGGTCCGGCGGAAACAGCGTAAAGCGGCGATGCCCCGCGACGCATACCGCGAGATTGTTCGACATGTCCCAATGCGTCGCCGCGATCGTACGGTTGCCGATCCATATACTTGCAAGCGGTGAATGGTCGGCAAAGGTCCCGTCGCACGGAACGATATCATTCCCGTCGCGCAGCCCGGGCAGGAACAGGTCTAGGTCGGTCGAGCCGACATAAAGCGAGACGGTCTCGTCGCTGTCCGGCAGGGCGAGCAGTCGGTCGAGCACCGCGCCGAGCGCCGCCCGCTCGCTGGTAAAGTTCATCGCGGTGCCATCGGGCGTGTAGTGAAACCGACCGCGGATCGCGGGATCGCCGACATAGACGATCACGGGCCTGCCGCCGTCCGCCTCTCTCAACATCGCCGCCGCCGCCGACGGGGAGGTGCGTCCGGCGCGAACCAGCGGCCAGTCGCTCGCCGCGCCCTTCAGGATTACGGGGCGCCCTTGTGCGATGATCGCGCCGACCGCGATCGCATCGGCCGCAATACCCGAGCGTGTCTCGGTTCGCCGAACCCTCGAGGGCTTCGTACCGTCAACCGACGGCATCGCGCGCCCGTTTGCGCTCGATCAGCGCGGAGATATTCCCGAGCGACGTGATCGCCCATACGGCGCACCGCAGGAAATCCCGCGCGTTGAGTTTCGCCAGCGCGTGGCCGTCGAGCTTGGCAAACCGATCGGCAGAGACGAGATGGACGTCGGGTATGGCATAACGCCGTCCGTCGCCAATATCGAGGTCGAGCGTCGCCGCCTCGAACAACCCGGCTTCATCGAAGGCCGCCGCCATGTCGGGCAGAAGCTGGTCGCCGGCAAAAATCGTTCGCAAGACCCCGCCGACATGATCCAGATACGGTGCATTGCCGCCATGATCGAGAAACACCGGCTCGCCATCCGAACGGCTGACACGCGGATCCGCAAGATCGATATGGATCATCGGCTCGCCTGGTGTCCCCGCTGCCGGAAGCCCGATCGAGAAGGGGCCGCGTTGAAGGAGTGCTGGAATGAAACGCGCGTTCCACTCCGTCCCGTCGACGTAGACATTCTCGTCGCGGTCTAACCCCAGCAGCACCGACGCGGAATACGCCCCGACGTCGTTCCGGCGGAACAGGATCACATATTCGCGCGAGAGGGCATCGAACTCCGTGGGGAAGACCGTGATTTCATTGATCGCATCCCCCCAGCCCGCGCCGCGCTCCGTTCTGACGCGAATGTCGTGATGGTCGACGTTGTTAAGCAGGACACGGGGGCTTGATGGATCAGGGCCGGTCATGGTCGCTCGTGCGCTTTCGTAAATATCGACGGTGTTCTACACGATCGGTTCTGTTCGTCACCTCGCACTTGTACGGAATTTCACCGCGACAGGCGAGATGATCGAACGGGACGGGTTCGATCGTTGGACCGTGGCGACCCTCGTCCGGACGTGAAGGAACTGCCGATCATGGCAGGTAGCCGATACGCACCGGGAACGGCGTCTTGCGTCACGAGTTCGCGTATTAGCGAGGCCGCTTAGCGTCGTCTCGATCAGGCTATCGACGGCGATCATTTTGCGATGGCCAGTAAATAAAGGAAGCCCCATGATTGATCTCAACACCGCTTCCGCAGCCGAACTCGACGGCGTACCGCAGCTCAAGGGGCACGGCTTTGAAATCGTAAGGTATCGGGAGGAGCGTGGACGCTTCGACTCGCTTAGGCAACTCGATGAGGTTCCGGGACTGGCGACGAAGTGGGATGGCGCGGAGAAGTCGGTGCAGGTCGGCTAAAGTATAAGAGATACCGGCGGCGGGAAGGGCGTGCCCCGACCGCCTCCGAACCTGGAACACGTCACCCCTTCAGGGCGTATTTGCGGCAATGTTCAAGATACCCGGCCTCGTGACGTCCGGCCAACGATACGACACTTTCCCATAACCAGTTCGGCGCATCGATGGCACCACGGCGATCCGCATCGAGGACGCTAACCCAGTCCTTGCGGGTGACGTCGTCCAACTGACGGGCGTGCGCCTTTCCCACGACAAAGGCGAGATAACGCGCAGCCTTGACCGCCTGTCCTGCGCTGAACTGCTCGACCTCCAGCTTGAGGTCCTGCGGCGACAACTCGCGGATGAACAAAGAACGATCGAGCGCACGCGCGGCGACCATGCGGCTGCCGAGGTGCGGTGACAGGGCACGCGCTGCGGCCACTACGCGGGAGGCCTCATCCTTCGGCATCTTCGCCCCCCTGGTAACGGGGGCGATCGGCGTTGTGGCTTCCTTGAGGTCGATCAGCGCATAATCCGACCGGCCCTTGGCGTTTTTCAGCCCGACCAATGCTGCGAACCGCAACAGCCCGAGCGAACTGCAACCCTTCATCCAATACGCGGCATCGACCAGTCGTACCGCCCGGTCCCGGTCTTTTGCGTCGAGCGACAGGACGAGCGCGGCGACGTCGGGCTCGGTGATCAGCACGCCGAGGGCATCGCGTTCCGACCTCTCCAGCGGCCAGAACTTGTCGCCCAGCGGAATCGCCGGTTCGTCGCTGGCGAACCGTTCCTTGGCAAGGTGACGCCAGCGTCGGCCCAGTGCGCGGCGCTTGACGCTGCGGACCGCATCGGGCTCGGGTCCGGCTTCGCCGTCCGTCGAACCGGCCATCGCATTTGCATAGCCAGTCACCATTTCCTCGATCATATGGGCGGTGGTAACGCCGGGCAGGTCGGACCCACGCGCGGCGGTGGCAAGCGACAGGCCAAGGCGGATGAGATCGTGCGCCGGATTGCCGATGACCGCCTGGTCCAGATCGCGGATCTGGATCGCAACCCGGCCCCCGCCATCATTGATCGGACCGAGGTTGCCGAGGTGGCAATCGCCGCAGATCCAGATTGCCGGCCCTTGCGGAACCCGCCGCGACGCCGGCGATTCCTCGAGCCACTCATAGAATTTGGCGGTATTGCCCCGGACATAGGCATGCGTCGACCGCGCCATCTTGAGCTGTCGCTTGGCGGCGAGAATGGCGGGCCGCTCGGCAAGGGTCGGTTTTTGCATTCGTGTCCTTCACGGCGCAGTTGATGCACCAACGGGGAAATCATGGCGTGCGATGCGACGGTACGATGCTGCACGCGGACGCCTCTAAACGCCCGTTAACCGGACCGGTTCAGTAACGAGACCGGAACGTCCGGGTATTTCTTACTGATCTGGATCGTGACCGCCGACCGAACCCGCATCACGATCTCCCCAAATCGAGGCGAACGCCGACGAGAGCCGTGAAGGGCCTTCCGTATAATGCTGCGGTGAAACCGTCGTTTGTGCCGATATAGCGGCGGTCGAACAGGTTCTCGACCTGTCCGAACAGCTCGACGTCGTGGCGTACCGGCACCGTTGCACCGAAATCGGCGATGAAATGCGCGTCGGTCCGATACACCCCGTCCGGGTCGCCATTGGTGCGCGAGAGGTAGCGGACCCGAGGGCTGAGCTTGACGCCGCGGGGGCCGGTCCAGTCAAGGCTGGCGCTGGCGCGATGTCTGGGGATGCCCGCCTGTTGGACGCCGATGCTGGCGAGGTCCTCCGGGTTGCGGGTGACGATCGAGTCGGCATAGGTGTACGCAAAGGTGCCCGCGAGCTTCGAGTTCGGCCGCCACGTCAGTTCAGCCTCGACGCCGCGACTGCGCGCGCTACCGGCGTTGAGGAGACGCGCGCCGATCGTGAACCCGTCGGGGAGGGTGGCGGGGTCGAGATAGCGATACGTCAGGAAATCGGAGATGCGGCTCGCAAAGGCAGTCGCCTGAAAGCGGACCGGACCGCGACCGACATCGAAGCCGAGCTCTGCGCCCTCGAGCGTCTCGGGCTTCAACGCGGCGTTGCCATAGAGAATGTACCCGGGGACAGACGCGCCACGGTACAGATTGTCAAGGGTCGGCGCCCGGAAGGCGCGGTATAGCGCACCGCGAAGCGCGACGCCGTCGGGCAGTTGGTATCGCAGCGACAGACGCGGATCGACGTCTCGGTCGTGCCGGTTTGCCACCCTGCCAAGGCCGCCCGGCGTGTCGTCCACGCCGCTAAAGCTGTAAAAGTCCTGGTAGCGGACGCTCAGCAGCACTTGCAGGGGATCGAACGGGCGAAGATCCGCCTGCGCATAGCCGCCAAGGAACCGCTGGTTCCCCGACCCTGTGTCGGTCCGGACCCGCGCCCCGGCCTCGTCGAAAATGCCCGCACGATCGGTCCCCCTCACGCCATGATAGTCCACGCCGGCGGACAAGGCGCGGAGAGCTCCGGAAAACGTCTGTGTCCAGACCATCGATGCGCCCCAGTCCCGCGCGCGGGTGCGATGGCTGTTCTGGACGAACTCGACGTCGGCGGGATCGGCGCCCGCGGGTGCTCCCGGATTGTTGGTGATGAACCACTCGTCGTCATGAAAGCCGGTCAGGTCCAGCGATCCGCCCGCGCGCGGCGTCCAACGGAGGGTTCCGGTATAGCGCCATGTCCGCTGGTCGTTGGTGTTCGCCCGCGTGAGAAATGCCTGATCGTTCTTATAGTAGCTGATCCGCGCGCGTGCCGTCAGGTCCGGCGTAAGATCGACGTTTGCCGACACGGCGGCGGTTCTGGCCGTGAACGATGTTGGGACCGTTGCAGCGCCGCGAGCGCTTTCGACCTGTTCGATATAGCCGTCGCTATGCTGCATTCCGGCATCGAGACCCACCCCATAACCGCTCCCGGCAAGCGCTACGCGCCCGTCTGCGCGATAGCTTCCACGGCTGCCACCCGCCGCCGCCGCCACGACGCCGGTCCCGGTGATCGGCCGGGTCAGGATATTGATGACTCCGCCCATCGCGTAATTGCCCCAGAGGGGTGCACCGCCGCCCCTTACGACCTCGACCCGGTCGATCGCCTCCAGCGGCACTTCGCTCCACTGAACGTAGCCGAAAAAAGGATCGTTGATCGGCACGCCATCGAGCAGGACGAGCGATCGGATACCGCTCAACCCCCGCATCGACACGATGGTGTTGGTGGGGTGCTGTTCGTTCGTGCCCGCGATCGGCAAGTCGACCGACGGGATGCGGCGCAGGACATCATCGATCGTGCGCGCCGGCGTGCCTTCGATCTGTGCTGCGGTGATAACGCTGACACTTGCCGGCACGTCCGCCAACGCGCGCGCTGATCGCGTGGCTGTAACGACAATATCGCCTGCAACGGGGGATGGAGGTTGCTGGCATGGCGCAGCGGTAGCGAGCACGAGGCACGGCAAAGCGCCTCCTGCAAGCAGGTAGGATCTGGACATGGGAATACCCTGGAATGGCACAGACGTTGGGAAACGTGCGCCGGATCATGGGCGCGTCGGGGGGAACCCGCGCGCGGTGACTTGTCAGGGGCGCGCTGGCGGTCCGCGCATTGGCGGTCGTAGATGGGACGGATCAGCCACGGTCGGCGGCGGGACAGCCGGCGTCCCCAGTTTCATGACGAAGGCGATCAGGCTCGCGAGCAGGATCGGATCGATTGACGCCAGCATCGCGCTCGACAGCCCACCGAACACGCACGGCAGTTCGCCCTTGCCGTGATCCTGAGACTTTCCGTGATCGATGGTACCGCCGCCAGCGCCCGGCGTAACCATCGGCATTGGCATCGGGGTTGAACCCGCCCCGGGACACAGCATGATGGCGACGCGACCGTGATCGTTGCCGACCATGTAGCCGAAAGGGACCAACAGCTTCAGAAGCAATGCCGCGACGCAGATAAGCACGGCCAGATGACGTTGCGCCAGAAGATGCCGAAAGGCGTTCACCGGACTCGCCTAACGGTGGGGTCGGTAACTGTCACCTGGACATTTCGTCGCTGTTTCCCTTCACGTAAAACGAGGTGCCAGCACGACCGGAAGTTCTTTTGGCAAGTTCCGGGGCAAATCGAACGAAGGAATGGAGCTATCGCGTGTCCCGGACATGCTGATAGGACCGCCGCATCATCGGACGGCGTCGGAAAGCTCCTTACATTGACCCATGTTGGTCGACACATAGCCATCATCGCACCACCGACGGCCGGGCACTTCAATCCGCTCGCGGCATTGGGGACGGCGCTTGCCGATAGCGGTGCCAAAGTGACGTTCGTGCATATGGCCGAAGCAAAATCCCTCGTGCCGGGATCCGTGGTCGGTTTCGCCGGCCTTGCGCACGCCGACGATCGGCCGGGGTTGCTGGCGGACTATTATCGTAAGCTGGCGCAACCGTCCGGGCCGATCGGACTGCCAAGGATGATCCGCGGGACCGCCGCCATCACTGATCTGTTGATGCGCACCCTGCCGGCAGCGCTGAGGGACCTCGCGGTTGACGCGGTGATTGCCGATTCTGCCGAGCCCGCGGGGGCGCTGGTCGCACGCCATCTCAGCCTGCCGTTCGTCACTGCCGTGACGGGATTGCCGCTGTTGCGCGAAACCGGCGTACCACCGCCGTTTGTGGGCTGGAGCTATCGTACGGGCCGATGGGGACGTTTTCGCAACGGCGGAGGATATGCGGTCAGCGACGCGCTGTTGCGGCCCATTACCAGGACGGTGGCGACATATGCCCGCCGTTGGGCGCTTGATCCAGATCCGCGAAAGCAATGGTCGGAACGTCTTCAGATCGCTCAGTGCCCGGCCGCGCTCGATTTCCCGCGAATTGCCTTGCCCGCGAGTTTTTGCTATGGCGCACCTTGGCGTCTCGCCGAGCCTGTCGATGTGCCGCTGCCGAGGGACGACCGACCGCTCGTCTTCTGTTCGCTCGGATCCTTGCAAGGCGCACGCCGATCCCTGTTTGCGGCAATGACCCAGGCCTGCGCCGCGGTAGGTGCGCGCGCGGTGGTGGCGCATGGCGGGGGACTGAGCGAGGACGAGGCCGCGTCATTACCCGGCGAGCCGCTGGTGCGGGCTTTCTGGCGGCAGACCCGTGTCCTGCCCCGCTGTTCGGCAGCGATCCTGCATGGCGGCTTCAACACCGTGCTGGACGCGCTTGCGGCGGGCGTACCGATCGTCGCCGTGCCCCTGGCGTTTGAACAGCCCGCGACGGCGGCACGGCTGAAGCGAATTGGTGCAGCCTGCGTGGTGGCTCCGGCGGACGCGGGCGCCGGCAAGCTCGAGACGGCGCTGAAGCAAGTCCTCGACGATCCGCGTTACCGGCATGCCGCCGAGCGCATTGCGAAGGATATCGCCGCGGCAGAAAGCCTTACCGGAACCGCGACACAGGTCCTGACCGCACTGTTCGAGGATGACGCGGTCACGCCGGAGACGCGGAACCGACTGGATCTGGCTCCCTGCGCAGCGTCAGGCGGCGGGCCACGATGATGGCAGGCGGCGCCAGCAGCAACCCTGCGATGACGTCGACGGCATAATGTCCCCCGAAGATCGGCGTTGCGAGGATCGTCAGCACCGCCCATCCGCCACCCGGTACGGCAAGGCGCGGAACCGCCCGGAACGCCCAGATGAAGATCGCGGCCAACGTGGCATGGAAGCTGGGAAAGCTCACGATTCCCATCAGCATGGTGAGGTCGAGCGAACGAAGCGATCCATCGCGAAGCCCCGTGATCAGCGCCTGCTCCTGCCACGCAACCGACGGCCACAGATGCATATAGTTCGCGGGATCGAAAAGGTTGCCCATCGCGGGGGTCACGCCGGAGAGCAGGATCGTCACGAAGCCGGAGCCGATCGCAGCGCAGACGGTCATCCGAAGCGTGTCGAACTTGCCCAGGGCACTCAGGACGACGATCACGACGACCATCTGCAGGATGAGGCTGTGATAGGCGAGCCCCAGCAGCCAGATGACGGGTGGAAACGGGTCCAGACCTGCCCGCACCGCGGGCCAGTCGAACCCGATCGCCCGATCGGCGCCCGCCAGCTGACCGTCCCAGAGGTTTCCGGCGCGGGCCGCAAGCGCGTAGGCGAGAACGACCCCGAGCAAGGTGAAAAGGGTCATCTGGAGGAACGCGGTCGCGCCTGCAGCCAGCCGCGGGCGGGCGGTATTCCGGCCCACCAGCAACGCGATGCCGAGCGCAAGAAGCGATCCGAACGCTGGTAACGCCCGGACTGGATCAATCGAAAAGGCGTTGCCGTATTGGGCCGCCACGACACTTGCCAGCATGAGCGCAAGCAGAAACCAGGACGGCGCCTCGGCGCGGTCCGCAGGGGGAATTGAGGCATTCATCGCGACCGAACGCAGGTCGACCGCTGGTGCTCCGAAAAACCGTTGGCGGCGCGTGTTTTAACGCGATCGTTCTTTTTGCGGACGGTGTATGGTGCCAGCCCGGCGGGATTATTCGGGTGCAGCCTCTCGCATCGCGCCGCCGCTAGGCTTATGTGTTTGTCATGTTGAAGTTGCCGTACATGTTCGTCGCCAGAGACGATGGTCGCGCCTGATGGCCTGGTATGAAAAGCTCGCCATCGTCGCCTTTATGGTCCTGTTCATGGAGTGTTTCGCCTGGGCGACGCATCGGTATGTCATGCATGGCGTGGGCTGGGGCTGGCACAAGTCGCATCATGAAGAGCATTCGGGTTGGTTCGAGAAGAACGACTTGTATGCAATCGTCTTTTCGGTCGTGCCGATCGTGCTGTTCATCGTCGGGCTCTGGTGGGAACCGTTATGGTGGGCGGCGCTCGGCATCACGGTGTACGGCGGGATCTATGCGTTCGTGCACGACATGCTCGTTCACCAGCGCGGCGGGTTCCGGTGGGTTCCGAAACAAGGCTATTTCAAACGCTTGTTGCAGGCACATCGGCTGCATCATGCGGTCGAGGGCAGGGACGGCACCGTCAGCCACGGGTTTCTCTTCGCGCGCAAACCGGCGGCCCTGAAGGCGCAACTCCGGGCGAACGCCGACCCGCAACGCCGTACCGCGCGCCGTGCGGCGGCTGTCGACGCTCGCTTGGCGGCTGGGGAATGACGGCGGTGCAAGGCCCGGCGGCAGCGGCGCAGCGCCGCCAGACCCGGATCGGCGTCACGCTGGCGGCGGCGCTCGTCGTGTCGTGGCTAACCGTCCATATTACCGGCATTTTCTTCTGGCGGTGGAGTTGGGCGACGGTACCCGTTGCGTTCGTGATGGTCGCCGTCCAGACGTGGCTCAGCACGGGGCTTTTCATCGTCGCGCATGATGCGATGCATGGGGCGCTGGCGCCGACGCGACCTCGGTTGAACCGGGCGATCGGGGCGACCGCGTTGTCGCTGTATGCGTGCCTGTCCTACGCTGCTTTATTGCCGCAACATCATCTCCATCACAAACAGACCGGGACCGACGCGGATCCCGATTATCACCGGGGGGATCCGAGCCTTGGCGGCTGGTTCCTGCAGTTCTTCCGGTCCTATTATTCACATGCGCAGATCGTGCGGATTACCCTGGTTGCGCTGGTCTACACGCTGGTGCTTGGCGCACCGCTCGGGAATATCGTGATTTTCTGGGCGTTGCCGGCGCTCGGCGCGGTGGCGCAGCTGTTCGTCTTCGGGACGTGGCTGCCGCACCGCGACCGCGCGGAACCGTTTGCCGATACGCACCGCGCGCATAGCATTGCGATCGGGCCGACGCTGTCGTTGCTGACCTGTTTCCACTTCGGCGGCTATCATCACGAGCATCATCTGTCGCCGGGGACGCCGTGGTGGGGGCTTCCCACACGTCGCCGTACGCTGGCGCAAAAGACGCAGGATCGCGCGGCTTCCACAGCATATCGGTAAAGATTTGCACCCGTTCGTCAGCGGTTTTGCGCCAATTAGCGACGAAACCGGCGAATTCCCGACCGGACACGCTACAAACGCAAAGATCTACGCGAGTGTCGCCCGACCATTGGTCCGAACCGGTACCATATCACATCGCTGCCGCGAACAACAGAGCCTCGCAGCCATGACGGCGGGTGCATGGTTACGTCCGGCTTCAGCACGCCCGACCCCAGCGATATCTTTGCCGATAGTCCCGCGCGGCCTGCCGACGCGCCGCGGTTGCGAGAGTGAAAGGCGCGTCTTTCCGTACGCTTAACCGCCGGATTAACCAATTGGTGAGGACCTCCTGCGAAGACGGCGTCGTCGAGTAGGGGGTAGCGTGTTCAAATCCTGGTCATCGACCGGCGCCGTGGTGGTGCTCGGTCTTGCGGCGCCGCTGAGCGCCGAACTCAACGTGCCGATCGCGGCGCGGGTCGTCTCTTTCCTCCAGCCGCCGCCGAGCGGGACGATCGCCGCGGCGATCCTGTTCGAGCCCGGCAATGCCGCGTCGGAAGCGGAGGCAAGCGCGATCGAACGATCGATCGGTTCGGGGCTCGCGGCAGGACGCAGCGCGATCCGTGCGCGTCGGCTGGCGGTCGGCGCGATGGGCTCGCTCAACGGGTATAACATCGCGTTCGTCACCACCGGGCTGCGCGCCGAGCAGGGCGGCATCGCCGCGGCTGCCGCGAAATCGTCGGTGCTGACGATCTCGTCCGATCCGGCGTGCGTCCAGGCAAGCCGGTGCGTGGTGGGGATCACCTCCACCCCCAAGACCCAGATCACCGTCAACCGCGCCGCCGCACGCGCCGCCAATATCCGCTTCGGATCAGCCTTCCTGATGCTGGTCAAGGAAATCTGACGATGGTTGCTCCCTTGCGTATCCACAGCCTGCGCACGATCCTGACGATCGGCGCCGCGCTGAGCCCGGCTGCCGCCTTTGCGCAGGCGGTCGATTACCAGGCGCTCCAGGCGACCGTCGGCGAGCCGGTCACCACCAGCGTCACCGGCACGCCGCAGCGCGCGTCCGAGCTGCCCGCCTCCGCGACGATCATCACCCGCGACGAGATCGCGCGCTCGCCTGCGCGCGACGTGCCGGGGCTGCTCAAGACGCTCGCGGGGATCGACGTCAACCGCTGGACCGCGGGCCAGACCGACGTCGCGGTGCGCGGCGGCGTGCAGACCTACAACGCGCGGCTGCTCGTGCTCGTCGACGGGCGCCAGGTGTATCTCGACCATTACGGGATGACCGACTGGAACCTGCTCGGCGTCCAGCTCGAGGAGATCCAGCAGATCGAGCTCGTCCGCGGGCCGGCCAACGCACTGTACGGCTTCAACGCGGCGAGCGGCGTCGTCAACATCGTCACGCGGCGCGGGGGATCGACCCCGTCGGTCACCGCGACCGCCGAAGCGGGGGACCACGGCACGAGCAAGCTCGCCGCGTCGGTGCTGCTCCCGGTCACGCGGGCGATCGGGGTCAAGCTCGCCGCCGGGCGGACGCGCGCGGACGAACGCGCGATCCCCGCGACGCTGCTGCGGCCGGAGCGGGTGTTCGACGTCGCGGGCGACCAGGTGTCGGGCGATGTCGACGGGACGTTCGGCGCGGTGCAGGTTTCGCTCGGGGCGGGGCATGCCACCAACCGGCAGGTCGAATATCTGCCGAGCCAGTTGCTGTCGAACCAGGACTATTCGAGCGATACGGTCCACGGCACCGTCACCCGCGACACCGCCTGGGGCGGGCTGACGCTCAACGGCTACGTCAACTGGCTCGATGCGGAATACGGGGTCGGTGCCGGTCCCGGCGCGACCGACCCGATCGAGTATCGCAACCGCATCATCGTCGCGCAGGCCTCGTCGCTGGTCCGCCTCGATACCGCCAACACGCTTCGGCTCGGGGTCGAATATCGCAACAACCGGCTCGAGTCCGACTATCAGTTCGCACAGCGGATTTCGTACGACGTCGCATCCGCGAACGCGATGCTCGACCTGCGCCCGGTGGAGCGCGTGTCGTTCACCGTCGCGGGCCGGCTCGACCGGCTGTGGCTCCACCAGTCGGGCGCGATCGTCCAGCCCGCGTTCGACGATCCCGCCGCATTCGACCGCGCCTTCACGCGGTTCAGCTTCAACGCCGCGTTGCTGATCCGCACCGGCGGGGACGGGATGCTGCGGATCAACGGTGGCCGCGGCTATCAGCTGCCGTCGCTGGTCAATTTCGGAATCCGCCTGCCGATCATCACGCCTGCGCCGGTCCCGATCTTCATCGCCGGTTCGCCGCGGATCGACCCCGTTACGGTCTGGAGCGGCGAGGTCGGCTACACGCATCCGCTCGGCGCGATCAAGCTCGAGGCGACCGCGTTCGCGACCTGGACCAAGGATGCGATCGCCTCGCCCGGCGACGGGTTGCAGACCGAGTTCTTCCTGACGCCACCGCCCGCGCTGGTGGCGCGGTTCCGCGCGGTCGGCGACTATACCAGCTACGGGGTCGAACTGGCGGCCTCGGGCACGCTCGCCAGGCTGACGTGGCGCGCAAACTACAGCTGGACGCACACCGACGATCGTTTGCCGCCGACGACGCTTCCGATCCCCTATGCGCTTGCCCCGCAGGAGACCACGCCGGTCCACAAGGCGAACCTCGCGCTTGGCTATGAGATCGGCCCGGTGACGCTCGGCGGGGTGGCACGCTATACCGCCGCGACGCGACAGCTCGCCTTTTCGCCGACGCCGCAACTGCTGTCGTATCGCGTCGCGGACGCGGTCGCGCTGGATGCCCGCGCGGGCTACCGCGTGACCCGCGCGTTCGAACTGTTCGTCGCTGGCGAGAACCTCGCGCTGGCGCACGGCGCAGCGGTGTCGCCGATCCCTGCGGACCGCCGCGTCCGTGCGGGGGCACGCCTTGCGCTTTGATGCGATCCCGGGGCATTTCGGGAAGCTCGAGGCGACGCTGAAGCTGCCCAGCCGGTCGATCCGGGCGAAGGTTGCGGCGACGCCGGTGATCATGCTGTTGCTGTTCCTGGCAATGGCGATCGCCAGCACCACCGCGTTGCTGCTCGCCGGGGGCAGCATCGACCAGGTCGTCAACCGCGACATGCCCGACATCAACCAGCTCAACGCGATCAACCAGCGGTTCGACACCGCCAACCTCGACATGTATCACTTGCTGGTCGTCAAGGCGGCGAACCCCAACACCGCGATCGACACGCAGGTCGGCGTGATCAAGGCCGAGCTGCAGGACGTCCGGTCGAGACTCGTCCAGTTTCGTGAGGCGCACCCGAACCAGGCCGCGGCGGTGAAGCCGGTCCTTGCCGAACTCGACGCATATCGCGCGACGGTGGACGTGGTGACATCGATGCTGGCGATCGACTTCGCGAGCACCGCCGCTATGATCGAGCCCTTCCGTTCCAACGCCAAGCGGATCGACGCGCAGATCCGGCAGGTGACGGCGGACGGGATCCGGCGCGCGGACCTCGGGGCGTCCGGGGCGGTGCTCGGCACGCGGATCACGATCGCGATCCTGTTGCTCGCGCTGGTGATCAGCACCGCGATCAGCCTGATCATGGCCTATCTGGTCGGCCGGTCGATCGTCACGTCGATCACCGGGATCGCGGCGGCGACCGAAGCGGTGATGAACGAACGCGAGATCGATCTGACCCGGCTCGAGCGGCGCGACGAGCTTGGTCTGGTGGTGACCGCGCTCGCCTCCTTCCAGGCGCAGCGCGCGGAGGCGAAGACCCTGGCGGCGCATGCGGAGAACATGCGGCTGTACGCACAGGCCGAAGAGAAGCGTCAGGCCGACGCGATCGCACAGCTCGAGGGGCAGACGCGGCGGGACCGCGAAGAGACGCTGGCCGGGCTGGCCGAAGCGTTCGACCGGCAGGTCACCGGGATCATCCGCAAGGCGCAGGGCGCGATGGTCCAGCTCGAGGCCAATTCGGCCAGCCTGCAGGATGCGATCAGCGGCAATCGCACGCTGGCGCACGAACTCGACGGTATCGCCGAGATGTTCGCGACCGAGATGTTCGAGGCCGGGAAGCAGACCCAGTCGCTCGCCCGCGCGTTCGACGCCATCGACCGCGAGGTCGCGGGCACCAGTCTGGCCGCCAAGTCGATGACCGAGCATGCGCGCAGCGCGAACGAGACGGTCGCCCTGTCGCAGCTCCAGGCCGCCAGCATCGAACAGATCGTCGACGTGATCACCGCGATTTCAAAGCAGACCAATCTGCTTGCGCTCAATGCCTCGATCGAGGCGGCGCGCGCGGGGCCGGCGGGGGCGGGTTTCGCGGTGGTCGCGGGGGAGGTCAAGATGCTCGCATCGCGGACCGGCGCGAGTGCGGGCGATGTCCGCTCGAAGATCGAGGCGGTGCAGGACCAGATCCGGTCAGTGGTGACGACGACCGGGCATCTCGGGGTGCTGATCCACAGCCTCGACGACGGGGCCGGCCGCGTCGCGACGATGTCGCGCGGGCAGGCGAGGGCGATCGAACAGCTGAACGGACGGATCACCGCGGTCGAGGATCGCAGCCAGACGCTTGCGGAGGCGAGCCACCAGATCACCTCGTCGGTCGACCGGAGCCTGGCGGCGATCGAGGATGTCCAGCAGACCGGCGCGCTGCTCAAGCTCACGCTGGAATCGCTGGCCACCGACGCGCAGCACTTCACCGCGCATTTCGTAGTTCCCCGGGCGGCACGGACGGACTCGGCCTGACCGGATCGGGCTGCCGTCGAAGGTACGGCGCCCTTACCGGTAGCGCACGCGTGGTCGCACCGGCTGGCGGCGTCAGGACGTATCTACCAGCGACGAGAGCGTGCCGGCCTCGGTGCGGTCGGCAGCGACCGCACCGCGCCGGCCTTCGGGGCGCGGTACCCCGGTCGTCGTGTCGCGTCTCGTCTGGAGCTCGAGCTCGACATTCAGGCGCGCGCCCAGCAGCAGCGCGACCGCCGACAGGAACATCCACACCTGCAGGATCACGACCGCCGCGAGCGAGCCGTAGGTGGCGTCGTAGCGTGCGAAATCCGCGACGTAGATCCCGAAGCCGTAGGTTGCCGCCAGCCACAGCAGCGTTGCGACGATGGCGCCCGGGAGGCACCACGACCACCGCGCATTGGCACGCGCCGGGGCGTAGCGGTAGACGGCCAGGAACCCCAGTCCGGTCGCGATCGCCATCACGGTCCAGAAGCTTATCCGGACCACGTTCCATGTTCCTACTGCTGCGGGAATCGATCATCCCGGCGTGTCTGGGACTGCCGCG
>CAZNQA010000042.1:0-26167 GCA_964575105.1 uncultured Stakelama sp.
GCCGTTGGCGTGCGCATAGCGCAGGAACCAGCCGGCGTTGACGTCGCGCATGATGTGCTCGACCGAGTCGAACGCGACCCCGCCGTTCGCCGCATAATGCATGGCGAGAACGATGCCGGTGATAATCTGGATCCCGAGCGCGGCGCCCGCGAGCACCCCGAAGTTCCAGAAATAATTGAGGTTGCGCGGCACGGGATAGCCCGCGCCGACCGCGCCATAGACGAGGCGCGGGAGCGGCAGGCGCTCGTCGATCCACTTGGTGAACCCGCTTTGCGGTGCATAATGCTTGGCCCAGGGAAAACTCATCGTTCTATCCTCAACCCACCGTGACCGTCGTTGGCGACGTGAACTTATAGTCCGGGACCGCAAGGTTCTTCGGTGCGGGGCCGGAACGGATGCGCGCCGCGGTATCGTATTGCGAACCGTGGCACGGGCAGAAATAGCCGCCGAACTGCCCGCGATTCTCGCTCGCGACGATACCCTGCGGGATACAGCCGAGATGCGTGCAGACACCCAGCGTGATCAGCCAGTTCTTCTTGCCCTTGGTGCGCTGCTCGAGCGTCTGGGGGTCGCGCAGCGACGATACCGGCACCTTGTCCGCGGCGGCGATCTCGGCCGGGGTCAGGTTGCGGACGAACAGCGGCTGCTTGCGGAAGGAGGTGATGATTCCCGATCCGGCCTCGATCTTCGACAGGTCGACCTCGGTCGTCGACAGCGCGAGAACGTCGGCGGAGGGGTTCATCTGGTTGATCAGCGGAACAATGGCGATCGCGCCGCCGATGCCTGCGGTTGCGACCGCGGCGATATTGAGGAAGTCGCGACGGCGCGGCACATCCTCGTGAAACGGTGAGGGATCTTCCCCAAGTGGCACGGCGGAATCGACTGTTGCCATTGAATAGCCCTTGTACCTCTGCCTTCGCCCATCTGCTTCGCGGCGACGGTCGTTCGTTCATATTGGGTGGACCCGGCGTTTCACGCCTGCCCGCCACGTCCTTCGACGCGCGGCCAAAGACGCGACTAGTTAGACGGCACGACCTGCTTTTGCCAACTGCAATTTAAGCGTGGTAGCGGGGTCGCCATGCGTATTGCCCTCTACCAGCCCGATATCGCCGGAAACGTCGGCGCGATTCTCCGTCTTGGCGCATGCCTGGGTGTCCCGGTCGATGTCATTGAACCGACTGGCTTCACCTGGAGCGACAAGGCACTTGCGCGCTCTGGCATGGATTATGCCGATGTCGTCCAGGTGACCCGCCACGCCGATTGGGACGCGTTCCTGCCGACCGTGCCGGGGCGGCTCGTCCTGCTGACCACGCGCGGGGGGACTCGGCTCGACGCGGCGACGTTCGAGTCGTCGGATACGCTGCTGCTCGGGTCGGAGGGGAGCGGGGTTCCCGATACGGTCCATGCGCTGGCGGACGTCGCGGTGCGGATCCCGCTGGTGCCGGGGATGCGCTCGCTCAACATCGCGGTGGCGGCGGGGATCGGGATCGCCGAGGCGCTGCGGCAGACCGCGGGATGGCCCGAGGCGGTGTGACCGTGACGGGTTCCGTTTTACCCATATTCCGGCGTTCCCGCGAAGGCGGGAATCCCTTAGCGCAGCCTCTCGGTACGACGGTCGGGCCAGCCAGGATCGATCCCCGCCTGCGCGGGGATAACGGAGTTGGAAGCACGACCCTAAGCCCTTCTACCAATGGCCCACCGACGACGCCGTGACGAGTAAGCCGCCCTTCCCACCACAACAGGACAAAACCCCCGTGGACATCGCCCTCGACCCCGAACAAGCCCGCGCCCGCCACTGGTTCGAGGACCTGCGCGACCAGATCTGTGCCGAATTCGTCAGCATCGAACGCGAGGCCGGATCGGACGCGGACTTCGACTATACCGCGTGGGACCGCACCGATCCCGACGGCTCGCCCGGTGGCGGTGGCGTGCGCGGGGTGATGAAGGGCAAGGTGTTCGAGAAGGTCGGCGTCAACGTCTCGACCGTCGGCGGCACGTTCGAGGGGGATTTCGCCAAGTCGATCCACGGCGCCGCCGAGCACCCGCAGTTCTTCGCGACCGGGATCAGCCTGGTCGCGCACATGGCGAACCCGCATGTCCCCGCGGTGCACATGAACACGCGCTTCCTCGTCACCACCAAACGCTGGTTCGGCGGCGGCGCGGATCTCAACCCGCCGCTCCCCTATGCCGAGGATACCGAGGAATTCCATGCGGTGCTCAAGGCCGCGTGCGCCCCGCATGGCGAGGATTATTACGAGCGTTACGCCAAATGGGCGGACGACTATTTCTACATCCCCCATCGCAAGGTCCACCGCGGCGTCGGCGGGATCTTCTGCGACCATCTCGAGGGCAATTTCGAGGCGAACTTCGGTTTCATCCAGGACATCGGCCGCGCGTTCCTCGACGTCTACCCGCGGATCGTGCGGCGGCGGATGGACCTGCCCTTCACCCCCGCGGACACCGCGCAGATGTTGGAGTGGCGCGGGCGCTATGCCGAGTTCAACCTCGTCTACGATCGCGGCACGCTGTTCGGGCTCAAGACCGGCGGGAACATCGACGCGATCCTGATGAGCCTGCCGCCGCTCGCGACCTGGTCCTGAGGCGCGCGGTACGATGGGGCTGATTCCGGTCCGCGATACCGACGTCGCCACCGTCGTGACGACGCTCGAGATGACGCAGCGCCCGCCGCTGCGGCCGATCCCCGCCGCGCCGCTGCGGCTCGCGCAGTGGCATCAACCGGACGCGGACAAATATCGTGCGCTGTTCCGCCGGGTCGGCGCGCCGTGGCTGTGGTTCTCGCGTCTGGTGATCGACGATGCGGCGTTGCTGCGGATCATCCACGATCCCGCGATCAGCGTGTTCGCGGCGCTTGACGCGAACGGGATCGAGGTCGGGCTGGTCGAACTCGATTTCCGCACGTCAGGCGCATGCGAAATCTCGTACTTCGCGCTGATTCCCGAACTGGCCGGACGCGGATTCGGGCGCTGGATGATGGCGGAGGCGCTTGCGCGCGGTTGGGCAAAGGGGGTCAGGCGCGTGTGGCTCCACACCTGCTCGCTCGATCACCCCTCGGCGCTCGCTTTCTATCGCAAGCAGGGGTTCGTGCCCGTCCGCCGCACGGTGGAGACCTTCGCCGACCCGCGGCTGACCGGCCACCTCCCGCCCGACGCGGCGCCTCACGTACCGCTGTTGAGCCGGCGGTAAAGCGCTACCTGGATCAGCAGGGTCGTGACCATCCCGATCGTCACGCCCGCCGCCGCACCGACCTGCAGGATCGCCGCGACCACCGGATTGGCGAGCGGCGCGCCCGCCAGTGCCGCCCCGATGCTGCGGAACGGCAGCGCGAGGATGTCGCCGAACAGCACCGTGATGCACGCCAGCCCCATCAGGATCAGCCCGTGCCCGCGCGTCAGCTTGAAGCTGCGCGCGAACGCGGTGATCACGCCGGTCGCCGGGTTTGCGAGCAGCAACGGCAGCGCGAGCAGCAGCCGCCCCTGTAGATAGATTCCGGGCAGGAACAACATCAGCGTCCCGAGGCTGACCGGGAACGACATCAGCAACGACAGCAGCACGACGCGCGGCAGCAGCGCCAGCGCCAGGAGCAACGCCGCCTGCACCGTCGGGCGGGTGCGATCGAGGTACAGCAGCAGGATGCTCGCAGACCCGAACAGCAACACGATGCTCAGTGCGATGACCGGCAGGCTGTAGAGCTGCGACCACGCCTGCACCGCCGCGAGCCACGCCGCGGTCTGGTCCGCATTCGCCGGCAGCGCGGGCGGCTTGGCCACGAACATCGCGAGCGCGATTTGCGGCACCAGCAGCAACAGCCCGGCGAGCCCGAACAAGACGTCCCGGTCGCGCTTCGCCATGCCCCACGCCTCGCGCAGCACCGCTGCGACATCGAGCCTGATCATCGTCTGTTTCATGCGACCTCGACATGGGCCGCGCGCGCATCGCGCGTGGCAAGATAAAGCTTGGCAAGGAACGCCACCGCCAGCACCGAAAAGATCGTCGACACCACCGCGACGACGACCGATGTCATGATCGCAGCAAGCGAGACCGGCCCGTCGCTCGACGACAAGAGTCCGAATACGGTTCCCGCGACCATCCGTGTCGCGAGCCCGGCGACCTGCGAGACGATGAGATACAACAGGATTACCCCCATGATCCGCAGGGCCAGGCCCCGTGTCAGCGCGAAGGCTCGTGCGAACACGCCAAACCCGCGCCGCTCCGCAACGACCGCGGCGTTGATCACCGAGAGTCGCGCAATCAGCCACAACAGCACCGGGAGCAGGACGAGCGTATAGAGCGAGGAGAACAGCACCGCCGGGCCGTTGATCTGGTCCAGCGACGGCTGCGCCGCACCCGCCTGGTTCATCGGGATGCCGCTGAGCGAAAGCCCGATGAACGCGGGCGCGAACAGCAGGAACAGGATGACCAGCACGATCAGGTTGATCCCGATGACCGCGAGAAACCGACGATTGGCGTTGCGAATCGCCACGCCCCGCCCGGCAGCGGGATCGAGCGCGAGCGCCGTCACCGCGATCGCACCCCAGTTGCTCAGGAGCGACAGCAGCACGATCAGCCCGCCGACCACCGCATTGCCGACGACCCCGGACGGACCCATCAACGGCATCAGATTGCCGATCAGCGCGACCGGTGCGAACATGCCGAGCAGGACGATCGGCGTCAGCGCGGCGATATTCTCGCCGACGAACTCGGTCGTACGGTCCCAGACCGTGCTCATCGTCGCCATCACGTCGCACTCTCCCCGTTCGTTGCACCAGCAGCCGTGCACATCGCCCCCGGGGCATGGCCACCCGGCGCTGTTAGCGCATGGCTCGTCCGCTTGCCAACGCCTTGACCAAGCCGCCCTCTTGCGTGGAGCCGCGCAGTGGCGCAATCACGCCTTGTGGACCATCTGCCCGACGATATCGAATGGCGCATCGCCGCCGCGCCCGTTCCGTACGCAACCGCGCTTGCCGAGATGGAAGCGCGCGCGACTGCGGTCGCGGAAGGAACCGCGCGCGAGCTCGTCTGGCTGCTCGAACATCCCCCCGTCTATACCGGCGGCACCAGCGCCGACCCCGCCGATCTGCGTGATCCGCAATTCCCGGTGGTCGAAACCGGGCGCGGCGGGCGTTATACCTATCACGGCCCGGGGCAACGGATCGGCTATGTCGTGCTCGACCTCACCCGCCGCGGGCGCGACGTCCGCCAGTTCGTCCACGCGCTCGAAGGGTGGGTGATCGATACGCTGGGCGACCTCGGCATCGCCGCGTTCCGCGCGCCGGGGCGGATCGGCATCTGGACCAGCGTCCCCGATCCGCTGTCGCCCGAGCGCGCAGCGGAGGCCAAGATCGGCGCGATCGGGGTACGTGTGCGACGCTGGGTGACGCTCCACGGCTTTTCGGTCAACCTGTCGCCCGATCTCGCGCACTTCGGCGGAATCGTCCCGTGCGGTCTCGCGGATTTTGCCGTCACGAGCGCGCAAGCCCTTGGCGCACCCACCGATTTTGCAACCTTCGACGCCGCGCTGGCGTTACGCTTCACAGCGTTCCTTGAAACTCATTCTATGGGGCGGAAAAACTGGGCTTGAGGGCCACGCGATATACGACTAATGTCCACCACGGTTTGGGTATTAAAGGTCTCGAGGCCAACCAAACATATATCTAGGGAGCTTTCCAATGCGTGCATTCATTTCCAAGGTCGCTGCTGGTTCGATGATCGCTGTTGCAGCAATCGCGATCTCGGCTTGCACTCCGAAGACCGAGACGACGACCACCGACAACACGATGGTCACCGACATGAACTCGACCGACACGATGTCGACCACGACCGCGAACGACACGATGACGTCGACCGACGGCGCGATGGCGAACGACGGTGGCATGATGGCAAACGACACCACGATGATGTCGAACACCACGACCACGACCACGAACGCGATGTAATCCTTCCCTTTCGGGAAAGAGAAGATCCAGGGCCGTCCGGGAAACCGGGCGGCCCTTTCGATTCCGGGGCCCTTTCCGCTTAGGTTTCGGGAAAATTGGCCTTTTGAATCATCCCGCCGATTTCCGGTTGGTTTGCGACCGGCCGATTGGTTAAAAGGGTTGGGATGCTACGCAAAAAGCCGTAGGCGCTGAATCGTGATTTGAGAGGGATTGAATGACCGTGTTGCGTATTCTGGCCGCGCTGACCGCCACTTGCGGCGTCGCGCTGGCACCCCCCGCTTCGGCGCAGTTCTTTTTCCAGTCGCATGACATGACGGCCCCGCCGATCGAGGGCGACGAACCCGGCCAGCTTGCGCTGCCCGGCGCGACGCCTGCGGAAGTCCGCGCCAATCTGGTGTGGAACCTGCGCTCGGCGCTCAACGTCGCCGCGCTGCAGTGCCAGTTCGAACCGACGCTGCTCAATGTCGAGAATTACAATGTGATGATCAACAATCACAAGGACGAGCTGAAGGTCGCGTTCGACACGCTGGTCAAATATTTCAACCGTACCAACAAGACCCCCAAGGCCGGCCAGGCCGCGCTCGACCGGTTCGGCACGCGGACCTATTCGTCGTTCACGACGGTCGGCGCGCAATATGGCTTCTGCCAGACGGCCGCGCAGATCGGCACGAATGCGGCCTATGCCAAGCGCGGGGAGCTGTACAAGGTCGCGATCAACGACATGGGCACGTTGCGCAATTCGCTGACGCCGTGGGGCGAGCAGCGTTTCGCGCGTCGCCCGCGGATCGAAACGCGCGTGTCGGTACCGCGGTTCGACGCGATGTGCTGGGGCAAGAACGGCGAGTGGAACGAGCGTCGCTGCGGGGCCTATACGCTGACGCCACGCTGAGCCGTCGCCAGACTGCGATCATGAAAAGGGGCGCGCAACACCGGTTGCGCGCCCCTTTTGTTTAGCATCCAGGTCCGCTTACCGCAGACCCAACGTCTTGTGCGCCTGCAACGTCAGCCGCCATTTCGGCCGGGCCATCACCAGATCGATCGCTGCCTGATGGTTCGCCGCCGCGGCCGCACTGTCGAGCGGCTGGATCAGGTGATGCGCGAAGTCCCACGTCTCGAGTTCGGCGACATCGCTGCCCGGCTGCGGCCAGACCAGCTTGAGCTCGTCCCCGGCGCGCTGCACGACGATGCTTCCGGCCTTCGGGCTGATGCAGACCCAGTCGATCCCGGGATGCGCAGGAAGCGTCCCGTTGCTCTCCATCGCGATCTGAAACCCGGCGGCGTGGAGCGCGTCGACCAGCGCATCGTCGATCTGAAGCATCGGCTCGCCCCCGGTCAGCACAACGAAGCGCTCGCTCTCCCCCGCCCCCCAGAACTCGACCGCCGCGGCCGCCAGCATCGTTGCGTCCGCAAAACGCCCACCGCCCGCGCCGTCGGTGCCGATGAAATCGGTATCGCAAAATTGGCAGATTGCGCTAGCGCGATCCTGCTCGCGCCCCGACCACAGGTTGCACCCGGCAAAACGCACGAACACCGCGCGTCGCCCCGCCTGGACGCCCTCGCCCTGGAGCGTCAGGAACATCTCCTTGACCGCATAGCTCACCGTCTCAGACCGCGTAGCGGGTCGGGTCGGGCAGGCCCGCATCCTCGAACCCCTTCTTGCGCAGCCGGCAGCTGTCGCACGTCCCGCAATGCAGCCCTTCGGGAGTCGGATCGTAGCACGACCAGCTCATCCCCGCGTCGAGACCGAGCGCGGCGCACTCGCGGACGATATCCGCCTTGGTCATATGCTGGAGCGGTGCGTGGATCCTGAACGGCTCCCCCTCGACCCCGGCCTTGGTGGCGAGCTCGGCAAGTCCCTCGAACGCAGCGATGAATTCGGGGCGGCAATCGGGATAGCCCGAATAATCGAGTGCATTGACCCCGATGAACAGGTCGCGCGCGCCCGCCGCCTCCGCCCAGCCGAGCGCTAGACTCAGGAAGATCGTGTTACGTGCGGGGACATAAGTGACCGGAATCCCCGGCTCGACCCCGTCCTTCGGCACATCGATGTCCGCGGTCAGCGCGGAACCACCAAAGGCCGAAAGATCGAGCGGCAGGACGATATGGCGCTCTGCGCCCAGATGCCCGGCGATCCGCGCGGCGGATTCAAGTTCGAGCCGGTGCCGCTGGTTGTAATCCACCGAAAGCGCGAAGATGCGGTAGCCGTCTGCCTTTGCGCGCGCAGCCGATACCATCGAATCTAGGCCGCCCGAGACGAGCACAACGGCTGCCGGGGCGACCTGCCTGGTCGTTTGATCTGTCATGATGCGTCGTTAGGTAAGCTCCGCCCTCGCGTTACGCAAGCAGACGAAAAAATGGGCCGCCCGTAAGCGACCCAGGGGGTTGCCCATTACCAGGGCAGATCAGGAGGAAAGCCTTCCGTCACGGAATGCAGTTCCCGTGCTACCCCCGAAATGTAAAGGAACGTTTAACGATACGGTCAAAGTGGTTTCGCCGGCGTGCAACTGCCGATCCGGCGCGCCTCATATTCATCCTCGAACGGTGCACCGTTGATGATGCCCTGCGTCTCGAGATTGAACGAGCGCGGCGTCGCGACCTTGACGGTGGTCTGGCCGTGGCTACCGCGACAGGCGTAATGCAGCGTGGTGGTGTTGGTGTCGTTCGCGATCACGCTGTGCTGGCATTGCCCTACGTCATGACCGTAATGGATCAGGACGCGAGGGTCGGTGATACACAGGCTGCGCGTCGGCGCGTTCGAATCGATCGCCTTGAGTTCCCACTGGCCCCGCTCGACGCGCGACAGCGCGGTCAGCGAGGGCAGCGCCGCCGCGATTGCGAATCCGCCGCCCAGCGTCAGGCCGACTGCGCCAAGCGCCGCGCGACCCCATCCCCGTTTCGTGATCATCGTCGTGCAACCCCGCCGCAACGGTTCCGCGCCCTGTGCGCGATGCTCCCGCCTCGACTGCCTATCTGGGGCGCGAACGCCGGGTTACAATGACGGAGACGTAACAATCTCGAGCGCGGCGGGGACCGGGAACTTCTTTGCGCAAAACGCGCAGTCGACCACGATCATGCCGTCGTCGTCCGCCATGTCGCGCTGTTCCTCGGGCGGGAATTTCGCGAGGACCGACGCGATATAGTCGGGCGAGCAACGGCAACCACGGACGAACCGCGTCTCGCCCTGGACGCGAACCTCGGTTTCCTCGTTGAACAGACGCCACACCAGCGTTTCCAGCGACAGCGCGGGGTTGCTGAGTTCCTCGGGCTTCATCGTGCCACCGAGGATCGCGACATGCTCCCACTCGGGATGATCGAGCCGGGTATGGATCCGGTCGCGCCCGTCCTCGCCCTCGGGGAGATGCTGGAGCAGGAGCCCACCCGCGACGCGCCCGTCGCGCCCGAGCGGACCGGTGCCGACGCGGATCAGGGTCGGGATCTGTTCGGACTGGAGGAAGTAATGCTCCGCCGCTTCGCTCAGCGAATCACCGTCGAGCGGGACGATCCCCTGATAGCGTTCGCCGGTGGTCGACTGGTCGAAGGTGATCGCGAGATAGCCCTTGCCGAACAGCGCGAACAGCGTCGGGTCCTCGGGTGCCTCGGCGAGCCGGTCCGCATCGAAATCGACGTAGCCGCGCAGTTCGCCGCCGCGATAGTCGCACACCAGCAGCTTGACGATCCCGCCCTCGGTCTGCGCCTGCATCGTGAGCTGGCCGCCCGCGTCCTTGAGCGTCGAGCCGATCAGCGCCGCAAGCGTCAGCGCCTCGGTCAGCAACGCCTCGATCGGCGCGGGATAGGCGTGCGCGGCGAGGATCGTGTCGAGCACGGGCGCGAGGCGGACGATCCGGCCGCGCGCGTGGCGCGCTGGGATGGTGAAACCGATCGCGCGGTCGATGTCGGTGGGGGGCGTGGGAACGGGGGTCATGCTTTTACCTCTGAACTTTGGTATCCCGCCCCCTTCCGTTCGTGCCGAGTAGAGACCGAGTAGCCCCTCTTCGGGGCGTATCGAGGACTCGTATCGAAGCACAGGATGCGCGCGCCAACCTGTCCTTCGATACACGCCCTCGATACGGCTTCGCCTACTCGGTCGCTACTCAGGACGAACGGGAAAAGGATAGGCGTCAAACGAGCCGACACCCTCGGGACAACAGAACCAAGGAGATAGGAACCCCCCGCCGCCAATCAACCGATCTGCCCGAAGCACCACCGCAACACCGATTTCTGCGCATGCAGCCGGTTCTCCGCCTCGGGCCAGATCAGCGACTGCGGCCCGTCGATCACATCCGCGGTCACTTCCTCACCGCGGTGCGCGGGGAGGCAGTGGAGGAACTTGGCATCGGGCTTGGCTGTCGCCATCAGGGCGGCGTCGACCTGATAGGGCCACATCGCGGCGAGCTTGGTCTCGGCATGGTCCTGCCCCATCGAGATCCACGTATCGGTGACGATCACATCCGCACCCTCGACCGCCTCGCGCGCCGTCCCCACGACCCGCGCCCGGCCCTTGCCCAGCGCAACGTCGCTGTCGGCGGGCATGAACCCCTGGGGGCACGCCGCGACCACATCGAACTGCATCAGCCCGGCCGCTTCCATGATCGACGCGAGCACGTTGTTGCCGTCCCCAAGCCATGCGACCTTGAGGCCCGGGAGCGGCTTGCCCGCCTCCATCAGCGTCAGCAGGTCGGCCATGATCTGGCACGGGTGCGAATTGTCGGTCAGGCCGTTGATCACCGGGATCGTCGCGTAACGCGCCATCTCTTCCAGCTTTTCGTGGTCGTCGGTGCGCAGCATGATCGCATCGCAATAGCCCGACAGGACCCGCGCGGTATCCGCGACGGTCTCGCCGCGCCCGAGCTGAGTCGTGCCCGCGTCGAGAATCACGCTGTTCCCGCCCAACTGGCGGATCGCCATGTCGAAGCTGACGCGGGTGCGGGTCGAGTTCTTCTCGAACACCATCGCGAGCGTATGCCCGGCGAGCGGCCCGTCGGCATCGGGCTTGCCCTTGGGCCAGCCCGCGCGGGCGGCCTTGCGGTCGAGCGCATCGGCGAGCATCGCGGCGACGCCGTCGGGTCCGGCATCGGAGAGGCTGCGGAAATTGCGCACGTTACATTCTCCCCCGGGCACCGGGGGAGGTGGCGAGCCCAGCGAGACGGAGGGGGTCAGGGCTGGGCGCAACAACTGCCGTCGCAACCCCTCCACCGTTCGCTGAATGCTCACGGTCCCCCTCCCCCGCTGCGCGGGGGAGGAATTCGGGAAACCCGCTCATGCCGCCGCCGCCAGCGCCGTAAACGCCCGCGCACCATCGCTGAGCTTCTGGACGAACTCGGTGATGTGCGCTTCCTCGATCACCAGTGGCGGGAGCACGCGGACGACATTCTCGCCCGCCGCGACCGTCAGCAGCCCGTGATGATCGCGCAAATGCGCGACGAAATCGCGCGCAACCGCGGCGTCCTTGAGCTTGATGCCGAACATCAGGCCCTTGCCGCGGACGCCCTCGAAGATCTGGTCGTGATTGGGGATCATCTGCTCGACCGAGGTGCGCAGCCGCTCGCCCATCGCGGTGACATGCTCGAGGAAACCGGGCTCGAGCATCACGTCGAGGATCGCCTCGCCCGCCGCCATCGCGAGCGGGTTGCCGCCATAGGTCGAGCCATGCGTGCCGAACACCATGCCCTTGGCCGCTTCCTCGGTCGCAAGACACGCGCCGAGCGGGAAGCCGCCGCCGATGCCCTTGGCCGAGGACAGGATATCGGGGGTGATGCCGTAATGCTCATAGGCCCACATCTTGCCGGTCCGGCCATAGCCGCACTGGACCTCGTCGAGCACCAGCAGCAGGCCATGCTCATCGCACGCCTTGCGCAGCCCCTGCAGGAACTCAGGGGTGGCGGCGGAGACCCCGCCCTCGCCCTGGATCGTCTCGACCATGAAGCCCGCGGTCGTATCGTCGATCAGCGCGAGCGCCGCTTCGAGATCGTTGAACGGCGCGTAGGCGAAGCCCGGCAGCAATGGCTCGAACCCGTCGCGCATCTTGGGCTGGTTGGTCGCCGAGATCGCGCCCATCGTGCGCCCGTGGAACGCGTTGTTGAAGGTGATCAGCGTGGTCCGCTGCGGGTTGCCAGTGACGAAATGATAGCGCCGCGCGGTCTTGATCGCGCATTCGACCGCCTCGGTGCCCGAATTGGTGAAGAATACCGTATCCGCAAACGAGCTTTCGACGATCCGCTGCGCAAGATGCTCGCCCTGCGGGGAACCGTAGAGGTTGGAAACGTGCATTAGCGTCGCGGCCTGCTCGGCGATCGCCTTGACCAGTGCGGGATGGCCGTGGCCGAGCGCGTTGACCGCGATCCCGGCGGCAAAATCAAGATATTGCGCGCCGTCCTCGCCGTAGAGATAGACGCCCTCGCCGCGCACCGGACGCACGCCACACCGTGGGTATACGGGCATCAGGGCTGGGGTCGACACGACGCGTCTCCTTCAAAAAGCAAAAGGGCGACCTATGCGGTCGCCCGATTACGGTTTTTACGGGGATTGAGGGGCGAGCGCAACACCATGTGTTGGTGGCTGCGCGTCGCGGTCAGGCTGGGCGTTGCAGCAGGGAGGGATTCATCACGCAAAGGCGCAAAGGCGCGAAAAGAAGAAGTTATACGGGCTTGACCAAGCAGGGCGCGCGCGAGGCTGTTTTGGAGGAGCTTCGCTCGGCACAGGCTGCCGGAGGCATTCAAAACCTTCCGCCTCCTTCTCTTAGCGGCTTCGCGCCTTTGCGTGATAAAACCCTTCTCTCGCCGCCAACCCAGAACGTCAGAACGTCAGTTCTTCAACCGCCACCCGCTCCGCAGCAGCAGGTAGCACAGCAGCCCGAGCACGATATCGATCGCCAGGATGATCACCGACCCCAGCATCACCGGCGAATCCGCCGTGCCGAGGAACCCGTAGCGGAACCCCGAGATGATGTAGAAAAACGGATTGGCATGACTGAACGCGCGGAATGCCGGCGCGAGCTTGTCGACCGAGTAGAACGTCCCCGACAGCAATGCCAAAGGCGTGATCACGAAGTTGGTCACCGCGGCGGCATGATCGAACTTGTCCGCCCACACCGACGTCAGCACCCCGAGGAACGCGAGGAACGCCGCGCCGAGGAACCCGAACCACAGGATCGCCAGCGGATGCCGCGGCGTGACATGCACGTCCGGGTAGATCGCCATCGCCAGCCACACCACGAACCCGACGATGAACGCCCGCGTCATCGCCCCGCCGACCAAAGCGGTCAGCAACTCCATCGTCGACAAGGGCGGCTGGAGATAATCGACGATCGTCCCCTGGATCTTGCCGACCATCAGCGAGAAACTCGCATTGGCAAAGGCAGGCCCCATCATCCCCTGGCTGATGATCAGCCCGGGCGCGATGAAATCGGCGAACGGGATCTCGACCCCGCCGACCAGAACCGGGCGTTTCGCGCCGGTTGCGATGGTAAAGACGACCAGAAACAGCAGCGTCGTGATGGCCGGTGCCCACACGGTTTGCAACTGCACCTTGAAGAAGCGGCGAACCTCCTTGATATAGAGCGTTCGCAGACCGCCCCAATTGACGCTCCGGATGACCGGGACGCCGGGGGCGTTCATCGCCGTTGTACGAATTTCGCCGATTGGGGGCTGGCTGCTCATGGCATCGTCGCTAAAGACTGCCGCCGCCGCCCGCAACCCGGATTTGAGGTTCGGCGACCCGAGACGATTGGAAACGAGAGCAGATGAGCTGGACCGACGAACGCATCGATACGTTGCGCAAGATGTGGGAAGCAGGGCAGACCGCGAGCCAGATCGCCGAGGAACTCGGTGGCGTCAGCCGTAACGCGGTGATCGGCAAGGCGCATCGCCTCGGCCTTCAATCGCGCCCGTCGCCGGTCAAGCCCAATGACGGCAGCGCAAAGGCCGCCGCAGCGGCTGCGCCCGCCGCCGCTGCCGCGCCCGCTGCGCCCCCCGAACCCAAGCCCGCCCCCGCCCCGCGCGCGCCGGTTGAACGAGTCGCGCCGCCGGTCGCCGCAGCGCCACCCCCGCCGCCGCCGCCAGCCCCCCGTCCGCCCGTCGACGATGAAGTCGATATCGAAGACGAGACCGACGACGAGGAAGCCGAGGCACCCGCAGCACCCGCGCGTCCGGCACCGCCGATCCTGCGGTCGGTCGGCCCCGGCGGCTTTCTGCGTCAGGCTCCCGGCGAGCAGCAGGCTCCGATCACCCCGGCCCCGCCGCGCCGCCTCGTCCCCGCCAAACCGTCCGCGGACATGGCAGGCAAGACGACGCTGCTCGATCTCAATGACAAGATCTGCAAGTGGCCGATCGGCCATCCGGGCGAGCCCGACTTCCACTTCTGCGGTGAAAAGGTGAACCCCGGGTTCCCCTATTGCGTCGGGCATTGCGGCCACGCCTATCAGGCGCAGCTCCCGCGCCGTGATCGTCGCCCCGCACCGCCGCTGCCGTTCGGGGGGCCGCGCGCGCGCTAAGCCTTTGCGGTACGAAAAGAAAAAGGGGCCGCGTACCGGATGGTACGCGGCCCCTTTTTCTTGGTTGGATTAGAAGCGGAACTGGGCAGTCGCGCGGACGCTGTGCCAGGTGAACTTGTCGTCGCTGCGGCGGAAGTCGGTGCCGCTGGTGTTGGGTGCGAGGACGAACGGGTTGGTCGCGGGTGCGGTGCCCTGCGTCGCGCGGACGCGGAAGCCGTCGTCCTTGTAGCGATTGTACAGATATTCGAGACCGACCGAGAAGTGCTTGCCGAGCTTCTGCTCGATGCCGCCGCCTGCGACCAGGCCCCATGCATCGTTGTCGCCGCGCGCGGTGAAGGCGTTGGCGGTGTTGCTCGTCTGGAAGCTCGAATTGATCTTGGCATAGGCGCCGCCGGCGGTGCCATAGAACAGCGTCTTGTCGAACGCATAACCAGCGCGGCCACGGACGTTGGCGTTGTAATTCACTTTGCGCGTCATCGTGTAGAACGCTGGCGTAGTGCTGAACGCCGAGACGCTGTCGCGCACTTCGCTCTTGCCGAACTCGCCGAGCACGCCGACGACGATCGGGCCGAACTGCTTGTCGAACCCGACCCGGCCCGAATAGCTGATGTTGTCCTTGTCGTTGCGGCAGTTGAAGTTCGCGTTCGAGCGCGCTGCGCCATTGCAGAAACCGGGCGAGAAGGCGTTCCCCCCTGCTGCCGTCGTCACCTGATCGCCAAACTGGCCGTCGAGGTTGCGATCGAACAGGATCGAGGTGTTGACGTCGTTGCGCTGCGCATCGAACCCGATTGTTCCGCCGACGTAGATGCCGTCGAACGGCTTATCGTCGATGTCCTGCGCGAACGCTGGCGCGGCGAGGGTCGACAGCACGGCGGCCGCCGTAAGCAAATAGGTGGTACGCATACAAAACTCCCGGTTGTGCTTGAAAAGCCAAACAGAAACGTATGCGGTCGCAGAATGCCGCAGGCGCGACGCGAAATTGTCCAAAGCGTTGCCTTGGCGCAACACTCGGCCTGCACAAGCGATGTCGCTTGGCAGGTCTACCCTCCGCGCCGTATAGCCACGCCATGTCCGAAGACCTGTTCGCAGCCAGCCCCAAACATGTTCCCACAGATTACGACGCAGCTTCGATCGAGGTGCTCGAAGGGCTCGAGCCGGTGCGGCGGCGCCCGGGGATGTATATCGGCGGCACCGACGAGCGCGCCTATCATCATCTCGCCGCCGAAGTGCTTGATAACGCAATGGACGAAGCGGTCGCGGGGCATGCGACGCGGATCGAGATCGAGCTTGCGCCGGGCAACCGGTTGACCATCTCGGACAATGGCCGCGGTATTCCGGTCGACCCGCATCCCAAGTTCCCCGGCAAGTCCGCGCTCGAGGTGATCCTGTCGACGCTCCACTCGGGCGGCAAGTTCGACGGCAAGGCCTATGCGACCAGCGGCGGGCTTCACGGCGTCGGCGTCAGCGTGGTCAACGCGCTGTCGTCCGACACGGTGGTCGAGGTCGCGCGCGGGCGCGAACTGTACCGCCAGAAATTCGCGCGCGGCGAGACGCTCGGGCCGCTCGAGCACGTCGGCGCGGCCCCCAACCGGCGCGGGACGACCGTCGCCTTCACCCCCGATACCGAAATTTTCGGCGCGGACATGGGGTTCAAGCCAGCGCGGCTTCACCGGCTCGCGCGGTCGAAGGCGTATCTGTTCGCCGGCGTCGAGATCCGCTGGAAATGCGCGCCCGAGCTGATCGGCGACGACACGCCCGCAGAAGCGGTGTTCCAGTTCCCCGGCGGCCTCGCCGACCATTTGCGCGAGCAACTGGGGCCACGCGAATGCGCGACGACCGAACTGTTCGTCGCGCGGCAGGACTTCCCCGGCACTGCGGGGCGCGTCGAATGCGCGGTCGCCTGGCCGTTGTGGAGCGACGGGTCGTACAGCTGGTATTGCAACACCATTCCCACTCCGGACGGCGGCACGCACGAACAGGGCCTGCGCGCCGCGCTGGTCAAGGGAATCCGCGCGTTCGGCGATCTGGTCGGCAACAAGAAGGCGAAGGACATTTCCGCCGAGGACGTGATGACGGGGAGCGAGCTGATGCTCAGCGTCTTCATCCGCGATCCGCAATTCCAGAGCCAGACCAAGGACCGCCTCACCTCGCCCGAGGCAGCGACGCTGGTCGAGCGCGCGGTGCGCGATCACTTCGACCATTTCCTCAGCGACAATATGGATCGCGGCAAGGCGCTGCTGACCTATGTCGTCGAGCGGATGGACGAACGCCTCGCGCGGAAAGCCGAGCGCGAGGTCAAGCGCAAGACCGCCACCTCAGCGCGCAAGCTGCGGCTGCCGGGCAAGCTGACCGATTGCTCGTCGAACGGCCCCGAGGGCACCGAGATCTTCATCGTCGAGGGCGATTCGGCAGGCGGATCGGCGAAGCAGGCGCGCGACCGCAAGACGCAGGCGATCCTCCCGATCCGCGGCAAGATCCTCAACGTCGCGTCGGCGACCTCGGCCAAGATCCACGCCAATCAGGAAATCGCGGACCTGATCCTCGCGCTCGGCTGCGGGACGCGCAAGGACTGCAACCCGGATCACCTGCGCTATCAGCGCGTCGTCATCATGACCGACGCAGACGTCGATGGCGCGCATATCGCGACGTTGCTGATGACCTTCTTCTTCCAGGAAATGCCCGAGATCGTTCGCGCCGGGAACGTCTTCCTCGCGCAGCCGCCGCTGTACCGTCTGACCGCCGGGACCAAGAGCCTCTACGCGATGGACGACGCACACCGCGCGCAGCTCGAGGCGACCGAGTTCAAGGGCAAGAAGGTCGAGATCGGGCGATTCAAGGGCCTCGGCGAGATGAACCCGATGCAGCTGCGCGAAACCACGATGAACCCCAAGACCCGCTCGATGCTGCGCATCACGCTGCCGCAGGAATATGAGGCGCGCGCGGGCGTGAAGGATCTGGTCGACCGGCTGATGGGGACCAACCCCGCGCATCGCTATGCTTTCATCCAGGAAAATGCGGCGCGGATGGACGAGGACGCAATCGACGCATAGTCTGCCGTCAGGAATCGGGAGACCGGGCGATGACGACGGCAAGTTGGTGGATCTCGGTTCTAGGTTTGGTCACAGTCCCGACGCCGCAGGGTACGCAAGTCCCGGCTTCGGCAAAGACCGACAGTCGCGACATTGTGGTCGTCGGCAATCGTTTGCCCGATCACAGAAAGCAGCTCGAAGCCTGTCTCGCGCGCAAGTGCCGCCCCGACGAGGATATCGCGCTGACGCTGGCGCTGGCCGATGCGCAGTTCGAGGCGGGTGCCTATCAGGATGCGCGCGCAACGCTCCTCGCCTCTCGCCAACGAAATGCGCGCTACGCGAAGACCTACCCCGTTGCGGTTGCCAACCTGCACCATGCCAACCGTCTGGTCGCAGGCCATCTCGGGGAAGCGGCGAGCGAGTGGTCCAGCGCGCTCGACTCCGTCAGCGCGATGAAGGCCGGGACCTCAGATACCGATCCGCGCGTCTTCCTCGAGCGGGTCGAGCTCGGCGATGCTTATGCCACCGCCGGAAGGTTTGACGAGAGTCTCTCGCAATATCGCGGCATCGCCCGCCGCGCCCGCACATTGGGCTTGCAAGACATCGAGGCAGTAGCGTTGCTCCGCATCGCCACGCTGTACACGCGGATCGCGGAGGTGCGCTACACCCTCTACGCCCCGACCGCGCATGACGCGATCGAGCGGGTCCTTGCCCTGCGCGATCCCGCCGTCATGCGCTATCGCGAGTCCGCGCGCATCCTGCAGACGCAACTGGCGCTGATGAACGCGCACGGTAGCGGGGTTGACCGGATCATCGCGGGCTATGGCGTCGTCCCGGAGGGCGCCCCTTCGGTGTTGCTCTCCGCTCCGCCGATTTCGGTCGGGCAGGATGAGTTCAAGACCGTGTCGTCGACACCGCAAATCGGTTCGCTCGGACCCGTGCCGATCTCCCAGGCGCAAATTGCTGTCGACGCCGTCGACGACGAGTGGATCGATGCCGTGTTCACGGTCGACACGACCGGTCGTGTTCGGGACGTGCATGTCGCAAGGCGTGGCAAGAATACCAGCGTCGAGGGCGACTGGCCCGCAATCGTGGTGGCGGGCATAGCAGGCCGGCGATACGCGCAGCAGGTCGTGCCGTCGCGGGTCCGGGAACGCTATACCTATACCGCGAACTGGACCTCCGTCACCGAAAGCCGCGTCCGAAAGCGTGGCTCCGCTCCGCGGTTGATCCGGGTGGTTCTCGATCCCGAGGCCGCCTGAGCGAAGCGCCGCATCGCCGGACTGCGAGCGGCCGTGCGACACTCATCGCAAGGTCGAGGGCCACTGCCGGCATCGCAGAATCGCGAGACGGGAGGTCGCTCGCGCGACCTCCCCCACGGTAGGCAGGCAATCGGTCAGAGCGCGACCACCCCGCCGTCATTCTTGGTGATGACCACCGTCGCCGAGCGCGGACGGATCGAGGCGGCGGCGGAGCCGGTCGCCTGCGTGTCCGGCCAGTGGCTGGTGATGTTCGCCGTGTTCCCGAGCTCGCCGGGGTGCTGGATGTTGACGAACAGCGTGCGGCCATCGGGGGTCGAGTCTACCCCGGTGATCTCCGCCTCGAGCGGCCCGACGAGGAAGCGACGCAGCGCCGTCCCCGGGGCCTTGCCGACCCGCGTTGCCTGCGAACGACCGCTGTTGGTGATCGTCTTGACGCCGCCGTCGTTGACCGGCCCCGGCATCGCGGCGAGCATCATGCAGTTGGTGACGTCGGTATAGGCGCTGTCGTCGGTCTGGATCCACAGCACCGGCGTTACCAGCCCCGAAGCGTTCGACGGACGTCCGAACCACAAGCCGTCGGGGCTCGAGAAATCGTTGGACGCATCCAGCCCCGAGAGGTTGATGTTGGTCGGATCGAGATCCGAACCCGCGCCGAACGCGTAGATGTCCCATGCGAAGCTCATCGCCTCGGACGTGTCGCCGGTCTCGCGCAGGCGAATGATGTGGCCGTTACGATTGCCGACCGCGGTGCTGGGCGGATCGACATAGGCGCGCGGATTGGCGGCATCGGTGTTCGCTGCGGTGCGCGAGCTGTTGTTGGTGAGGGTTAGATACATCTCACCGCTGACCGGATTGACCGCGGTCCATTCCGGACGGTCCATCCTGGTCGCGCCGAGCGCATCGCCCGCAAGCCGCGCGTTGGCGAGCACGTCCGCCTGGTCGGCAAACGGATAGGTCGCGTTGCCTGCGGTCAGCGGCCCGCTGCCGAAGGTCAGCGGCGACCAGCTGCCCGAGCCGTCGGCGTTGAACTTGGCGACATAGAGCGTGCCGTTGTCGAGATATTTGTCGCCAATCGACAGGCGGTCGGTGGCAGCGGCATCGGCGGCGGTCCACGGCGTGTTCGAGACGAACTTGTAGAGATATTCGTTCTGCGCGTCGTCGCCCATGTACCAGGCGGGCTTGCGCCCGACGACGAAGTTGGACGGCCAGCAGCCCTCGTGGTTGAAGCGGCCGAGCGCGGTGCGCTTGCGCGGGACGCTTGCCTTGTCATACGGATCGATCTCGACGACCCAGCCGAACTGGTACGGCTCGTTGCGGAAATCGTCGGTCGCGGTCGCGCCCGAGACGCGCGCGTCCCAACGGCGGTAGATCGTGCTCGTCGCATCGGTCGGCACGACGGTCGACCAGCCGTAATTGCCGGTTCCGTTCGCGCTGCCGACCGCATAGCGGGTCATCGACGTGACGTCCTTCGCGGTGCGCAGCAGGTTGTCGGTACCCGTGTTGCGCCGGAAATAGCCCGCCCAATTCTCCTCGCAGGTCAGGTCGGTGCCCCACGGCGTATAGCCGTTGGCGCAATTGTTGATCGTCCCGCGCCCCGCGACCCCGGTCGGCGAGAAAGCGGTCTTGAGCAGATCGCTCCCCTTGACCGGGCCGTTGAACACGGTCGGCGTCAGCGGGGTGATGCGGCGGTTGAGCGCGCCGGCCTGGGTATAGCTCCACGCGCCCGCGCTGCTGCGCGTGACCTCGATGATGCTGAGCCCGTGGCATTCCATCTCCTTGAGCGCCTCCGCCTCGGGGCGGATACCGCCCGGCGTGGTCGGGCCGGCGACATGGAGATACGGCTGGTTGATGTTCTCGTGGTTCATCACGAGCAGCCCGCGCGTGCTGCTCGTATCGTCGCGGGTCGACCCCGTCGCAGCAAGGCCGAACCAGTAGAGCGCGTCGCCATGGTCGCCCGCGCGGGTCGAGAAGCCCGTGTCGGTCCCGTCGTTCTTATAGGCGGCAGTGCTCGCGTCGATCGGGTCACCGAGGCGGTAGAGGACCGAGACGGTATAGCCCGCGGGCACGGTGACGACGTCGAGCCTGTTCTTCGACACCGCGGCAAAGCCGAGCGTCGCGGGACTGACCACCACCGAAGTGTCCGCGGTGATCGTCAGGCCTGTGCTGTCGGTCGTCGCATAGCGGAACACCAGCGTCGTCGCCGCACTCACGCTGGGCGCGAGGAAGGTGGTCCCCGCCGAAGTCTGCGTCAGCGCGACGGTCGGGCCCGAGACCTGCGTGAACGCGGTCTGCGTGACGGTGGCGGTGTTGGTCGCCGAACCGGTCAGCGTGACGAGCCGACCCGAGGTGGTCGCGCCCGACGACCCGGCGGTGACGACCGGCGCGGGGCCGGCGGCCGTATCCGCATCGCTGCAGGCCGCGAGGATCGACCCGCCGAACACCGCGAACGCCGCCGCCTTGGTGCCGCCGAGCAAGGCGGCGCGACGCGAATAGCGCCGGTCGATCATCGCGTTGAGCGAGTCGCCCCCGGTGCTGCGGTTGGTGTCGATGTCGCCATCGTCATAGCCGATGGTGATGCTGGTCGAATCGGTCATTGGATACCCCCTCGAATCGCGCGGTTCGCGTCGCTTCTGGGGCTGCCATGACGGGCTTTGCTGACAGGACGATGTTATATTCGTTACGGAAACGAGACGATTGAGCGGCGAATTTGTGACAAGGGCGAATGGTCCGCTCGCCAACCGCCTACTCCGACGGTTTCATGCGCGCCTGGTGATATTTCAACCGGATCACGACCGCCGCGATCATGTGGAGCGCTGCGATGCCGAGCAGGAACAGCGGCAGGATCATCGGGATCTGCGGCACGAACCGCGCCCGGACCAGCGCAAGCACCGCCGCGAGGATCGCGATCCCGACGCCCAGCCAGCGCACCGGGCGCGCGACCATCCGCAACTCGCGCTGATAGGCAGCGCGCTGCGCCGGGTCATCGAGATCGGGACGCGTGTTCATCGGGTCTTCCATTCGGTTGCGAGCAGCCCCCACAGGAAGGTGTCGCGCACGCCGATATGCGTCTCCCACTCCGCCCGCAAGCGCCCCTCGAGCGTGAAGCCGAGTGCCCCGAGCAACGCGTTCGACCGCACATTGTCGGGATCGGTATCGGCAAAGACGCGGCGCTGTCCTTCGGCGACGAACAACTGGTCGATCACGCGCGCCACCGCCTCGCGCGCAAGCCCCGCGCCACCATGCGCACGATCAAGCACATAGCCGATCTCGGAAACCTTGCCTTCGCGCTTGTCGCCAACCGCGACGAACCCGATCGCGGTATCGTCCCCGTGCCGCGTGATCGCCCACGCGCGCCACGTGACGAACGGTTCGGCAAACCGCGCGCGCACTGCCTCTAGGGTCTCGAACGGCGCATGCGACCAATAGGTCATCGCCACCGGGTCGGACAGTGTCGGGAACAGCGCCTCGGCGTCGTCGACGGTCCGCTCCCGCAACCGCAACCGCGCGGTGTCGAGGACCGGGATCTCCCTCACCGCGTCAGCGCGGCGACGAGCGTCTTGACCTTCTTCTGCCGCCACTGCGGAAGCGGCGCGACCAGCCAGTAGCCGAGCCGATACGCCTTCGCTGCCTCCACCGCGACGATCCGCCCGGACGCGAGATCCGCCGCCGCGAGCAATTCGGGCACGGTCGCGCGCCCGAGGCCCTGCGCGGCAGCATCGATCGCAAGCCCCGCATCGCCGACGCGGACCTGGGAGGCGGAGTCATCGTCGACGCACCCCGGCCACGCGATCCGCGTCGCCGCGCCGCCACCGGGCCGCTCGACCGTGACCATTCCCGCCGACTGGATCGCCTCGCCCTCATGCTCGCCCGGGCCATCGCCCCAGCGGATCGCAAGATCGAGATTGGCCTCGGTAAAGTCGATCGCCGCGCTCGCGTTGGACGCATCCGCGGAGATCAGCACGAAGCGCAGTTCAGGATCGTCGCGCGCGATGTCGGCGAGACGCGGCATCAGCCATTTCTCGGTCAGGTCGCGCGGTGCCGCGATCGTCAGCGATTTGCTGGTCTGCCCCGCCTGCATTGCGCGCACTGCTTCCTCGAACTGGAGGAACCCGTGGCGCAGCGCAGCCAGACCGCCCTCGCCCTCCGGCGTCAGCTCGAGCCCCTTGGTCGTGCGACGGAACAGCACCACGCCGAGCGTATCCTCGAGCGCGCGGATCTGTTGCCCGACCGCCGCCGGCGTCACCGCGAGCTCGTCCGCCGCGCGTGTAAAGCTAAGGTGCCGCGCCGCGGCATCGAGCACGCGCAAACCGTTCAGGGGCAGATGCGTACGCTTCATGGCGAGACCGTCACGCCCCCACCGCAGGCGCGATCAGCGAAAAACGCGGAATATCGACATCGAACCCCGCCCCGTCCTCGCCGAGCATGTGATAGCTCCCGACCATCGATCCGCTCGGCGTCGCGAGCGGACAGCCCGAGACATAGTCGAAGCTTTCGCCCGGCTCGATCATCGGTTGCTCGCCGATCACGCCCTCGCCCTCGACCGAATGCCGCGCACCGCGGCCGTCGGTGATGATCCAGTGTCGCGTCAGCAATTGCACGGTGCGGGGCGAATCGTTCTCGATCCGGATGTGATACGCCCAGAACCACCGGCCCCGCTCGGGCTCGGACTGTTCGGGCAGGAAGCTGACCGAGACGCGAACGGTGACGCCGAGCGTTTCGGCGACGTGCGGGAAAAGGGCTTTCATGAGGTGAACTCTTTCCGATCGCGTGCTCCTGCGAAGGCAGAAGCCCGAAGCAACACAAGTGCCCGCTTGTAACCCTGGCCTCCTGCCCCCGCGGGAGCACGGTATTGCGGCGCGCTCACAGCCCCGCCGCCGTCAGTGCCTGATCGATATCCGCGATCACGTCGTCCGCGTCTTCCAGCCCGACGTTGAGCCGGAGCAACCCCTCGGTCACGCCCATTTCGAGCCGCTTGTCCTCGGCAACGCTCGAATGCGTGGTCGAGGCGGGATGCGTCATCAGCGAGCGCGAATCGCCGATGTTGTTCGAGATGTCGACCAGTTCGAGCGCATCGAGCAGCGCATGCGCCTGCGTCCGCCCGGCGACCTCGAACGCGAAGATCGGGCCGCAGGCGTCCATCTGGCGCATCGCCAGTTCGTTCTGCGGGTGGCTCGCCAGGAATGGATGGAGGATGCGCGGCACGCGCCCCTCGATGAATTTCCCCACCTTGAGCGCATTCTCCGACTGGCGGCGGATGCGCAGGTCGAGCGTCTCGAGCCCCTTGAGCACAACCCACGCATTGAACGCGCTGAGCGTCGGCCCGGTGTTGCGCGTGAACGGCAGCAGCGTGTCGTTGATGAACGCCTCGGTCCCGCACACCGCGCCCGCGAGCACGCGCCCCTGCCCGTCCATCATCTTGGTCGCGCTATAGGCGGTGACGTCCGCGCCGAATTCCATCGGGCGCTGGAGCGCGGGCGTGGCGAACGCATTGTCGACCACCGACACGATCCCGCGCGCGCGCGCGATGTCGCACACCGCCTTCAGGTCGACGACGTCCATCGTCGGGTTGGCGGGGGTCTCGAAGAAGAACACCTTGGTGTTGGGGCGGCACGCATCCTCGAACTGCTGCGGGTCGCGCGCGTCGATCGTGGTCGTCTCGATCCCGAACTTGGGAAGCAGCGTATCGACCAGCCAGCGGCACGACCCGAACGCGGCGCGCCCCGCGACGACATGGTCGCCCGCCTGGAGCTGGCACAGCAGCACCGCGGTCATCGCCGCCATCCCGGTCGCCATCGTCCGGCACGCTTCCGCCCCCTCGAGCAACGCGATGCGGTTCTCGAGCATCTCGACCGTCGGGTTCTGCAACCGCGAATAGGTCATGCCGGACTGCTCGCCCGCAAAGCGCGCGGCAGCGTCGGCCGCGCAATCATAGGCATAGCCCGAGGTGAGGAACAGCGCCTCGGAGGTTTCGCCCCATTCGCTGCGCGCGGTGCCGCCACGCACCGCCTGAGTCGCGGGGCGCCATTGGCGGGTGATGCTCTGGTCCTGGCCGGTACGACGTTTCATGCCGCTGCTTTGCCGGGTGGCGGCGGGGCGCGTCAATGCCCGTGATCCCGTCGGCTGCCCGCAACGCCGCTTGAAAGCCGATCCTTTCGGCGGGATAGAGACGATCGTGAGCGACGCCCGACCCCATCCGTATCGCGCCGCCGCCGCCCTCGCGCTGCTGTCGCAGGCGCTGTTCAGCTATCGGCTGACGATCCCGACCAAGGTGATGTTCGACGAGACGCATTACGTCCCCGCCGCGCGGACGCTGGTGTCGCTCGCGGGCCCGACCAACATCGAGCATCCGTTATTCGCCAAGGAGATCATCGCGGGCGGGATCTGGCTGCTCGGCGACACGAGTCTCGGCTGGCGCTTCTTCTCGACGCTCGCGGGGACCGCGACGGTGCTCGCGGTGTTCGCGATTTTGTGGCTGATGCTCGGGCGGGTGCGCCCGGCGGTGCTGGGGGCGCTGTTCACGCTGCTCAACTTCACGGTGTTCGTCCAGGCGCGGATCGGGATGCTCGACGGGTTCATGGGGGCGTTCGTGATGCTCGGGCTCGCGGCGCTGCTCTGGGCGATGCGCGCACCGGATGGGCGCTCGGCGTGGTTGCGCTGGATCCTCGGCGCGGTGCTGCTCGGGCTCGCGGTTGCGGCGAAATGGGCGGCAGCGCCCTTGATCGCCTGCGCCGCGCTCGGTTTCGTGCTGCTGCGCCTGCACGATGCCCGGCGGACGGAACGGTCGATCTTTGCCGCGCTCAACGCGGGCGGGCATCGCCATTGGCCGGGGCTGGCGGCGGTGCCGGCGCTGCTCGTTCTCGGCGCGGTGAGTGTCGCCGCCTATTGCGCGACCTTTGCCCCCGCCTTCTTCTACACGCACGATCCGATGACGCTCGCCACGCTGCTCCCGTTCCAGCAGCGTATGTACGACCGCCAGACGATGCCGCTCCCGTCGCATCCCTATCAGTCGAGTTGGTGGAGCTGGCCGATCATGGTTCGCCCGATCTGGTATCTGTACGAACGCACCGACGGTGCACAGCGCGGGGTGATGCTGATCGGCAATCTCGCGGTGCTGTGGGGCGGGCTGGTCGCGGTCGCGGCGTGCCTTTACGCAGGGGTGCGCGAACGCGCGCCACGGCTGCTCGCGGCGGCGGGGCTGTGGGTCGGCAGCTATGCGATGTGGGTGCTGATCCCCAAGAAGATCGGCTTCTTCTATTATTACTATCTGCCGAGCATCGCGCTGTGCGTCGCGCTGGCGGTGGCGTTCGACCATTTTCCCGCGGCACGGCGACGCGATACCGCGTTTCTCGCGGTGGTGATCGTGCTGTTCGCGGTGTTCTATCCGGTGCTGTCCGCCGCTCCGCTCCCCGGTCCGGGGGCGTTCCGTTACTGGAC
>CAZNQA010000042.1:26267-28876 GCA_964575105.1 uncultured Stakelama sp.
CCAAAAAGAAAAGGGCGCCCGGGTTTCCCCGGGCGCCCTTCCAGTTCGAACCGCGCTTGGGAGCGGCCGAGCTGTTTCTTTACATGCCGTTCGACAGGTTGGTGTCGGGATCGTTGGTGCGCATGTCGGTCGCCTGGTTCTGGCCAGTCGCACGGACGGCGTCCGCCTTGTTCTCGAGCATCGCTTCACCGGCCGGGGTCGCTGCGTTGTCCGCTGCGTCCTCGAGGTTGTCCGCGACCGCTTCGGTGTTGGACTCGATATTGTCGGCAGCCTGCTCGCGCGGGGTCGAGTTGCAAGCGGCGAGCGAAACGAGGCCAGCAGCGGCCGCGATAACGAACATCTTCTTCATTTGTGAATCACCCTATTTCGAACGGCCTGAAGGCCGAAAGTCAGTAATACGCAGCTCCCGGCTTTGTTCCGGAAAGTCGCTGCATAATTCCGTACCTTTTTACTAACGATCAGAAAAGACTTAAAAGTTTCATGACTCCTGAAAGACTGACCGGCTCAGTCGAGCGTCAGCACGATCTTGCCGACATGGTCGCCCGCCTCCATCCGCCGATGCGCCGCCGCGGCTTCCGCAAGCGGGAAGGTCCGGTCGAGGATCGGCTTGAGTCGTCCCGCCTCGACATGCGGCCATACGGTGCGATGCAGTTCGTCCGCGACCAGCGCCTTGAACGAGGCATCGCGCGCGCGCAGCGTCGATCCGGTCAGCGTCAGGCGGCGGCGCATGATCTCGAAGATCGGGATCGTCGCCATCGCGCCGCCCTGTACCGCGATCGACACGTGCCGCCCGTCTTCGGCGAGACACTGCAGGTTGCGCGCGACATAATCGCCGCCGACCATGTCGAGCACCACCGCGCAGCCCGCCCCACCGGTGATGTCCTTCACCCGCGCTACGAAGTCCTCGGTCTTGTAGTTAATCGCATGCGCTGCGCCGAGCGCGCTGGCCGCCGCGCATTTGTCGTCAGACCCCGCGGTCACGATCACGCTCAGCCCGAAGATCGACCCCAAAGCGATCGCCATCGTGCCGATCCCGCTGGTCCCGCCGTGGACGAGCACGCTGTCGCCCTCGGTCGCGTAGCCGCGCTCGAACAGATTGGTCCACACGGTGAACAGCGTCTCGGGAAGCGCCGCCGCCTCGACCATCGATAGCGCGTGCGGCACCGGGAGCACCTGCCCCGCCGCGACTGCAACATATTCGGCATAGCCGCCGCCCGCGACCAGTGCACAGACCGGCTGGCCGATCATTGATCCCGAGACGTCATCGCCCTGCGCGACGACGGTTCCCGACACCTCGAGCCCGAGGATCGACGGTGCCCCCGGCGGCGGCGGATAGCCGCCCTTGCGCTGGAGCACGTCGGGCCGGTTGACCCCCGCCGCGACGACGCGAATCAACACCTCGTCGGCGCGAACCTCGGGCACCGGTCGTTCGACGATCGTCAGCACCTCGGGTCCCCCCGCGGCATCCGGATCGATCGCGCGCATCGTCGCTGGCAAGTCTTGCATCACTATCAGGCCCTGTCCTGCCAACGCTATCGGTCAGTCCGGTTTCGTCGGCGCGCCTTATTGACATCCCCTGCGCGGGGGTCAACGATCCTCGGCATGGACAACGACGAGATTCCCCCACTCACGGCGGGCGATCCGCTCGCTGCGGTCATCGCGCAGGACCTCGATCCGCTCTCGGTCGAGGAGCTCGATCGCCGCGTTGCCGCGCTCGAACGGGAAATCGTCCGGACCCGGGAAAAACGGGAGGCAGCGGTTAACCATCGCGCAACCGCAGATATGCTCTTTAAGTCGTAAAGATACGTATCCCGGAACACAGGTACAGCCTGAGTCGTTTTCAAGAGGTTGTTGCAAGCGTCCTGCCTACCAACATAGCGCTCACGGGCAGTGCGTCTTTCGTGGCCCGCATGGAGTAAAGTACAGATGCCATCCTTCGCCTCCGCGCTGGAAACCACGTTGCACAAGGCCCTCGAGGCTGCGTCTTCGCGCCGGCACGAATATGCTACGCTCGAGCACCTGTTGCTCGCGCTGATTGATGACGAGCATGCGTCGAAAGTGATGCAGTCGTGCGGTGTCGACACCGCCGAGCTGACCGCGACCGTCAAACATTATCTGGATACCGAGCTCGAGGCGTTGAAGGTCGACGCCGCGACCGATCCCTCGCCCACCTCGGGCTTCCAGCGCGTCGTCCAGCGCGCGATCCTCCACGTCCAGTCCTCGGGCCGCGACGAAGTGACCGGCGCGAACGTGCTCGTCGCCTTGTTCAGCGAACGCGAGAGCTATGCGGTGTATTTCCTGCAGCAGCAGGACATGAGCCGGCTCGATGCGGTGAGCTTCATCAGCCACGGCGTCGGCAAGGGCGGTTCCGCGCCCGAAGCGTCCACCCCCAAGGGTGCCGAGGAAGAAAAGCCTCAGAAGCCCGGCGAAAAGGGCAAGGAAAGCGCGCTCAAGCAGTTCTGCGTCGACCTCAACGAAAAGGCCAAGAAGGGCAAGGTCGATCCGTTAATCGGTCGTGGTCCCGAGGTCGATCGTACCGTCCAGATCCTGTGCCGCCGCTCGAAGAACAACCCGCTCTACGTGGGGGATCCCGGCGTCGGCAAGACCGC
>CAZNQA010000043.1:0-28866 GCA_964575105.1 uncultured Stakelama sp.
ACCTCACCAAGCGCGACGAGAATGGCGTCACCTTCAAGTCGCACCTCGACGGCACCCGCCACACGCTCAGCCCCGAACGCTCGATCGAGATCCAGCGGCTGCTCGGCTCGGACATCGTGATGGCGTTCGACGAGCTCGTCCCCACCACCTCGACCCCCGAAGTCCAGGCCGCGGCAATGGCGCGCTCGATGCGCTGGGCGAAGCGCAGCCGCGAAGCGTTCGACGGCGGCGGCGCGCATGCCGAGGGTGCGGCGATCTTCGGGATCCAGCAGGGCGCGCTCGACCAGACGCTCCGCGGCGACAGCGCGGGCGCGCTGATCGACATCGGGTTCGACGGCTATGCGGTCGGCGGACTCGCGGTCGGCGAGGGGCAGGAGGCGATGTTCGGCTGCCTCGATTTCGCGCCCGGCCAGCTGCCCGCCGACAAGCCGCGCTATCTGATGGGCGTCGGCAAGCCCGACGACATCGTCGGCGCGGTCGAGCGCGGGATCGACATGTTCGATTGCGTGATGCCGACCCGCTCGGGGCGGACGGGGCAGGCGTTCACGCGTAACGGACCGATCAACCTGCGCAACGCGAAGTTCGCCGAGGATCAGGGGCCGCTCGATCCGGCGTGCGGCTGCCCGGTGTGCGCCACATGGTCGCGCGCCTATATCCATCACCTAGTGCGCTCGCAGGAAATCCTCGGCGCGATGTTGATGACCGAACATAATCTGTGGTTCTATCAGGGGTTGATGGCGGACCTTCGCGCGGCGATAGCGGAACAGCGTCTTAAAAGTTTCGCCGATGCGTTCCGACAGGCGTACAAGGCGGGGAGCGCGCAGGCGTAAGTCGAGAGGGAATCATGGCTGAAATCAACGAAATCGAAGCGGCAGCCCGCGACCACAAGCGAGTCCGCGACGCCGCCGAGGCCGCCAAGGGCGCGGTCCGGGACAATTGGCCGCTCGTGCCGATCGCGATCGGCGTCGGCGTCGGGTCGGCCGCGCTGGCGGCGGTGCTGATGTACACCAACCGGGATCGCAGCAAGCCCTGATCCTGGTTTGGCGTTCGACAGACGGAGCGGATCGCCCCTCCCACCGTTCGTTTCGAGCCTAGTCGAGAAACCCGGCACAGCGTAGGTTTCTCAAATACGCTCGAAACGAACGGTTGGGTCGAGAACCCCCCGTACGATTGACACACCACACCCCCCGGCAACACAGTGGCGCATTGATCTGCCCGCCGGAGTTCCGCCGTATGCGTCTGTCCCGTGCTGCCCTCCTGCTGGGCGCAGCCCTGCTCCCCGTGACCCTCGTACAGGCGCAGCCAACCGCCCCCGCCCCAGCGGTCAAGCCGATCGCCTTCACCGAACGCACGCTCGCCAATGGCTTGCGCGTCTATGCGATCCGCGACACCAGCACCCCCAACGTGTCGGTGCAGATGTGGTATGACGTCGGCTCGAAGGACGACCCCGCGGGCCGCTCGGGCTTCGCGCACATGTTCGAACATCTCATGTTCAAGGCGACCCGCAACCTCGTGTCCGAACAGATGGACCGGCTGACCGAGGACGTCGGCGGCAACAACAATGCGTCGACCAACGACGATTACACCGAATATCACGAGACGATCCCCGCCAACCACCTCCAGCGCCTGCTGTTCGCCGAGGCCGATCGGATGGCGAGCCTCGTCGTCGAGCCCAAGAGCTTCGCCTCCGAACGCGACGTGGTGAAGGAGGAACTCCGCCAGAACACCAACGCGCGCCCCTACGGCAAGCTGTTCTCGCAATATTTCCCCGCGATCAGCTACACCCGCCACCCCTATGCGCGCGGGACGATCGGCAGCATCGACAATCTCGACAGCGCGCAGATCGACGACGTCCGTGCGTTCCACGCGACCTTCTACCGCCCCGACAATGCGGTGCTGGTCGTCTCGGGCAATTTCGACCCCGCGCAACTCAACCAGTGGGTCGACCAGTATTTCGCGAAGATCAAACGCCCGGCCCGCGCGATCCCGCGCGTCACCACGACCGAACCGCCGCGTACGCAAGCCGTCACCCGCACGGTCTATGAGGCCAACACCCCGCTCCCCGCGGTGCTGATCAGCTACCCGATCCCCGCCGACCGCGACCCCGACAGCGCGGCGCTTGCGGTGCTCAATACGATCCTGTCGCAGGGCGAAAGCTCGCGGCTGTACGAGAGCCTCGTCTATCGCGACCAGCTCGCGCAGTCGGCCGAGACCTATCTCGACGTCAAGCAGGGCCCGGGCAATCTCGCGGCGATCGCGATCATGGCGGGCGGCAAGGACGTTGCGACCGGCGAGGCAGCACTCCGCCGGGAGATCGCGCGGATGCGTGACACCGCGGTCACTCCCGCCGAACTCGCCAAGGCGAAGAACCAGATCGTCACCGCCGAACTGCTCGGGCGCGAGACCGCCGAGGGCAAGGGCCGCACGATCGCGCAGGCGACGATCATCGACGGCGACCCGCACGCCGCCGACCGGCAGCTCGCCGCGATCGGCCGCGTCACCGCCGCCGACGTCCAGCGTGTCGCGCGCAAATACCTCCAGGACAATCGCGCCGCGACGATCCACTATCTCCCCGCCGAAAGCGCGAACGGCGCGAAGGGCGACACGATCGCGGTCGCCCCGACGGTCGTCGCGCAACAGCTCGTCACCCCGCCCGACGTCGAGATCGTCACGCCCGCGACCGCCGCCGACCGCATCGCGCCCCCCGCCCCCGCCGCAACGGTTCAGGCAACCACTCCAAAGCCGGTCGAATTCGCGCTCGCCAACGGTATGCGCGTCGTCGTCTTCGAGAAGCACGACCTCCCCCTGCTCACCGCGCTGCTCGTCGGCCAGGGCGGCGGCGCGAACGATCCCACAGCACTTCCCGGGGTCAACAGCCTCGCCGCGACGCTGCTGACCAAGGGCACCGCGACTCGCAGCGCGACCGACATCGCGCAGCAGATCGAGACGCTCGGCGGCGCGATCTCGAGCGATGCGAGCTGGGACGGGTCGACGATCGACATCACGGTCAAGGCCGATCAGGCCGCGCCCGCGCTCGGCATTCTCGCCGATGTCGCGCGCAACCCCGCGTTCAAGCCCGACGAGATCGAACGCGCCCGCGCGCAGGCGATCGACGGCGTGCAGGTCGCGCAGAAGAACCCGAGCCAGTTCGCCGGGCTCGTCGCCGCGCGGACTGCGCTGGGCACGTCGGCCTATGGCCATCCGCTGGAAGGGACGCCCGCGTCGCTCAAGGCCATTGGCGCGAACGACATTCGCGCGGCCTATGCCGCGACCTGGGCCCCGAAACAGGCCGCGCTCGTACTCGTCGGCGATATAACCCCGGCGCAGGCGCGGCCGCTCGCGGAGGCGGCGTTCGGCACGTGGCGGACGGTCGCGACGAAGCCCGCCACCGTCCCGACCCAAAGCTACCCCAAGCCGCGTGTCGTCGTCGTCGACATGCCGGGCGCGGGGCAAGCAGGCGTTGTCGTAGCCCGCCCCGGCCTCGCGCGGAGCGATGCGCGATACTATCCGACCGCAGTCGCCAACACGATCCTCGGCGGCGGCTTCTCGTCGCGGCTCAACCAGGAAATCCGCATCAAGCGCGGACTGGCCTATGGCGCGGGCAGTTCGCTCCAGGCGGGGCGGCAGCCCGGTCTGATCGCTGGGCGCACTTCGACCAAGAACCCGTCCGCGCCCGAGACGGTGTCGATCATCCTCGCCGAGATGAAGCGGCTCGGCACGGAGGCGGTGACGCCCGCCGAACTCGATACGCGGAAAGCCGTGCTGGTCGGCAACTTCGGCCGCGCGACCGAGACGACCGGCGGGATTGCCGGCACGGTCGGCGGCTATGTCGTGCAGGGCGTGCCGCTCAGCGAACTCGGCGCGTATGTCGCCAGGGTCGCGGCGGTCGATCCGGCGGCGGTGCAGGCGGCGGCGGCGGCCGAACTCGATCCGGCGCGCGCCAGCGTGGTGGTGGTTGGGGATGCGAAGGCGTTCCTCGATCCGTTGCGCAAGGCGTATCCGCAGGCCGAGGTGATTCCGGTGGGGGCGCTCAAGCTCGAGACGGCGGCGCTGCGCTAACCTTCTTCCCCCCTCCCCTTCAGGGGAGGGGATGGGGGGTGGGGCAGTGCAGATTGCAAACGTTGGTTTTGCTGAACTGCCCCACCCCAACCCCTCCCCTAAAGGGGAGGGGCTTGTCTCGTTACCTGCGCGTCGGGATCACGACGAAGGCTTCAAATACCGATCAAACCACGCCACCGTCCGCTTGCGCAGATCCGCGTAATTCGCCGGTGCCCGAATCCCGTGCCCTTCCTCGGGATAGATCACCAGCGAGGTCGGCACGCCCTGGTCCTTCAACCCGTGCCAATATTCGATCGACTGGGTCGGCGGCACTTCGATGTCGCGCTCGCCGACGTAGATGAACGTCGGCGTCTTCGCGCGGCCGATGAAATTGACTGCGGAGACATCCTCATACGCCTTGCGATCCTGATACAGCGTCTTGCCGAAGAACGGCAGCATCCACTGGTCGATCCCGTTGGTGCCGTAATAGCTGACCCAGTTGGACAGCCCCGCCCCCGCTACGATCGCCTTGAAGCGGTTGGTCTGGGTGTTCGCCCACATCGCCATGAACCCGCCATAGCTCCCGCCGGTCAGCCCGAGCCGCGCGTCGTCGACCGGCGCGACCTTCTCGACCGCGTCGATCCCGGTCAGGATGTCGCGCAGATCGCCCCCGCCGAAATCGCGCTTGTTGGCGGCGGTGAACGCCTCCCCCTGGCCATAGCTGCCGCGCGGATTGGGCAGGAACACATAATAGCCCGCGTCGAGCAGGTCGCCATAGCCGCCCCCGAACGACGGCGTGTTCGCCGCCGACGGACCGCCGTGGACGATCGTGACCATCGGCGCCTTCTTCGCCGGGTCGGCCCCGAGCGGTGCGAGCAGCCAGCCCTGTGCGGTAAAGCCCTCGTTCTTCCAGCTGATCGAACGCGCGGTCATCACGGCGGGAACCGCGTCGTTATCATGCGTGATCTGCACCGGATTCGTCACCGATCCGGCAAAGATAGCGGGCGCATGGGTGAAATCCTGCGCAACCGTGGCGACGGTCCGCCCGTCCGCGCTCCACGCTGCCTTCGCGTCCCCCGCCGAAAGGCTCGCCGGTCGCGACCAGCCGAACCCGTCGCCGCGCCCGCCCACCGTCAACAACCCGGCCTGATCCCCGCGCAACGCAGTCCCGCGGATCGTCGCGTCGCTCCATTCGAGCGACGTCACGGTCAGCTTTGCGGTCGGCGTGAGGTTGCGCGGCGTGCCGCCCGCGAACGGCACGGTCCACACGTCGCCACCGACCGAACCGAAGTCGCTCATCAAGCCGCCGATATAGGCAACCGTCTTCCCGTCGGGCGAAACGCGCGGGAAATTGAGCTGTGTCGTGGGCTTGGCGATCGTCCGCACCGTCCCCGTCGTCGCATCGACCGCGTCGAGCGTCGCGACCCACCAGTTGTTGTCGCCATTGCCGAGCGCGGAGGTGACGACGAACCCCGCCCCGTCCGGAGTCCAGTCATATTCGTAGATATAGCGATCCGCCGGCGACACCGGCTTGACCGTCTCCGCCGCAACCGGCGCACCGGCCAGATCGAACACCGCGAGCCGCTGCTCGTCGCTCTTCTCGCCGATCTCGCCGATCTGGCGCACCCCCGCCTGCGCCGCGCCCGATTCCTTGGCGGCACCGATCGTCACCAGCAACGCGATCCTTTTGCCATCAGGGGCAAAACGCGGGGTCTGCGCGATCCCCTTGATCGTCGCGATCGTGCGGGCCTTGCCGTTCTGGTCGACCGCGAGCGTCACCGTCCCCGCAGCACGGTCCCGCGCGAGCCAGGCGAGCGTCCCGTCGGGCGCGAAGGTCAGGCCGGACAGCGAACACGCCTTGGCGCACGGATCGAAAGTGCGCAGCACCTTGCCGTCGCGAACGCTGCGCAGCGTGATCGTCCCCTTGCCGAACGGCCCCGCGCTTTCGACGGTCGCGATCCGGTCGCCCTGCGCGGAGATGGCGAGACTGCCATAACCGTGCACCGGCGGCGGGGCCGCGAGCGCGGGGGTGGCGGTGGCGGCAAGCAGCAGGGCAAGGACAAGGCGCATCGGGCAACTCCAGGCGTGATGGAGTTGGATAGCACACTGGAGTCCCGAGGCAATCCGTGCGCACGGTGACGCGGCGAACCGCTATTTGTCGGTCCCGCGCGCCTTCCCCCACGATCGCGCGGCGGTATAGCCCAGATACCCCGTCCCGAAGAGCGCGTAGAGCGGCTCGGGGATCCCCGCGAGATAGGCGTTCATCCCCGCGGCGATATCCTTTGCCATCTGCGGCTGCACCGCCGCGATCAGGCCCATCGGGATCGCCCACAGCAACAACGCATACATCACGTACAGGAAGCCCGGCCGAGCGCGGCTGGTCCACGGATCGGGACTTTGCGCTTCGGCGAGGATCGCCGCCATTTGAGCCTTCGCCTGCTCCAGTTCCTGGCTTCCCTGCAAGGCAAGCAGCTTGAGCTTCGCCTCGTCGCGCGCCTTCGGGTCGGGAATGATCTTGTCGATGATCCCCGCGACCGGGCCGATGATACCGTCCAACAGTCCCATGATTCCACACCTCTCCGTTAACCGATTCGGTTGTCCAGCCATCCGTACAGGAATGCCTCGTTGGTGGGTCGCCGCTCCGCCAGCGCGACATACCGCTCGCCCCGCAGCGCCGCGATCGCCTTGCCCAGCACAACCTCCCCGCCCGCACCGCGCTTCGCCAGGAATGCCGTCACCCCGGCAAGCGTGGCCGGACCGATCACGCCGTCCGGTGCCACGTCGGCATAATCGCGCGCGCCACGATTGAGCGCATTCAGCGCGCGCTGGAGAAACCCGGTCGCGACTGCCGTCCCCATGTTCACCCCGGTGTCGAACAGGGTCGCCGCGACGTTAGGGGCAAGCCGCGCTACCGCGTCGAACCGCGGCTGCTCCCAGTACAGCCGCCGGTAGATCGCGCGCGCCTCTGCCATCGGAAAGGCGCGCATCGCACCGTCATACCCGTTCGCGTGCGCCACCGCCGCAGTGATGCCGAACCGGGTCTCTCCGCCACGATCGGCCGGATGATCGACATATCCGCCCTCCCGCTCCAGCACCGTGTCGATCAACTTCTCGATCATCATCCGAGACCTCCCCTGCAGGAGTCTTGATTAACCGGTCTGGTTCGTGTAGGACAGGGTTTTCGGTACCTCATCTGGTCCACGACAGCGCGGTTCCGATTTGCTAGGTAAGACTCTTCAAACAAACCCTTCAGCAAGGGACGATGATCGCACCTTCGCCGCAGACCCAGACATTCCCCCCGTCCGCGCAATGGTCCGCGCGCACCGGATGGATCGTGGCGCGTGCGGCATTTGCCGCCGCGATCTTCCTGCTCGGCTATGTCGGGATCACGCTGACCCGCGGTGGTGAAACCATCGCCGCGCTGTGGCTCCCCAATGCTTTGCTTGCCGCCGCCATTCTGCACGACGGGTGGCAGCGTTCCCGCGGGTGGATCGTGGCGGCGCTTGTCGGCTTCAGCGCCGCGAATTTCGCAGTGCTCGATCCCGCCCGCGCAAATATGTTCTTCCCGCTCGTCAACATCGGCGAAGCGGTGCTCGGCTGCTGGCTGTACTCCCGGAATCGTCGGGGCGAGCGCCCGGACATGCACCAGATCGACGATGTCGTTCGCTTCGTGCTGTGCTGCTCGGTCATCGCGCCGACCGTGTCGGGTCTGGTCGTCGGCGTCCGGCTCGCCGCGCCGGGGCAGTGGATCGATTTCGCGGCCTGGGCGAGCTGGACGCTCGCCGACGGGCTCGGGATGCTGATCACCGGCCCGGTCGCGCTGATCGCGCTCGAGGCGTGGCCGCGCCGGCACGAGATCGACCGCGCCCGAATTCCCGAAATCGCCGCGATCCTCATCGGGAGCGGCGTGCTGGCACTAATCGTGTTCGGCCAGACGCGTTACCCGCTCGCCTTCCTGTGCCTGCCGATGATGATCATCGCCGCGCTTCGTCTTGGCATCATCGGGACTGCGGCGACCATCCTGATCGTCTCGACCGTCGCCACCATCGAGACGCTGCGCGGATCGGGGCCGATGTGGATGATCGAGGCGTTGCTCAGCACGCGGATCCACGTGCTGCAATTGCTGCTCGCGGCCGCGTTCGGGATCGGGCTGCCGTTCGCCTCGATCCTCAGCACGCGCGACCGGACCCGTGCCGAGCTCAAATACGCCCGGGATTTTTCGGACACGTTGCTTGCCGCGATGCAGGAAGCGGTCTTCCGCACCGATGCCGAAGGGCGCTGGATCTTCCTCAACCGCGCGTGGGAAACCCTGACCGGCTATACGGTCGAGGAAAGTATCGGCTGGCATACCGCGCGCCTGCTCCACCCCGAGGATCGCAGCCATGCCGCGACGCATTATCCGCGGATCGTCTCGGGCGAGATCGAGGAGACCAGCCTCAAGCAACGCTTCTATACCCGCGGGGGCGAATGCCGGCATATCGAGGTGACGCTGCGGCGGCTGAGCACGCCCGACGGCAGCTTCGACGGAACGATCGGCACGATCCGCGACATCACCGCCTCGATTGCGACGCAGCGCGCGCTCGAGGACAGCGAAGTCCGCTTCCGCCGCCTCGCCGAAGCCGCCCCGGTCGGCATCTTCCGCGCGGGCCCGGATGGCGGGCTGACGTACGTCAACCGCGCCTGGGCGGAGAAGATCGGCCTTTCGGTCGAACAATCCCTCGGCACCGGCTGGATGCAGACGCTGGTCGATCCCGCCACCTTCGTCCGCGAACCCGCGTGGCACGGCCTCAAGCCCGGGATGGTCAAGGTCCGCGATTTCGCGTTCCACGGACGGGACGGGGGGGAATTGTGGGTACAGAGCGTCAACAGCGCCGAATATAACAGCGACGGCGTCCTGACCGGTTATGTCGGCGCGGTCGTCGACATCACCGAACAGCGCCGCGCACGGATCGCTCTGGCCGAGAGCAAGCGACTGTTCGAGACGCTTGCCGACCTGTCCCCCGCGGGGATCTATCGCTCGAACGCCGCCGGCGGAATCACTTATGCCAATCGCGCCTGGCTCGACGTTGCCGGGCTCACACTCGAACAGGCGATGGGGGAAGGCTGGATTCCCGCGGTTCATCCCGACGATCTCGAGCGACTGCGCCAGGAGTGGCGTTCCACCGTCCTCGACCAGCGCGAGTTACGGACCGAATTTCGCTTCGTCCGCTCGGACGGAACGGTCCGCTGGGTCGAGACGATCACCACCAGCGAACATGACGAAACTGGTCAACAAATCGGGTTCATCGGGGTCAACGTCGACATTACCGAGCGCAAGGCGACCGAGGCGGCGTTGCGCGAGCGGTCCGAGCAACTGAAGCTGCTCGCCGAGAATGCGACCGACGCGGTGTTCCGCATGAGCATCGACGGGGTCTGCCTGTACGTTTCGCCGTCGGTGGTGGACGTGATCGGCCTGACGCCGCGCCAGCTCGTCGGGCGCAACCTGATGCGCGGCTTCCATCCGGACGACGCCGAGATGGTGATCGGCCTACACCGCGAACTCGGCGCCGGAATCGCCGAACGCCGCGTGCTTGCGTATCGGCTCGAGCGGATCGATCGTCCGGGCACCTGGACCTGGCTCGAATCGAACAGCGGGCTGGTGCGCGACCCGGTCACCGGCGAGCCGCGCGAGATCATCTCGTCGGTGCGCGACATCACCGAACGCAAGCGGCTCGAACTCGAGCTCGACTCCGCGCGCCGCCATGCCGAGGTCGCCGCGCAGGCCAAGTCGAGCTTCCTCGCCAACATGAGCCACGAGATCCGCACCCCGATGAACGGCGTGCTCGGCTTTACCGAATTGCTGCTCGCCGAGGATCCGCGCGAGGACCAGCGCCGGAAGCTCCAGATGATCGCGGATTCGGGCAAGGCGATGATGCGGCTGCTCAACGACATCCTCGACCTGTCGAAGATCGAGGCGGGGCATGTCACGCTCGCCAGCGACCGGGTCGACTGGCATCACCTGGCACGAAGCTGCGCACGGCTGATCAAGCCGCTGACGACGACAGCGGGAATCGCGCTCGAGGTCGAGGTCGCGCCCGAGGTTCCGCCCGCGGTGATCGGTGACGGGCTGCGGTTGCGGCAAATCGTGCTGAACCTGCTCGGAAACGCTGCAAAGTTCACCGAAAGAGGGTCAATCCGGCTCAGCGTCGACATCGAAAGCGCGATGATCGTCGTTGCGATCACCGATACCGGGGTCGGAATCGCCGAGGACCGCCAGAGTGCGATCTTCAACGAATTCGTTCAGGAGGACACCAGCACCTCGCGCCGGCACGGCGGCACCGGACTTGGCCTCGCGATCTCGAACGAACTCGCGCGCCTGATGGACGGGCGTATCACGCTGACAAGCAAGGTCGGCGTCGGCACGACGGTGACGCTGCGCATACCCCTGGTCGTCGCCCCCCCCGCCGAGCCACCCGTCACGCACCCGGGCCCCGCCTCGGTCCTGCCTGCGGTTCCTGGCGCACGGGTGCTCGTGGCGGAGGATCATGATGTCAATCAGGCACTCATTAAGGCAATGCTAACGCGGCTTGGCTACGCTCCTGCCATTGCCCGTTCGGGGCTGGAGGCCATCGCGATGGTGGAGCGGGCGCGCGCGGCGGGTGCCGCGTTCGCGCTGGTGTTGATGGACATGCAAATGCCGGAACTCGACGGAATCGAAGCCACCAGGCACATTCGCGCGAGCGGCGTGACAGCAGAAAGCCTGCCGATCATCGCTTTGACCGCCAACGCTTATGCAAGCGACGTCGAAAGCTGCCTCGACGCGGGAATGCAGGGGCACATCGCCAAACCCGTGCAGATGGGGCAGCTCGACGAAACGGTACGCCGCTGGGCGGTGAGCACGCGTGCCCCAGCGATACCCACCGCGCCCGCGACCAGTGCGGACGCCGAGCTGCAAGGGCAGTTCGACACGCGGGTGCGCAACCTGTTCGCGCTGTACGATACGACGATCGCACGCGAATCCTGGGATGCGCCCGCCATCGACGCGTTGCGCCACGCGTTGCATCAGGTCGCGGGCACCGCAGCCTTTTTCGGTCGAGGCGATCTCGGCACGCTCGCAAGCCGGATCGACGACGCGCTCGATCTCCCCGCCGGCGCGGAACGCGATGAAGTGGTGCGCTCCGGCCACGCGCAGTTGCAATGCTTGAAGCAGGCAGGATGAAACAATGGCCCGGATCGTAATCGTCGACGATGACGAACTGGTCTGCGCGATCGTCGCGCGGACGCTGACTCCGCTCGGGCATGTCGTGCTGCCGGTCCGAGACGGCGAGGATGCGCTCGACAGCCTGTGGGAATCGAACCCCGATCTGGTGATTCTCGATTGCGCGCTTCCCGGCAAGACCGGGCTCGCGATCCTCGGCGAAATGCGAACGTCGGCGATGTTCCGCGGGCTGCCGGTGCTGATCCTGACGGCGCGGCGGAGCGACTGGCACGTCAAGGTCGCGCTGGAAGCGGGCGCGAACGCCTATGTCCGCAAGCCATTCGAGCCCGCCGACCTGATTGCGCAGGTTACCGCGCTCCTCTCCCCGCCCGCCCCGGCCAGCACCGTGGCGGATACGTTGCTCGACTGCGACCGGCTTGCCGACCTGCGGGGGGCGGTCGGCATCGATGACGCCAATCGTCTGCTCGAGATGATGCTGCGCGACATCGCCACGCGGACCGAGGCGATCTCCGGTGCGCTGTTACAGGGCGATTTTGCACGCGCCGAGCGCGAGGCCCATGCGTTGCGCGGCGCGAGCAACGGGATCGGCGCGCTCGACCTCGCGCTTGCCTGCCTCACGATCGAGCGCGGCGAAAGCCGTTCGAGCGAACTGCTCGAAGGGTGCGCGCTCCGCACGATCGCGGCGATCGAGCAGGCGCGAACCGCCCCCGCCGCGCTGCGCTGAGCGCCCCGCTCAGGCGGTAACGTCGAGCGCCTGCAACGCGAGGATCGCCTGAGTCCGGTTGGTGACGCCGAGCTTGCGAAAGATCTGCGCGAAATGCGTCTTCACGGTCGTCTCCGCGATTCCGAGTTCATAGGCGATCTGCTTGTTCTGGCTGCCGTCCGCAGCAGCACGCAGGACGCGGAACTGGGCTGGCGACAGTTCGCCGATCCGCGAGGGCGTCATCACGGCATCCGCCTCGGGCTCGGTCATTTCTGCCGGGAACGCGTTCCCCCCGCCGAGCAAGGTACGGATCGAGGCGACCATCTCGCTCATCGGAGCGCTCTTGGGGATATAGCCACTCGCCCCTTCGCGTGCGGCACGCCGCATCACTACCGGTTCATCGGTGCTGCTGACGATCGCGATCGTCGCGCGCGGCTGGAGGCGGCGCAACATCAGCAATCCGGCGAACCCTTGAACATCGGGCAACATGAGATCGAGTAGGATCAAGTCGAACCGGCGTTGTTCGGCAACCGCGACCGCCTCGGCAATGGTCCCGACTTTCACGGCATCGGCACCAGGTGCGACCTGTTCGGTCGCCATACCAAGCGCCGCCGCGCACATCGGATGGTCGTCCGCGATCAATACGGTCTGGGTCAAAGCGATACTCCCCCGGAAATATCCCATTTATAGTCGATCCTCGGCCCAGACATCACGAATTTTCGCAATTTCTGTGTGACGATCGATGGGTTTGTCATGCTACCCCCAAAAAGTGACAAGAGCTACACTTTCGATGCAGGCCGCAGCAGCCGTCGTGCTGCTGGCACTGGCAGTCCATCTCGCGGCGTTCTGGCCGGGAATCATGACCTGGGATGCAATCCGCCAATATGGCCAGGCGGTCAGCGGCCAGTACGACGACTGGCACCCGCCTGCGATGAACTGGCTGTGGCATCAACTGCGGGAAATCGCGGACGGACCGGCGCCGATGCTCGCGCTGCAGGCCTCGCTTTACTGGGGCGGAACGCTGCTCCTGCTGGCCACCGCACTGCGTCGCGGTCAGCTACGCGCCGCGGTTGCGATCGGCGTGCTTGCCCTGTCTCCGATCGCGCTGGTGCTGGTCGGCACGATCCTCAAGGACAGCCTGTTCGCGGGTGCGCTGCTCCTCGCCGCCGGGCTGCTGGCGTCCGCGCCGCCCGGCGCGCGCTCGCCCCGGATCCTCGCCGCGCTGCTGCTGGTCGCGGCGGCAACGCTGCGTTTCAACGCGGTGCCCGCGTGCCTGCCACTGCTCGTCGCGCTGTGCCCGACGGCATGGCGCGCGACCCTCCCCCGGCTCGCCGCGACCTCCGCGGTCGCTGCCGTTCCGCTGATCCTCGCGCTGCCGCTCGCCAACGCCGCGTTGCGCGCGGAACGAAGCGGGGTCGAGCTATCGCTGGTGATCTATGATCTCGCGGGGACCGGCCGGTTCAGCCATGCCGACACCTTCCCGCCCCTCACCGCCCGGGATACGATCGCGATCAACCGTGGCTGCTATTCGCCGATCTCGTGGGACAGCTATGCGTGGTGGGGCCCCGCCCCCTGCCCGATCGGCTTTGCCGCTTTGCGCGCGCCGTTGAAGACCGACCACGGCCCCTATGGCTGGTGGATCGCCGCCGTGGCGGCGCACCCGTTCGCCTATCTGGAACATCGGTTCACGCATTTCGATCGCAACACGCGCTTCCTCGTCCACGATGCCGACCTGCCTGGTCTGTCGCTCGGGTCGGACCCGAACCGGTGGAACTTCGCGGTCGCGCCCAACTCCGTTCGTTCGGCGATCTCGACGCTGGCGGTGGCAAGTGTCGCGACGCCGCTCGGCTGGCCGGCGTGCTGGATCGCGCTTGCGTTCGGGCTGGTCGTGCTGCGCCCGTCGCTCCGCGATAGCGACGTCGCGCCCGCGCTGGCGTGGTCGGCACTGCTATACGCTCTAAGCTATCTGCCGCTCAGCGTCGCGTCCGAAGTCCGCTATCATTTCTGGACGATCGCGGCGACCGGCGTGGCGGCCGCGCTACTGCTCGGCCAGCGTGCGACATGGACGGTGCCACGCTGGCGGCGGGTGCTCGCGGTGGCACCACTCGCCGCGATCCTGCTGGGCAGCATCGCGGCGCGGTTGGTGTAGGACCCGATCAGCGCCCCTTGGCGGGGGCGGCTGCGGCGGGAGCCTGGCTCTTCGCGATCGCCTGCATCATCTCCGCGGTCGCGACCTGCTTGGCCTGGAGCGCGCGCGCGCAATTGGTCATCGTCGTTGCGATATCCTTGCCGAGCGGCTCCTTGCCAACGGCGACGACCGCGCTGCGGAACTGCGCAGGCGACAGCTTGGCGTCGACCCGACCGAGATAATAGGTCACCGACAGGATCGCGACCTGCTTCTTTTTCGCGTCCGGCTCCTTCTCGGCGAAGACGTTGCTCACCAGCAGGCAACGCACATCGGGATCGGCGGTAGGGGTCTGCGCCAATGCGGCTGCAGGAAGCAGCGCGAGCGAAAGAGCCAGCGAGAGAGGGGCGATATGGCGACGCAAGGGGATTCTCCGGACAAACACATGGAGCAAACGCCATGCTTGACGCGCCCTTAGCCCGGTTTCGGCGTCAACGGCAATGCGGACCAGCCCGCGCCCGGCGCGTTCTAGCGGGCTGCTGGCAGCTCTGGCTGATGGGGTGTGATATCTCTGGTCGGGGCGACAGGATTCGAACCTGCGACCCCCACACCCCCAGTGTGATGCGCTACCAGGCTGCGCTACGCCCCGACCGAGGGAGGCGCGTCTAGGCCGAGAATGCGGCGGATGCAAGTCACTTGAATTGCCCCAGCGGCAATAAGCGGTTGGCGAGCGCCTGCACCACGCGCGAATCGCCCGATTTCAGCGGTGCGATCATCTGTGCCGCGCGGCGTTGAAGGATTCGGTCGAGCGCCGTCGGAGTCGCGCCATGCGCGGCGGCTTCGGCGAGATTCGCCCCGACCGGGTCCTTCGGGTCGAGCGCCAGCCGCAACAACGCCGCCAGCCCCGGGAACAACGCACGCTGCCCGCCGAGCGCAACCGCACGGTCGAGCGCCTCCAGCCCCGACGCCTTGCGCGCGCCAAGCGCACCGCGCGCCATCAACTGGCCGAGCGACTTGACCGCGCTCAGGTGCCACGCCCCGAGCGCCGCCTGCGCCTCGGCATCGCGCGGGTTGCGCGCGGTGATCGCCTCGAACTGCGCCTTGGCGGACAGTGCATCCGCGCGGCTGTTGGTCAGCTTCGCGCGATAACTCGTCGCCATCGCGCGGGTGAGCTGCGCCTCGGCGTCCCCGGGCGCCCGTGCGAGCGTCGCAGACGCCGTTGCCTCGACGTTGGCGATCTGGCGCAGCGCGCTCGGTCGGTCCTGCGCGACGAAAGCGGTCTGCGTCAGCGTTTCGCGGCTCGTTTCCGCGCTGGCTGCGGTAAGCGGCGCAGCTGCCAGGGTGCTCACGAAAACCGCACCAAGACACGCAACTGACTGTTTCTTCATACGATTCGCTTCGCCCTTTCGCCGAGTACCGGCGCATCATGGCAAGCTAACGAATCATTCGCCAGTCAGGGTGCGCCAGAAAGTCCCGTCCCACGCCTTGACGCTCATCTCGACCACGCCGAGATCGCGGATCGCGCGGCCGAACACCTTGGAATGCTCCGCCGCGCCGTGTGCCGCGAGCGCCTCGGGCGAGGCCCAGCGTTCGGCAATACGGATCACGTCGGGGTCGGCGACGTCGAATGCGAAGCTATAGGCCTCGCAACCGTCCTCCTCGTTCACGCGGACGACGTGCGCGGCGAGCAGGTCGGTGACTTTCGCGGCATCGCCCGGTGCGGTACGAATGTGTCCGAGGACGAGGATTGTCATGGTCGCGTCTCCAAAAGTCATGATCCGTTGCACCGACGCGCATGAGATGATAGCGCGCGCCGCTTGTAGCGGGGTGTCTTCATCCCGCAATCCCGCTCGCCGATCAGCGCTGGCGGACCCGTTTTACCAAGGTAGCCCATGTTCGCCACCCCAGCCTTCGCCCAGACTACAGGTACCGCAACCGGCACCGACGGCTTTCTGTCGCTGCTCGTCAATTTCGGCCCGCTGTTGCTGGTCTTCGTCGCCTTCTACTTCATGATCCTGCGCCCGCAGCAGTTACGCGCGCGCAATCAGGCCGCAGCGATCAACGCGGTCAAGAAGGGTGATTCGGTCGTGACGGCCGGCGGCATCGTCGGTAAGGTGACCAAGGTCGAGGAACGCTTCGTCGAGGTCGAGATCGCCCCGACCACGCGCATCCGCGTCGTCAAGGCGACCCTCGCCGAAGTGACGCCGCTCGGCTCCAAGCCCGCGAACGACTGATCCGATGCTCGATTTCCCCCGCTGGAAGGTCATCTCGATCTTCGCTTTCCTCGCCGCGCTGATGGCGCTGGCGATCCCGAGCTTCCTGCCCGAGTCGGTCACCGACCGCTGGGGCGCGTTCCCGCATCCGCGGGTCAACAAGGGGCTCGATCTGGCGGGGGGCAGCTATCTGCTGCTCGAGGCGAACACCGACGAGCTGGTCAAGAACCGGCTGGAAGCAATGCGCGAGCAGATCGTCTCGCAAATGGCGGTCGGCCCCGCGATTCCGATCGGCGACATCGCGACTGACAATGGCAAGCTCAGCTTTCTGCTGCGCAACGTGACTCAGCTCGATGCGGCGCGCGAGCGGCTCAACAAGCTGACCGGCGGGGTCGGCTTCACCGGCCAGCGCGACTGGGACCTACAGGTCGTCGATTCGTCGCGCGTCGTGATGACCCCGACCGAGGCGGGCATCACCGCCGCGATCAAGGAAGCGATGGCGACCGCGACCGACGTCGTCCGCACCCGCATCGACAAGCTCGGCACCAAGGAACCGACGATCGTCGGCCAGGGCACCAACCGCATCGTCGTTCAGGTGCCGGGCCTCAAGGACCCGCAGGCGCTCAAGGAACTGCTCGGCAAGACCGCCAAGCTCGAGTTCAAGATGGTCGCCGACCAGGCCTACACCCCTGGCGGGATCATCCCCGCGGGCACGCAGGCATTGCCGTATCCAGAGGGTGGCCCGGGCGCGAAGATTCTCGTCAAGCGCCAGGCGATCCTGACCGGCGACCAGCTGTTGACCGCGAAACAGTCGTTCAAGCAGGAGGACAACGCGCCGATCGTCGACTTCGGGTTTAATTCCGAAGGCGGCCGCAAGTTCGCCGAGATCACCCAGCGCAACACCGGCAAGCGTTTCGCGGTGATCGTCGACGATCAGGTCATCTCGGCCCCCCGCATCAATACGCCGATCCTCGGCGGTGCGGGCTATATCGAGGGCTCGTTCACGGTCGAATCCGCGAACAACCTTGCGATCGCGCTCAGCTCGGGCAAATTGCCGATCACGCTCAAGGTGGTCGAGGAACGCACCGTCGGCCCCGATCTCGGGCAGGAATCGATCAACGCAGGCGTCCGCGCCTCGGCGATCGCGGTGATCCTCGTGATTGTGTTCATGATCGTCACCTACGGCCGCTTCGGTTTCTATGCCGACTATGCGGTCATCATCAACGTGGTCGTCATCATGGGCGTGCTCGCGCTGCTCAACGGGACGCTGACGCTGCCGGGGATCGCGGGCTTCGTGCTGACGATCGGCACGGCGGTCGACGCGAACGTGCTGATCAACGAGCGTATCCGCGAGGAACGGCGGCGTGGCCGCAGCGTGATCCAGTCGGTCGAACTCGGCTACAAGGAAGCCAGCCGCACGATCTTCGAGGCGAACGCGACCCACGCGATCTCGGGCGTCATCATGCTGATGCTCGGCTCGGGTCCGGTGAAAGGCTTCGCGGTCGTGCTGCTGATCGGTATCGCCACATCGGTGTTCACCTCGGTGACGTTCACGCGGATGCTCGTGGTGTTGTGGATTCGCCGCAACCGCCCGACCGAAATCAACATTTGATCGGCCAGACACCATGCGCCTCCTGAAAATCGTCCCCGACAACACCAACCTCCCGTTCGTCTCGCTGCGCAAATGGGCGTTCGGACTGACCCTCTTGCTGTCGCTCGCCGCGGTCGGCCTCGTGTTCGCGCGCGGGCTCAACCTCGGCGTCGATTTCGTCGGCGGGCTGATGATCGAGGAGAAGTTCGCCTCGCCGCCGTCGCTCGACAAGCTCCGCAGCACGATCGACCGGCTCGAACTGGGCGAGGCGCGGCTCCAGACGGTCGGCAACGACAACACCATCTCGATCAAGCTCCCGCCGCCGCAGAGCAGCGACGAGGGTGCCGCCAACCGCATCGTCCGGCAGGTCCAGCTCGCGATCACGCGCGACTTCCCCGACGCGCGCTTCTCGCGGCAGGATTCGGTCAGCGGCAAGGTTTCGGGCGAGCTGATCTGGAAGGGCATCCTCGCGGTCGTGCTAGCGGTCGTCGGGATCGGCCTGTTCGCGATCTTCCGCTTTGAATGGCAGTTCGGCGTCTCGACCGTCGTTGCGATCGTCCACGACGTGCTGATGACGCTTGGCTTCTTTGCGCTGACGCGGTTCGAGTTCGATCTCAACATCGTCGCCGCAGTGCTGACGATCATCGGTTACTCGATCAACGACAAGATCGTCATCGATGACCGCATCCGTGAGAACATGCGCCGCTATCGCAAGATGGACATGTCGGGGATCGTCGATCTGTCGGTCAACGAGACGCTCCCGCGCACCGTGATGACCTCGGTCACGATCCTGCTCGCGCTGTTCGCGCTGCTGATCTTCGGTGGCCCGGTGCTGCGCGGCTTTACCGCGGCGATGATCCTCGGCATTTTCGTCGGCACCTATTCGTCGATCTACGTCTCGTCATCGCTGCTGATCACGCTCGGGCTGCGCCCCGATCCGAGCCTCGCCGAACCGGTCGTGCCCGCGAACGCGCCGAAGCCGCGCTGATGCAGATCGAAAGCGCGAACGGGACCGGCCCGGCGATCACGGGCTTTTCGTCTAACGGCTACAAGGTCGAGGCCGGATCGTTCCGCGGCGTGTATCACGCGCTCACGATCACCCCGGACGCGGTCGCGGAATGGGACGCGCCCGCGCTCGACGCACTTTCGCCTGAGACGTTCGCCGACCTCCTCGCGATCGATCCGCGCCCCGAGTTCCTCCTGCTCGGCACCGGCGCGACGATGCAGCGCCCCGCCCCCGCCTTCGTCCGCGCGCTCGAGGCACGCGGCATCGGCGTGGAGGCGATGGACAGCCGTGCGGCGGCCCGTGCCTGGGCCGTGCTGCGTGGAGAAGGCCGCTGGGTCGTCGGCGCGCTGTATCCGCTTTGATCGGCTGACACCCCGCGCTATTGCTCTCCGGAACATGCGCCTGCGTTCGTCGTGCGCAGCCCTTCCCCGGCGAAGGCCGGGGCCCAGGAGAGGGCGGTTTGAAGGGAGTGCTTCCTTCGACCATACCAGCCTCAACTGGGCCCCGGCCTTCGCCGGGGAAGGCCATACCGAAAGCAATGCGCACCAAGGTCGGGGATCGTATCGATGAAATCGCTTGCCGCCATCCTGCTGGCCACCGCCGCGCCGGCTATCGCATCCGCCCAATCCCCGGCCCAGCCGCCGGTTCATTCCCAGGCCCATTCCCCGGCCGCACCGCAAGCCGCGCTGAAATACGTAAACCCGGACGAATGGCTCTGCCGCCCCGGCCGCACCGATGCGTGCGCAGCCAATCAGGACGCGACGGTCATCCGCGCCGATGGCACGCGCACGATCGAACGCTTCGACCGCGACGAGAACCCTAAGTTCGACTGTTTCTACGTCTATCCGACCGTCTCGGCAGACCCGACCCCCAATAGCGACATGACCGCTGGCCCCGAGGAAATCGCCGTCGCGACCAGCCAGGCGGCGCGCTTCACCAAGCATTGCCGCGTCTTTGCCCCGCTATACCGGCAGGTCACGCTGCTCGCGTTGCGCGAGGCGCTTCAGGGCAAGCCGATGCCAGACGTCCGCGCGCGCGCCTTCGCCGACGTGAAGGCGGCGTGGGAGGAATATCTCGCCTATGACAATCACGGGCGCGGCGTCGTCCTGATCGGCCACAGCCAGGGCGCGGGGTTGCTCAAGGACCTGATGACGCGCGAGATCGAGGGGACTCCGGTCCAGCGCCAGATCATCTCGCTGATCATCCCCGGCACCAACGTCGCGGTCCCGGTCGGCAAGGACGTCGGCGGCGATCTCAAATCGACGCCGCTGTGCCGCAGCAACAAACAGAGCGGCTGCGTCGTCAGTTACGTCAGCTTCCGCGCGGACTCGCCGCCGCCCGAGTTCAGCCGGTTCGGGTCGGTCGACCAGCCCGGCATGACTGCCGCCTGCGTCGACCCCGCCGCGCTGGACGGCCAGCCCAAGCCGACCGACGCCTATCTCGGCGCGCGCGGTGCCGGGATGGGAAGCGCGCCGCAACCCTCGTGGAGCCGCGACGGCGCTCCCGTCACCACCAGCTTCGTCAAGGTCCCGGGCCTGATCAGCACGCGCTGCGCAACCTCGGGACGTTTCAGCTATCTCGCAGTGACGACCAACGCCAACCCGGACGACAAGCGCACCGACACGATCGTCGGCGAAATCATGCGCAACGGGCGTCCGCTCGCGGCATGGGGGCTCCACCTGATCGACCTGCCGATCGAGATGGGGGATCTGGTCGAGTTGACCGAGGATCAGGCGAAGACGTGGCTGGCGAAGAACCCGCCGTCGCCCGCGGGCTGACACCAGTCCGGCGGGATCCACGTACAGGCGGCGAACATCCAATTGCGTCGCGTGGGATCGCATCGCCGGGATACAGCGCGCGAAGCATCGCGCTAAGCTACCGGGTTTCCGCAGAAACGAATTCGGCGCCGTCACTCCAGCGCAACGCGGAGTGACGGCTACCGTGAAGTCAGATCCGCTTGGACCCCGGATATGCGAGCGCGAGATCGCTTCCGCCATCCGCCTTGATCTCGCAACGCCCCTCGAGCGTCAGGCATTCGCCCGCCTTGAACGCGACGCCATCCGCGACACCCGCGCCGGTCAGCGGCACCAGCCACCCGGTCAGCCCCGCGGGCAGATCGACCACGCGCTCGCCGCCGGCAAAGCGTTCGATCACGAACTTGGGCCCCTCGGCGAGTACCTGATGGTCCTTGCCGTCCTGCCGCGGGGTCGGCAGCGGGACGAACGGCTCGGGATCGGAAACCTTGACCCCGGCATCGAGATGCAGCTCGCGGTCGCTGCCGTAATCGTACAACCGGTACGTCAGGTCGACATTCTGCTGGATCTCGACAACCGTGATTCCCGCGCCGATCGCATGGACGGTGCCGGCTTCCGAATAATAGAAATCCCCTGCCTTCACCGGCTTCCAGTCGAGCAGATGCTCGATCGAGCCGTCCAGCGACGCCGCACGCAGTTCTTCGGAAGTCATTGGTTTGAGCGTGCCCAGAGCGATCGTCGAGTCGGGCTCTGCGGCGAGGATGATCCATGCCTCGTCCTTGCCGCGCGGATAGCCCGCCGCCTGTGCCGCCGCGTCATCGGGATGGACCTGGACCGACAGCTTCTCGCTGGTGAAAAGATACTTCACGAGCAGGTCGGGTTCGCCCGCATGCGGGGTCTGGAACCACACCTCGCCAATCTTCTCGCCGTCCGCTGCCGGATCGGGAAAACCGGGCCAGAGTTTGTGGCGACCCCAAGGCTTTTCAACGCGTTTGGTGGCGAGCAAGGTGGCGGTCACGGCTTTGTATCTCCTGAAACGATTCATGTCGCAAACGCAGCATTCGCGCGATGTGATCCGCGCCCCGCAAGAAACGATCAAGGGAAAAGCGCCGGGCGGATGCCGCGCCGGGGGAAACCCCGCCGAAAAACATTGTTCGCGCCTCCACGCTTCGGCTAAGACCGGCCCCGATGCGTACCCCACATGCCCGCTCGCCCCTGTTTCGTGCCACAGCGCTCGCGCTGATCGCCGCCACCGCCTTCACCACCGCAGGCTGCGCGAAGCGTGGCAAGTCCGATATCCCATATATCGCGCGCGACGTCGGCACGCTGTACACGACTGCGCGCCAGCGGCTCGACAATGGCGATTACAAGGTCGCGGCGGCGCTGTTCGACGAGGTCGAACGCCAGCATCCCTATTCGGTGTGGGCGCGCCGCGCGCAGCTGATGAGCGCGTTCAGCTATTATCTCGCGCATGATTACACCGCGTCGATCCAGTCCGCACAGCGCTTCCTGTCGGTCCACCCGGGTAACCGCGACGCGCCTTACGCCTATTACCTCGTCTCGCTCGGCTATTACGAGCAGATCAGCGACGTCACGCGCGACCAGAAGATCACGCAGCAGGCGCTCGACTCGCTCGGCGAGCTGACCCGGCGCTATCCCAACACCAAATATGCCGCCGATGCGCGGCTCAAGATCGATCTCGTCCGCGATCACCTTGCCGGCAAGGAAATGGAAATCGGTCGCTTCTACGAGCGTCGTGGCCTTTGGCTCGCCGCGGATGGTCGCTTCCGCCGCGTGGTCGAGAATTACCAGACGACGACTCATGCCCCCGAGGCGCTGATGCGGCTGACCGAGACGTCGCTCGCGCTCGGCGTGCCCGACGAAGCGCGCAAGTCCGCCGCCGTGCTCGGCGCGAACTATCCCGGTTCGCAATGGTATGAGCGCGCGTACAAGCTGTCGCAGGAGCATCCCCCCGTCGCGGTCGCCGCGATCGCACCGGGCCAGCCGATCGTCCCGCTCAACAGCGCGCTCAGCATCCCGACCAAGTCGAAGGAGATCAACCGCGACACGCGCGCGGCGCCGGTCACCAACGGATCGTCGACCAACCCGGGCAACCCCAACCCGGGCCAGTAAGCCTGGTGCGGCCTGTTCCGCCCCTGCTGGATGCAAAGAACAATTCCGGAACGCCGCGGGATAGGCTAGAGGCGACGGCACGATGCTGATTTCGCTGTCCATTCGCGACGTCGTCCTGATCGAGGCGCTTGATTTGCACTTCGTCGAAGGACTTGGCGTGCTCACCGGGGAAACCGGCGCGGGCAAGTCGATCCTGCTCGACGCACTCGGCCTTGCGCTCGGCGGACGCGGCGAGGCGGGGCTCGTACGGCAGGGCGCGAGCCAGGCAGTCGTCACCGCGACCTTCGATACCCCCGCCCCCGATGGCCCGATCGCGACCGCGCTCGCGGAAAACGGGTTCGACAGCGACCCCGGCGAACCGTTGCTGATCCGCCGCATCGTCAAGGCCGATGGCGGCAGCCGCGCGTTCGTCAACGATCAGCCCGCCTCCGCCGGCCTGCTCCGCGAGATGGCGCAGCATCTGGTCGAGATCCACGGCCAGCACGACGATCGTGGCCTGCTCAATGCGCGCGGGCATCGCGCCTTGCTCGATGCGTTCGGCCGGGTCGACACCGCCGCCACCGCGACGGCCTACAAGGCGTGGCGCACCGCCGAGGGCGCGCTCGCCACCGCGCACGCGACGATCGAAAGCGCCGCCCGCGACCGCGAATGGCTCGAACACAGCGTCGCCGAACTGCGCGCGCTGTCGCCCGAGCCGGGCGAGGAGGAAACCCTCGCCGAACGCCGCCGTTCGATGCAACGCTCGGAAAAGATCGCCGCCGACCTCTCCGCGATCGAGAACTGGCTCGAAGGGTCCGATGGCGGCCTCGCGCAACTCCGCCAGGCCGCGCGCGTGCTCGAACGCGTCGCCGAGGATCACGCGTCGTTGGCCGAAGCGCTCGCCGCGATCGACCGCGCGGTGATCGAAGGCGCGGTCGCCGAGGAGCAGCTCCGCATCGCCAAGACCGACCTGTGGTTCGATCCCTCCGCGCTCGAGGATGACGAGACCCGGCTGTTCGAGTTGCGCGGCATGGCGCGCAAGCATCGCGTCCAGCCCGACGATCTCGCTGACCTGACCGCCGAGCTGGAAGCGAAGCTCGCCGCCCTAGACGCGGGCGAGGAAGGCATCGCCGCGCTCGAACGCAAGCTCGCGACCGCGCGCGCGGAGTTCGACCGCGCCGCCACCACGCTGACCAAGGCCCGCACCGCCGCCGCCGCGCGACTCGATACGGCGGTGCGCGGGGAGCTTGCCCCGCTCAAGCTCGATGCCGCACGCTTCCGCACCGTCGTCGCCCCCGCGTCGCCCGAGGCGTGGTCGTCGGCGGGCAAGGACCGGGTCGAGTTCGAGATTTCGACCAACCCCGGCGCGCCGTTCGCGCCCTTGGTCAAGATCGCCAGCGGCGGCGAATTGTCGCGCTTCATCCTCGCGCTCAAGGTCGCGCTCGCCGAACAGGGCAGTGCCGCGACGATGATCTTCGACGAGATCGACCGCGGCGTCGGCGGCGCGGTGGCGAGCGCGATCGGCGACCGGCTCGCGCGGCTTGCGGGGGGCACGCAGGTGCTCGTCGTCACGCACAGCCCGCAGGTCGCCGCGCGTGGTGCGCAGCATCTGCTGATCGCCAAGCGGCATGACGGTGTCGTCACCCGCACCGGCGTTACCGCGCTCAGCGAAGCCGACCGCCGCGAGGAAATCGCGCGGATGCTGTCGGGTGCGGAGATCACGCCGGAAGCGCGCGCGCAGGCGGACCGGCTGCTGGAAAGCGTCTAGCGCTGGCTGTCGCGTCGCAAGAGTCCTACCTGCCAGAACGGCCCCGCCCCCCCTCAGAACGGTATCGTCACCGTAAACATCACGCGTTTGTCGTTCAAGCGCCGGGTGCGGTGTACACATTCCCCCGCGCGCCCTTCCCCAGGTCGATCCCGATCCCCGGGCCGCCCACCCCCGCATAGCGTTCGGGCAAGGGCTTCAGCCGATACGCCTCACTGGCCTCGCGGCGTCCGCACACCACGATATCGCTTCCGGCCTCGCCCGTGGGACAGGTCGCCGGGCGCCACGGCGGCGGCAGGTCGACCGTCTTGCGCGAGTCCGTCGTCGGCACGGGCGGGGCCGTCATCTGCAGAACGGCAACGATCGGGAGGATCGGCAGGATCATAAACCTCTTTCCGCGCGACCAATTGTGCCGAGGCTATGGTAGATTGCGGTCAATCACAATCGCCGACCAAGCAAAACCCGCGACAACCCCGTAATAACCTGCTAGACACACCAAATCGCGCGACACCGCTCCCAAGCATCGCGCGGCTGAGAGACGTCCCGCGCTCCCGCTTGTTTTACCGGACGCGCCTCGTGTTTCCCGCTTTTTTCCTTTCAAGTCAGCCTGTCCGCCGCGGTTTTTCCGCGCACGGCTGATCAAACGCCATCGGATGCGCCGGCCGGGGCCGGACGACGCATTCGTCTTCGATCTCGGCCCCATCCGGATGCTGCCCAAAAGGGGTACCGTCCGGGCTTAAGGAATACGTTATGGCTATCGGCACAGTTAAGTTCTTCAACGCCGACAAGGGTTATGGTTTCATCGCGCCTGAGGGCGGCGGTGGTGATGCGTTCGTCCACATCAGCGCAGTGGAAGCTGCCGGTATGGCAACGCTCGATCGCGACCAGCGCGTTTCGTACGAGCTGGAAGAAGATCGTCGCGGCAAGGTCTCGGCTGTAAAGCTCGCTCAGGCCTGATCGGTTTACGATCCGGGGGTGTCGCCGTCATGGCGGCACCCTTGCTCGCTTCACGGTGGGCTCGTTCCTTTCATGCGTGGAGACCTCCGACGAACACTACAGCCCTGTTCTATCGTGATCGTGCCCGCCAGGCCGAAACCGATGCATCCGCCGCCACGCTCGACAACGTCCGCAGCCGCTGGTTGCGCGCCGCAAAGGCATGGGACGAAATGGCCTCCCGCGCGGAAAAGACCGCCGAGCGCCGATCGACCAACGAAGAAGCCAAGCATCTCGCCGAAATGGACTCGAGCGAAGACGATTGACTTGAACTGCGCCGTGGCCCTCCGCTAGCGCAGGGGCCATGGTCGCCCCCCTCCCCACCACAGATTCCGCCGCCGCCACCGAACTCGCGCAGCTTGCCGACGAGATCGCGCGCCACAGCCGGCTCTATCATACCGACGATGCACCCGAGATTTCGGATGCCGCGTATGACCTGCTTGTCCGCCGCAACGCCGCGCTAGAAGCCGCCTTCCCGCACCTGATCCGCAGCGATTCGCCGAGCGTTCAGGTCGGTGCCGCGCCCGCCGCGCATCTCGCCAAGGTCGCGCATGCGCGCCCGATGACCAGCCTCGACAATGCGTTCACCGACGAGGATGTCGCCGATTTCGTCGGTCGCGTCCGCCGCTTCCTCGCACTCCCCGACGATGCCCCGGTCGAACTGACCGCCGAACCCAAGATCGACGGCCTGTCCTGTTCGTTGCGCTATGAAAGGGGCACCCTTGTCCAGGCGCTCACGCGCGGCGACGGGCAGGTCGGCGAGGACGTCACCGAAAACGTCCGGCACATCGGTGATATTCCGAACACGCTTCCCGACAACGCACCCGACATCTTCGAGGTCCGCGGCGAGGTCTACATGGCGAAGGCCGATTTCGCCGCACTCAACGCCCGGATGCTCGCCCAGGCGGAGGGTGCAGGGAAAGAAGCGCGGCAGTTCGCCAACCCGCGCAATGCCGCCGCTGGATCGCTCCGCCAGAAGGACGCAGCGGTCACCGCGACTCGCCCGCTGCGCTTTTTCGCCTGGGGCTGGGGTGAAACCAGTGCGCTTCCCGGCGGGACTCAAGCGCAGATCGTCGAGGCGATTCGCACCTGGGGTTTCCCGATCGCCGAGGGCTTCACCCACGCCGCCACCACCGCCGCAGCGCTCGAGGTGTACAGCGCGATCGAGCACGCGCGTGCCGACCTGCCGTTCGATATCGACGGGGTCGTCTACAAGCTCGACCGGCTCGACTGGCAGGCGCGGCTCGGTACGGTCGGGCGCACCCCGCGCTGGGCGATCGCGCACAAATTCCCCGCCGAACGCGCCGAGACTACCCTCACCGCGATCGACATTCAGGTCGGGCGAACCGGCGCGCTGACCCCCGTTGCGCGGCTCGCGCCCGTCACGGTGGGCGGAGTCGTCGTCACCAACGCGACGCTGCATAATGCCGACGAGATCGAACGACTCGGCGTCCGCGTCGGCGACCGAGTCGTGCTGCAGCGCGCGGGCGACGTGATTCCGCAGATCGTCGAGGTGCTGACCCGCGACGAGGACCGCCCCGCCTTCGCCTTCCCGACGACCTGCCCCGAATGCGGCTCGCTCGCCGAGCGTGGCGAAGGCGAGGTCGTGGTGCGCTGCACCGGCGGGTTGATCTGCCCCGCGCAGCGAGTTGAGCGCCTGATCCACTTTGTCTCGCGGCATGCCTATGACATCAGCGGGCTCGGCCTCGTGCGGATCGAGGAGTTCTTCCGCGACGGGCTGATCGCCTCGCCTGCCGACATCTTCCGCCTCCACACGCACCGCGCCGCACTGGTCACGCGCGAGCGCATGTCCGAACTCGTCGTCGACAAGCTGCTTGCGGCGATCGACCTGCGTCGCGAGATCGGTCTCGACCGCTTCCTGTTTGCGCTGGGAATACGCCACGTCGGCGAGATCACCGCGCGCGACCTCGCGCGGCGCTACGTCTCGGCGCGCGCCTTCGCCGCGATGGTGCGCAGCGTGCTGCGGGTTCGCCGCGCGATCGCACCCGCGCTCGGCGAGAGCGAATCGAAGTTCATCGTCCGTCGTGGCAAGGCGCTTGCGGCGGCGATCGAAACCGCGGGCATCGGCCCCGAAGTCGCGGATGCGCTGATCGAGTTCTTCGCCGAGCAGCATAATCGCGCCGTGGTCGCTGCACTGCTGCGCGAGGTCCACCCGCTCGACGTCGTGCACGAAACCCGGGATTCCCCGGTGTCCGGAAAGACGGTGGTGTTCACCGGCAGCCTCGAGACGATGAGTCGCGACGAGGCGAAGGCACAGGCGGAAGCGCTCGGCGCGCGTGTGGCGGGCTCCGTATCGGCGAAAACGGACCTCGTCGTCGCTGGCCCGGGCGCCGGATCAAAGCTGAAAAAGGCTGCCGATCTCGGTATTTCCGTGATCGACGAGGCCGCCTGGGCGGCGATCGTTACACAATCGGGGTGATGCTTTTTTGCAACGCACCATGAACGGATTGTAAGGTTCGATTAAGTTCCCTCGAAACTGTCATCCAACCGAAATATTTCCCGTGCAGGGGCACGGACGAGACGATGCGGACAGGGTCAAAGGCCCGGCGCGATTGCTTTTTCCGAGATCCTGTAGGGGGACACAATGCGACACAATCTTCTTCTTGGCGTGGCCGTTGCGGCGCTGATCGTTCCCGCCGCCGTAAGTGCGCAGGAAACCACGAGCCAGATTCGCGGCGTCGTCACCAGTGGCGGCACCCCCGTCTCCGGGGCTACCGTCGACGTGATCGACGTCAATTCGGGGACCAAGTCGCAGTCGACGACCGGAGCGGATGGCGCCTTCAGCTTCACCGGCCTGCGCGCCGGTGGTCCGTACACCGTCAGCGTGACCAGCACGGCTGGCAACAAGACCGTCACCGACATCTACACGGTGGTGCAGCAGGTCTTCAATCTGCCGATCGACCTCGCAGCCGCCGCGACGGCCGCTGAAGGCGGCACCGAGGGTGCCGACATCGTCGTGACTGCATCGCGTGTCCGCGGCGCCGGTACCCGCACCGACGGTCCGCAGACGATCCTGACCCAGGCTGACATCGCCAAGGTTGCTTCGGTCAACCGCGACATCCGCGACGTCGAGCGCCGCGATCCGTTCGCCACGCTCGACCGCGGCAGCAGCGGCGACCGCGGCGGCGCGGTCGCCTTCGCCGGCGTCAACTCGCGCTACAACCGCTTCACCATCAACGGTGTGCAGGTCGGCGACACGTTCGGTCTCAACCAGGACGCAAGCCCGACCAACCGTGGCCCCGTTCCCTTCGACGCGCTCGGCCAGGTCTCGACCTCGGTCGCACCGTACGACTTCCGCCAGAGCGGTTTCCAGGGCGGCGCGATCGACACGATCCTGCTCAAGGGCA
>CAZNQA010000044.1:0-1645 GCA_964575105.1 uncultured Stakelama sp.
CTCGGGCACCACCGGCACCCCCAAGGGCATCGTCCAGAGCCACGCGATGCGCTGGGCACACATCAACCGCAACGAGGCCGCCGGGTTCGCGCAAGCGGTGACGATCATCGCGACCCCGCTCTATTCCAACACCACGCTGGTCAGCTTCCTGCCGACGCTCGGCTGGGGCGGGACGGTCGTGCTGATGAAGAAGTTCGACGCGCGCGGGTTCCTCCAGCTCGCCGAACGCCACCGCGCGACGCACACGATGCTCGTCCCCGTCCAGTACAGCCGGATCATGGGTCTCGCCGATTTCGACCGGTTCGACCTGTCGAGCTTCGCGTTCAAGACCTGCACCAGCGCGCCCTTCACCGCCGCGCTCAAGGCGGACGTCGTCGCGCGCTGGCCCGGCCTGCTGGTCGAATATTACGGAATGACCGAGGGCGGCGGCACCTGCCTGCTGATCGCGAACGCCTATCCCGACAAGCTCCACACCGTCGGTCGCGCGGTCGAGGGGCATGACATCCGGCTGATCGACGACGACGGCAACGAAGTTGCGCAAGGCGAAATGGGCGAAGTCGTCGGCCGCTCGCCCGCGATGATGACCGAATATCACGGTCGCGCCGAGGCAACCGCGGCGGCTTTATGGTTCGATGCCGACGGCAACCGCTTCATCCGCCACGGCGACGTCGGGCGGTTCGATGCGGACGGGTTCCTGACGCTGCTCGACCGCAAGAAGGACCTGATCATCTCGGGCGGGTTCAACGTCTATCCGACCGACCTCGAAGCAATACTATCGCAGCATCCCGCGGTCGCCGATTGCAGCGTCATCGGCATGCCGTCCGAGGCATGGGGCGAGACGCCGGTCGGTTTCTATGTGCCCCACACCGGGGTGGATGCGAGCATCGACGAGATCCTCGACTGGGCCAACGCGCAGCTCGGCAAGACGCAGCGCCTCTCCGCACTCCACGCGATCGAGGAGCTCCCGCGCAGCGCGATCGGCAAGGTGCTCAAACGCGAGTTGCGCGATGGGCTCCCGGCATGACGCCCATCGCCGAGATCCTCGCCGCTGCGACTCCGGTCGAGAACGGGTTCCGCACAGCGGTGCCGACCGACTGGCTGCAGGGGCGCACCGCGTACGGCGGCCTGTCGAGCGCGCTCGCGCTGCACGCGGCGCAGGGCGTCGAGCCCGATCTGCCGCCGCTCCGCTCGGCGCAGGTGTCGTTCATCGGTCCGCTGTCGGGCGACATCACCGTCACCGCCACCAAACTCCGGCGTGGGCGGACCGCTGCGTTCATCCAGGCGGATATCACGTCGGACGCGGGCCTTGGCTATCGCGCGATGTTCGTGTTCATGAACGGGCACCCGTCGCGCGTCGACTTGCAGGGGGCCTTGCGCAAGCCGCTCCCCCCGCCTGCGCCGGACGCCACGCTCTATACCGGCCCCGACGAGTTCTTTACCGGCAACTTCAACTTCCTCGACCTCAAGCAGGATGGCGACCGCGAGCTCGGCACGGCGGAATGGCTGCGCTGGGCGCGGCTGCGCGATTACAGCGGGATCGACCCGATGGTCGAGCTGATGGCGATCGGCGATGCGCTTCCGCCCGCGGCGTTCAAGCTGTTCGGCAAGGATTTCGTCCCGCTCAGCTCGCTCACCTGGATCGTCA
>CAZNQA010000044.1:1745-28623 GCA_964575105.1 uncultured Stakelama sp.
CCCGCGCGACACTTTGATACAGTTTCGCGGATTGTCGACATACAGCCGCGACAGCTACCCTCGATACCGTCGAGGATACCGATGCGGGCACGACGCCCTGGAAGGAAACCGCAATGCGCACGATGCTCCTGACCGCAACGATCCTCGCCACCCTCGCGCCGCTCGCCGCGACCGCGCAGCAGATGCCGCGTGCGGTCCCCACCCCGGGCGGCGCGCCAATGGCGGGGATGCAGCGCGCGGACAGCAACGGTGACGGCAAGATCCAGCGCGCCGAGGCGGACGCCCAGGCAAGCCAGCGGTTCGACCGGCTTGACACCAACCACGACGGCTTCCTCGCCGCCGACGAGATGACCGGCCCCGGCGCACGGATGCTCGACCGCGCGGACGCCGACCATGACGGCAAGCTCTCGCGCTCCGAATATCTGGTGCAGGCGGGCAACCGCTTCGACCGGATCGACGCGAACCGTGACGGCACGATCACCCCCGACGAGATGAAGGCATGGACCGAACGCGCCCGCGCGATGCAGCGCGGTACCCGCACCGATCCCGCCGACGCGATCGCGCCTGCCCCCACCCCGGCCCGTCCGGCGCAGTAGCGCGACGGGCTGCCCTTCCTTGAGCAAGGTATCATGCTAAACCCCGATCCGATGGGAGATACGCCGCACCTGCTGCTCGTCGACGACGAGCGCTCGATCCGTGAACCGCTCGCGCAATATCTGACGCGGCAGGGCTTCCGCGTGACGCAGGCGGGCGACGCCGAGGGCGCGCGCGCACGAATGAACGCCTATGCGATCGACCTCGTCATCCTCGACATCATGATGCCGGGCGAGGACGGCCTCAGCCTCACGCGCCACATCCGCGAAACAGGCGAAATCCCGGTCATCCTGCTGACCGCGCGGACCGAGGAGACCGACCGCATCGTCGGGCTCGAAATGGGCGCGGACGATTATGTCGTAAAGCCCTTTTCGCCGCGCGAGCTTGCGGCGCGCGTGAAGGTCATCCTGCGCCGCGCCGCCGCGGGGGGCACGCGCCAGCATGCCCCCGAGGCGGGCTCGTTCGCCTTTGCGGGCTGGGTGCTCAAATCGGGCGAGCGCACGCTGGTGGATCGCGACGGCGTCTCGGTCCCGCTGTCGACCGGCGAGTACAACCTCCTCCACGCGCTCGTCACCCGCCCGCGCCAGGTGCTGACACGCGACCAGTTGCTCGACCTGACGCAAGGGCGCGAGGCCGCCGCGTTCGACCGCGCGATCGACAATCAGGTCAGCCGCCTGCGCCGCAAGATCGAGGCGGACCCCAAGGCCCCCGATCTCATCAAGACCGTCTGGGGCGGCGGCTATACGCTCGCCGCCGAAGTCACCCGGCTTTGAGGCTGTTTCCGCGCAGCCTGTCGGGGCAGATGGCGCTGCTGATCGCCGCTGCCCTGTTCTTCGCACAGGCGATCAACTTTGCGGTGTTCCTGCAGGACCGGCGCCAGGCGCGGATCGACCAGGCGACTGCCCCCGCGGTCGCGCGGATCGTCGATGCCGAGGAACGGATCGCGGCGGGGCGGTTGCCCAACGACGCCAACCGCCGATTACGGCTGCTCGCGGCTTCGCCCGTCCCGCGCGGCGGCGCGCGGCGAACCGAAGTCGAGCAGGCGCTCCGCATCGCGCTGGTCGAGGCCGGGGTCCGGCCGGGCCGGATCGAGACCCAGGTCATCCCGCTGACGCGGGATAATCCCCGGCTGCGCTTCATCAGCCGCGACCGGGTCGAGCGGCTGCTCCGCGATGGCGGCGAGCTGGTCGTCGCAGTCGAGCGGCCCGATCATCGCTGGCTCGCGCTCAACCTGCCGTGGATGCGGAGCGATTCGGGGATCCTGTGGCGGCTGATCGCGCAGACGCTGATCCTCTATGCGATCGTGCTGGTGCCGCTGCTCTGGGCGGGGCGGCGGATCTCGCAGCCGCTGCAGCACCTCGCCGAAGCGGCGCGAACCTTCGTCCCGGGCGAAGTCGACGTCCCCGTCGCCGAACATGGCCCGCAGGACGTGCGCGATACGATCACCGCGTTCAACGCGCTGCGGCTCCGCGTCACCGCGATGCTCGACGAGAAGGACCGGATGCTCGGCGCGATCGGGCATGACCTGCGCACCCCGCTCGCGGCGCTCCGCGTCCGGATCGAATCGGTCGAGGACGATACCGACCGCGAGAGGATGGCCGAGACGATCGCCGAAATGAACAGCACGCTCGACGACATCCTGTCGCTCGCGCGGCTCGGTCGCCCGAGCGAGCCGCCGACCGAGGTCGATCTTGCCGCGCTGGTCGACGCGGTGGTCGAGGATTTCCGCGATCTCGGGAGCGACGTGGTGTTCGAGGAAGCCGCGCGGCTACGGATGCGGCTGCGCCCCGGCCTGATGCGCCGCGCGGTGCGCAACCTGATCGAGAATGCGCTCAAATATGCAGGGGCCGCCGAAGTGATGGTCACCGCCCTGCCGCGCGCGGTGGAGATCGCGGTGTGCGACCGTGGCCCCGGCATCCCCGCCGACCGGTTCGAGGATGTGTTCGACGCGTTCACCCGGCTCGAGACCTCGCGCAATCGCGGGACCGGCGGGATCGGGCTGGGGCTTGCGCTCGCGCGGTCGATCGTGCGCGATGCCGGCGGGGATATCGTGCTGGAGAATCGCGCTGGCGGGGGACTCGTGGCGCGGATCACATTGCCGCGGTAGAAGGGGGCGCGGTCGGGGAGGCTGGAGGGCGCAATGAACGACGAACGGTCTGATCACAGCGACGCAATCGTCCGTCGCGCCCGCGGCGTTGCCGCCGGATTCGCCGATGTCGGGCTGACGCAGGCGGAGGAATTGCTGCGTCGCCTGTCCCCCGAAGGTCGCGCGCAGGCGCGTCGCGAGAAGGAGGCACGCCACCGGCGCGAGCGGCGCATTCTTGGACGGCTTGCGCTCGCGCTGGTCGCCGCGCTGCTCGTCTGGGCCACGCTCGGCATGATCCTCGCGCCGGGCGTTGCGACGGTGCTGGCGATTGCGACGATGATCCTGCTGACCGTGGTGATCGCAAGCCGGTCCAAGGCCGCACCCCGCGGTCGAGCCGCGCTGGCGGAAGCGGCGCTACCCGACCTCGCGGCCGAGACGACGATCTGGCTGAGCGCGCAACGTCGCGGGATGCCCCTGCCCGCCATCCAGCTCGCCGACGCTCTGACTCGCCGGCTTGCCGAACTCGCCCCACAAACCGCCCGCCTCGATCCGAAAAGCCACGCCGCCGACGCGGTCCGCACGCTCGTCGCAAGTGAACTGCCCAACCTCGTCGATAACTGGCGCGCCGTCCCGGTCTCGCAACGCACCGTTCTGCAAGCGAACGGCCATACGCCGAACGACCATCTGATCTACGGCCTGCGTCTCATCGATGCCGAGGTCGCACGGATGACCGATAACCTGTCCCACGGTGCGCTCGACGCGGTCGCGGTGCAGGGGCGGTATCTGGAACTGAAATACGGCGATGGCGAGTTCCAGCCGGTCCGGGAGCAGGACTGACGACAGCGCGCCTTCCACGATCCGTTCAACCGGTCGACGGCTCGATCCGCAGCACGGCGATCGCATCCGCCTTCCCGCCGAACTCGACCATCTCCCCCACTTCCGCGCCGATCAGTGCGCGGGCGAGCGGGGCCTGGAAGCCGATCCGCCCTTCCGCCGGGTCAGCCTCGTCGCCGCCGACGATCTCGACCGTCCGTTCGGTCCCGTTCAGCACGAAAGTGACACGGCTGCCGATGCCGATTTCGCCCGGCGCGGGGGCCGCCACCACTTCGGCGGTGGTCTGTCGTGTGTGCCAATAGCGACGCTCGCGCAGCAAGGCGACGCGGTCTTCGTCGGACGCCTGTTCCAGCGCGGCGTCCACGCGCGCTATTTCGGCGTCGATCAGCGCCAGGCCGCGCGGCGTGACCAGGTTCGGCCCCGGCGCGATCGGCCGTTCAAACTTGGGTTCGAGATGTTCTTCATCGCTGTCGCGGCGGAACGCTACGCTCATTGGGGGATGCTCATGGAGGCTTCATCCGCCCCGCGACCCCGAATGTCCACCGGCGGGCGGCCACCCGGATCAGCGCTATTGGGTGCGGCGCAACATTCTGCTACGCGGTCGCGCATGCTGAACATCAACGGTATCACGGTGCGCCTCGGCGGGCGCGCCATTCTCGACGGCGCGAGCGCGGCCTTGCCGCCGAAGAGTCGCGTCGGCCTGATCGGACGCAACGGCGCAGGCAAGTCCACGCTGATGAAGGTCATGATCGGACAGCTCGAACCCGACCTCGGCGAGATCGAGATGCCGCGCGGCACCCGCATCGGCTATATTGCGCAGGAAGCGCCCTCGGGCACGACCACGCCGATCGAGCAGGTCCTCGCCGCCGATACCGAGCGCGCCGAGCTGCTGGTCGAGGCCGAGACGAGCCAGGATCCCAACCGTGTCGGCGAAATCCATGAGCGCCTGATCGCGATCGACGCCTATACCGCGCCAGCCCGCGCCGCGCGCATCCTTGTCGGCCTCGGGTTCGACGAGGAAATGCAGGGCCGTCCGCTCGACAGCTATTCGGGCGGCTGGAAGATGCGCGTCGCGCTCGCCTCGCTGCTGTTCTCCGAACCCGACCTGCTGCTGCTCGACGAGCCCTCGAACCATCTCGATCTCGAAGCGACTTTGTGGCTCGAGAATTTCCTCAAATCCTATCCCGCGATGATGGTCGTCATCAGCCACGAGCGCGACCTGCTCAACAATGTGGTCGACACGATCCTTCACCTCGAGGGCGGCAAGGTCCATCTCTACACCGGGGGCTACGACAGTTTCGAGCGCCAGCGCGCCGAGCGCGTCGCGCAGCTCGCCGCCGCCAAGGCCGCGCAGGATACGCAGCGCGCCAAGCTCAGCGAATACATCGCCAAGAACAGCGCACGCGCCTCGACCGCGAAACAGGCGCAGAGCCGCCAGAAGATGCTCGCCAAGATGCAGCCGATCGCCTCGATGGCGGAGGATCCGACGCTGTCGTTCGAATTCCCAAGCCCCGAGGAATTACGCCCGCCGCTGATCACGCTCGACATGGCGGCGGTCGGTTATGCGGAAAAGCCGATCCTCCAGCGGCTCAACTTGCGACTTGATCCCGACGACCGCGTCGCGCTGCTCGGCCGCAACGGTAACGGCAAGACCACGCTTGCCCGCCTGCTCGCCGCGCAATTGCCGACGATGGACGGCGAGATGAACGCCAGCGGCAAGATGCGCGTCGGCTATTTCACGCAGTATCAGGTCGAGGAACTCGACGGCGACGACACCCCGCTCGAACATATGACGCGGATGATGTCGGGCAAGACGCCCGGCGCAGTCCGCGCGCAGCTCGGGCGGTTCGGCTTCTCGGGCGTCAAGGCGACGCAGAAGGTCGGCAAGCTTTCGGGCGGTGAGCGCGCGCGCCTCGCGCTCGCGCTGATCACGCGCGACGCACCGCACATGCTGATCCTCGACGAGCCGACGAACCATCTCGACGTCGACGCACGCGAGGCACTGGTCCAGGCGCTCAACGCCTATGACGGCGCGGTCATCCTCGTCAGCCACGATCGCCACATGGTCGAGCTCACCGCAGACCGGCTAGTGCTGGTCGATGGTGGCACCGCCAAGGAATATGCAGGCAGCATGGAGGATTATATCGCCTTCGTGCTCGCAGGCGACGGTGGCGGCGAAGGGGCGAAGACCAAGGCGGTAAAAAAGGACGACAAGCCGCAGCTTTCCGCCGCGGCGGTCGCGCTTCAGAAGAAGGCGCACGAAGCCGAGGCTTTGGTCGCCAAGCTGACCAAGCAGCTCAACGCGGTCGACCGCGCGATCGCCGATCCTTCGGCGGCAGAAGCATGGCTGTCGCGGATGAACCCGGCGGAACTCGCCAAGCAGCATGCGCAGATCAGCAAGAAGCTCGGCGCGGCGGAAGCCGTGTGGTTCGAGGTGAGCGAGTCGCTGGAGACGGCATAACGCCCGGGCCGGCCCGCGCCTCTGCGAAAGCAGAAGCGCAGGGGCAAAGCGCGCTGCTGCGCTGAGCCTTGCTCAAGCGGTCAGTCCCGGTCGCTCACCCCCCGCTGATCAACGCCAGCGTACGCGTATCCCGCACCCCGCCGAACCACCGTTCGATCGCTGCGGCAATGACTTCGCCGCCACCGGCCGCCTCGAACAGCGTCAGCGAGGACCGCAGCTTCATCGCGTCCACGCCCCCGAGCACACCCTCGGCAGTGCCGCCGGGCAGCCCTTGCAACGCCTCCACGGCTTCCAGATACCGCATCCCCAGCACGCAATCGTGGATATAGGCACGCGCCTCTTCGAGCGTGCGGATCGCGAAATGGTTCGCGGTCGGACTCGTGCCCAATCCGGCAATTTGCGGAAAGACGAACCAGATCCAGTGGCTGCGCTTTTGGCCCGCGCGAATCTCGGAAAGCGCCGTTTCGAACATATCATTCTGAGCGCTTGAAAAACGGGAAAGATCGAACTGCGTCATTATCTTGTCCTGAATATACCTAACATATATCAGCATTAACGCGCTGCGAACCAATTCGTTCGTTAATCCTCACCATCAGTTCGCGCGGCCCGCCAGCGCTTGAGCGCCGCGGCATATGTAGCGTTGGCGCGATCGGCCGTATCGCGAAGGGTCTTGCGTTCGGCAGCTTGCTCCCGTGCCTGCTCGCGGCGCCGGCGGTCGAGCGCAGCCTGCTCGCGGTCGAGCGCGCGATTTTCTTCTGCATGGCGTTTCTCGGCATCCGCGACCGCCGCCTCGGCAGCATCCAGCGCGTCCGCCGACGGGCGCGGCTGAACGGGTTTGGGTTTGGGTTTGGGTTTGGGCTTTGCCTCGGGTTTCGCCTTTGCCATTGCCGACGCGGGACGCGTACCGGGTTCGGATTGCGCCGATGATTCCGCCTTGGGCGTGGGACGCTCGACGGCGGGAAGTGCGGCGATCTGCTCCGCGGTCGTCCCGCGCGACCGCTTGATCACCGTGCCCGGCGCCGCCAGCGGCTCGGCGGTCAACGTGGGATCGGTGACGATCTCCGCGCTTCCGCGTGCGAACAGGTCGTGCGTGGTGCCCCATGCCGCGAGCGCAGCCTTCTTGGTCGGCGCGGCGACATAGGCGTCGTGAAAACCGATCGGGGTGCGGAAGACTTTGAGCGCGCGCGGCATGCCGCGACGCTAGACCGTGCGGCCTGCGCCGACAACGCAGGGGTGGAACGCAACGGCTTGAAAAGTGGTGCGGGCGGTCGGAATCGAACCGACACTCCTTGCGGAACCGGATTTTGAGTCCGGCGCGTCTACCAGTTCCACCACGCCCGCACGCCAGCCCCGCTAGCGCAACCTACGCGCCGCTGCAACACCCTGTTGCAGCAGGATGACAACCACGCTCAATTCACCGCCGACCGCCGTCGATAGCTCAGCGCCTCGGCGACGTGCACCCGCCCGATTCCGTCCATCCCCGCCAGATCCGCGATCGTTCGCGCGGTCCGCAGCACGCGCGTATAACCCCGCGCCGACAGTCGCATCGCCTCCGCCGCCTGCGCGAGCAGCACACTCCCCGCAGCGTCGGGCGTCGCGACGCGGTCGAGCAGCGCGCCATCCGCCTCGGCGTTGGTGCGCACGCCTTCCCCCGCATAGCGGGCACGCTGGATCGCCCGCACGGCCGCTACGCGAGCGGCCACCTCGGCGGATCCTTCGGACGGGGGCGGCAGGACGAGATCGGCGGCGCTCACCGCCTGGACCTCGATATGAAGATCGATCCGGTCCAACAGCGGACCCGACACCTTAGCCTGATAATCGACCGCGCACCGCGGCGCACGCGAGCAGGCGAGCGCCGCATCCCCGAGGTGCCCGCACCGGCACGGGTTCATCGCGGCGATCAACTGGACTTGCGCCGGGAAGGTCACGTGCGCATTGGCGCGCGCGACGCTGACGGTGCCGGTCTCGAGCGGCTGGCGCAGCGAATCGAGCACGACGCGCTGGAATTCGGGCAACTCATCGAGAAACAGCACGCCGAGATGCGCGAGGCTCACCTCCCCCGGCTTGACCTTGAGCCCGCCCCCCACCAGCGCCGCCATCGACGCGGAGTGATGCGGCGCGCGGAACGGTCGCGTGCGGGTCAGTCGTCCGCCGCTCAGCGTCCCCGCGACACTCGCGACCATCGACACTTCGAGCGCCTCGGCGGCGTCGAGCGGCGGAAGGATGCCGGGCAGGCACGACGCCATCAGCGACTTGCCCGACCCGGGCGGCCCGATCATCACCAGATTATGCCCCCCCGCCGCCGCAATCTCGAGCGCGCGCTTTGCGGTTTCCTGCCCCTTGACCTGCCGCAGATCGGGGCCGGACACGACCGGCTCGGCCTGCCCCGGTGGTGGAGGAGAGATCAGCCCGTGCCCCTTGAAGTGGTTGATCAGCGACAGGATGTCGGGCGCCGCGAGCACGCCCTGCCCCGCCCACGCCGCCTCCGCCCCCTGCGCGACCGGGCAGATCAGCCCCTTGCCGAGTTCCGAAGCATGCAGCGCCGCGAGCAGCACGCCCGGCGACGGCGCGATCCGCGCGTCGAGCCCGAGTTCACCAACGACGACATATTCCCCAAGATCCTCGGCATCGACGATCCCCATCGCCGCGAGCAGCGCAAGCGCGATCGGCAAATCGAAATGCGAGCCTTCCTTGGGCAGGTCGGCGGGGGACAGATTGACCACGATCCGCTTGGGCGGCAGCGCCAGCCCCATCGCGGCGATCGCGCCGCGCACCCGTTCACGGCTTTCGCCGACCGCCTTGTCGCCGAGGCCTACCACATTGAACGCGGGCAGCCCCGGGATCAGCTGGACCTGCACCTCCACGGCGCGCGCCTCCAGCCCCAGATATGCCACCGTCGACACGCTCGCTACCATTGCTTCCCCCCCGGGCCTGCGACGGGCTTAACCATGCGGCCTGCGAAGTCCACCACCTTGCCAAGCGCGCCCGGCTTCCCACATGCTTTCGACATGCGACCCACCCGCCATCCCGCGCTCCGGCTCACCCTGTTCTCGCTCGGCGTGGTGGTGGTCATCATCTCGCCGGTCATCGGCGCAATCCCCGGGCCGGGCGGGATCTTCGTGTTCGCTGCGGGGCTTGCGCTGATGCTGCAGAATTCGCTGTGGGCGAAGAAGCGGTTCGCGCAGGCCAAGCGGCGCTGGCCGCGCTTCGGCCATTATGCCGACATGGGTCTGCGGCGCCGGAGTGCCGCGCGGCGTCGTGCGCGCGATCGTGCAATTCATCAGGCGCGCAATTGACTAGCACGCCCATTTTGCATAGGGGGACCGCTTACGAGGCCGTCCGCGTGGCGGCCCTTTTCTGTTTGCAGTCCTAGGGAATGAACGATGAAGCGGACCTTTCAGCCGAGCAATCTGGTGCGTGCACGCCGCCACGGGTTCCGCTCGCGCATGGCGACCCCGGGTGGCCGCAACGTGATTCGCGCCCGCCGCAACCGCGGTCGCAAGAAGCTGTCGGCGTAAACCGGGATCACCGCGGCGCGACCATCGAGACGATGGCGCGCCGCGCCGATTTCCTCGCCGCGAACGCGGGGAAACGCGCGCCGATGCCGGGATTCGTCCTGTTGATGCGGCGGCGCGACGATGGTTCCCCCGCGATGCGCGTGGGCTTTACCGTCACCAAGAAAGTCGGCAACTCCGTCATCCGCAACCGGCTCAAGCGTCGGCTGCGCGCGTTGGCGCGCGAATTGCTGCCGGTTGCTGGTGTCGAGGGCGCGGATCATGTGCTGATCGGGCGCAGCGGCGGTATCGAGCGCGATTACGCGGCGATGCGCAGCGAACTCACCAAGGCATTGGCCAAGGTGGTGCGGTGAGCGTTCCCCGGCCCGACGGCGGTCGTTGATGTGCGAACCGCGCCCCACCCTCCTCGCCCGCGCGCTGATTCTCGTCGCGCGCGGCTGGCAGATCGGCCCGTCGGCGGTCCTCCCGCCAAGCTGTCGCTTCCAGCCAAGCTGTTCCAGCTATGCAATTACCGCAGTTCGCCGCTATGGCGCTCTGCAGGGCGGATGGCTGGCCGCGAAACGAATCGCGCGGTGTCATCCCTGGGGCGGGTACGGACCCGACCCGGTCCCATGATCGCCGAAACCCTGATCGACGAACGGATACGACTCGCGTGAAGCACGACAGCAAGAATTTCATCCTCTTCGCGCTCTTTGCCGCGATCATTCTGCTCGGCAGCAACTTCCTCACCCAGAAGTTCTTCCCCGCGGCGAACCCGCCCGCGACCAAGGTCGTCAAGGGCCAGTCGAAGCCGCTCGAGACCTCGACCGGCCCCGCCGCCGAGGGCGCGATGGCGGTCCGCGACCGGGTCGCGGTGCTGCGCGAGAGTGCCGGCCAGCGGATCCGGATCGAAACCCCCAAGCTCAACGGGTCGATCAACCTCAAGGGCGCGTACGTCGATGATCTGACGCTGTCGCAATATAAGGAAACGGTCGCCAAGGGCTCGCCCCCGATCCGCCTGTTCTCGCCGCGCGGGACCAAGGATGCCTATTACGCCGGCTTCGGCTGGTCGGGCGACGGCGTGACCGTCCCCAATGGCGATACGCTCTACACCGCCTCGTCCAACGTGCTGCGCCCCGGCCAGCCCGTCACGCTGTCCTATGCCAACCCGCAGGGCCAGCGGTTCGCACTGACGATCGCGATCGACGACAAGTACATGTTCACGGTCCGTCAGGTCGCCGCGAACGGTGGCCCCGCGCCCGTCGCGCTGCGCGCCTATTCGATCATCTCGCGCACCGGCGTCGGCACCGAGGCGGACACCTGGACCAACCACGTCGGCCCGATCGGCGTGTTCGACAAGGGCGCGACCTACGACATCACCTATGACAATCTGAAGGGCAAGGACGCTTCGTTCTTCGGCAAGATCTGGGGCAGCGGCGCCAGGCCCGGCGAGAACATGTTCGACGGCAATGGCGGCTGGGTCGGCTTCGGCGACAAATACTGGCTCGCCGCGGTCATCCCCGACGCGAACAGCCCGGTCCATGCCGGCTTCACCGCCGCCAAGGGCAACACCTTCCAGGGCGGTTTCACGCTCGCCCCGCGCGTCGTCGCCCCGGGCAAGGCGCTGGTCACCACCGCCAAGCTGTTCGCTGGTGCCAAGGAAACCAACACGCTCGACCGCTATGAGGATCGCCTCGGCGTCCGCCACTTCGGCAAGGCGATCGACTGGGGCTGGTTCGAGGTCGTCGAAAAGCCGATCTTCAAATATCTCGACTGGTTGTTCCGCATGATCGGCAACTTCGGTGTCGCGATCATCCTGCTCACCGTCACGATCCGCACGCTGATCTTCCCGGTCGCGCAGCGCCAGTTCGCGTCGATGGCGGCGATGAAGGCGCTCCAGCCCAAGATGAAGGCGATCCAGGAAAAGTATAAGGATGACAAGGCGCGCCAGCAGCAGGAAGTGATGGCGCTGTACAAGACCGAGAAGGTCAATCCGCTCGCGGGTTGCCTGCCGACGCTGATCCAGATCCCGATCATGTACTCGCTGTACAAGGTGCTGCTGCTGACGATCGAAATGCGGCACCAGCCGTTCGTCGGCTGGATCCACGATCTGTCCGCGCCGGATCCTGCGACGATCCTCAACCTGTTCGGCTACCTGCCGTACCATCTGCCGCCGTTCCTCGCGATCGGGATCGTTCCCGTATTGCTCGGCATCTCGATGTACTTCCAGTTCAAGCTCAACCCCGCGCCGATGGACGATGCCCAGAAGCAGGTGTTCGCGCTGATGCCGTGGGTGCTGATGTTCGTGATGGCGCCGTTCGCGGTCGGCCTGCAGGTCTACTGGATCACGTCGAACCTGTGGACGGTCGCACAGCAGCGACTGCTCTACGCCCGCCATCCCGGGATGCGCGAGCCCGCCGCTACGAAGGTCGTCAAGGCATGAGTTTTGAACCCGAAGCGATCGAGGCGGCGCGCAAGATCTTCGCGGGGCCGGTGGCCTTCCTGAAGTCCGCGCCCGCGCTCGAGTTCCTGCCCAATGCGGACGTGCCCGAGGTTGCGTTCGCGGGCCGGTCGAATGTCGGCAAGTCGTCGCTGCTCAACGCGCTGACTCATCGCAATTCGCTCGCGCGCACCTCGAACACGCCGGGGCGGACGCAGGAGCTCAACTTCTTCGACGTCGGCACGCCGCTCACGTTCCGCCTCGTTGACATGCCCGGCTATGGCTTTGCCAAGGCGCCCAAGGACATGGTCCGCAAGTGGCGCTTCCTGGTCAACGACTTCCTGCGCGGGCGCGACGTCTTGAAGCGCGCGCTGGTGCTGATCGACTCGCGCCACGGCATCAAGGACGTCGACCGCGAGATCCTCGAGATGCTCGACAAGGCGGCGGTCAGCTATCGCATGGTGCTGACCAAGGCGGACAAGATCAAGGCAAGCGACCTTGCCGAAGTGACCGAGGCGACCGCAGTGGAAGCGCGCAAGCGCCCCGCGGCGCATCCGGACATTCTGGTGACGTCGAGCGATACCGGGATGGGCATTCCCGAACTGCGCGCAGCGGTGATCGAAGCGATCAGCTGAGCGGCGGGGAGCATTCTACTTTCCACCGCTTTCTACTTTCCACCGCTTCCTACTTTCCACTGCTTCCTCCTTTCTACCGCTTCCTCCTTCTACCGCTCCCCCGGCGAAGGCCGGGGCCCGGTAGCGGGCGTTGCGTTGGAGAGGGCTGCCCGCGGTAACGATGACCTTCGCTACTGGGCCCCGGCCTTCGCCGGGGAAGTGCAAAGGAAGCGGAACCGCTCGCCGAAATTAGACGTCCCCCGCATCCTCCCCTATACCGACCGAATGACGAGGAAGACGCGAAAGCCGTTCCGCCCCCTTCTGCTGGCAACCGCCTCTATCGCGAGCGTCGGTGGCCTGCCGACCCTCGCGCTCGCGCAAGGCACCGACCCGGCACCTTCTGCACGAACCGCCCCCGCGACCCCGCCAGACGATACGATCCGCCTGAGCAACGCCGAACGCGACGCGATCCTCGACAGCAACACCGTCGAAAGTGCCGCGATCGCGCGCGGTGAACGCGACGAGTCCGGCAAGCCGGGCCTCGGCATCCACGGCGAAGTCGGCGCGATGGTGGGCTCGAACGGCTTTCGCAGCGCCTACGGCGTTGCCGCGATCCCGCTCGGCGACAATGCCGGCGCGGTCGTGTCGTTTGAAAGCACGCAATATGGCGGCTACCGGCGGCGGCGCTGACGGGCCGACTGTGGCTCGATCAAGGGGGTGAAGAGGGTCGCCCCCCATCGGGCGACGACCATCTCCCCGGACCTTACCGTCGCTCAGGCGCGGGCAAGGCGACCGCGCGACGGTGCCGCGCGACGGCGCAGACCGGCACCGATCCCCGCGAAGCCCGCGAGCATCATCCCCCAGGTCGCCGGTTCGGGAACCGCCGCGATCGGTTGGAAGTTCGCGCGCTGCGCGACCGATCCGTCCTGCGTCGTGAACGTGCCGCCGAGATCATAGTTGGTCGCGTTGGTCCGGAAGATATAGGTCGCGCTGGTCTGACCGGCAGCTTCGAGACCGTTGTCCCCGAAGTCGGCGCGGACGACCGATCCGCTGCCATTGCGCGACGAGGTCGTCGTTGATCCGGGTGGACCCTGCAGATTGGGGTTATTGGCTGCGGTAAAGATCCCGGCGCCGTCGAAATCGCTGGCATCGACCAGTGCATCCACGGTGAAGCCCAGGAAACCAGCACTGGTCAGGTTGAACACCTCGTCGCCGGGCAGGATCGAACTGATCGCGACCTGATAATAGAAATCGAGCGTGCCCAGGGTGTTCTGATACACCGCACTGCGCAGCGACCCGGTATAGGTGGTCGCGCCGAGGGTGCCGGTCTCGAGCGCGGCCAACTGCGTCCCGCGCGTCGCTGTGTTGAAGGCGGAGAAGGAAATGCCGCTCTGACCGGGCAGGAGCGACGTTGCGCTGGCAGGCGCCGCTGCCGCAAGCCCCACGGCGGCCGCGAGTGCGAATAGTCCGATACGGTCCATGACTAACCCTTTGTACTGATTGAACTAGCCGAGCAAAACCGGCTCGACGCCAAAGGTCGCCGGATGCGCTTGGCGGATCAGGAACGGGCTTGCGCCCTATAAATATGCAAAGGTCCGCGGGGTCGATGCGCGGCTTCATCGCACCGGAACGGAACACCAAAATGATATCGCAACCTTGTCTAAGGTTTAGCGCAACTTAACCAAGCTGTTCGGCAGAACCGTCAGGACGGTCGTCCACCAGTACATACAAAAGACGATATCGCAGCAGTCCCGACCTCGCGCACCTTACCCGCTCGGGAAGGACAGACCGGAGAGGTGCGGTCGCCGCCCGGCCCTGTCAGCCGCAGGCGTAGGTCGCGGTATATTCCACCGGAAACGCCACCGATCGCGCGATAAAGCAGTGCGCCCCCACCCGCGCATGGATCGCATCCGCCGCCGCGATGTCGCTTCCCGCCGCCAGCATGATATGCGGACGGAGCACCGCCTTGACGAACCTGCCCGTCCCGTCGGGCGCACTCTCGCCCACGCCGAGCGGATCGTCGGCGTAACCCGTCACGACGATCCCAGCCGCGCTCGCCAGATGCAGGAACCACAGCATGTGGCAGGTAGCGAGGCTCGCCAGCAGCAGATCCTCGGGGTTGGACAGCGCCGGGTCGCCGCCCAGTCGCGGGTCGTTCGAGCACGGCAGCGAAGCCCCGCCCGGCGTCACCAGATCCCACGTCCGGGCATAGCCAAGGTAGCGCCGCGTTCCCTCGCCACGATTTCCGGTCCAGGCGATCCGCGCGGTGAAATCGTGCGACATCTGATCTACATCTCGATGATGTGCGGCACGAACCGCGCGGTGTTGCCGGTGATCGGGCCGTCCTCGCGGATCCCCATGCCGGCGGGCACGCCGTCGACCATCCATGCGCCAAGCACCGGGCGCTGCGTCCCGCTGCCGGGCAGCGGGTACAACGCCTGGTGGACGAACCCTTCCGCGCCATAGTCGCCAGCGGTCTCGGCGAGCGTCGCCCCACCCTGCACCAGCGTCACGTTCGCGCCCTCGCGCGCGAGCAGCGGCTTGCGGACGTGATCCCCGGCGAGCGGCACCCGCCGCGCCTCTAGCAGATTGGGATGGTCCGGAAACAATTCCCACAGCACCGGCAGGATCGCCTTGTTGCTCCACAGCATCTTCCAGATCGGCTCGATCCACAAGGTCGTGCCGAGGCTCTGGAGGAGGTCCTTGCCGAACGGCTCGTTCACCAGCCATTCCCAGGGGTAAAGATGGAAGACCGCATCGATCGGCATATTGTCGAGATCGACGAACCGCTGCCCCTCACTGTCCCAGCCGAGGTCGGGCATCTCTATCATCCGCGTCTCGATCCCCGCCGCGTTCGCGGTATCCGCGAGATAGGCGGTGGTGACGCTGTCCTCCCCCGCCGCGTCGGCGACATGCGCGAGATACAGCGCGCTGCTCCCCTGCGGCGGCGCGATGTCGCGCCACTTTGCGACCAGCGCCTCGTGCAGGCGGTTATACTGGTCGGCCTGCGGAAACACCGCTTCCTTCCAGTCCCACTGGATCACCGCCGCCTCGACCAGCGAGGTCGGCGTGTCGCAATTGAACTCGAACAATTTGGGCGGGGAGACGCCGTCATAACCAAGATCGAACCGCCCGAAATTGAGCGCGGGCGGCTCCGCGTTCCAGGAATCGTGGATCGCATCGTGGCAGAACTCGGGAATGCCGAAATCGCCAAGCAATTCGCGGTCGAGCACATGCTGCCCGGCGGCAACGAACATCTCGTACAGCTCGGCGCTCGCGCCCTCGATCGTCGCGATCTGCGCAGGCGTGAAGCTGTAGCACGCACTCTCGTCCCAATAGGGCTTGCCATCCGCGGTGTGCCAGACGAGCCCGAGCGCCTCGACCTGCGCCTGCCAGTCCGCGCGCGGGGTGGAGTCGATCCGGCGCATCAGGCGCCGACCCCGCCATAACCGCTGCGCGCGCTCGCGCCGAAGCCACCGCGCGAGACGGTCGCGGCGGACGCACGGGCATAGCGCGCGCCCGCGCGCGGCGTGGTGAACCCGCCCGCGAGGGGGCGCCCGATCGGCGGCACCACACTGCCGCGCGAGAGATAATACCACGCCGCCGCGCCCATGATCGCGCCGTTCATGCCGTGCCCGCCGCCGCTCCGCGCGCAATTGGCGTCCGCGGTGCGCACGCCATTGGCATCGCGGCACACCGCGACGTCGGATCTGGCGACATCGGTCGAGGGGCCGCACGCGCTGGCGAGCAGCGCAGTCGCCACCGCGGTGGTGATTGGCAGATATTTGGGATCGAACGTACGCTTGGTCATTGAAAAGCCTCCCGGGTGCGGGGAGCATAAGCCACGCGGCGCGGCGGGAACAGGAAAACCGGGCCAACCCCTCCCCGTGTCTTGCCAGCGCTCCGTGACCTAGGGCCTTTTGTCCTCGACCAGTGCGAGGAACGGCTTGGCGAGCCCGTGATACAGCCGCTCCCGGCATACGACCGTGCTCGCCGCGTCCGCGATCAGCGCGGTCGCGAACAACGGGAGGATCATCCCCCGTGCCGCGGTCGCCTCCATCACGATGATCACCGCGGTCAGCGGCGCGCGCACCACCCCGACGAAATACGCCGTCATCCCGAGCAGCACGACCGCCCCCGCCGGCTGCGCGGTGAAGAGGCCGGTCAGCAAATTCCCCAGCCCCGCCCCGACCGCCAGCGACGGCGCGAAGATCCCGCCCGGCGCGCCGCTCAGCGTCGTCGCCAGCGCCGCGAGGAACTTGGCGGGGCCGAACCATTGCGACTGCCCCGTCCCCTCGACCAGCGCGCGGGTCGCGCCGTAACCCGTCCCCCAGGTGCTCCCGCCGGTCGCGATCCCCAGCACCGCCACGACAAGCCCGCACCCGAGCGCGAGCAGCATCGGCCGCGACCGCGCGACGACGACCGGGCGCCACTGCGTCGTCGCGAACCCGAGCACCAGCCGCGCGAACGCGCCCCCGGCGGCACCGCCGAGCACGCCGGCGACCGGCGCGAGCGTCAGTACCGCGCTTACCCCGAGCGTAGCGTGCATCGCGCCGAAATAGACGTAATCCCCCGAGATCCCGAGGCTGGTGAGCCCCGCGATCATCACCGCGCCCATCACCAGCACCGCGACACGCTGTTCATAGGCGGCGGCAAGCTCCTCGATCGCGAAGGCGACGCCCGCGAGCGGCGTGTTGAACGCCGCCGCCACGCCCGCCGCGCCCCCTGCGATCAGCACGCCCGCGGTGATCGGGACGCGGAAATAGCGGTGGATCTTGACCATGATCGCCGCGCTGACCTGCACCGTCGGCCCTTCGCGCCCGACCGACGCTCCGCCGAGCAGCATCACCACGGTCAGCACCAGCTTGGCCGCCGCGGTCGGCAGCGAAACCAGCGCCGCCGCCGCGCGCGACTCGGGCGCGCGGCTTGCGGCGATCACCTGCGGAATGCCCGACCCGCGCGCATGCGGCGCGAACCGCCGCGTGATCCACACCACCAGCACGAACACCACAGGCGTCAGCGCGAGCGGCGCATAGGGCCAGCGCACGACGAAGGCGGCGAACAGCGCCTGCGCCCGGTCGCTCACCCCCGCGAACGCCAGCGCGGCAAGCCCGAGCAGCACCGCGCCGACCCCCGTGGCCAGTCGCCGCCGCAGCTGCCCGAGATGCTCCCCCGCGCGCCGCGACCCGCGCCGCCGCCACAGGATCGACGCCAGCCGGACGAGTTGGGGGATATTGCGACTCATGCCGCGCCTCATGCGGGATCGGTCCCGGGGATGCCACCCGGGATTGTGTCGTTGCGCGGAGTCCGGCGGTCGCTTAGGCAGGACGCATGAAACTGATCATCGGCAACAAGGCCTATTCTTCCTGGTCCATGCGCGGCTGGCTCGCGTGCAAGCAATCGGGCCTCGTGTTCGAGGAAGCGGTCGTCCCGCTCTACGACGCGGAATGGGACAAGCGCCGTGAAGGCGATGAGTTCGCGCCGTCCTCGGGCAAGGTACCGATCCTGTGGGACGGCGATGCGGTGGTGTGGGACAGCCTCGCGATCGTCGAATATCTCGCCGAGAAGACCAGCCGCGACCTGTTCTGGCCGACGGACGATTCGGCGCGCGCGATGGCGCGGTCGATGGCGGCGGAAATGCATTCGAGCTTCACTGCGCTCCGCCGCAAGCACAGCATGAACGTCCGCCAGATCTTCGCGCCCGCGCAGCCCGACGCGGACGTGCTCGCGGATCTCCAGCGGATCATGGAACTCTGGGCGCAGGCCCGCGCGCGCTTCGGCGGCGATGGCGACTTCCTGTTCGGCACGTTCGGCGCGGCGGACATCATGTATGCCCCCGTCGTCACGCGGATCGTCACCTACGGCCTGCCGATCGCGCGCTTCGCGAACGGTTATATGGATGCGGTCCTCCACCACCCGTTCGTCCAGGATTGGATCGCGCAGGCGCAGGAAGAGGAATGGGTGATCGAGCAATACGAACAGCCCGCGACCACCGCCTGATCGCCTAGCGCAACCGCACCGTCGGATAGGGCGTGCCGTCCTTGCGGGTATAGCCGTCCGGCCCGAACGCCATGTCGATATCGGCATATTCCCCGCCGAGCAGCATCGGCCCCGCACCGATCGCGACGAACACGCAATCGGTGTCGCTGCGGTTCTGCAAATGATGACCGTCCTGAACGCCCGCCGCGAACGTCGCGATATCGCCCGCGCGCAGGATCGTCTCGCCCGCGTCCTCGATTAATACGGCTTCGCCCGACAGCATGACGACCAGTTCGTCCTCGTCCGCATGCCAATGCCGTTGCGAAGACCATGCCCCGGGCCGCAGGGTCACATGGCTTGCCCCGCAATGGGCGAGCCCGGCGACGGGTGCCAGGCGCCGGTACAGCCGTCCCGCGACCGGTGCGTCGAATGGCGGCGGATAGCCGGTGGCGTTGGTCTGCGGGATCGTCGCTAGATCGAGTTTGGGCATCGTCCGCTTCCGTCGTTCCCGGTCATCGTGCCGGGATCGCTTCCATCCGGCAAGTCAGCAAGACGCCGCCGGTCCCGGAGGACCGACGGCGCCATATCATCACGTCGTACCGAAGATCAGGCGGCGGCGACCATCGCCGATCCGGTCCGGCGCGAGCGCAGGCCGAGGCCGATCATCCCGAAGCCGGCGAGCATCATCGCCCAGGTGGTGGGCTCGGGCACTGCGCCCTCGACAGCGGTGAACGAGAACTGGCCGGCATAATCGCGCTCGTCGCCGCCCGAGACCGCAAGGTTGCCGCTGACGTTATCCGCGCGGACGCGATCCCAGCCGAAGCCGGTGAAGGTGTAGGTGGTGTTGCCGACAGTGGTGGACGTCGCGTCGAGCACGTCATCGAACAACGGATCGTAAACGCCCGAAATCGTCGCGCCGTCCGCGAACAGCAGCGTCATCGTGTAGCGCGGGTCCGATGCGCTCTTGCCGCCGATCGGCCAGCCGTCGCCGTTGATGGTGAAGTTGTTGCGGCCGAGTTCGGTCGGATCGTTGATCGCCTGGCCCTGCGGATTCATCACGTTGCCGAGCGGCTGCTGCAGGAAGACGGTGTAATAACCGGTCGAGCTCGTGGTGTTCCAGACGGTCGAACCGTTCGAACCGGTGACGGCTGCGCTGACGAGGTTTGCGGCGGCGTTGGCGTTGGTCGAAACCAGCGCGAGGGCGGTGGCGGCAGCGGCGAACAGGATCGACTTGGTCATGGAAATTACTCTCTACTTCACAATGGCTAACTGCCCTTATCTTCGCAAGGCACGTGCCATTCGAGCATTCCTGCGGGACACGATCGTTAACGGCCCGAGCCGGTGTAAACGCCGCTGACACGGTGCGGGATTGAAAGCGACCGGCGCATGCGCAATGTCCGGCGGATGGATCTGCCCCCTTCCCGTCCCGACGTTGTCGCGCTCGCGACCGCTTTGCTCGCCTGCCCCAGCGTCACGCCCGCGCGCGGACCGGTGTTCGACGCGCTTGCCGCCGCGCTCGTGCCGCTCGGCTTCACTGTCGATCGCTTCGTTACCGGGGACGCACCCGACGGCCCGGTCGAGAATCTGCTCGCGACCCGCCCCGGTCATGGACGGCACCTCGCCTTCGCCGGGCATCTCGACGTGGTGCCGCCCGGGGCGGGCTGGACCGAGGATGCGTTCACTCCGACGATCCGCGGCGGTCTGTTGTACGGGCGCGGCGCGGTCGACATGAAGGGCGCGATCGCGGCGTTCGTGGCGGCGATCCCGGAGAGCCCGGGCGCGCCGCTCAGTCTCATCATCACCGGCGACGAGGAAGGGCCCGCCACCTTCGGCACGCGAGCGTTGATCGAGCGGATGCATGCGACCGGCATTGCGCCCGACCTCTGCCTCGTCGGCGAGCCGACTTCCGCGCACCGGCTCGGCGATACGATCAAGATCGGGCGGCGCGGGTCGGTCAATCTCTGGATCGGCGTGCCCGGCAAGCAAGGCCATGTCGCCTATCCGCAACTCGCGGACAATCCGATCCCGCGGCTGGTCGCGATGCTCGCCGAGATCGAGGTGATCGTCCTCGACGCGGGCAACCGCTGGTTCCAGCCGTCGAACATCGAGATCACCAACATCACCGTCGGCAATCCCGCCACCAACGTCATCCCGGCGCGCGCCGACGCGCGGCTCAGCATCCGCTTCAACGACGAGCAGACCGGCGATGCCCTTGCGGAACGGATCACCGCGCTGGTCGCGCGCCACGACCCCGCCGCCACCGTCACCGCGCGAATTTCGGGCGAGGCGTTCCTCACCGAACCCGGCCCCCTCTCCGCGCTGGTCGCCACCGCGATCGAGCGGCACACCGGAATCGTCCCCGAACTGTCGACCACCGGCGGCACATCCGACGCGCGCTTCCTGTCGGCGGTCTGCCCGACGGTCGAGTTCGGCCTGCTCAACGCGACGATGCACAAGCTCGACGAGGCGGTCGCGCTCGCGGACCTGACCGCGCTGACCGCGATTTACGCGGAGATCATCGGAAGCGTGGCGGCGGATTGATACTGCACGGGATGGAAACGACCGCGTCTTGAACGCGATTCGCCCCCGGCGAAGGCCGGGGCTCCGCAGCGCAACGATGGAAAGCGAACGCTACGCCTTATTACTACCGCCATCGCTACTGGGCCCCGGCCTCCGCCGGGGAAGTGTTCAGGAGTAGCGCAAGCTGACCATCACCACCGGCGCCGGGGAAGCAAAAGGATCCCAGCCCCCGACTGCGGCCCCTACAGCGCGTCGAAATCGATCGGCGCGAACCGGTCGATCGCGGCATCGGCGGGCGGCATCGGATATTTCAGCCCGGTCGCGCAATTGAACAGCACGACGCGTTCGTCCTCGTCCACCTCGCCGGTGCGCAGCGCCTCGCGATACGCCGCCAGAGTCGCGCCGCCCTCCGGACACAGCAGCAACCCGTCCTTCTTCGCGCAATCGTCGACCGCCTGCAGGATCGCGGGATCGCCGACGCCGAGCGCCTTGCCCCCGCTCTCGCGTACCGCGCGCAGGATCAGGAAATCGCCGACCGCCCTGGGCACGCGGATCCCCGCCGCGACCGTCGCCGCGTCTTCCCATCGCTCGGCGTGTTCCTCGCCCGCCTCGAACGCGCGGACGATCGGCGCGCAGCCGCTCGCCTGCACCGCATACATGCGCGGGCGCTCGGATCCGATCCAGCCGAGTTTCTCGAGCTCGTCGAACGCCTTCCACATGCCGATCAGCCCGGTGCCGCCGCCGGTCGGGTAAAAGATCGCATCGGGCAGCGTCCAGCCGAACTGCGCAGCAAGCTCGAGCCCCATCGTCTTCTTGCCCTCGATTCTGTACGGCTCCTTGAGCGTCGAGAAATCGAACCAGCGCCCTTCCGCAGCGCCCTTGCCGACGATCGCGCCGCAATCGTCGATCAGCCCGTTGACGCGGTAGACGCGCGCGCCCTGCAGCGCGATCTCGCGGACGTTGATCTCGGGCGTATCCTCCGGACAGAAGACGATCGTCTCGATCCCGCACCGCGTGGCATAGGCCGCGAGCGCTGCCCCCGCATTGCCATTGGTCGGCATCGCGATCCGCGTGACGCCGAGCTCCTTCGCCATCGCCACCGCCATCACCAGACCGCGCGCCTTGAACGACCCGGTCGGCAGGCGACCCTCGTCCTTGACCAGCACGTTCGGGCTCCCCGCGCTTTTCGGAATGGCGAGCAACGGCGTCTCGATCTCGCCAAGGCTGACGATGTTCTCGGTCCGGCGGACCGGCAACACTTCGCGCCAACGCCACAGGTCGGTCGGACGCGCCATGATCGTGTCCCGCGAAACCGCCGCGCCGAGCGCCGCGAGATCGTAGCGGACCAGCAACGGTCGTCCCGCCCGCGACAGGCCGCTGAGGACGTCGGCCGGATAGTGTTCGCCGGTCAGCGAACATTCGAGATGGGTGACGAAGGTCGGGCGGTCTTGCGTTACGTTGTCGAACATTGGGTCACCCCGAAAGTGTTGCGCGGTTCATACCGGAAGGCCGTGAGCCGGAGGACCGGGGACGGAGTCGTCGGAACCGACCGGCGCTGGCCGGCGAGCGGACGATCCGTCGTTGGCCCGGGCCGGAGTCGAGACGATGCCCGATCGCACCGCCCCGCCGCCCGATCGACCCGTCACGGTCGTCCTGTCACTCGGCCTTGGCGACCCCGACCAGCGCTGGGCGCAACAGCCGGTCCTTGATCATGTAGCCCGACTGCATTTCCTGGACGACCGTCCCCGCGGGCTGGTCGCTCGGCAGTTCGAACATCGCCTGGTGGAAGTTCGGGTCGAGCTTCTCGCCGACCGCGGTCATCTTGGTGATGCCATGCCGCTGGAACACCGCCTCGAGTTCACGCCCGGTTGCCTCGAGCCCGGCGACCAGCCCCTTCATCGTTTCATTCGTGCGCATTTCGGCGGGAATCGCGTCCAAACCGCGCGCAAGATTGTCGGCAACCGACAGCAAATCGCGCGCAAATGCCGTCGAAGCGTAGGCGCGTGCGTCGGCGGTTTCCTTCTCCGCACGGCGGCGGATGTTCTGCGCCTCGGCGTGCGCATAGAGCACCGCCTGCTTCGATTCGGCGAGCTCCGCCTCGAGCTTCTCGAGCCGCGCGTCGGCGGCATCATGCTCGGCCACCTCGGGCGCGGCTGCGGCGGTTTCTTCCCGCAAATCAGAGGCCTGGTTGGTGTCGTTATCGCTCATGTCGTCCAAAAATCCCGTGTTCAACCCATCAAGCGCGCGAGTGTCGCGGCGGTATAATCCACCATGGGCACGACGCGCGCATAGTTCAACCTCGTGGGGCCGATCACCCCGACGACTCCGACCACCCGACCGTCCAACCCACGGAAAGGTTTGGCGATTACCGAAGACCCCGTCAGCGCGAACAATTTGGTCTCCGCCCCGATGAAAATCCGCGTCGCATCCCCCGCCGCAGCATTGTCGAGCAGCCGCGCAATATCCTGTTTTCCCTCGAGATCATCGAGCAGATCGCGCACCCGCTCGAGGTCGGCGGCGGCGGCATCGTCGATCAGCCGCGCCTGCCCGCGGACGATCAGCACCGGACGGCGGTCGCCATCCTCGCTCCACACCGCAAGCCCCCGCTCGATGAGCGCCCGCGCGGCGCCGTCGAGTTCGGCGCGCTCGTCCATCATCTCGGTTTCGATCCGGGCGCGCGCTTCGTCTATCGTCAGGCCGCCGAGCATCGCGCTCATGTAATTGCCCGCCTGAACCAAGGCGGATACGGGCAGCCCCGGCGGCAGAGCGATCACCCGATTCTCGACCGATCCATCCGCACCGACCAGCACCGCGAGCGCGCGCTCGGCGGACAAGGGCACGAAGCTCATCTGCCGCAGCACCAGTTCACGCTTAGCGACCATCACCATCCCCGCGCATGCCGAAAGCCCTGAAAGCGCGGCGGTTGTCGCAGCGATTGCCTCCTCGACCGGCCCGGCATGCGTCAGCCGCGCCGCGATCGCGGCCTGTTCCTCGGCGGAGGGTTCGAGCGCCTGCATCATCCCGTCGACGAACAGGCGTAGCCCGGTCTCGGTCGGCATTCGCCCCGCGCTGGTGTGCGGCGCCGCGAGCAGCCCGAGTTCCTCAAGATCCTGCATCACGTTACGAATCGACGCGGGCGACAGGTTGAGCCCCGACAGATGCGCGATCGCGCGCGACCCGATCGGCGCACCTGTGTCGAGGTAACTCTCCACCACCACCCGAAAGATGTCCCGCGCACGGTCGTTGAGTTCGGAGATCGGGGCTGCGGTCATGCCCTTCATATGGCCCCGCTTGGCGCTCCGCTCAACCGGCGTGCCACACGAGCGGATCGTCGCACCTGATCGAGGTTAACCTCTTTTGACAGGAACCGCCCCGCCCCCCCGGCGCGTTAACGACACCGCAACTCAGGAGGGCCCGATGCCAGACGTCAACACCGACGATGCTCCTTTATCCACATCCAAACACACCTCTGCCGCGGTCGAGGCGATGACCGATACTTTGCTTGAGAAGCGCGGCGATTCGATTGTCGGTCGCGCGGTGACGATCAACCGGCCACGTGCCGAACTTTTCGCTTATTTCCGGAATTTCACCAATCTTCCGACCTTCATGGATAACGTCGAGCGGATCGACGTGCTCGACGCCAAGCGGTCACATTGGGTGGTGAAAGCCCCCGGCGGCAAGACGGTCGAATGGGATTCGGTCGTCACCGACGAAGCCGACGGCGAGTATATCGCCTGGGCGTCCGAACCCGGCGCCGACATCGACAATAGCGGCCGCGTCGATTTCCGCGATGCAGGCGCGCGCGGCACCGTCGTCACCGCGACGCTGCTGTACGATCCGCCCGCCGGCGTCGTCGGCAAGCTGATCGCCAAGCTGTTCCAGCGCGAACCGGCGATCCAGGCGCGACGCGACCTGCGCCGCTTCAAGCAATTGATGGAAACCGGCGAAGTCGCCACCGCAGCGCAGACGCGCAAGCAATATGAAGAGGAGAAGGCCTGATGCGCGCGCTGACCTGGCACGGCCGTCACGACGTCCGCGTCGACACCGTCGACGATCCCGAAATCATCAACCCACGCGACGCGATCATCAAGATCACCGCGACAGCGATCTGCGGCTCCGACTTGCATTTGTACGACGGCTATATCCCGACGATGCAGTCGGGCGACATCCTCGGCCATGAATTCATGGGCGAAGTCGTCGAGATCGGCCCCAAGTCGACGCTGAAGAAGGGCCAGAAGGTCGTCGTCCCGTTCACCATCGCGTGCGGCAGCTGCTATCACTGCGGCAAGCATCAGTATTCGGCGTGCGATAACGGCCTCCCCGCAGACAATCAGGACATCGCGCAGACGCTGTATGGCCAGCCGATGTCGGGGCTGTTCGGCTACAGTCACATGACCGGCGGTTATGCCGGCGGTCAGGCGGAATATGTCCGCGTGCCGTTCAGCGACGTCGGCCCGATCGTCATCCCCGAGGGGATCGACGACGAGAAGGTGCTGTTCCTATCCGATATCCTCCCCACTGGCTGGATGGCGGCGGAGAATGCCGATATCGAACCAGGCGATACCGTCGCGGTCTGGGGCTGCGGCCCGGTCGGGCTGTTCGCGGTGCAATCGGCATTCCTGATGGGCGCCGAACGTGTGATCGCGATCGATCACTTCCCACGTCGTCTCGAACTCGCGAAGAAGTTCGGCGCAGAGACGATCAACTTCGAGGATTCCGCAGTCTATGACGCACTGATGGAGATGACCGGGGGAATTGGTCCCGATGCCGTCATCGACAGCGTCGGATTGGAAGCACACGGCTTCTTCGTTGACAACGTGATTGACCAGATCAAGAAATCGACTTTCCTCGGCACCGATCGCACCCACGCGATCCGTCAGGCGATCTACGCCTGCCGCAAGGGCGGGCGCGTTTCGATGCCGGCGGTCTATGGCGGGTTCGTCGACAAGTTCCCGCTGGGGGCGTTCATGGAAAAGGGCCTCACGCTCAAGACCGGCCAGACGCACGTGCAGCATTACTTGCCCGGACTGCTCGCCGCGATCCTCGAGGAGAAGATCGACACGACCTTCCTCATCTCGCACCGGCTGTCGCTGGAGGAAGCCCCGCAGGGCTACAAGATGTTCCACGACAACCAGAATGAAGTGACCAAGGTGGTCCTCAAGCCCGGCCTCGCGCCCACGCTCTGACCCCCATTCCAGGAGAGACTATCATGGCCAACAAACTCGCAATCGTCACCGGCGCGTCGACCGGGATCGGCTTCGAACTCGCCACGCTCGCGGCGCAGAATGGTTACGACCTTATCGTCGTCGCCAACGAAGCGCTGATCGATGCCGCCGCCGCCGACTTCAAGCAATTCGGTACCGACGTCCAGTCGGTCAACGCCGACCTTTCGTCGATCGAAGGCGTCGACCAGTTGCTTGATGCGGTTGCTAGCCGCCAGATCGACGTACTGTGCGCCAACGCCGGGATCGGCACCGGTGGCGCGTTCCTCGACCAGGATGTTGCCAAGTGGCGGCGCTCGGTCGACACCAACATTACGGGCACGGTCTATCTCATCCAGCGGGTCCTCAAGGACATGGTCGCGCGCGACGATGGCAAGATCCTCGTGACCGGCTCGATCGCGGGCTACATTCCGGGCGCGTTCAACGCGGTGTACAATGGCACCAAGGCGTTCGTCGATAACTGGACCGAGGCTTTGCGCAACGAGATCAAGGAGTCGAAGGGCGTCACCATCACCACGCTGATGCCGGGACCGGTCGAGACCGAATTCTTCGATCGCGCCGACATGGGCGACACCAGCGTTGGGCAAAGCGACAGCAAGAGCGACCCGGTCCAGGTCGCGAAGGATGGCTGGGA
>CAZNQA010000045.1:0-8432 GCA_964575105.1 uncultured Stakelama sp.
CCGAGGCCGGCATCACCACGATGCAGATGGACATCAAGATCGCCGGCATCACCGACGAGATCATGCGTGTCGCTTTGGCGCAGGCCAAGGAAGGCCGTGCGCATATCCTCGGTGAAATGAACAAGGCGCTCGATTCGACGCGGACCGAGCTGTCGGCGCATGCGCCGCGGATCGAGACGCTGCAGATCGACAAGTCGAAGATCCGTGAAGTCATCGGCACCGGCGGCAAGGTGATCCGCGAGATCGTCGCGCAGACCGGCGCGAAGGTCGACATCGACGACGAGGGCCTGATCAAGATCAGCTCGTCCGACACCGCGCAGATCGACGCCGCGATCAAGTGGATCAAGGGCATCGTCGAGGAAGCCGAAGTCGGCAAGATCTATGACGGCAAGGTCGTCAACCTCGTCGATTTCGGGGCGTTCGTGAACTTCATGGGCGGCAAGGACGGTCTCGTCCACGTGTCCGAAATCAAGAACGAGCGCGTCGAGAAGGTCTCGGACGCGCTGAGCGAAGGCCAGGACGTCAAGGTCAAGGTCCTCGAGATCGATCCGCGCGGCAAGGTTCGCCTGTCGATGCGCGTCGTCGACCAGGAGACCGGTGCCGAGATCGAAGACACTCGCCCGGCGCGCGAAGAGCGTCCGCGCGGTGAAGGCCGTGGCGAAGGCCGTGGCCCGCGTCGCGATGGTGACGGTGGTCGTCCGCCCCGCAGCGAAGGCGGCGGCGGCGGTCGTGGTGACGGCGGCGGTCGTGGTGACGGTGGTCGCGGCGAAGGCCGTGGCCCGCGTCGTGACGGCGACGGTGGACGCGGTCCGCGCCGTGATGGCGGCGCCGGTGGCGCAGAGCGCGCCCCGCGTAGCGAAAAGCAGAGCGACGACGACGGCCCCGCGCCCGAGTTCGCCCCGGCTTTCCTGACCGGCGATCGCGACTAACACCTTCACGCGAAAGCGTTGGGTAGGATCAGGGCCCGGAGCAATCCGGGCCCTTTTTCATGCTCCCCGCCCTTCGCACCCGACACCATTTTTACCGCGCGATCCGTCGCTTGGCCCTGTAAGAGCGTATCATGATCTCTACCGATGCTCGTGACCCGGCCATGCTTGCGCCGGACCTCCGGTTCCTCGCCGGCGGCGGTGCGGCGACGCAACTCATCCTCGCGCGCGACTGGTCGGACCACCCGCTTGGCGAACCCACGGACTGGTGCGACATCCTGAAATCGCAGATCAGCACGATCCTCAACTCGCCTGAGTCGATGATCCTCGCGTGGGGTGCGGAAACGCTCAGCTTCTTCTTCAACGAGACCTATATCCCGTTGCTCGGGCCTCGGGTCGCCTGGGCGATGGGGTCCCCGTTCCGCGAAGTGTGGGCGGATGGCTGGGATCAGGCCAAGCCGATCATCGACGATGCCTTTGCCGGGCGCAGCCAGCGGTTCAGCGACCTGCCGTGGAAGCTCGATACCGATCGCGGTTCGGCAGACACCTGGTTTTCCTTCTCTTATTCGCGGATCCTTGACGGCACGGGCAATATCGCGGGGCTGTTCATCCTGACCAACGAGACGACCGACCGCGTGCTGAGCGATGCGGCATTGCTGCGCGCGCAGGCGGATCTGCTCGATCTCAATGCGACGCTCGAGCAGCAGGTCGCGGCGCGGACCGCCGATCGTAACCGGCTGTGGCAATTGTCGTCGGATGTCATGCTGGTCGCGGACTTTGACGGGACGATCAACGCGGTGAACCCCGCCTGGACGCACGTGCTGGGTTGGGCCGAGCCCGAGTTGATCGGGCAGCCGCTGTTCAGCTTCATCCATCCCGACGACCTCGAAAGCACGATCAACGCCGCGCAAGGCATTGGCGACGGGCAAGTATTTGCGAGGTTCGGCAACCGCTATCGCCACAAGGACGGCAGCTACCGCGACATCGTTTGGAACGCTGGGCCGGGGGATGGGAAGATCATTGCGGTCGGGCGTGACGCGACCGAGGACAGGGCGCAGGCGCGGGCGCTCCAGGCGGCCGAGGGGCAATTGCGGCAGGCGCAGAAAATGGAGGCGGTGGGGCAACTTACCGGCGGGATCGCGCACGACTTCAACAATCTGCTGACCGGCGTGATGGGCAATCTGGAATTGCTCGAGCGTCGCATGGCACGAGGCCAGATCGACGAATCGGAGCGGTTTATCGCCGCCGCGCAACAGGCCGGACGCCGTGCAGCGTCATTAACGCAGCGGTTATTGGCGTTTTCACGCCGTCAAACGCTGGATCCGCGCGCCACCGACGTCAACCGCCTGATCCACGGGATGGAGGACCTGCTCCGCCGCACGGTCGGCCCGTCAATCACGATTCACGTCGTCGGAGGGCCCGAGCTGTGGACCGCGATGATCGACCCGACCCAGCTTGAGAACGCCCTGCTCAATTTATGCATCAACGCGCGCGATGCAATGCCCGATGGCGGGACGCTGACGATCACGACCGAGAACAGCTGGCTCGACGCGGACGCGGCACGCGAGCGCGATCTTCCCGCCGGGCCATATCTCGTGGTGTGCGTGACCGACACCGGCACCGGCATGTCCGCCGAGACGATCGACCATGCGTTCGAGCCATTCTTCACGACCAAGCCGATTGGCCAGGGGACCGGGCTTGGCCTGTCGATGACCTATGGCTTTGCGCGCCAGTCGGGCGGGCAGGTGCGAATCGTGTCGACGCTTGGCCAGGGGTCGACGATCTGCGTCTACCTGCCGCAGCACGCGGGCGAGGCCGTACTGCAGGAGGAGGTCGTGTGCGATGCCCCGCTGCCTACGGTGCGGGGCGGCACGATCCTGCTGATCGACGACGAAGCCAGCATCCGGCACCTGATCGACGAGGTGCTCGACGATCTGGGCTATACCGTGATCGGCGCGGCGGACGGGGCGGCGGGGATCAAGGTGCTCCAGTCGGGCGCGAAGATCGACCTGCTGATCACCGACGTCGGGCTGCCCAACGGGATGAACGGCCGGCAGGTCGCCGATCTCGCACGGCTGCTGCGCCCCGACCTGCAGATCCTGTTCGTGACCGGCTATGCCGAGACCGCCGCGTTCGGCAACGGTCCGCTCGAGGAAGGGATGGAACTGCTGACCAAGCCCTTCACGATGCATCAGCTGACCGCGAAGGTCGCGGACATGATGCCCGGCGCGACGTCCGCGCGCGCGGTTTGACCATCGTCCGCCACCGCCGGCGGTACCGCTAGCGTTTCATCCGCGGCATTCCCAGGAAGTCGCGCTTGCCGACCTTCACCCCTTGCGCGCGCAGGATCGCATAGGCGGTGCTGGCGTGGAAATAGAAGTTGGGCTGCGAGAAGGAGAGCAGGAAGTTCGCACCCGTGAACGGCATGCGCATTTCGCCAAAGGCGAATTGCGTATCGCTGTCGGCGAGGGCGTCGAACGCTTCCCGGTCGATTGCGGCAAGGCTGGCGATCGCGCCCTGGAGGACGCCGTGCAACCCCGCGATGTCGGTCGGCCAGGCGGCCATGTCGGGGGAAAACGTCCCCGCCCGGACACCCTCGATCCCGCCGATCGAATGCGCGGCGCAGGACTTCACCTGATAGCCGAACGGCAGCATGTCGGGCGCGAGACGCGCGTCGATGAGATCCGCCTCGGAGCGTCCCGCCTCCCGACAGAACGCCGCCGCCTTGTCGAGCAAGGCATCGACCGCACCCAGAATCTGCATGTTGGACGGGACCACGGCATCGTACAAAGAGAAGGTCATCGGCTAAATCCTTTTCGAGCACGGGCGTTATGCAGTGTCCCCACCCGCGGGTCCACCGGGCGTCGCGCAAGAGCACGACCGGGTCCCTCCCCTCACTCCCCCGACACGCTCAAGTCAAGGCGGACCTCGGCGCGGGTATCGCACATGACACGGATGTGCTCCGCATCTTCGTTTGCGGCATATTGGTGGGCAGTGACAATCAAGGTGAACCGGCCAACCGACAAGACGACCTCTACCGAACGCGAGACCGTATCGAATGCTTGTGATCCGAAGTGAACCATTCCTGCCGGATACGATCGCATTTTTACCCTAGGATAATCACCTGCCGGCAGAGGGGGCGATCTTGGAAACGTTTACCGGGCAGACCATGCGAGTCGGTTCCGGCGACGGCGCAATCCGTTCCGTCGATCGCCGCATCGTGGCGCTCGCCCTGACAGGCGCTCGGCTGGCAGGACGGGTGTGACGAACCCCGCCTTTCCAAACGTAGCCGAGCGCCCGCGAATCGGGACCCGGCATGACCCGGGAGCGACGCCGCGCAACCCGGACGCCGGTGGCAGGGCGGAGCCGGACGGATGCCTTCCCGCCGACCTGCGGCTACGCACCGCGTGCACCAGCGACCTTTCCTTTCTGCTGACGCTTTACGGGAGCGTGCGCGCGCCCGAACTGCGCGGATGCCTGTGGCCGCAGAGCCGGAAAGAAGCATTCATTGCGGATCAGTTCCGGCTGCAACACGACCATTACCGGCATACGAACCCCGGCGCGGACTATTGGGTGATCGAGCGGACGACCGGGAGCGGGGCATCGGTTCCGATCGGCCGCCTGTCGCTCGACCGGAGCTGCCGCGACTGGCACCTGATCGAGCTGTCCCTCCTGCCGGGCGACCGCGGGTGTGGCCACGGAACCGCGCTGATCCGCTGGATCCAGCGGGCGGCGGAAGCGGCGGCAGCGGAAGGCGTGGGGTTGCACGTCGCGCTCGACAATCCCGGTGCGATCCGCCTGTATGCCCGCACCGGCTTCGGCTGGATGCCGTCGCGGTTTCCCACCCATGCCTGCCTGCGCTGGACGCCGCCCGCGTCACGCGGCGATCGTTCGGCGTGAGCGGGTCCGGGCCTGGCACCGCAAGCGTCGCGTCGGGCGCTGGAAGGTTGTCCCGGCAACGCCGGATGGTACCATGTGCGCGTATCGCGACGTCAAGATGTTGCGCATCACACATAGGGGCATACGATCATGTATCTGCCGACGCCCGACGATTTCGCGCCCTGGGTGGGCAGGTCCGTGCGACTCGCGACAGTCCCCGCCCCGGTCGAGATCACCTTGCTGCGCATCGATCGCAGCCAACGTCTCCTCAACGAGTTTCGCGAACCGTTCGTCCTCATCTTCGAATCGCCCGAGGAGGTGCTTCTGCTCGACGAGACCTATGCGATGGATTGCGGCCGCAATGGCCCCCACGCCATCTACATCAGCCAGCTTCATCCGAGGCCGGGGCAGCCCCGCCGGTATCAGGCGGTGTTCAGCTAGCCACGCGAGGGAAAGAGGCCCTGTGTCGCGATGATCGTGTAGACGCCGACATAGGGGTTGAGGATATCGGTCGGCAGGTCACCGCCCGCCGCACCGATGGTCACCGACCCTTGCGGTACGAACGGCCCGCCCGTGACGTCCAGTCCGCCGAGATTGACCGGCGTACCGGCTACGCTGGCAGGCGCATATAGCGCAATCGTGCTGCCGTTGCCGCTGGTATCGTAGGGCGTCCCCAGGCGCGCGCCCGTCGCGGGGGATCCGATTTCCTGCGCAGCGTTCCCCGACGGCACCTGCACCGCTTGCAGCGCCCCCCTTGCCGTGGTGTCGCCTTGCTCGCCGACGAAGGTGGCGGAATGCACGTGCATCGGCATGTTGGTGTACAGGAGCGCCACACTGGCGTTGCCGGCCTTGTCGCCCCAGTCGACCGGCTCGAGGCCGGGCCCGGCGCCGACCCCCATCATCAGCCGACCGCGCGTATCGGGCAGACCGAACGTCTGTTGGCCGTCACCCCCGAACGTTGTCCCAAGCAACGTGAAAAGCGCCGCATTCTGCGAGATCGACATCACCGCCCCTTGCGCGAGTGCCCAGCCGACCGGCGCGAAGTTGAATCCGACCTGCATGATCTGGCCAATGAATGGATCCGCCATGATGATATCCCCTCTGTTCGACTGATAGAAAAGATCGTTTTCCGTCGAACTTCGGCCTGCGTGCACCCCGTACTGTCGTTACCCTGACCGAAGCGAACAAGATGATTCCCGTTTCGTTCATGGTCGCAATAGACCATTGCATCTACGACATACGTTCTATTCAATAAGACAAATGACGGCGAGTCGCCTGCTAGGGTCCGGCCTGTTCGACTCGTCGATCAGACACCGTGCAGTCGCTCTGCTCAACGGGTTACTGGTCTATAATGGTTCTTACTTCGTCCATGTCCGTACTTCGGGTTTTGGGCAGCTCCGCTTGCCGGATGCATACGGGAGCAACATGGGTGACGGGACGACAACTGGATATTCCGGGCTACCGGATGACTGTTCATCACCCGGCCCCGTTGACCTGGGGCGGGCCCGGAACAGCGGGTCGGGTACGGGGTAGTCGCCGAGCGCCCTGACACTGCCCGCACGAGAGGCAGTGCAGGGTCCGGAGCGAGAAGGCGGTTCGATACGGGCGCGCGTCACGTCGTGGCCCGAGGGGAGCGGTTGACGGGGTGTCCGTCAGCACGAGGGCGGAAAGGTCTCGGGGCATGAGCATCGCGGCACGCGTGCGGGGGCGTTGGCCAATGTCGACGATGGTCGACCGCGTGCTGCGGGGTCGGTCCCGGACCCGGATCGTCGAGACGCCAGCCGATGCCGGGGAATGCGACGAGACGCTCCGCCGCCCCCGTTGCAGGCCCCGTCGTGTCCGGGCGTCCGCGACGGCGTATGCGGTTGTCGCCATCGCCGCCGCGGTCGGGCTCGGTGCGACCCCGGCGAGCGCGTCGAGCGGCTGTGACGCGGTCAACAACGGCTCGCTCAGTCATACGTCGACCGTATCCGATTCGACCTTTCAGGTCGTCACCCGCGCGGTCAATCTCGGGCTGACGACGGAGCGGTTCACCTCGGGCGACGCCATTCATTACAGCTATACGATTTCCAACCCCAACGGCGGCGTCCACGCCTATTACCGGCCGACCAACGCCGCGGGGGGCGCGGTTTCCTCGGTCGCCTTCATCGGGACGAGTACGAACACCTCCACCACCGGCGACGTCACGACGAGCGGATCGGGATCGGTCACGCTCCCGGCCAACATCACCGATATCTATCTCTACGATACCCAGCTGAACGCGGGCACGAGCGCGACGATCAGCTGGATGGTGTCGTGCACCCCGGCCGGCGGGGCGGCGAGCCCCGCGGTCACCGCGATCAGCCCGACCGGCGGCCCCGCCGGCGGCGGCACCTCGGTGACCCTCACCGGCACCGGGTTCACCGGAGCCACCGCAGTCAAGTTCGGCGCCGTCGCCGCTGCCGGTTTCACGGTCAACAGCGCGACCTCGATCACCGCGACCGCGCCCGCGGCGGCGGCGGCGGGTGTGGTCAACGTCGCCGTCACCACCGGCGCCGGCACCAGTCTGGCTGCGTCGGGCAACCAGTTCACCTATGCCGCGCCGACCGTGACCGGCATCAGTCCGGCCGCGCTGGTCGCGGCGGCGACGGGATCGATCACGATCACGGGGACGAACTTCGTGCCCGGCAACACCAGCGTCGCCGTCGGCGGGACGGCCGCGACGGGGGTCAGTTGTTCGTCCGCGACGAGTTGTACGGCCACCGCACCCGCCCGCACCGCGGGGACATACGACGTGGTGGTGACGACGGGCGGCGTCGCCTCGGCCACGTCGGCGGCCGACCGTCTCGTCTATGTGGCGCCGCCGACCGTCACCGCTGCGTTCAGCCCCGGCACGATCACCACCGCGCAGACTACGACGCTCACCGTGACGCTGACCAACGACAATGCCGGCACCGCACTGACCGGCGTGGCGCTCGCCGCGTCGACGCTGCCCGCGGGATTGTCGGGGTCGGGCAGTGGAACCACCTGTTCCGGTACGCTGAGCGCGACGAGCACGGCGTTCGCGGTGTCGGGCGCGAGTCTCGCGGCGGGCGCGAGCTGTACCGTGACGCTGACGGTGACCCCGACCGCGGGCGCTGCAGCCTATCCACTGACGACCGGCGCGGTCTCCGCGAGCGGCCCGACGACGCTGACCGGCACCACCGCGAGCGCGACGTTGACCGTCTCCGCCCCTGCCCTCGCGACCACCCAGTCCACCCCGAGCGTGACGGGCACGGTGGGCACCGCGCTGTCCGCCGTCACGCCCGTCACTGCGAGTGGCGGCACCTCCCCCTACGGCTTTGCGCTGTCGGGCGGGACGCTCCCGAGCGGGCTTGCCTTCGACACGGCCACCGGGCAGCTGACCGGGACGCCGGGCAGCGCGCTGGCGGCGACGACGTTTACCGTCACCGTCACCGACGCGACCAGCCCGAGCGCACAGACATCGGGCAAGACGTTCCAGCTGACGATCGCGCAGGGGACACAGACGATCAGCTTTGCGGCGCTGTCCAACGCCTCGCTGTCGGCGTCGCCGCTGACGCTCTCGGCGACCGCGTCTTCCGGGCTGACGGTTGCGTTCGCCTCGGCGACCACGGGGGTCTGTACCGT
>CAZNQA010000045.1:8532-28076 GCA_964575105.1 uncultured Stakelama sp.
CGGGCACGATCGCGCAGGGGACTCAGACGATCAGCTTTGCCGCGCTGTCCAACGCGTCGCTGTCAGCCTCGCCGCTGACGCTTGCGGCGACCGCGTCGTCGAGCCTTGGTGTCACGTTCGCCTCGGCGACCACGGGGGTCTGTACCGTTGCCGGTAACAGCGTGACCCTGCTCACCGTCGGGACCTGCACGATCAAGGCGGATCAGCCGGGCAACGTCAATATCGCCGCCGCCCCGCAGGTTCAGCGCAGCTTTACGGTTACTCCGGCGAACCTGGCGGTGACGGCGGGTGCTGTCTCAGGCGCTAGCGTCGGGGGTAGTTACAGCCAGGCCAACCCTGCTTCCGGCGGCACTGCGCCGTACAGTTACACGCTTGCTTCAGGAGCATTGCCGCCGGGCACGACGCTTGGCGCGAGCACGGGTACGGTGACGGGCGTTCCGACGAGCGTGGGCGGGTTCAGTTATGCGATTCAGGCGACTGACAGCCAGGGCGTGCCGGCGTCCGCGACCGGGGCGACGGTGTCGGGCACGATCGCGCAGGGGACTCAGACGATCAGCTTTGCCGCGCTGTCCAACGCGTCGCTGTCAGCCTCGCCGCTGACGCTTGCGGCGACCGCGTCGTCGAGCCTTGGTGTCACGTTCGCCTCGGCGACCACGGGGGTCTGTACCGTTGCCGGTAACAGCGTGACCCTGCTCACCGTCGGGACCTGCACGATCAAGGCGGATCAGCCGGGCAACGTCAATATCGCCGCCGCCCCGCAGGTTCAGCGCAGCTTTACGGTTACTCCGGCGAACCTGGCGGTGACGGCGGGTGCTGTCTCAGGCGCTAGCGTCGGGGGTAGTTACAGCCAGGCCAACCCTGCTTCCGGCGGCACTGCGCCGTACAGTTACACGCTTGCTTCAGGAGCATTGCCGCCGGGCACGACGCTTGGCGCGAGCACGGGTACGGTGACGGGCGTTCCGACGAGCGTGGGCGGGTTCAGTTATGCGATTCAGGCGACTGACAGCCAGGGCGTGCCGGCGTCCGCGACCGGGGCGACGGTGTCGGGCACGATCGCGCAGGGGACTCAGACGATCAGCTTTGCCGCGCTGTCCAACGCCTCGCTGTCGAGCTCACCGTTGACGCTGTCGGCAACCGCTTCGTCGAGCCTTGGTGTCACGTTCGCCTCGGCAACCACGGGGGTCTGTACCGTTGCTGGTAACGGCGTGACCCTGCTCACCGTCGGGACCTGCACGATCAACGCGGATCAACCCGGCAACGCCAACATCGCCGCCGCGCCGCAGGTCCAGCGCAGCTTCACCGTCACCGTCGGCGCGCCGGTCATCGCCGATCGAAACGGGGTGGCGATCGGCTATGACAGCACCGGGACGCCGATCGACCTTGCACCATCGGTATCGGGCACGTTTTCCGGCCTGTCGATTGCCAGCGCACCGACGCACGGCACGGCCACCCTCTCCGGCACCGTCGTGACCTATGCGCCGACGCCCGGCTATTTCGGGCCCGACAGCTTCACGCTGACCGCGACGGGCCCCGGGGGCACGTCGCCAACCGCGACGGTGCGGATGACCGTCGAGACTCCGGCAGCTCCGATCGCGACGCCCGTGTCGCAGACGGTGCCGGTGACGACGACCGCCAACCCCCAAGGCGTCGAAATCAACCTGTCGGACCATGTGACCGGCCTGTTCACGACCCTCGAAATCTCGCAGGCCCCGCAGAACGGCACCGTCCTCCTGACCGCAAGCGTAGCCTCCTCCGCACCACCCGCCGACCCCGCAGCAGCGACGCTCAAGGCCGTCGCGACGCCGATCATCGCGGTCTACACGCCGCGAGCCGGGTTTGTCGGTGCGGATTCGTTCCAGTTCGTCGCGGTTGGCCCGGGCGGGCGCTCGGCACCGGGGACCGTGTCGCTGACCGTGGTCGGCAACCGCCCAGGCGCGCGCGCAAAGCAGGCCGCGGTCGGAGACGGGCAACCCGTCGTCGTCGATCTGACCGCCGACGCGACGGAAGGACCGTTTACCGGCGCAACGCTCGTGTCGGTCTCGCCAGCCGGATCCGCCGCGACCGCGCTGATCGAGGCCGGGCCTGTCGGCAATCGCACCTATCGGCTCAGCATAACGCCGAACGCCCGCTTTGGCGGGACGATCGCGATTGCGTACACGCTGACCAATGCCTTTGGCACCTCGGACCCTGCGATCGTGACGGTGACGGTCACCGCGCGCCCCGATCCCTCGGCCGATCCGACCGTTCGTGCGATCAGCGACGCTCAGGCCGAAACCACCCGTCGCTTCGCGCAGACGCAGATCGGCAATTTCATGCGTCGCAACGAGCAATTGCATACGCCGTCATCCGGGCGCGGCGATCCGCTCGGCTTCCGGTTCAATTCCCGCGACGGTCGCCGCGGGGCTTTCGATACCCGTTCCGACGATAACAATCTCGACGTCCTCGATCGGTTCACCGGCGGCGATGCCCGCAGCAACGGTGCCATCGACCGCCTGCCCGCCTTGGGCGAACGGGAAGGCGGTATCGGCGGGCCCGGCCGCACCGGCATCGCGGACGGGGTATATCGCCCCGGTGCCGACGGCGGCCGGTCGAATGCGGCGGCCGCTTCCAGCCCGGCTGGCGATCGACCGGACGGCCGTTCCGTCGGCGGCCTCGCCTTGTGGACCGGCGGCGCGATCGAAATCGGGACGCGCGACGCGACGACGCGACGCGACAAGATCACGGCATCGACGCAGGGACTGAGCGGCGGAGTCGACCTGCGGATCGGTGACGCCGCGACGGTCGGGATCGGTGGCGGCTATGGCGCCGATCTGAGCGAGATCAACGGCACCGCGGGACGTGTCCGCTCCGATACCGGCGCCATCGCCGCTTATGGCAGCGCGAACCCGATCCGCGGCGTCTTCGTCGATGGCGTGTTCGGTTATGGCGGGCTGGACTTCTCGACCCGACGGCTGGTGGGCAACGCCCTCGCGACGGGCAAGCGTGATGGTTCGATGTGGTTCGGCGCCGTCTCCGCGGGCATCGATCGCGACACGGAGGCGCTGCTGTGGTCGGTCTACGGCACCGTCCAGTGGCTCGATGCGACGCTTGGCCGCTATGTCGAGAGCGGTGCCGGGCGCCTCGACCTGCGGTTCGAGGCACGTCAGGTCAATTCGCTGTCGAGTGTCCTTGGCGGGCGGATCGGGATCGTGCGAGACCTGCCGTTCGGGTCGGTCGCGCCGCAAATCCGCGGCGAATGGCAGCATGAGTTCAACGGCAGTTCGGTGCAACGGTTCGATTACGCCGATATCCCCGAGCCATCGCAATATGGATTGTCGACCATCGGCTGGCGGCGCGATGTCTTCACGCTGTCGTTCGGCAGCCGGTGGGTGTTGCCCGGCGATTGGGGCCTTGATCTCGATCTCGGCCTGCGCGGGGCGGCGGGCCAGACGTCCGGACAGTTGCGGGGACAAGTCTCGAAGAAGTTCTAGTGCCGGTTCGCCGTGGGGGTGCCGCAGCCGCAACGTCGTACCCGTCGCCGGTCGAACCGAGAGGCATCGGAGCGATTCCCCGGTTCACCCGGACCTGATTCAGCGCCCCACAGGGACCAGAGGTGAGCCCTGAGATCCTTGGCAAATTCTTATCACGCGAGGTTGAGGGCGCGTTTAATTCATCGCCCGTCGCGTCTTCCCCAGGTCGAGGAAAGTGCGTGCGCTCCCGGGCAGGCGCGCGTCCGCGCAGTTCGATCATCAAGGGGTGCGCGCAGGCCGTCTGACGGGATAGCGTGCGGCATGGCTTTCCCCAAAACCACGATTCGTCACCTCAGCTATTTCGTCGCGCTGGCCGAAGCGGGCAGCTTCACACGCGCCGCCGAGCGGATGGGGGTTTCGCAACCGTCGCTCTCGCAACAGATCCGCGCGCTGGAAACCATCGTCGGCGCGGCGCTGTTCGAGCGCGGTGGCCCCGCGATCCTGACCCCGCTGGGGCGCGACTTGCTCGAGCGGGCACGGCGTATCCTGCTCGATGTCGTCGATCTCGAGGATTTCAGGGCGACTTCCGCCGATCCCCTGGTCGGTACGATCCGGCTCGGGGTCTCGCCGACGCTCGGCGCGTATCTGATGCCCGCGCTGGTCGCGCGATTGCACCGCGAGCATCCGACGCTCCGCGTCCATGTGCGCGAGGGGCTTCCCACCGCACTCGCGTCCGGGCTTGCGACCGGCGTCCACGATCTGATCCTGGCGCAGCTGCCCGTGACCGGCGGCCCTTTTCACAGCGAGCGGCTGTTTCGCGAACCGCTCTATCTCGCGATGGCGTCCGATCATCCATTGGTGGCGAAGGCGATCATCGCGCCAGCCGATCTGCGCGGCACCAGCCTGTTGACGCTGCAGCCCGAATATCGACTCGCCGAACAGGTCGCGGCGATCGCGGTCGATGTCGGCGCCAGCGTGATGCGCGACTATGAGGGGACCAGCCTCGATGCGATCCGCCAGATGGCGGGCATGGGCATGGGGCTTGCCGTGCTACCCGAGCTCTACGTCCGGCAGGAAGTGCGCGAGGGCGACGACGTCGTCGTGCGGCCGATCAAGGGCAGCCGCTACTATAGGGAAATAGGATTGCTGTGGCGGCAAGGTGCCGGCCGCGCACCGGCCTATGGCGTGATCGCGGGGTTGCTACGCACTGTTTTTGCATAGGATATTCCTATCGAAGACATAGGCCTAGCAACATTGTCCTAATGCCGGGGATGGGAGATATTTGTCTCCGATCACAGGCGAGGAGTATATGGCAGGCGAGCACATCGGATGGCGTTCAGCAGCCGGGTGGCTGGCGGAGATCGTCGGGCCCGACATGCCCTATGTCCGGCTGACGATGATCTACGGCGTCGCGATCAGCCTGTTGTCGCTCGCCACGCCGATCTCGGTCCAGCTGCTGATCAACAGCGTCGCCAACATCGCGATGCCGGCACCATTATGGACGCTGGCGGGGCTGCTGCTCGGGTTGCTGTCGGTGGTCGCGGGGCTGAGCGCGATGCGGTTCTGGATGATGGCGCTGTTCGAGCGCCGGCTGTTCGCGCGGATCGTCGCCGAGATCACCGTCCGCGCGGTGCATGCGCAGAACCCGTTCTTCGCCGACCAGAATCGCGGCGACCTGTTCAATCGCTATTTCGACCTCGTCGTCGTGCAGAAGGCAGTGCCGAGCCTCGTCATCGGCGCGTTCACGATCATCCTGCAATCTGCGGTGGGGCTGATCGTCACCAGCTTCTACCATCCCTTCTTCCTCGCCTTCAACGCGATCCTGCTGCTCGTCATCCTCGCGATCTGGCTGCTCTGGTCGCGCGGCTCGATCCGGTCGGCGGTCGCGCTGAGCCACGCCAAGCACGAGGCCGCGCGCTGGCTCGAAAGCGTCGGCGCGTCGAACGGCTTCTACAAATCGAGTCGCCATTTCGATTTCGCGATGGACCGGTCGGAAGCCGTCACCGCCGCCTATGTCGATCGCCACCGCCGCTATTTCCGCTACAGCTTCACGCAGACGGTCGCCTTCCTGCTGCTCTATGCCTTTGCCAGCGCGGCGCTGTTGGCGCTGGGCGGCAACCTCATCCTGAGCGGTGAATTGTCGATCGGACAATTGGTCGCGGCCGAACTGATCCTTGGCGGCGTGTTCTACGGCGTGTCGCAGCTCGGCTGGTATCTCGACTCCCTCTACGATCTGGTCGCCAGCGCGGAGGAATTGTCGCTGCTCTACGCGATCCCGCAAGAGAACACGGCCGTCGCGGTAGGGCAGTCGCCCGGCGATGGATCAGTACGGCTCGACCGCGTCGTGACCGAGGGCGCGCGGTTCGATTTCGCGCTCAGCGCGGGCGAACAGCTCGTCACCCGCGCGGACGGCGGGGCCGAGCGGCTGCTGGCGCTGGTGCTCAAGCGCCATGTCGTGCCCGAGCGCGGGCTGGTCCTGGTCGGCGGTGCCGACATGGCGACGTTCGACATGTATCTGATGCGGTCGGAGGTGATGGTGCTCGACCGGCCGAGCATCGTCGAGGTCACGATCCGTGAATATCTGACGCTCGCCGCGGCCGCATCGACCTCCGCGGTGATGCTCGACGCGCTCGAGACGGTCGGCCTGCGCGACCGCGTCGCCGGGTTGCCGCACGGCCTCGACACGCCGCTGGCGGCCTCCGGTTATCCGCTGTCGATCGGCGAGGTCATGGCGCTCAAGCTCGCCAATGCGCTGCTGGTGCGCCCGCATGTGCTGATGCTGTCGCAGCTCTACGATCTGATCCCGACCAGCCGCCTTGCCGAGGTGCTGCGCCAGCTCAAGGCGGCGGGTACGACGGTGCTGCTGTGCACAGGTCGCCCCGAGGATATCGTGCTCGACGGCTGGTTCCATCTCGAACCCGATCGGCAACGCCGCTTCGACAGTTGCGCGGCGCTGGTCGCCGCGACTCAGCAGGGAGCCGGCAATGCCGTATAAACCCGATCGCCTCGCGCATTTCCGGACGCTCGCCGCGATGCGCGCGCCGCGGGTGGCATCGGCGGTGGCGTGGATGCTGGTGCTGGGCATCGCGATCGCTGCGGCGATCATGGCGCTGGTCCCCTGGGTGCAGACCGCCGACGGCACGGGGCAGGTCGTCGCGCTCGATCCCGGCGACCGGCAGCAGCAAGTGACCGCGCTGGTGCCGGGCAAGGTCGAGCGCTGGTACGTCCAGGACGGCCAGCACGTCGCGCGTGGCGATCCGATCGCGCGCGTCGTCGATCTCGATCCCGACCTGCTCGCGCGGCTGGGGGCCGAGCGCGCGCAGGTGCAGGCGGAGATCGCCGCGATCCAGCAGAGCCGCGCGGTCGCCGGAATCGACGTCGCGCGCACCGGGCAATTGCTCGCCGAAGGGCTCGCCGCCCGCCGCGATTACGAGCAGACGCAGATCAAGGTCGCCGACGCGGGTGCCAAGCTCGCCGAGGCACGCGCGAAACTCAACCGGATCGACATCCAGCTCAACCGCCAGTCGGCCCAGCTGGTGCGCGCGCCGCGCGACGGCCGCGTCCAGCAACTGAATGCGGCGAGCGGCAGCGCGCTGGTGTCGCCCGGCACGGTGCTCGCGGTGATCGCGCCCGAGCGCGTCGAGCGCGCGGTCGAGCTCTACGTCGATGGCCGCGACATGCCGTTGATCCGCCCGGGCCGCCCGGTGCGGCTCGAGTTCGAGGGCTGGCCCGCGATCCAGTTCAGCGGCTGGCCATCGGTCGCGCAAGGCATGTTCGACGCGCGCGTGCGCACGATCGACCCCAATGCCGCCCCCGACGGGACGTTCCGCATCCTGGTCGAACCGCGGCCGGGCAAGCCGGGCTGGCCGACCGCCACCTTCGTCCGCCCGGGCGGCAAGGTGCGCGGCTGGGTGCAGGGCGAAACCGTCCTCGTCGGCTACGAACTGTGGCGTCAGCTCAACGACTTTCCGCTCGAATTCGGGCAGCGCGGCGCGGCCTCGGCGAAGGCGCAGCCCAAGCCGGTCGCCAAGCCAGGCACGGACGAAACCGGCAAGGACGGGGACGCCAAGAAATGACGTGGGTGCCTCTTCTTCGCGGCGCTTTCCTGCTCGTCCTGCTGGCACCCGCCGCCGCGTCCGCGCAAGCCGCACCGCTGACGCTCGACGAGGTGTTGCGCGCGTCCGCGCAATCCGCGCCGCAGATCGTCGAGGCGCTTGCCAAGGTGCGGCAGGCGGATGGCCGCGCGCTGTCCGCGGAGGGCGCGTTCGACACCGTGTTCGACGTGGATTCCAAGTCGCGCGTCGCGGGCTATTATGACGGCACCGTCGTCGAGGGGCGTGCGACGCGCCCGCTCACCGGCAATGGCGGTTATGTCTATGGCGGCTATCGCGCGTCGCGCGGCACGTTCCCGGTCTATGAGGATCAGGCGTATACCAACAAGCTCGGCGAGGCGAAGGTCGGCGCGCTGTTCGCGCTGCTGCGCGACCGCGTGATCGACGAGCGTCGCACGCGGCGGACGATCGCCGGCACCGAGATCGACGTCGCACGGTTCGAGGCGGAGATGGTCGCGATCGGCGTGCAGCGGCGCGCAGTCGACGCCTATCAGGCGTGGGTCGCAGCGGGCCTCCGCCTGCGCGCCTATCGCGACCTGCTGAACCTCGCGGAGCGGCGCCGCAGCGCGATCGGTCGGCTGGTGACGCTCGGCGCACGCCCCGAGATCCTGCTCGTCGAGAATGACCAGAATCTCGTCCGGCGGCGTGCGCTGGCGGTACGGGCCGAGCAGGATGTCGCCGTTGCCGCCAATGCACTCTCGCTCTATCTGCGCGACGAGGCGGGGGCGCCGGTGACGGTGTCGGACGATCGCATGCCGACAGATGCCGGCGCGCTGGCTGCGCTATCCGTCGCGGCGACCCGAGCGGGGCCGATCGAGCGCCCCGATTATTGCGCGGTGCTCGCCCGGATCGACCAGGCGACGTCGCGGCTGGCGCTGGCGGAAAACGACCTGTCGCCGCGGCTCGACCTGCGTGGTGAGGTCGGCAAGGATGTCGGGGCAGTCGGTTTGGGTGGCCCCAGCCGGACGCCGCTCGAGGCCGCGATCGGTTTCCGCTTTAGCGTGCCGCTGCAAAACCGCGCCGCCAAGGGCCGTGTCGCCGAGGCGCGCGGCGAGATCGACGCGCTGGGCCAGCGCAGCCGGTTTCTGCGCGACCAGATCACCGTCGAGGTGCAGGGTCTCGTCATCGCGCTCGGGGCGGCGGAGCGGCTGGCCGCGATTGCCGATGACGAGCGTCAGCTTGCAGACCGCCTCGCGACGGCCGAGCGCCGTCGCTTCGCATTGGGCTCTGCCGACTTTTTCCTCGTCAACCAACGCGAGGAAACCGCCACCGATGCGCGGGTACGGCTGGTCGACGCGCAGGCACGGATCGCGTCCGCTCGTGCCGAACTCGCCGCGGCGACCGTCGACCGGGATGCGTTGCGGCTCATCCGCTGATCACAAGGGCGCGAGCCGCTGCGCCGGGTGTCGCAATCGGGTCGTGGCAGCCGCACCTTCAACTGGTTCGTGTTGTATTTCCGCCTGATCGCCAGCATGTTGTTCGCGGTGATTGCGCCAGTTCAGGAACCAGTGGTCGAACCAATGCGCTTCAGGCGCTGCCACCAAGGGAATCGTGATGGATGAGTTTGCACGCTTGATGCGGATGGAGGGTGTGCGCCGCCTCGATGCCCCGCAGGCGAAACCCCGCGGTCTGGTCGATCAGTCATCTCCAGTCTCCGCCCAGCCCGTGGCCACACCGCTGGAACAGCAGCCCGGTGGCCACGCGTGGGTTACCGGAGGTCGCGCGCGTACTGCGCTCGAGACCGCGCTGGAGCGCCTTGCCAAGGAGATCCGCGATGGACGGCGTGGCTGGGCGACGGGGATTCTCCAGGATGGCAGGACCGTCACTTTGCCTGCTGCGTCAGGAGCGGCAGCCCTGCTTGGCACCGCAGATCGCCAATCCCTGCGACTCATGATCGTCGGCGGCGACGGCTGGACCTTCGTGATGCATCCGCTGATGGGGGTCGCTACGCTGGATGACGATCCCGCTCCCTCCGAATAACCCGGGGGTCGGACGATCGCATCCACGTGGAGCGGCGCTCCTCAACCGTAACCAGGTCCTCGCCCGGGCCGCTTTGAGAGCCGGTGACCCGGGTTGCATGATCCCGTCCGGTTCTTGTGCCTGTTGTCTTTGAATGACCCGCTCGCGCGGCGGCTTTGGCCCGGTCCGGTCCCAGCCCGCCCAGTCATCATCATCACAAATTCCGTAACGAATCATCAGCGTAACGACCATGCCATAAACCGGGGGCATGGCCTTGCGTCTCGCATGACGCGGGTGCGAGGAATCGATGCTGAAGACGCTGATCGCTGCGGTCGTGCTTGTTACCGCGATGACCCCCGGGACCCTGTTTGCCCAGCCTCAACCCGTAAAGCCGATAACATCGCCGCCCACGCTCATCGTCGCTATTTCGATCGATCAGTTTTCTGCCGATCTTTTCACCGAATATCGCAATCACGTTACTGGTGGTCTTGCTCGGTTGCTGGACGGCGCGGTCTTCCCCAACGGCTATCAGAGTCATGCGGCGACCGAAACCTGTCCCGGCCATTCGACGCTGCTGACCGGGATGCGGCCTGCGCACACGGGAATCGTGCTCAACACCTGGGTCGACCTGAAATCGCCGCTCGCCGACAAGACGATCTATTGCGTCGAGGACGAGACCGAACCGACCAACACCCACGACCGGTATTCGGTAGCGGCGACGCACTTGCTGGTGCCGACGCTGGGGGATCGGATCAAGCGGGTCTTTCCGACCAGCCGGAACGTCGCGGTGTCGGGCAAGGATCGCGCGGCGGTGATGATGGGCGGCCACGCGACCGACGAGAGCTGGTGGTGGAACGGTGACACGAGGGGTTTCGCAAGCTTCGCAGGCCGACCGATGCCCGAAGTCGTGCGGCAGGCGAATGCTTCCATCCGCGCAGATCTCGGCACCGCCCGGCCGGCGCTGCCGCTCCCCGCTTATTGCGCGTCGAAGAGCCGCGCAATTGCCGTAGGCGAGCAGACGGTGGGCACCGGGCGTCTTGCGCGCGCTGCGGGCGATGCCGAGGCTTTCCGGACGTCCCCCGACGTCGACAATGCGACCCTGGCGCTGGCCGCCGGGCTCGTTACGTCGATGAAGCTCGGTCAGCGCGCGACGCCCGACCTGCTCAGCATCTCGCTCTCCGCGACCGATTACATCGGTCATTCCTATGGCATGCAGGGGAGCGAGATGTGCGTTCAGCTCGCCAGCCTGGACCAGCATCTCGGCGTGTTCTTCAAGGCGCTGGACGCGACCGGTGTGGATTATGCGGTGGTGCTCAGCGCCGACCACGGCGGCATCGACCTGCCTGAGCGCGGCACCGAGCAGGGATCGGCGACGACGCGCCGCAGCCGGTTCGACATGGCCGCGGTGGTCCGTCAGGCCAGCGCCGAAAGCGGTGTTCCCGCCGCCGCACTGAATGCGCGCGATTCGAACGTGTACATCGATCCGACGATCACCGGCGTACGCCGCGCCCAACTGGTTTCGATCACCCGACGTGCGATCCTGGCCCAGCCCGACGTTGCCGCGGTCTTCACCGCCGACGAGATCGACGCCGCGCCCGAGCCGAGCGGTCCCCCCGAAACCTGGCCGCTGCTGATGCGCGCCAAAGCGAGCTTCTACCGGCCCCGGTCCGGCGATCTGATCTTCGCCCTGCAACCGCGCGTCGTGTCGCGGCCGACCGGGAAAGGCTATGTCGCCGGGCATGGCAGCTTCTGGGACTATGACCGGCGTGTGCCGATCCTGTTCTGGCGGCGCGGTATGCCCGCGTTCGAGCAGCCGCTGTCGATCGAGACAGTGGACATAGCGCCGACGCTCGCGGGCTTGCTGCATCTGCCGCTCGCTGCGCCCGCGATGGATGGGCGCTGTCTCGATCTCGACGCCGGCCCGGCAACCACCTGCGGTTGAGGCCGTCGAGCGGACTATCGAAAAACGCGACGACGACGCGGGACCGTCACGGAGCGTCCGTAAGGCCGCTTCAGCGGGACATGAGCAGTCGATCGTGCCGCCAATCGCATCGCCCTGCATGTCCGCAGTCGAGGTCTTGCTGATGACGATATTGTCGATGCCGATCGGTGGAAACAGCGAGAGCTGGACCTCGCGGCTGTACGGCATCCCTTGGGCGACATCGATACCGTTGATCAGATTGACGTTATACTCGCCGCTGAGACCACGGACCGAGATAAACTGACCCTCGCCGCGCGCCGCCGTATCGAGCCCGCCATAATTGGAGCCGTTTCCCTGCGACCCGGCGCCTGAAACCGAACTGAACATCACGTTGACGCCCGGCAGACGCGCGAGCGCTTCGGTTACGTTGCGGTCGGGATGCCTGGCGATGTCTTCCGCCGACAGCACGTTCACCGTGGTGGAAGCCGCCATTTCGCGGGCCGCGGGACTGGTCGCGCGCTCGCCGGTGACGAGAATGTCGTCGACACTGGCCGTCGTATCCGCCGCGACGGCTACGGGCTCGCGACGGCGCAACGCGACGGGCTGCCGACGCGCCGATCCTCTTGCCGCCGGACGAACGATGACCGCGCCATCCGGCCGCTGGTCATACCCCACGCCGGTTCCTTCGAGCAGCCTACGCAGCGCGGTTTCAAAGCCAAGCGCGCGATCCACGCGATGCGAGACGCGCGGGCGAAGATCATCCGCACTGAACGGCACGGATCCTGAACCTGGAAGGGTCATCACCATGAAGACACGGCTCGAGATAGATTTCGTCTCGGACGTCTCGTGCCCCTGGTGCGTGATCGGACTGCGCGGGCTCGAAACCGGGTTGTCGCGCGTGGCCGATTCGATCGAGGCCGACATCGTCTTCCACCCGTTCGAATTCAATCCGACGATGCCGCCCGAGGGCCAGAACATCGTCAAGCATATCGCGCAGAAATATGGCTCGTCGCGGGAGCAGTCCGCCGCGACCCGCGCCATGATCCGGGATCGCGCGGCAGCCGTCGGCTTTACGATGGTCACGGATGACGACAGCCGCATCTACAACACGTTCGACGCGCACCGCCTGCTCCACTGGGCAGAGACGCAGGGCGTGCAGCGGGCGCTCAAGGAGGCCCTGTTCGCGCTGTACTTCACCGACCACGGCGATCCTTCCAGTCACGAGGCTCTGGTGCAGGTCGCGACGGCTGTCGGGCTCGATCCGATCGAGGCGAAGGCGATCTTGTCGTCGGACCGATATGCCGATGACGTCCGGAAGGAGGAGCAGCTCTGGCGATCGCGCGGCATAAGCTCGGTTCCGGCCTTCGTGATCAACGAGCGGTATCTGATCTCCGGCGGGCAGCCGCCGGAAGCCTTCGAGCAAGCCCTGGGCGACATCGCAGCAGAAGCTCAGGGCGCAACCGTCGCAGCCGGAGGATGATGCTGGGGGCTATGCCATGATCGATCGCAGCGCGATCGGTCATGGCATAGCATCGGCGACTGCCACTGAGCCAGATTGGTCGTTTTTGGGCCGGGATCAGACCTGCGCCATGCCGCCATCGACCGGCAGCTCGGCCCCGGTGATGAAGCTGCTCTGGTCGCTGGCGAGGAACAGCGCGGCCGCGGCCACTTCGTCGGCACGCGCCATACGGCCGAGCGGGATGAGTTTCGCGAGCGCCGCGCGCACCTCGTCGGATGCCGCGGCCATCATCGCGGTGTCGGTCGGTCCCGGCGCCACAACGTTGACGCGGATGTTGCGGGGCGCGAGTTCGTTGGCCCAGGTCCGCGCGAACGAGCGCACGGCGGCCTTGGTCGCCCCGTAGACGCCATAGCCTTTGGTGCCGATAGCGGCGGCGATCGAGCCCACCAGCACAATCGATCCACCATCCGGCATGATCTGCGTCGCAGCCTTGGCGGCAAACAGCATCGCGCGCACGTTGAGGTCGAAGGTCCGGTCGAAATGATCCTCGCTGATCGCGTCGAGGGTCGCAAACTCGGCGATGCCGGCGTTGACCGCGAGCACGTCCACCCGTCCGGCCTCGTGCCTTACCGTCTCGAAGAAGGCGGCAAGCGCCGTCGGATCCGCAGCATCGACACGGCGCGCGCGAAGCTTGCCGGCCCCATGCTCGACCTCCCCCTCTTCGGCGCGACGACTGGTGGCATAAACCGTGGCGCCTTCCGCCGCGAACCGCTCTGCGATGGCGCCACCGATGCCGCCATGGCCACCGACCACGACGGCGATTTTCCCTGAAAGCATGCCCGAACGTCCTCGCATCATTGATGATGACAGGCAAATATAAGTTCTATATCTAATCACAAGAAGGCACCTGATGGTGCGTAGATATAGAGGCGTATACCGATGGCCACAGACGTGCTCGAACTACCGCTCGATGTCGCCGCGACGCGGCCCATCCTCGACCATATCGCCAACAAGTGGACGGTGCTGATCCTAAGCGTCCTTTGCACCCAGCCGGCGCGGTTCAACGATCTAAAACGCCGTCTCGATGGCATCACCCACAAGGCTTTGTCCGAGGCCTTGAAGCGTCTGGAACGCAACGGCCTTATCAGTCGTAAGGTCTTGCCGACGCAGCCGATCGGCGTCGAGTACACGATTACCGATCTCGGCTGCTCGCTACGCGAACCCTTTGCTGCCCTTTACAACTGGGCGCTCGCCAATGGCTCCGCGCTCGAAAGCGCGCAGTGTGTCTATGACGCATCAAAACGGGGCGACGGTTTGCAGGAGGAGATCTAGGGTCAGGATTCATAACCACCGGGTAACGGCTGCCACGAGGTAGATTGCGCCGAGGAAGTTGGTGGCGAGCTAGTCGTAGCGCGTAGCGATGCGGCGATAATCCTTCAGGCGGCAGAACATGCGCTCGACCGCGTTTCGACCTTTGTAGAGCGAGCGCGAGACGATCGCTCTGAGCGAACGCCCGGCCACCAGACCCCTGGATATTTCTCGCGCTCCGCCAGGCTCAAACCCGCATCGACCGCCGGCGCTCGACCGGACGGATGCCGCCCGACGGCGACAGCACCGAGAACACCGAGGACGATTTCCGGTCGAACCGCCGACCGATCGAACTCATCGACTCCCCCGCGCCGCCAACGATCCCAGATTTCCGCACGCTGCTCCGACGAATAGTAAATCCGCTTGCGCTGCTTGATCGCTCACACCCCTCTCACTTCGAGAATGGCGCGTTGCGACCACCGATTGAACCCACCCCCGCTCGTGGACATTCGAGGCCAGTTTTCAGCTCCCCAACTTCGGTCATCCATTCATGTAGGCGGCAGGGCTGTGTAGATGTCAGAGAGCTCTGTCCTTCCGTCATTCTCTTCCCAAAAAGGTTTCGACAACAAGACGCTAAATGCCGCCGCCAGTCAGGCGGTCCCAATTGCGATGCGCAAACCCTTCACGGGCGGCATCGTCAAGCGTGCAGCCTTCAAGGAAGCGGCGCGGTGCCCCGCCTTCCCGGTATTGATAGGGGAAGTCGGTCGAGAACAGCAGCCGCTCAGGCCCGACGATCTCAAGGCAGCGCTGCAGGTAGGTTTCGCTCCACATGCCGCTGCCGGTCACATACAAATTGGCGCGCGCATAATCCGCGAGCTGGCGACGCAGGTCGAGCGCACGCTCGAAGACGGTCGAGATCCGCTCGAGATAGAACAGCACTACCTCCCCCCAATGACCGAGGATGATCTGCAAATCGGGCAGTTCGTCGAACACGCCCGCTGCAGCCATGCGGACCCATTGCAGCCCTGCTTCATAATGCCAGCCGAGGCCGAAGGCGGCCAGCGCGAGGTCGGCGCGCTCGTTGATCCCAGAATAATTGGCGTCGCGCACCGCAGGCAGCGGGGTCTGCGGATGGATGAAAAGCGGCACGCGCAGTTCCGCCGCTTTAGCCAGCATCGGGCGGAAGGAGGAATGGTCGAGGTGTCGGTCGCGCGTCCGACCGCACAGCAGCGCGCCCTTCAGGCCAAGGTCACGGACAGCGCGCTCGAGTTCGCGCGGCGCGGCCTCGGGATCGGGCGTCGGCAGCGCCGCGAACCCTTGGAAGCGATCAGGATGGCGGGCGCAGGTCTCGGCGATCCGATCGTTTACGCGGTACGCCAATTCGACGGCGACGGCGGGAGCCAGATTATGGAGCCCGGGCGTGGTGAGGGACAGGACCTGCACATCGACGCCTTGCTCGTCCATCAGCGCGAGGCGGCCCTCGCCGAGATCGGCAAGGCGGGCTCCATTCTCGCCGCCATCCGCAAAGGCCGACACCGGATCATGCGGCAACGGCGCGGCGCTCCATGCGTCGCGCACCTCCTGCGGAAGGATGTGTTCTTCGATTGCGATCAGGCGCATGGATTTACTCTCTGGACGGGGACGAAACGGGAACTGACCGAACACGAGTTAGGTCCACTCGCGTTTAAGCCGTACCAGTTTCGAAGCGCGATCTGTAACGCGCCCAGCATCCTTCGCGCCTCTCACGACGGGCTGGAATGACCCGATACGCGCCCTCACAGGTCGTTTCCTCTCCCCTTAAATCGGATGCTTATTCATTCTCTGGCTTTGGCGCATGCTGGCGCGGCAGCTTGGACGTCCGATGGCGCTGCCCGGTCGAGAGCGACGGGAGACTTGCTACCTCGCATGGACTTGAACGCGGCGGATGGAATTCAGGTATTCGTCATCCACACGTCATTCGACCCGTAGTATCCTCGCATGATGGTGATTTCCTTCGCAGCATTCCTCGCGACCACAGTTGCCGATCCGGTCGGTGAAACCCGCGCGCAGAACGAAACCAAGGCGCTGGCGCAGCATATCCGCCTCGATGCGAACCACGACGGCTTTGTGACCTATGCCGAGATGCTTGCTGCCAGCTTGGCCATGATCATGCCGAAGGTGCAGATCTCAGAGCAACTGCCGAACGATCGCATGGCACATGCCGAGTTCGATCGCGCGGACAGCGATCACGACGGGCGAATATCGGCAGATGAAGCGGTCGCTGGTGCAAATAGGATATTTGACGAGGCCGACACGGATCATAACGGCCTCCTGACTCTGCAGGAGCGCGGCGCCTACATGGGGCGCTGGCTTGCGGCCCTTCAGCGCGAAATCGCAACGTGGAAGCCACTGCCCTGCCAGCCCGGTGCGGCTTGTTCCACCGAGCGCTATCATAGCGGGAGTGCGCTAAAAAGAGACCCGTAACGATCGCCCCAGTTGGCATGGATGACTGCCCCGTTCCAAGGATCGCAGGATGGTTCGACAAAAAACTGCATTCATTTTGAGGTGCCTTGCCGTCAGCGGCTTGCTTGCAGCGTCTCCCTCGGCAACCCAAGCCCAATCGGCATCAGTTCAGGTTCCGATCCGCGAGGTCGACCTGTCCGACGGAACGCGGCGCTACGTGGTGACGATTGAAATCGATGGCCACCGCATCGACGCCGGTCTCGATACGGGTTCGGTGGGGTTGCGCGTCCTTCCAGGCGTTGTCGACACCGCGGCGACGATGACGGTGGGACCGGTACAGCGATATAGCTACGGCGCCGGCACCTTTCTTGAGGGACCAGTGGTGCGAACAGCGGTTTCTGTTGGGGGCCTGCAGAACGGTGGCCGCTGGCAGATCATTCGTGCGATCGGATGTAGCGCTGCGCGTCCCGATTGCCCTGCTGCCCACGTTGATTCACGCAAATTCGGTATCCAAGGCAATGGCCTTGCCGGCGAGGGATTTCGAGCGATCCTCGGTGTTGGCCTGGCAGACGCCGACTTGCCCAATCCGTTTCAAGAGATTGGCGCGCACCGCTGGATCATCGAACTTCCCAGGCCCGGCGAAACTTCTAGCGGGCGCTTGATCCTGAACCCAAGCGACGGACAGGTGACCGGGTTTACACCCCTACTTCTGGCGGATCCGCATCGGTCGCGGGCGAATGACGCGGTGCGAGCATGTTTGGAGCACGATGGCGGAAAACCCATTTGTGCGCCGACGCTGATTGATAGCGGGGCCCCGGGCATCGAACTGGTCAACCACCGCGCCGACGTTGGGTGGACCGAGGGCGTGGGCGCGCGGCTAACCTTCGAACAACACGCTGATACGGCGCTGGGGATCCGCTTTAGCGTAGGCCGCAGGGCGCAAGCATCTCGGTTCGATGCAGTGGCCGATCCGCGGGTGGATGGCGTCCGCATCCGGTCGGGCCTGTTGACCTATTTCGCCTACGACGTTCTCTACGATGCCGATCACGGCACGGTGGCGGTCAAACCACGGCCAGCCTATTCAAATGGGGTTGCTGCATTCGGCGGCGATCATTCAAATTGACCCAATCCTGGTCATTTAGCGCTAGCTGCACGCTTCCCCAAAGCCGCCGCTTGTTCATGTGCCCCTCGCTTCCTTTGGTCATTTGACAACGACATCGGGAGAGGTGCGATGCCGCTTCTCAGCGGCATTAGCTTCAATTAGCTTCAGGCGATGACCAATCCTCAAGCCGATGCCCTTGCGTTCGAGAGCCCCAAAGATCTTGCCGGCTGGCTCGCTGAGCACCACATGGACAGTGGGGAACTCTGGGTCCGCATCTACAAGGCAAGCTCGCGGCAGCGCTCGGTTACGTGGGCCGACTGCGTCGTAGAGGCGATCCGCTTCGGCTGGATTGACGGCTTGAAGCGTCCAGGAAACGAGCACTGCTATTTCCAGCGTCTGACGCCGCGCCGGGCGGGATCGAGCTGGTCAACCAAGAACCGTGAACACGCCGATCGGCTGATCGCTGAAGGGCGCATGACCCCCGCCGGGCTCGCCCATGTCGAGGCCGCGCGTGCTGATGGACGGTGGGATGCAGCCTACGAGGGCTCAGCAAACATGGTGATACCTCAGGACTTCTTGGATGCGCTAGCGGCCCTGCCCGAGGCCGAAGCATTCTTCCGGACGCTCGACCGAAAGAACCTGTACCCGATCTACTACCGCCTGCAGACGGCCAAACGCCCGGAGACCCGCGCGCGCAGAATGCAGCAGATCCTCGGGCAGCTCAGTCGAGGTGAGCGCTTCCACTGAAAGGACCAGTCTCGGCCATTCGCGATGGTTTTTCGCCTTCCCAACTTCGGGCGCTTCTTCATGTCGGTGCAACGGCCGCGTTCAACAAGAATTTTTGATAACTGGCCGACGCCATCCCTTGTGCACCGAGGTTTTGAAGCGCTGGTTTCAAAAAACTCAGGGCAGCTGCTACGCAAATCGCATGGCAAACATCCGCAGCTATGCGTCGACCGACCTCGACTCGCTGTACGCCATCGCCGTCGCCACGGGCGATAGCGGACGTGACGCATCTCGTGAGTTCCACGATCTGGAACTGCTCGGGCATGTCTACGCTGCTCCTTATGCCATTTTCGAACCCGAACTCGCGTTGGTCCTCGAGGATCAGCACGGAGTTGCCGGATACTGCGTAGGCGCACTGCACACCCGAGCATTCGAGACGCTGTTAGATCTACGGTGGTGGCCAGCGTTGCGGCAGCGGTATCCGTTGTCACCCGTCAGCGGCTCAGATTGGCGTTTGGCCGGGGACGCTGGCATTATAGAGATGATTCATTATCCGCCCCATTCACCCGACTGGCTGGTAGATGCATACCCTTCCCAGCTTCACATCAATCTTCTGCCGCGCCTCAAAGGCCAGGGTCACGGTCGCAGGATGTTGGCCGCATGGCATGACCGATCTCGAGCGACGGGCTCCACAGGATTTCACCTCGGCGTCGATCCGACGAATACGTCGGCGATCGGCTTCTACGAGGCGACAGGACTGGAAAAGCTGTTTCCTGCAAACTCGACCGGCACAGACGACGTCATATGGTTTGGAGCCCGTGACTTTCGTCGAAACGGATAACTGAGCCGTTTGGGGCAGTATAGACGCACGCTTCGACCGGTCCTGCCGACCGACCTGGCCCAATTGTGGACGCCGCGCGGCACTCGGCGGACCGCCACAAGCGGACGTTGGTTCATCCCGATTGCTTTCATGGAGATTCTCATGATCAAACTGAACACCTCTACAGCAGCTGACCTCGAATGCTTGAAGTTGGTGGGCTCCTCGATCGCGCTGACGAACGACGTG
>CAZNQA010000046.1:0-27835 GCA_964575105.1 uncultured Stakelama sp.
GTGGAAGTCCGCGATCGGGATGATCCGCGTCTGACCGGTCGGGTTGATCGTCTCGATCTTGGCGTCGAGCAGCCGCATCGCGACCGCCATGTCGCCGGGATAGGTCGCGATGCACGCATCGCTTATGCCGATGATCCCGAGCTGGCGGCTGTAGCCGCCCAGCGCCGCGCACCCCGAACCGGGCTTGCGCTTGTTGCACGCCTGGTTGGTGTCGTAGAAATACGGGCAGCGCGTCCGCTGGAGCAGATTGCCCGCAGTCGTCGCCTTGTTGCGCAACTGGCCTGAAGCGCCTGCGACGATCGCACGGCTGAGGACGCCGTAATCGCGCCGCACGCGTGCATCGGAGGCAAGCGCGGTGTTCGACACGAACGCGCCGACCCGCAGTCCGCCGTCCTGCGTCGGCTCGATCTTGTCGAGCTTGAGCTCCTGGATGTCGATCAGGTGCGTCGGCACTTCGATCTCGAGCTTCATCAGGTCGAGCAGGTTGGTCCCGCCCGCGATGAACTTGGCACCGGGTGTCCGCGCGACCGAAGCGGCTGCGGCTGCGGGGGAGGCGGCGCGTTCGTAGGTAAAGGGCTTCATGCGCGCGTCTCCGCAACTTCGGTCATGGCTTCGAGGATGTTTGAATAGGCACCGCAACGGCAGATGTTGCCGCTCATGCGCTCGCGCATCTCCGCGTTGGAGATGGGGGCCTTGGCGGTGAGGTCACCCGTCACGTGGCTGGGGACGCCGGCACGGATTTCCTCGATGACCGCAACCGCCGAACAGATCTGACCGGGGGTGCAATAGCCGCACTGGTAACCGTCATGCTTGATGAAGGCAGCCTGCATCGGGTGCAGCTTGTCTGGCGTGCCAAGACCCTCGATCGTGGTGATCTTGTCACCCGAGTGCATCACGGCAAGGCTGAGGCACGAGTTGATCCGCTTGCCGTCCACCATCACGGTGCACGCGCCGCACTGGCCGTGATCGCAACCCTTCTTGGTGCCGGTCAGGTGCATGTGCTCGCGCAACGCATCGAGCAGCGTGGTACGCGTGTCGACCTCGAGCTCGCGGCGCTTGCCGTTGACCGTCATCGCGATCTTCGCTTTTGCCGGGGCCGCCTGCCGTGCCGGCGTCTGCGCCTCGACCGCGGGAACCTGTGTCACCGCGACCGCGGCCGCACCGCCCGCCAGAATGCCACGCCGGGAAATCTCTGGGGATCCGCCGTCTTCCATCACTACGCTCCGTGTCTGCCGGAACGATCGGTCCCGGCTGCTGTTTGTCTTGGTTCGCCGCGCTATCGAAGCGGGGTGAACGCTCGGTTTCGGAAAGGACCCCCCGGGTCCTCAGCCCGGAATAAGGGCTTCATGACGCACAACGTCTTGACCGTCCGCGCCGTTCCCGGGTGCGGCAAGCATTTTTCATCAAGCGGGAATGCGGCGGGGATCAGGCTGGCGCGTCGATGATCCGTTGCAACTCGGATTCGATCAGGCCCGCGACATACGCCGACAGCCCGACGCGATCGACCGCCGGATCGGATATCTGCCGAAACCATACACCGTGCCCAATCGCCATGATGAAGTCGGCCAGATGAACCCGTTGCGGGGCCTTCCCGTCGCCAGGCGCCAGCACCGCGAGCGCAGTCAGGATGCTGTTGCGAACACGCGAATCGATCCGACGGACGATCGCCGCGACACGCGGGTTACGGGTCGCCTCAGAAATCGTCTCGGCGATCAGGGTGAATTCGTCGTCGAGTGCCGAATCCTCCTCGATGAACCGCCGGATCCAGATCCGCACCGACTGGAAATCCTGCGAGTCGACCGCGAGGGCGAGCGCCTGCTCGTCGAGGAAAATCCCGACGTCGGGCTCGACCAGTGCTGCGACGATATCCTCCTTGCACGCGAAATCACGGTACAATTGCCCGACCTTGACCCCCGAGTCGCAAGCAATTTGCGCGACTCCGGTCGCGTGAAAGCCGTGCCGCTTGAATAAATGCCGCGCTGCAGCAAGAATCTGCTCGCGCCGTTCCCCCGCCTTCTCCGCCCGCGTTTTCAATGTGTTAAGTCCATCTTTTATCAGCGGTTGAATGGTTCGGATCCCTCATATCACTTGCTATCGATCAAGAGCAGAGCTAAGCGCCGCCGGGCAAACGTGAGTGATCGATCGCTCACACTCTAGCATTGGAAGAAGCGTGCGCAAATCCTCATCCTTCGCGGTCCTGTCGGCTACCCTCCTTGCCGGTTGCGGCGGTGGTGCACAGCAGCAAAAGCCCCCGGCGCAGACTGCACCGCAGGTCGGATATGTCACGCTGACGCCGCAATCGGTGACGCTCAGCACCGAACTGGCCGCGCGTACCGCTGCCTATGAGACGTCCGAAGTCCGCCCGCAGGTCAACGGCCTGATCACCGCGCGGCTGTTCGCCGAGGGGGACGAAGTCCGTGCGGGCCAGCCCCTGTACCGGATCGACTCGCAACCGTATCAGGCGCAGGTCGCCAGTGCCCGCGCCGCACTGTCGCGCGCTAAAGCCGCGATCGCCTCGAACGACGCACTCGCGCGGCGCTACGGCGAACTCGTCAAGATCAACGCGATCGCGAAGCAGGATTTCGAGAACGCGACGACCACGGCGCAACAGGCCCGCGCCGATGTCGCGGCGCAGCAGGCCGCCCTCCGTACCGCGACGATCGACCTTGGGCGCACCACCGTGCGCGCGCCGATCTCGGGGCGGATCGGGCGTTCGGCGGTGACGACCGGCGGGCTCGCCACCGCCTCGCAGACGACCGCGCTCAGCACTATCCAGCGGCTCGACCCGATCTACGTCGACATCACCCAGTCGAGCGCGGCGCTGCTCAAGCTGCGGCAGCAGTTGCTCGCGGGCCAGCTCTCACGCGGCGCGGGTGCGGCGCGGGTGCGGCTCAAGCTCGAGGATGGGAGCACCTATCCGATCGACGGCGTCGTCAAGTTCGCTGACGTGACCGTCGATCCAGCGACCGGCAGCCAGACGATCCGCGCGCAATTCTCCAATCCCAACCGGCTGCTGCTCCCGGGCATGTATGTCACCGCGCAGTTCATCGAAGGCACGCAGGCGAACGCGCTGCTCGTCCCGCAACGCGCGGTCAGCCGTGACGAAAAGGGCAATGCCATCGTCATGATCGTGGGGCCGGGCGACAAGATTCAGCCACGAACCCTCACCGCACCGCGCACGATCGGCGACAATTGGTTGGTAACCGCGGGCCTCAAGGCGGGTGACCGCGTCATCGTCGAAGGCGCGCAGAACCTCCAGCCGGGGATGCCGGTCAAGCCGGTCCGCTGGCAGGCCAAGGCCGCCAAACCCGATGCCGCGGCCGCCGCCGCCAAGGGGCAATAAAGCACATGTCCCGTTTCTTCATCGATCGCCCCATTTTTGCGTGGGTCGTCGCGATCATCCTGATGGTCGCAGGGCTCATCGCGATCCGCAGCCTGCCGATCTCGCAATTTCCCACGATCGCTCCGCCTTCCGTAAGCATTACAGCGACTTACCCCGGCGCTGACGCGCAGACGCTCGAGAATACGACCACCCAGATCATCGAACAGCAGATGAAGGGGATAGACAACCTTCGCTACTTTTCGTCGTCGTCCAGCTCGGCCGGCACCGTCACGATCACGCTGACCTTCGAGCAGGGCACCGACCCCGACATCGCGCAGGTCCAAGTCCAGAACAAGCTCCAGGCCGCGACCCCGCTGCTCCCGCAGGAAGTCCAGCAGCAGGGCATCCAGGTCGCCAAGGCGACCGCCAACTTCCTGCTGATCCTCGGCGTCTATTCGGCCAACGGCCAGCATAGCGCGTCCGATCTCGCCGATCTCCTCGCGTCCAAGGTCCAAGACCCGCTCAGCCGCGTCAACGGCGTCGGCGATACCCAGCTGTTCGGCGCGCAATATGCGATGCGCGTGTGGATCGATCCGCTCAAGCTCAACGGCTATCAGCTGACCGTCGCGGACGTCACCGCCGCGCTCCGGACGCAGAACGCGCAGGTCTCCGCCGGCCAGCTCGGTGCGCAGCCCGCGCCTGCCAGCCAGATGCTCAACGCCACCGTCTCGATCCAGTCGCGGCTCAACACCCCCGAGCAGTTCGGCAACATCCGCCTCAAGACCGATGCCTCGGGCGCGGTCGTCCGCCTGCGCGATGTCGCGCGGGTCGAGCTGGGCGCTGCCGACTACGGCTTCAGCACGCTCTATAACGGCAAGCCTGCCGCGGGCATCGGGATCAAGCTCGCCCCGGGGGCCAATGCGCTCGGCACGGTCGATGCGGTCAAGGCACGCATCGCCGAGATGCAGAAGACTTTCCCGGCGGACGTCAAGGTCATCTACCCCTACGACTCGACCCCGTTCGTCCGGCTGTCGATCGAGCAGGTCGTCCACACGCTGATCGAGGCGGTCGTGCTCGTCTTCCTCGTCATGTACCTGTTCCTCCAGAACTGGCGCGCGACGCTGATCCCGACGATCGCGGTGCCGGTCGTGCTGCTCGGCACGTTCGGCGTGCTCGCGCTCGCGGGCTATTCGATCAACACGCTGACGCTGTTCGGCATGGTGCTGGCGATCGGTCTGCTCGTCGATGACGCGATCGTCGTCGTCGAGAACGTCGAACGCCTGATCACCACCGAGCATCTCTCGCCCAAGGAAGCCGCGCGCAAGTCGATGGACGAGATCAGCAGCGCGCTGGTCGGCATCGCGCTGGTGCTGTCGGCGGTGTTCCTGCCGATGGCATTCTTCGGCGGGTCGACCGGGGTGATCTACCGCCAGTTCTCGATAACGATCGTTTCGGCGATGGTGCTGTCGGTGCTGGTCGCGTTGATCCTGACGCCCGCTTTGTGCGCGACGATCCTCAAGCCGCACGATCCCGACAAGGCCGAGGGGAAGGGCCCGCTCGCGCGCTTCTTCCGGTGGTTCAACAAGACGTTCGATCGCGGCACCGCGAAATACGAAAAGGGCGTCAAGGCGACCGCGCACCGCTGGGGCCGCTCGATGATCGTGTTCGCGCTGATCGCGGGATTGATGGCGCTGCTGTTCGTCCGCCTGCCCACCGGCTTCCTCCCCGACGAGGATCAGGGCACCGTGATCGCGCTGGTGCAGGGGCCATCCGGCTCGACCACCGCGCGCACCGACGAGGGGCTTGCGGTCGTCCGCGATTATTTCATGAACACCGAGAAGGCGAACGTCGAAGGCGTCTTCACGATCAGCGGGTTCAGCTTCGCCGGCGCAGGGCAGAATGCCGGCTTGGCGTTCGTGCCGCTCAAGAGCTGGGACAACCGCGCGGGCGCCGCCAACAAGGCGCAGGCGATCGCCGGGCGCGCGATGGGGGCGTTCTCGCAATTCCACGACGCGATGATCTTCGCGATCGTCCCGCCCGCCGTGCAGGAGCTCGGCAACGCGACCGGCTTCGATCTCCAGCTCGTCGATACCTCGGGGATGGGGCATGAGAAGCTCGTCCAGATGCGCAACATGCTGCTCGGCATGGCGATGCAGGACAAGCGTTTGGCGCAGGTCCGCCCGATGGCACTCGAGGATGCGCCGCAGCTCAAGATCGACGTCGATCAGGACAAGGCGCGCGCGCTCGGGCTCGATCTGGGCGAGGTCAACAGCACCATCTCGACCGCCTGGGGCAGCCAGTACGTCAACGACTTCATCGATCGCGGCCGCGTCAAGCGCGTGTTCGTCCAGGCCGATGCGCCGTTCCGCCTCAAGCCCGAGGACCTCGACAAATATTATGTCCGGGGCACCAACGGCGCGATGGTCCCGTACAGCGCCTTCACGACGCTGCGCTGGACGCAGGCACCGGTCCAGCTGACTCGCTACAACGGCCAACCCGCGATGGAATTGCAGGGCGGATCCGCGCCCGGCGTCAGCAGCGGCGTCGCGCTCGAGGCGATGGCGGAACTCCAGGGCAAGCTCCCGCCGGGCACCTCGCTCGAATGGACCGGCCTGTCCTATGAGGAGAAGCTCTCGGGGGGGCAGGCACCGGCGCTGTACGGGCTGTCGCTGATGATCGTCTTCCTCTGTCTTGCCGCTTTGTATGAAAGCTGGTCGGTGCCGATCTCGGTGCTGCTGGTGGTGCCGCTCGGCGTGGTCGGGGCGTTGCTCGCGGCGATGCTGACCGGGCTCAACAACGACATCTACCTGCAGGTCGGGCTGATCACGACGATCGGCGTGTCGGCGAAGAACGCGATCCTGATTGTCGAATTCGCCGAGGAACGGATGCGCGAGGGGATGAACGCGTTCGACGCCGCGATCGCCGCCGCGCGGATCCGGTTGCGGCCGATCCTGATGACCAGCCTCGCGTTCATCTTCGGCGTGATGCCGCTGGCGATCTCGACCGGCGCAGGCGCGGGTGGCCAGAATGCGATCGGCCGCGCGGTCGTCGGCGGGATGTTGAGCGCGACCGTGCTCGGGATCTTCTTCATCCCGATGTTCTTCGTCGTGGTCCGCGCGCTGTTCGCGGGCCGCAAGAAGAAGCCGTCGGACGATCAGGAGCGGACGGGGGATGACGAGGCGACTTACGGTCCGCCCGCCCCGAACACCGCGCCCCAGGGAGCATGAGCATGAGCTTGAGCATGACGATCACGATCCGCACCGCCGCAGTCCTGCTCGCCAGCGTCGCGCTGGCAGGCTGCAACCTCGCGCCGAACTATTCGCGACCACAGGGCGCGATCCCCGTCGCTCTGCCGCAGGGCGGGCCGTATCCGGTCGCGCCGACCGACGCGCCCGACGTCAGCAAAATCGGCTGGAAGACGTTCTTCACCGACCCCAAATTGCGCGACGTGATCGCGCTGGGGCTGGAGAACAATCGCGATCTGCGGCTCGCGGCGGCGAACGTGTTGCAGGCGCGCGCGCAATATAAGGTCCAGCGCGCGGACCAGTTGCCGACGGTCAGTGCCAACGGTTCGGCCTATTACGCCAATGCGCTGGGCGCGGCGACGTCGGGTGCGGGTGGAATCGGCGGCGGCGGGATCGGAACCGGTACCGGGACTGGAACCGGTACGGGAACTGGAACCGGAACCGGAACCGGCACCAGCACTGGCGTCACGACGACGACCAGCTCGAACCTCGAATTCTATTCGGCGAACGTCGGCATCTCGTCGTTCGAGCTCGACCTGTGGGGTCGCCTCCGCAACCTCAGCCAGGCCGCGCTCCAGCAATATTTCGCGACCGAGGAAGCGCAGCGCTCGACCCGGATCAGCCTGATCTCCGAAATCGCCTCCGCCTATCTGACGCTCGCGTCGGACCAGGAGTTGCTCGCGGTGTCGGAGGAGACGCTCAAGAGCTTCGACCAGTCGCTCCAGCTCACGCGCGCGCAATTCCGCATCGGTACCCAGTCTGAACTCGTCGTGCGCCAGGCCGAGACCAATTACGAGGCCGCGGTCAACGACATCGCCACCCGCCGTGCGCTGATCGCGCAGGACCGCAACGCGCTTGACCTGCTGATCGGCACGACCACGCCCGCCGCGCTGCTGCCGGGCACGCTCGGCACGGGCGACCGGACGTTGAGCGTCATCCCGGGCAATGTCGAATCCACCGTCCTGCTGCGCCGCCCCGACGTGTTGCAGGCGGAGCATCAGTTGATCGCGCAAAACGCCAATATCGGCGCGGCGCGTGCGGCGATGTTCCCGACGATCTCGCTGACGACGAGCTTCGGCACGGTCAGCAGCGCGCTTACCGGACTGTTCGGCAACAACAGCCAGAGCTGGTCGATCGCCCCCGGCGCGACCTTCCCGATCTTCGACTTCGGACGTCGCAAGGGCAACCTCGAGCTTGCGCGCGCGCAACAGCTCGGCGCGGTGGCGACCTATGAGAAGACGTTGCAGACCGCGTTCCGTGAGGTCGCCGACGCGCTCGCCACCCGCGGGACGATCGACGCGCAACTCGGGTCGCGGACGCGGCGCGCGGAAGCTGCTCTCGTCGGCGCGCGGCTGTCCGATGCGCGCTATCGCGCAGGGGTGGATTCGTTCCTGACCACGCTCGACGCGCAGCGTACGTCCTACAGCGCGCGGCAGGATCTGGTGACGACCCGGCTCGCGCGCGCGACCAATCTGGTCACGGTGTACCGCGTGCTCGGCGGCGGGCTGAACTAAGCCTGGAACCGCGCTTGGTACGGTAAGCGGCAGAACCATCGGCGGGGTGGGTCGTTGAGACAGCGATCCACTTCCCGATGAGGTTCGCATGACCGACACAGACCTGTCCCACGCCCGCGCCGTCCGGATCGAAAGCTTCGGCGGCCCCGAGGTGATCGAGCTTGCCGACATCGCCGTCCCGTCGCTCGGCGCCGGCGAGTTGCTGGTCCGCACCGCGGTCGCCAGCGTTAATCCGGTCGACTGGAAGATCGCCGAGGGCCAATATCCGCCGCTCGGCGAGGACAAATTGCCGATCGTGCTCGGGCGGGACCTGTCGGGCTCCGTCGTTGCGGTTGGCGGCGAGGGGGCCGACGCGAAGATCGGCGACCGCGTCTGCGCCTTCATCGATACCGATCGCGGCGCGCAGGGCACGCTCGTCGTGCTCAAGTCGGGCGAAGCGGTCGCGGTCCCCGAGGGAGTCTCGTTCGAGGACGCGGGCGCGATCCCGCTCGCGGCGATGACCGCGTGGCAGGGGCTGTTCGATCATGGCGGGCTCGAGGCTGGGCAAACGGTCCTGATCCACGGCGGGGCGGGTGGCGTCGGGCACATCGCGGTGCAGCTTGCCAAGTGGAAAGGCGCGCACGTCATCGCGACCGCATCGGGCAAGGATCTGGATTTCGTCCGCGCGCTCGGGGCGGATCAGGTCGTGGACTACAAGACCGAACGGTTCGAGGATATCGCGCACGACATCGACATGGTCTACGATACACAGGGCGGCGAGACGCAGGATCGTTCGTTCAGCGTCCTGCGCAAGGGCGGGATCCTCGTCTCCACGCTCGATCCCGATGAGGACAAGGCCAAGGTGATGGACGTGCGCACGGTCCCGCGTTGGCATGCCTCGCCCGACGCGGATGCCTTGAAGCAAGTGATCGACCTCATGGCCGCGGGGACCGTCACGGTGACGATCGCAAAGGCGTTCCCGCTGGATGCGGTGCGAGACGCGCAGGCCTTCGCGCAAAACGAGCATCCGCGCGGCAAGGTGATCCTCACCGTCGCGCCAGATTGATCGCACCACCCTAACGATCCGCACGGACCGCCCCCATATGCGATCGATGAGTGACCTGACGATCTGGTTCGATGGGGGATGTCCGCTTTGTCGGCGCGAGATCGCGCTGATGCGGCGGCTCGACCGTTCGGGCGCGATCCATTTCGTCGACGTCGCGGGGGCGGAACCGGCGAGCTGCCCGCTCGACCGGGACGCGTTGCTTGCGCGCTTCCATGCGCGCGAGAATGGCGTGATGCTGTCGGGCGCGGCCGCATTTGCCGCGATGTGGCGCGCGATCCCGTTGCTGCGCCCGGTCGGGCTGGCGGCGCGTTCGCCGCTGGTGCTGGCATTGCTCGAACGGACCTACCGGGTCTTCCTGCGAATCCGCCCCAAACTCCAGCGCGCCGCGCGCAAGCTGGACCGCTGACATGAAGGAATCGATGTGAGCGACGATCGCACCAAGGGCCGCGCCGTCCCGAGCGGACGGATGGCAAGGCTCGGCATTTTCGGACGGATGGCGGGCGGGGTGGCAGGCAATGTGGTGGCGGAAGGCGCGCGCCGTCTTGCCAGCGGCGAGGTGCCGAAGATGGGCGACCTGCTGCTCACCCCCGCCAACGCCGTCCGCGTCGCGGACCAGCTGTCGCATTTGCGCGGCGCGGCGATGAAGCTCGGACAGATGATCTCGATGGATGCGGGCGACATGCTCCCGCCCGAACTCGCGACGATCCTCGGGCGGCTGCGCGACAACGCCAACCATATGCCCCCGCAACAGCTCGATACGGTGCTGACCAAGGAATGGGGCAAGGACTGGCGTCGCCGCTTCGCGCATTTCCAGGCGCACCCGATCGCGGCGGCGTCGATCGGCCAGGTCCACCTCGCGCGCATGCCCGACGGGCGCGAGCTTGCGATCAAGGTGCAATATCCGGGGGTGCAGGGGAGCATCGATTCGGACGTCGACAACGTGGCCACGCTGCTGCGCGTCTCGGGCGTGCTTCCCAAGACGCTCGACATCGCCCCGCTGCTCGCCGAGGCGAAGCGTCAGCTCCACGAGGAAGCCGATTACCTGCGCGAGGGCGGGATGCTCGCGCGCTATGGCGAACTGCTCGCCGGGTCGCCGCAATTCGTCGTCCCCAGGCTCCACGCCGACCTCACCACCCCGCACGTCCTCGCAATGGATTATGTCGCGGGCGTCCCGATCGAGTCGCTCGAGACCGCACCACAGGAAATGCGCGACCGTGTGATGGGGCACCTCATCGACCTCGTCCTGCGCGAGCTGCTCGACTGGGGGCTGATGCAGACCGACCCCAATTTCGGCAACTACCGCTGGCAGCCCGAGACCGAGCGGCTGATCCTGCTCGACTTCGGTGCGGCGCGCGCGGTCCCCGCGCCGACCGCGGACGGCTATCGCGCACTGCTCGTCGCCGGGCTTGCGGGCGACGGCGATGCGGTGCGCGAGGCGGCGGTCGCCGCCGGATTCCTCGGCACCGCAGCGGTCGAAGCGCATCGCCCGCTGGTCGACCGGATGATCGCAGTCATCATCGGTGAATTGGGGAAGGCGGGCCCGTTCGACTTCGGCGACCGCGCGTTTGTCGGGGTGCTGCGCGAGAAGGGCATCGACATGGCGCGCGACCGGTCGACCTGGCACATCCCCCCGGTCGACACGCTGTTCGTCCAACGCAAGATCAGCGGGACCGCGTTGCTCGCGGCGCGGCTCAAAGCGAGAGTCGACGTGCGCGGTCTCGCAGAAGCGTATCTCGCGCAATAATGGAACGGAACGCGCAATAATCCGCTTGAACATGCGGGATTCCGACGATGGCGAGACAGGAACATGACGCAGGACGACGAAAAATGGATGCGCCGCGCGATCGAGATCGCCAAGTCGAAGGGCTCGGACCCGTCGACCTCACCGCTCGGTTCGGTGATCGTGCTCGACGGCAAGGTCATCGCCGGGGAACGCAACCAGACCCACGAACTCCCCGACGCCACCGCCCACGCCGAGATGATGGCTATCCGCCGCGCGTGCGAGGCGACTGGCGAGCTCGAACTGCGCGGCGCGACGCTTTATTCGACGCTCCAGCCGTGCGGCATGTGCACGATGGCGTCGATCTGGTCGAAGGTCGGGCGCGTCGTCTACGGTGCCGAAGCCGCCGACGTCCATCCGATGTATTTCGAAGCACGTCATACGGATACGCTCGATTTCGTCCGCAACGCCTACCGCGACGACATCGTGTTCGAGGGCGGCTGTCTGCGTGCTGAATGCGCGGAACTCTATTACGGCCCGGACGACGACTTGCCCGAAGACGAGCAGGCGAACCTTTGACCCTCGCGACACCGGGAAGCAGCGATGGAACCCGCTGACGCCAAAGATCTGATCGATCAGGCGATTGAACGCGCTGAAGAAAATGCCAGCGCCGCGGACCGCATCGAGCGCGACCGCGAGCGGCGGTTTCGCGATCGGATCTCGTTGATGGTCGGCGGCTTTGCGGTGGCGCTTGCGATCGTCCACATGGGCGCGGCGGGCGCGCAGCGCGACAGCCTGTTGCAAGGCATCGCCGCATCGGACAGCTTCGCTTACATGCAGGCGAAGATCGTCCGCGAGACCGTCCTCAAGACCGCAGCTGCGCAACCCACGGCAAACAAGGCGGATCGTACCGCATGGTCGCGCGAGGCAGCACGGTTGCGGACGCCGGATTCGGCCGGGCATGCGATCGGTCAGCTCGAGACCGCGGGGGCGCGCCAGCGCGCGGACGGCGAACGGGCGGCACGCCGCGGAGAGGGCTTCGAGCTTGGGGAGACGGCATTGCAGCTTGCGATCGTTCTGCTTTCGATCGCGATGGTTGCGCGGTCCAAGTGGATCGCTGGCGGCGCGAGCGTCGTAGCGGCAGTTGGCGTTGCGCTGGCGGTCGCAGCCAGCCTTGGCTTCGTCGGCTAGCGGGCAGCGTGCGTTGCGGGCAGCACGATCGCTACGACTTCATCTCAAATATTCCCAGAACGTACGCTCCCACCGGGCCTTAAACTAACCAGCCAATTCAGAAAGTTCGACAACTCGGTCCGCCGATGCGTCTCGATTGCAAACTCGCGGTCGACCCCCAGCGCCCAATAGAGCGACCGCCGTTCCGGATCTTCCTGCAGCGCATCCAGATCCTCGGCACGTTGCAGCACGACTGTCTCGCTGCTCGCGAGGCCCGCCTTGATCAGTTCCGAAGACTGCCGCCGCAGGGCGACGGCAATCTCTCCGGGGGCCAGTTCCGGATGATATTGCACACCCCAGAACACGCCCCCGTCGTGGCGAATTTCCGCCGCTTGCACCGTCGTTACCGCATTGCTGGCGAGCAACGTGGCGTCGGCCGGTAGTTCCTCGACCTCGTCCCCGTGGATGGCGGGGGCATCCCAGCTTGGTGCACGCCCCGCGAGCAACGGATGGTTGCGGCCTGCGTCGGTCGGGGTGATCCGACGCGCGATTCCAGCCTCCATTTGCTCGGGCATCTTGCGAACCTTGCCACCGGCCGTCGCGACCGCGAGTTGAAGACCTGCACAGGAGCCGAAGGAGGGGGTTGCCGAAGCAAAGACCAGCCGCATGAAGGCGATCTGGCGAGAGACTTCGGGGCTGTCGTCGTAGACGTGAAGCGGCGATCCGGTGACGAAAACCGCGTCGAACACGCGCAGATCCGTCACGGAATAAAGGTTAGCGTCGTCGTCCGCGGGGGCAACGATCGTGATGTCCGCATCGGGGCGGAGCTGCTGCAGCGTCGCGGCGTAGCTTTCCCCCGAACTCTTGCCCGCATGCGCGCGACGCGCCTCGCGTTCTTCGACGGTTTCACTCTCGGCGACGAGAAACTTCAACAAATCCAAACCTTTCGCGTTCGAAGCTGATCAGGCGCGACGGCGCGCCAGCAGGATTGCGACAAGCCCGCCAACGCCGGCAAGTGCAACGACGCCAAGCACCGCCGGGTGACGTTCGGCGGCGGTATACAGGCTGGTCTGGCGGCCCGTCTGGATCCCCGACCGCTCCTGGCCCGGCTGGACCGGCTCGAACAGCGTCGTGGAGCGGGTTTTGGGGCGGGTCTTGTCCGACAGCATCGGTGTCATCATCCCGCCGAGCCGGTCTAGCATCCCGGGAAAATGCGTCCCCAGAAGCACTTGCAGCCGTCCACCGCCACCGACCGTGATGTCGCGGCGGACGTGCTGGGCTGCGTCGAGGATCCCGGTCGCGACGAGGGCGGGGTCGTAAATGGGGGGTGGGATGAGCGCCTCGCCATCGACGTGGTTGGCGGCGTGCTGGGCGATCGGGGTGTCGATCCCCGAGGGTTTGACCAGCGTCACCGCGATCGGCAGCGCGTCGGCGGTGAGTTCCATCCTGAGCGCGTCGACGAAGCCCTTAACTGCATGTTTCGAGGCGGCATATGCGCTGAGGATCGGCGAGGGGATGTCGGATGCGATCGACCCGACGGTGATGATCGCGCCACCCATCTCGCGGAGATGGGAGACTGCGGTCAGCGCGCCGTGGACTGTACCGAAATAATTGGTCCGAAACAGTTTTTCATGTTCATCGAGCGGGGTGTCGATCAGCTTGCCGTAAATTGCAGTGCCCGCATTATTGACCCATGTGTCGATCCTCCCATATCGTGTCCTGGCGGCTGCGGCGGCGGCGCGGACGGCGTGGATGTCGCCGACATCCGCCACCGCAAAGATCGCATCGCCGCCGTTTTCGGTGATTTCCTCGACGGTTTTACGCAACGATGCTTCGTTTCGTGCAACTAAAACGACTTTCGCACCCTGTTCTGCAGCACTTTTCGCCGTAACAAGACCGATTCCGGAACTGGCCCCGGTGATGACGATGACCTGGTCGGCAATCGGCTTGAGCGTGATCTTCATGGCGCGGGCTGGCTCCGACAAAAGGCGGTGATGGACTGGCAAACGGTTGGCGATGGGTTCGGGTCCGCGTGAAGGGTGCGATAGTGCCCGACCGGATAAGCGGGGCCGCGGGGTTGCTTCGCGCAGGCGCTTCATGGCAGCGTGCCGCATCGGCATGGTACGCCGGCCAAGGTGAATGGGGGCAGGATGAAATATCGGGTCACGGCGGTTCTGGCCGCAGCGCTGTTGGCAGGCGAGCTGTTCGCGCAGGCAAAGCCGGACCCCGCCGCGAAAGCGACGCCCGAACAGACGCAGGCACCCGAGAACGAAGTCACCGAACCGACGCGTCCCGCCGGCACCACCACGCCGCCGGTGCAGCAGACCAACCCGGCACCCGCAACCACCGCTGCCACCACGAAGAAGCCGCCCAAATGGAACGTCGAGGCCCCGACCGGGCTGCGCACCCGCGAAGTCCCGATCAAGGTCGACAACGGTAGCTGGATGAACGTCGACGTCTCGCGCGACGGCAGGCTGGTCGCATTCGACCTGCTCGGCGACATCTACACCATGCCGATCGCGGGCGGCACGCCGACGCGGATCGCGGCGGGCCTGTCGTACGAACACCAGCCGCGCTTCTCGCCCGACGGCAAGCGCATCGCCTTCACCTCGGATCGTGGCGGCGGCGACAACATCTGGATCATGAACGTCGACGGCAGCGACAAGCGCCAGCTGACCAAGGAGGATTTCCGCCTCCTCAACCAGCCGACCTGGTCACCCGACGGCCGCTTCATCGTCGCCAAGAAGCACTTCACGACCGGGCGTTCGCTCGGCACGGGCGAAGTGTGGCTGTACCACGTCTCGGGCGGCGCGGGGGTCCAGCTCGTCAAGCGCGCGAGCGAGACGCTGCAGAAGGAACTCGGCGAGCCGATCTACGCGCCCGATGGCAAGGGCATCTATTACACCCGCAACGTCTCACCCGGCCCGATCTTTGAATATGCGCAGAATTCGCGGACCGATCTGTTCAACATCGAACGCTACGATATCGATACCGGCGAGGTGACGACCGCGGTGTCGGGGGTCGGCGGGTCGGTCCGCCCGACCCCGTCGCCCGATGGCACGAGGATCGCCTTCGTCCGGCGCGATCACGGCAAGACGACATTGTGGGTCAAGACGCTGGCAACGGGCGACGAACGCCGCATTTACAATACGCTCGATCGCGACGTGCAGGAGACGTGGGCGGTCACCGGCGTTTATCCCAACATGGCATGGACCCCCGACAACAAGGCGGTGGTGTTCTGGGCGGGCGGCAAGCTCAACCGCGTCGGCGCGGACGGGGGGGCGGCTGCGCAGCAAATCCCGTTCCGGATCGACGATACGCGCGTCGTGATCGATGCGACGCACCCGCAGGTCGCGGTCGCGCCCGATCGCTTCACCACCAAGATGCCGCGCTGGGCGAGCGTTTCGCCGGATGGCCGCACGATCGTGTTCGAGACGCTCGGCAAGCTGTGGACCAAGCCGGTCGCCGGCGGCGCCGCGCGGCGGCTCGTCAAGGGCGACGAGGCGAGCATGGAATTGTGGCCGAGCTGGTCGCGCGACGGCAAGACGATCGTGTTCGTCGACTGGACCGATGCGGGGCTGGGAACGATCCGCACGGTCGCCGCGGGCGGCGGTGCGGCCCGCGTGGTGACGAGTGCGGCGGGGCATTATGCCAAGCCGCGCTTCTCGCCCGACGGGAAGACGATCGCGTTCGAGCGTGGCGGCGGCGGCTATCTGACCGCGGCGCGCGGCGGCGGGGACAGCGGCGTGTACCGCGTCGCGACGACCGGCGGGGCGATTATGCGCGTGGCGAAGGACGGCAGCGAACCGCAGTTCGGCGCGGCGAACGACCGGCTGTTCATGCTGATGAAGGACAAGGAAAAGCGCCAGCTCGTCAGCACCGACCTGAGCGGCGAGGCGAAGCACGTCCATGCGACCGGCGAGCTGGTCAACGACTATGTCGTCTCGCCGAGCGGCGAATATGTCGCGTTCCGGCAGAATTATCAGGGTTTCGTCATGCCGTTGCTCCCGGGCACGCAGGGGGTGGAGGTCGACAAGAAGGGCGGTCCGCTCCCCGCGACGCAGGTCAGCTCCGAGGGTGCCGACTTCCTCAACTGGTCGAACGACGGAACGCAACTTCACTGGAGCATGGGACCGACGCTGTACACCGCACGCACCGCAGACCTGTTCCGTGTCGCGCCGGCGGACGAGAACGCCCCCAAATATCCCGCGCCGAAGACCGGCGTCTCCTTGTCGATGGAGGCGACCGCGGACAAGCCGAGCGGTACCGTCGCGCTGGTCGGCGCGCGGATCGTATCGATGGCGAGCAAGGACGGCGGGATCATCGACGACGGGGTGATCGTCATCCGCGGCGACCGGATCGTCGCGGTCGGTCCACGCGCCGCGGTGCAGGTGCCGGCGGGCGCGAAAGTCGTCGACGTCGCGGGCAAGACGATCATCCCGGGGCTGGTCGATGCACATGCGCACGGGCCGCAGGCGGAGGACGACCTGATCCCGCAGCAGAACTGGTCGTCGATCGTCAATCTCGCGATGGGGGCGACGACGATCCACGATCCGTCGGCGCGCGCGGCGGAGATCTTCGTCGCGTCGGAGATGCAGCGCACCGGCAAGATCCTCGCGCCGCGCATCTTCTCGACCGGCGAGATCATCTACGGCGCGAAATCGCCCGAGGTCTATGCCGAGATCAACAGCTACGAAGACGCGCTCGCGGACGTTCGGCGGTTGAAGGCCGAGGGGGCGCACAGCGTCAAGAACTACAACCAGCCGCGCCGCGAGCAGCGCCAGATGGTCGTCGCCGCCGCACAGGCCGAGCAGATGGAGGTCGTTCCCGAAGGCGGCTCGCTTTATGCGATGGACGTGTCGCTGATCCAGGACGGCAATTCCACGGTCGAGCATAATATCCCGCTCGAGGTTTTCTACGACGATCTCGTCAGCCTGTGGGCCCAGACCAAGACCAACTACACGCCGACGCTGGTGGTGACCTATGGCGGTCCGGCGGGCGATCCGTACTGGCGGCAGCATATGGACGTGTGGAAGCATCCGTTGCTGTCGCGCCACGCGCCGCCCGCGCTGCTCGAGGCGCAGAACGCGCGCCGCACGATGGCGCCCGAGGAGGATTACGTCGACGGCGAAAGCGCACGCGAGTCCAAGAAGCTCGCCGACCGTGGCGTCCAGGTCTCGATCGGCGCGCATGGGCAGCAGGCAGGGCTGGGGCCGCATTGGGAAATGTGGAGCTTCGTGCGGGGTGGCTGGTCGCCCATCGAGGCGCTGCGTGCGGGGACGATCATGTCCGCGACGTCGCTCGGCTATGCCAAGGACGTCGGCTCGCTCGAGGTCGGGAAGCTCGCCGATCTGGTCGTGCTCGATGCCGATCCGACGGTCGACATCCGTAACAGCGACAAGATCAACCGCGTGATGCTCGGCGGCCGGCTGTACGATCCGCTGACGATGGACGAGGTCGTCACCGGCACGCGCAAGCGGGCGCCGTACTGGTGGGCGGGGACGAACGGCAGCGCGATGGGGTCGGCGTACACGATCGGCGACAGCGTGACGGGAGGCGACTGAGCGGCGCCCGGCGCGACGTCGGGGGGTAGAAGCGGTCACCCGGCCTTCGGGTTGCCCCCGCGAAATTTGGTCTGCGGAACCCTCGTCCTGTTTTTCCGCGAAGGCGGGAATCCAGGGCGAGGCCGAACAATGGCCTGCAGTTCTTGCTACGCCTGGACTCCCGCCTTCGCGGGAGAACAGGTTTTGCAGAAGCCATGCCGTCACCGGGGTGACGGGGGGGCGATCTAGGGCTTTACGGAGTCCCGGTTCGGCTTGCGGGGTTCCAGCCAGCCGCCGTCGGCCAGCCAGTCGTTCAGCCGGTCCGGCCAGTGCAGGATTGAGATCCGGTTCGACTCGTCGAGATTGAACGCATGCCCGCTGTCCGCGAACATGTGGAGCTCCGCCGATACCCCCGCCTTGCGCAACTGCTCATACAAGGCGACCGACGGCGCGGCGCAGCACGGGTCGCGGCTGCCCGCTACGATGAACGCCGGTGGCGCCTGTGCGACGGCGGTTGCGGGAATGCCGCGTGGCCCGGGAAAGACGAGCATCTGGAAATCGGGCCGCGCGGACTGCCGGTCGATCGCGTCGGTGACCGGGCGCTTCGCCGGTTCGGGATTGTCCGCGACCAGCGAGACGAGCTCGCCGCCGGCCGAGAACCCCATTACGCCGACGCGATGCGGGTCGATCCCATAGTCGGCGGCATGCGCGCGGACCCAGCGCAGCGCGCGGCGTGCATCGTCCGCCGCATCGCCCTCGACCGAAAAGGGTGAGCCGGGTTCGTTCGCAAGCCGGTATTTGAGCACGAAGGCGGAGACCCCCATCCGGTTGAGCGCGGTGGCGACCTTGGTGCCCTCGTTGGTCCACACCAGCAGCTTGTGGCCGCCGCCGGGAAAGATCACGACCGCCGCGCCCGTATTGTGCGCGGGCTGCGCCGGGAAGGCGAGCAGCGACGGCTGGCGGATGTTGCGCACCCAGTAATCGCGTCCGATCTCTGGGGCGGGCGGGCGCGTGTCCTTGCCCGGCGCGCCGTTCGGCCAGAGCTGGATCGTCGTGAGCGGCGCTGGTTTCTCGGGCTCGGGGTCCTGCGCCTGTGCGACGCTCGCGAGCAACAGCAGCGCGGCGAGGGGGGTAATCCGCTTCATGGCGTCACCTGCTCGAACGGGCCCGCCGGAAGCCCGGCATCGTCGACGAGGTTGACGATCGGGAAGTCCGCCCAGGCGTAGCGCACGCGCGCCACGGCCTTGCCGTCCCCGGCAAGCGTGACGCGATTACCCGTGATCGTGGCGGCGGCGTAGCGACACGACCCCGCCGCTGGCCCGCAGAGCTCGAACCCGATCGGTTGCGCCGCGCCCCGCGCGTGGAGGGCGCCGGTGACGCCGTCGAACGTCACCGTCACACCGCCGCCGCCGTCACGCATGACGCCTGAGACATGCGGCCCGGACGCCGACGCGGGCGTACCATAAGCCAGCGCGCCCATTGCGCGGGCGAGCCTGCGCCCGACTTCGTGCTTCTCGCCCGGATGGATATCGAGCGGATCGCCGAGGTCGATCGCGAGCGCGACTGCGGCGTGCCCGTCGGCTTGCGCCGCGCGGCGCTGGTCGTCGCGGACCTGCGCCCAGCCGCTTTCGCCGGGCGCAGTGGCGGGCGTGCCGAAGCCCGCCAGCGACACGAGCGCGAAGGGCAGTTGTGGAACACCGACCTGATGACGCCATTCCGCCATCAGCGCCTTGATCCGGTCGGCATAGCCCGGGATCGCGGTGTCGCTCTCGCCCTGATACCACGCGACCCCGGCGAGCGCGGTCTGCCCGAGCGGCGCGATCATCGCGTTGTAGATCGTCCCCGCGCCGGTGATGTCGTCCCACGGCACGCGTGGCGATGTGCCTTCGATCCGCCTGGCGACCGCATAGCGCCAGCCGTCCGCGATCGGCACGCTGCTGCCATCCGCAAAGGTCAGCCGCATCGACTCCGCCGGCCCGGGCATCCCGCCGGTCGAATAGGCGTTCTCGACGTTGATCGTGAGGACGTTGCGCCCGGCCTGCAAGGTGCCGGCCGGCACCGTGTACATCCGCGCATCCCAGCCGCCGCGACCGCCGACGGGTTTGCCGTTGATCCAGGTACGGTCGGCATCGTCGATCGCGCCGATCGCGATCGTCGCCATCTGCCGCGCCTGTTCGGCGGTCAGCGTGATCGTCTTCTGGTACCACAGCATCCCGAGATAGGTCTCGAGCGCGGGGACGCCCCAATGTTCGTAGAAATCGATCTTCGGCACGGGTTGCCAGTCGAGCGCGGCGTCGGGTTGCCACGGTTCGCGGCCCGGCTTGTCGCCCGACCGGTCGCGCCACCAGCGTTCCCATTCGAGGCCCGCCGCGTGGCTCGCGGCGGCGGGGTCGCGCGCGTAGAGCTTGAGCAGATCCGCCTGCGCGCCGCGTCCGGCGGCACGCTGCGCGTCCTCGCCCATCCATGCGGCGATCTGCGACCCGCCCCAGCTCGAATGGATCGCGCCGACCGGCACCTTGGCGGTCTTGCGCAGCTCCTGCGCCATATAGAAACACGCCGCCGAGAAGCCGCCCGTCGTCTTCGGTCCCGCCGCCGCCCATTCGGGCTGTGCGCCGAAGCGGTCGAGCGGGACGGGCGAGGTCGCCTTGGCGACCGTGACGAGCCGGAGCTGGTCGTCCGCCGACCCCATGATCGCGCCGATCGCATCCTGCGCGCGTTCGACCGGGAGCTCCATGTTGCTCTGGCCCGAGCAGAGGAACACGTCGCCGACCAGCAGGTCATGCACCTGTGCCGTCCCGCTCGGTGCGATCAGCAGCATCTCATACGGTCCACCCGCCGGTAGTGCTGGAAGCGATACGCGGAAGGCCCCGTCGCGGCCCGCCCTGCTCTGTGCCGAAATGCCCGCGACGACGACGGTGACCGCTTCGCCCGCAACCGCGGTGCCGGTGACGACGACCGGCTGGTTGCGCTGGAGGACGGCGTGATCGCCAAGGATGCCGGTCACTTTGGGGGCGGCGAGCGCGCCGGTCGCGACAGACGCAGCGAGCAGCCCGAGCCCGAACGCGATCCCGCGCCTCACCGGGCCTTCACCGCGAAACGGTAGACGATCTGGTTGTGATAGGTCTGCCCGGGGTCGAGCCGCGCCGATCCGAACGCGGGCTGGTTGGGCGTGTCGGGGAACACCTGCGGTTCGAGCGCGATGCCGTCGCCTTGGCGGTAGGCGTGCCCGGACTTGCCGACCGCGGTGCCATCGAGGAAGTTGCCGGTATAGAGCTGGACCCCGGGCTGGTTGGACAGCACGTCCATCGTCCGCCCGCTGACCGGATCCTCGACCCGCGCGTTGAGGCGCGGCGTCCTGGCGACGTCGCGGGCGATCACGTAATTCTCGTCATAGCCCTGGCCGTAGACGATCTGCAGGTCGCTCGCGTCGCGGATCCGGCTGCCGATCACCATCGGCTGGCGGAAATCGAGCGGCGTGCCCGCGACGGGACGGAACTGCCCGTTCGGGATCAGCGTCGCGTCGACCGGGGTGGTCGTCTCGGCGGGGATGGTGAGGACCGCGTCGTAGATCGAACGCTGCGACGCTTCGCCGCCGAGGTTGAAGAAGCTGTGGTTGGTGATGTTGACGATCGTCGGCCTGGTCGTCGTCGCGCGATAGTCGACCGACAGCTCGTTCGCGTCGTTGAGCGTATAGGTCGCGGTGACGCTCAGCGCGCCGGGATAGCCTTCCTCGCCATCCGCGCTGGTATAGGACAGCGTGACGTGCGCGGTCGTACCGCCCTTTGCCTCGACGATCCGCCACAGCCGCTTGTCGAAGCCCTGGACCCCGCCGTGCAACGCGTTGGTCTTGTTGTTGAGCGCGAGGCTGTAACGCTTGCCGTCGAGCGTGAACTTCCCCGCCTTGATGCGGTTGGCATACCGCCCGACCGTCGCGCCGAAATAATTCGGGGCCTCGAGATAGCCCCGCATGTCACTGTAGCCGAGCGTGACGTCGGCGACCTTGCCGTCGCGATCGGGGACTTCGACCGCCTGCAGGATCGCGCCATAGCTCAGGACCCGCGCGCGCATCCCCCTGGCGTTGGTCAGCGTCACGACCTCGACCGCCTGGCCGTCGGCGAGCGCGCCGAAACGAGAGCGTTCGGCGCTGGCGGCATGGGCGGATGCCGGGGCGAGCAGGCAAAGCGAAAACGTCGTGATTGCGATGGCCTTGAACATGAAAGTCCTTCTCCAGGGCCGTGGTGCCGGCACCGATCATGCGCCGTTGACGTCACGGCTTGCCACTTATACTCAGACAATATCGGTCAAAGAGCAACCCCCGGAGCAAGGGTGTCGCATCGAATCGGAGAAGGATTTTCGCCATGCTACGCCACGTTCGTCTTGCGCTCTGCTTGGGTGCCGCCAGTCTTCCCGCCATCGCCGTCGCGCAACAGGCCGCGCCTGAAGGTGCCACCGCGACGATCCGGGCGGACCAGCCCGGGCCACGCATGAACCGTCAGGTGTTCGGCCAGTTCGCCGAGCATCTCGGCCACGGGATCTATGGCGGGATCTGGGTCGGCGAGAAGTCGAAGATCCCCAACGATCACGGCTATCGCCGCGACGTCATGGACGCGCTCAAGGCGATCAAGGTGCCGATGGTGCGGTGGCCCGGCGGGTGTTTCGCGGACGAATATCACTGGCGCGACGGGATCGGTGCCCGCGCCAAGCGCCCGGTCAAGATCAACACCAACTGGGGCGGGGTGGACGAAGACAACGCCTTCGGTACCAACGAATATATGGGCTTCGTCGAACGGCTTGGCGCGGAATCCTATGTCTCCGCCAACGTTGGCAGTGCGCCGCCGAGCGAGACCGCAGCGTGGGTCGAGTACATGACCTCGCCGAGCGGCTCGACGCTGGCAAAGGAGCGCGCCGCCAACGGCCATCCCGCGCCGTTCAAGCTCGACTATATCGGGATCGGCAACGAATTGTGGGGCTGCGGTGGCAACATGCGCGCGGAATATGCCGCCGACCTGACCAACCGCTACGCGCAGTTCGCCAAGGCCAGCGGCAAGACCAAGATGCTCAAGATCGCGAGTGGGCCAAGCGATTCGAACTACGAATGGACCGACACGATGATGCGCCTGTCGGGCAAGAACATCGACGGCCTCGCGCTGCATTATTACACCCGCCCGCATGACAAGAAGTGGGAGGACAAGGGTCCGGCACTCGGCTTCTCCGAAAACGACTGGGCCGCGACGATGGCGCACACGCTCCAGATGGACGAGTTCGTCACCAAGCATTCGGCGATCATGGACAAATACGACCCCGCGAAGAAGACGTGGCTGGTCGTCGACGAATGGGGCACCTGGTATGACCCCGCACCCGGCAGCAACCCGGGTTTCCTCGTCCAGCAGAACAGCGTGCGCGATGCGGTGGTGGCGGGGATCAACCTCAACATCTTCGCGCATCATGCCGACCGCGTGAAGATGGCCGCGATTGCGCAGATGGTGAACGTGTTGCAGGCGATGCTGCTCACCGATGGCGCGCGGATGGTAAAGACCCCGACCTATTGGGTGTTCGACCTGTACAAGCCGTGGATGGACGCGACCGTCCTGCCGATCGACGTCAAGACGCCGTGGTACCACAAGGACGAATTCGCGCTTCCCGCGATCCATGCGTCGGCGGTCCGCGATACCGCGGGGCAGGTCCATGTCGCGCTGGTCAACCTCGATCCCAATCGGCCCGTCCCGGTCTCGGTCGCGCTGACCGGGCTGACCGCGACGGGCGTTTCCGGGCGGGTCGTCACGGGCACGACGATGGACGCGCACAACAGCTTCGAGCAGCCCGATGCGGTCAAGCCAGTCGCGTTCACCGCCGCGCAGGTTGCCGGCGGCACGCTGAGCGCGACGGTTCCCGCGATGTCGGTCGTCGTGCTCGACCTGCGCTGAGCCGGGCTATCAAGAAAGGAATGCCGATGCGTCATATCGTTTCCAGGTGCCTGGTCGGTCTCGGGCTGGGGATCGGTACGACGCTCGTCGCCAGCCCTGCGCTGGCCGACGCGCTGACGCCGACCGGTCGGTGGACCGCCAACATCGACGGGAGCGCGACGCTGCCGCCGATGGGGTGGAACAGCTGGAATGCGTTCGGCACCGATGTCAGCGAGGAGAAGGTGATCGCGTCGGCGAAGATCATCGCCGACAGCGGGCTCAAGGCGAAGGGCTATCGCTACATCGACGTCGACGATGGCTGGTGGCTCAAGCGCCGCCAGCCCGACGGTCGCATGATCATCCGCACCGCGACCTTCCCCTCCGCAGCGGGGGCAGGGCCGGGCGGCGAGACGAGCTTCCGGCCGTTCACCGACCGGCTCCATGCGATGGGGTTCAAGGCCGGGATCTATTCGGACATGGGGCGCAATTCGTGCGGGCAGGTCTACGCCTCGACCTCGCCGAACCAGCCCGAAGGGACGGTCGCCGAACGCGAAATCGGACTGTACGGTCACGTCGACCAGGATATCCGGCTGTATTTCGCCGAATGGGGGTTCGACCTGATCAAGGTCGACGGTTGCGGTCTCCGCGCACTGCCTGCGACGAGCCCGCTGGTCCAGTCAGGCAAATATCGCGAATTTCCGCCGATCATCGACCCCGAGTCGCTCGGGCGGACCGATATCCCCAAGGTACGCGGTCTGTACCAGTCCGTCGCCGATGCGCTGAAGCGCAACAATCCCGACATGGATTACCTGTTCTCGATCTGCCTGTGGGGATCGGCGGACGTCCGCGCGTGGGGCAAGGACCTCGGCAACATTTCGCGGACGAGCGAGGACATCTCGGCCAACTGGTCGCGGATGCTCCACAATTTCGACACCGTGTCGCGGCGCGCGCTGTATGCGCATCCGGGATCGTGGAACGACCCCGACATGCTGTTCGTCGGGACGGGTGAGTTCGACGCGGCGCACATGGCCGAGGCGCGCAGCCATTTCGCGTTGTGGGCGATGGAAAACGCACCGTTGTTCATCGGGTATGACCTGCGCAAGGCGCCACCGGGATTGATCGACTTGCTCGGCAATACAAGGCTTATCGCGCTCAACCAGGATCCGGCCGGAAACCAGGCTGTGCTGGCGTATGATACCGACGACGTCCAGATGCTGGTCAAGACGCTGGCGTCGGGGGACAAGGCGCTCGCAATCTTCAACCGCAACGCGACCCCGACCGAAGTCGTGCTGACTGCCGCGCATCTCAAATATACCGACACCGGAAGCATTGCGCTCGAGGACCTGTGGACCGGGCGGAAGCAGCAATTTCGCGGTGAGACCAAGCTCTCGCTCGCGCCGCACGAAACGCTGGTGTTCGCCACGCGCGGGGCGCGGCTGCTGCCGGGCGGACTGTATCTGTCGGAGCAGCCCGGGAGCGTGAACCCCGCGGTCGACGGCGTCACCGTCCCCGAGCATGAGCCGATCGGCCACCGCGCGGTTTCGGCCTGGGCATCGACTCGCGGGGTCGGGGATCGCCCGCGCTACGGCGGCTGGGGCGGGGCACAGGCGGACAGCACGCCTTATGGCGAGACGCTGCAGGTTGCGGGAAAACGCTTCGTGACCGGGATCGGGGTGCTCGCCAATTCGCGCCTCGAGGTTCGCAACTTGGGCTTCAAGACCTTTACCGCGCAGATCGGCATGGACGACAGCGCGCGCGACCGCAGCCAGCGGGTGCGCTTCGCGGTCTATGGCGACGGGAAGTTGCTGCGCCAGTCCGCCGCTTTGGGGTTTGGCGACGCGGTGGTGCCGATGTCGGTCGACGTGCGCGGGGTCAGGATCATCGAACTGGTGGTGCGAACCGCGCAGCCGATGCGCTTCCCCGACCCGGTGACATGGGGCGATGCGGCGCTGACCCGGTAAGCGGGGGGGGCGACTGCCCGGCTGAGCCGTTCAGCGCCCCCGTGCGGAGCCGCGCGGTCGTGTCGATGTCGATGTATTTTACGTCGAGATTGACGAACACGCGCTTCGAGACGTCGAGGTCGATCCCGGCCTGTAGCGCATAACCGAAACTGTCGCCGAGACGGACCCCGGTCGCCCCGATCGCCTTGACCAGCGCACCGCTCGCCTTGGCCGAATAGAAGATCGTGTAACTGACCCCGGCGCCGAGATACGGCCGCACATGCGCCTTGGGCATGAAGTGATATTGCAGCGTCAGCGTCGGCGGCAGCACCCAGGTGCTGGCAATCTTGTCGAGCGCAGCGATCGTGCCGCGCCCGATCACGCTGTGCCTGGTCGTGGCGAGGATCAGTTCGGTCCCGAGATGATCGGTCAGCATATAGGTGAAATCGACCTCCGGTGCGAAACTGTCGTCGACGCCGAGCTCGCTCCCGGGAAAGCCCGGCGTCACCGCGCCGCTGCGTTCGTTCGGCGCGACGATGATCGCGTGGGCGCGGACCAGCACGTCGCCCTGCGAAATCTGCGCGTGTGCGGGCAAAGCGATCGTGAAGCCGATCGCGGTGGTGAGCGCGGCGCCCAAGGCCAAGGTAAAACGCATGATGCCCCTCCATTGATGATGAAGGAGCATCGCGTAGCGCGACCGCGCGGTGCCTGATTTGCGCACGACAACCGCGGATCTACGTATGATTACGTCGATCCCCGGTCGCATCCCGTCCGTAATGTCGCGGGATGACGACCCTTCCCCCCCATCAGACGACGGTTCGGGGCGATTGCGCGCTTTTGAACGTGCGGGGTTCATCGGCCTGCTGCAGTATCGGACGCTGGTCCTGCACGATCAGCCGGCGCTGCTCGCCCTTGCGGGGGGCGGTACCGATCCGTCTGCCTGGCGGCGAGCGCCTTCGCCAGACGATCGCGCGGCTTCGCTCAGGCTGTCAGATCCGCACTGAAGAAATGCCTGCGGCGGAGCTCCACCAGTCGCGGTTCCATCGCGGAATCGAACTCGCGTCCGCGTTCGCGGATCATCGCCCGCCATTCCTCCGGAAGCTGCTGATCGCGGCGACTGAGCGAGAGGACATGCTGCGGCATCGGCCGAATCCGCCGCAGCGGGGAACCGGCGTAGACGTAGCCGCCCTCGATGTTGCCTTTCAGGACGGACCCTGCGCCGATGATCGTGTCGTCACCGATCGTCGTATCGGGAAGGACAATGGCACCATGACCGATAAAGACGTTGTTGCCGATGATGATCTTGCCGACCGCATCGAACGCCGTGTTCATCATGCGATTAACCATGTTGATCGAGCCGTCGTGACCGAATAGAAAGCAGTCGGAGAGGCGGGCGTTGTCTCCCATGCGGACATAATCCGGGTCGGTTATCACGGCGCGCGGACTAATGGAGCAATATTCGCCCATGATGATACGCCCCTCAGCCTTCAATGCCGCCGCATGGGACAGACCATCGATATGGCCAGATTGCCCCAGCGCGCGAAGAATCAGCTTCAGAATGCGGTTTTTCATGCGGCCCCCCATACTTTAGAACTGCATTACATCGAGATCGTTTGCAACGGAAATGAAATTGATACGATTTATCCTCGCGAAGACTTGTGCTGGACTGGCACGGTGACGCCACAATAGTCTCTTGACAGGCGTTCCGCGCGTCGCGCGGGCAAGTCGTTTCGCTTGCTGTGGAATGTTCGTATGGCGCCGCGGTGCGTGATCCAGGAAGCCGGTGGGCATTCTCCTTGGCGAAACACGCATGGACCGATCCGTTACCTACGTCAGCACGCGGTGCTTCCCCGCGATCGATTCCCCTTCGGTCATCGCCGCGATCGTCGGCCCGGCTCGCGACCGCAATGCCAGGCTGGGCGTGACGGGGGTGCTGGTGGCGACCGAACACCATTTCGCGCAATCGATCGAAGGGTCGGGCACGGCCCTCGCCGATCTCATCGCGCGCCTCGCGGCTCCGACGGCGCGACCGCTCTCGTACGGGGAGCGGTCTCCGTAGAGATACGTAGATATCCCGGAACCCGTGGTAGGATAGGCCAGCGGACGCAACAGGAACACCGATGCCGATCCACTATTCGTCAGATGCCCAGCGGGGCGGATCAGGGGGCGAGGGCGACCGTGGCGCGCTGCCGAGCCTGATCGCGGCGCTGCCCGATCATGCGATCGTCCGGATCGACGCGCAGGGGCGTATCAACGGCTGGGGGACCGCCGCCGACACGCTGTTCGGTTGGAGCGCGAAGGAGATCCTCGGGCACAGCGTCGAACGACTGTTCGCGCCCGGCACCGCCGCCACGCTGATCGCGCATTTCGCGCCGGGGGGCGGGCGCAAGCGCGAGACCGCCGACGACCAGTGCCGCCACAAGACCGGCGCGG
>CAZNQA010000047.1:0-27649 GCA_964575105.1 uncultured Stakelama sp.
GGGATGCCCGTTGTACCAGCCGACGAACGCCGCCGAGCCGATCACGCCGGGCAGGCCATCCCCTGGCACGCCGAGTGGCTTGTCCGACGGCGCGCCGGTCGCAAGCACGACCGCATCGTACAGTTCCTGCAGCTCCAGGACGGAAACGTCGTCGCCGACCGACACATTGCCGACGAATCGCACCGTCTCGCTCAACGCGACCGCTTCGTAGCGCCGCGCGACGCCTTTGATCGATTGATGGTCGGGCGCTACGCCAGTGCGGATCAGGCCGTAGGGAACGGGAAGCCGATCGATGATATCGACACGGCATTCCTCGCCGAATGCCTTCTGGCAGGCTTCCGCGGTGTAATAGCCCGCCGGTCCCGAACCGATGATCGCGATGTGTCGCATGCCGTTCGTTCTCCCGTCCGGCGATCGTACCCGGATGCGACGAGGGGGCAAGCGGCGAAGCCGTTGCAAGTCCGACGGCATCAATGAATTCAATGTCATCTTGGCGTCGCGCTATCGCCATGCGAAAGAACCGATGCGATTGTGTCGGATCGTTAAAGATCGCGCGATGAGGCGTTGGATCGTTACCGGGCTGGAGTAATAGTGGGGATGTCTCATCGATGAGTCGTGCGCCGATTTTCTACGATGCCTCGGGTCGCAGGCGTCGGCGGTTCGCAATGGCGGTGGCGGCGTTCGTGTTGCTGGTGTTGCTGTCGATCGCGGCGCTCGGCGTGTCGATCGGGGCGGTCCCGGCACCGCCGTTGCTCCCGGTCGAAGCAGAACACGCTTCTTTCACGAAGCTTCCCCCGCCGCATGACCCACTGCTGCGGCGCGCGCGCCGACAGATCGTCGATTATGCGCGGCTGATGGGCGCAGCCCCGCCGCGCGGGGTCGGTGCGGCGGTCGACCAGCCGCTTTCGATCGCATTCCACGTCCCGTGGGATGAATCGAGCGTGGCATCGCTACGACGGCATATCAACGAACTCGACTGGCTGATCCCGGGCTGGGTATCGGTGACGGGCGCGAATCATCAGATCACCGTTTTCCGCGATACCGCGGGGCGCGAGATCCTCAACCGCTCGACGCATCGTCCATTGCTGCTCCCGATGATCCAGAACGCCAAGGACGGCGATTGGGACGCGAAGGGGATGGAAGCGCTGTTGCGCTCGCCCGTCCAGCGCAAGGCGTTCCTCAACCGGCTCGAGCCTTGGCTCGTACAAAATCGTGCGGGCGGTGCCTTTTTCGACTTCGAGGAACTGAGTCCGCGTGGTCAGGCCGACTTCCGTACGTTCCTGCGCGAAGCCAAGGCGCGCTTTGCCAAGCATAACTGGGTGATCGCGATCGCGGTGCCGATCGGCGCGGCGGAAGGCGAGGGCGGGTGGAACATCGCGTCCTACACCGCGATCGTCGATCGCGTCTTCCTGATGGCGTATGACGAGCATGAGACGAGCGGCGATTCCGGTCCGATCGCGTCGCAGGGCTGGTTCGAGCAGTCAGTCGCGCGCGCGGTGAAGGGCGTGCCGCGCAACAAGATCGTCGTGGCGATCGGCAGCTACGGATATGACTGGCACGACGGCGGCGGTGAGCCGCTTGCAATCGACGAGGCTTGGCAGAACGCCCGCGAATCGAGCGCGATGCCGGTGTTCGACAAGGCGAGCGGCAATACCGGCTTCGCTTATATGGAGGGTAACAGCCGTCACGTGGTGTGGCTGCTCGACGCAGCCTCCGCTTATAACGAGATGAAGTTCCTAAACCGCGTCGGGCTCAACGGCGTCGCGGTATGGCGGCTCGGCGCGGAGGATCCGGGGTTGTGGTCGATCTTCGGGCGCTCGCATCGCAGCTTGCCGACGCCGTCCGCGATCAACGCGATCCCGGCGGGAACCGATGTCGATATCGAGGGCAGCGGCGAGATCCTCAAGATCGCGGGCGTGCCCGTCGCCGGGATCCGGCAGGCGGTGCCCAATGCGCGTGGCGGGATCGGCGACGTGCATTTCGTCCAGCTGCCATCGCCTTATATCGTCGCGCGGACCGGCTATCGCCCGGGTCTGGTCGCGCTGACCTTCGACGACGGTCCCGATCCCAACTGGACGCCGCGCGTGCTCGACATCCTCAAGGAAAAGCACGTCCCCGGGACCTTCTTCGTCATCGGTGAGAATGCGCTGACCCAGCGCCGTCTGCTCGAGCGGATGCTGCGCGAGGGGCATGAGATCGGCAGCCACACCTATACCCACCCCAACATGGCGGGGGCCTCTCCTACCGAGACGAGTTTCCAGCTCAACACCACGCAGCGGCTGTTCCAGGCGTTCACCGGGCATTCGTTACGGCTGTTCCGCGCGCCCTATTTCGGCGACGCCGAGCCGACCACTGCGGACGAAATCGACCCTGCGCTCCAGGCGCAGAACCGCGGCTATATCTCGGTCGGGCTTCACGTCGATCCGGGCGACTGGAAGCGCCCGGGCACGCAGGCGATCATCGACACTACGATCGACCAGGTGACCGACCCCGCGGGACGTTGCACCGGGGACGGCGAGCCGCAGTGCAGCCGCAACATCGTTCTGCTGCACGATGCCGGCGGCGACCGGTCCGAGACCGTGGCGGCGCTGCCGGTCATTATCGATCAGTTGCGCGCCAAGGGGTATCGCTTTGTGCCGGTGTCCGAACTCGCCGGTATCGCGCGCAACGTCGCGATGCCGCCGATCACCGAAAGCGAGCAGGTCGCCGCACAGTTCAATCTTGCAATCTTCAGTGTGCTTGGCGGGACCGTCGTCGCGCTTGGCTGGATCTTCTTCTTTGCGATCAGCATCGGGATTGCACGCGCGGTGATCCTGTCGGCGCTCGCGTTGATCCAGGCGAAACGGGAGGGGCGGATGGTGTTTCCGCCGATCTTGCCAGAGACCTTCGTCACCGTGATGATCCCCGCATTCAACGAGGAACTCGTGATCGAGCGCGCGGTGCACGGCGTGCTCGCCTCGACCGAGGTGCGGATCGAAGTGATCGTGATCGACGATGGCTCTTCGGATGCGACCAGCGCCGTGGTCCAGGCGGCATTCGCGAACGATCCGCGCGTACGGCTGCTCACGCTCGAGAATGGCGGCAAGGCGCGCGCGCTCAACCGCGCGCTGGATCTCGCGACGGGTGAAATCGTGATCGCGCTCGATGCGGACACGCAGTTCGAGCCGACGACGATCGCCCGGCTGGCGCGGTGGTTCGTCGATCCCGCGCTCGGTGCGGTCGCGGGCAATGCCAAGGTCGGGAACCGGGTCAATCTGCTCACGCGGTTCCAGGCGGTCGAATATATCACCGCGCAGAACCTCGAACGCCGCGCGCTCGCGCGGCTCGACGCGATGACGGTGGTACCGGGCGCGGTCGGCGCGTGGCGGCTGTCCGCGATCAAGGAAGTGGGCGGCTATCCCGACGATACGCTGGCGGAGGATCAGGACCTGACGATCGCGATCCAGCGCGCCGGGTGGAAGGTCACCTACGACCAATATGCGGTCGCCTGGACCGAATCGCCCGAGACGATCAAGGGCCTCGCCAAGCAGCGTTTCCGCTGGGCATTCGGGACGTTGCAGTGCCTGTGGAAGCACGGTGTCATCATGGGCACGGGCAAGCCGCGCGGGTTGGCGCGCGTAGGGCTCCCGCAGGCGATCCTGTTCCAGATCGTTTTCGCAGCGATCTCGCCGATCATCGATCTCGCGCTGCTCGTCAGTTTCGTGACGACCTATCTTGCGGTGCTCGCTCATGGCTGGGCGCAGACGCAGCATGATGTCGAGAAGATGCTGATCTACTGGCTCGTCTTCACGTTGATCGATCTGCTCGCGGCAACCGTCGCCTTCGCGCTCGAGCGGCGCGAGGACTGGAAGCTGTTGTGGCTGCTCGTGCCGCAACGCTTCGGCTATCGGCAGATCATGTATTATGTGGTGCTCAAGGCAATCACCCAAGCGCTGCGCGGCCCACGCGTCGGGTGGGGCAAGCTGGTCCGGACCGGGCGGGTGAACGTCTGAGGGGGGCGCTGAACCGAACGTTGCGCTTTCCCGGCGAAGGCCGGGACCCGGTCGAAGTGGCTACGGCAAGGGGTTCTGACGGCAGCAACTGCCGTACCTCTCCTGGGCCCCGGCCTTCGCCGGGGAAGGGCTTACGGGTCGATCAGCAGGTCGAGCCGGTCCCCCGCCGCGACGTCCCCGCGCGGCACTCGGATCAGTACGCCGTCGCGTTCGCGCGCTACGATCCGGGCACCGATCCGCGCCCCGCCGATGATCGCTGCATCGCCGGTCGCGACGACGCGTCCCTGATCCAGCATCACGACATGGTCGGCGACCGCGCGGACCTCGTCCGGGCTGTGGGTCACATACAGCATCGGCAGTGCAAAATCGGCCTTGAGCCGCGCGATATAGGCGAGGATTTCGTCCTTGTGCGCGCCACCGAGGGCGGCGAGGGGTTCGTCGAGGAGCAGAAGTTCGGGCTGACTAAGCAGCGCACGGCCCAGCGCAACCCGCTGCCGCTCGCCGCCCGAAAGATCGCGGACGCCGCGCCGCAGCAGATGCGCGATGTCGAGTACCGTGACGACATGATCGAAGCCGATCCGACGAGGACCCGGGGCGCGTTTCATTCCGTAGCGCAGGTTCGCCTCGACGCGGAGGTGCGGAAACAGCCGCGCGTCCTGGAACACCCAGCCGATACGCCGGGCGCGCGGGGGGACATTGATGCCAAGGGCGCTGTCGAACAGCACATGGTCGCCAAGCGAGATCCGGCCCGCCTCGATCGTGCTACTCCCCGCAATCGCGGCAAGCGTGCTGCTCTTGCCCGCGCCCGATGGGCCGAACAACGCGGTCACGCCGTCACCCGGCCCCTCGAACGCGACATCGAGCAGGAAGTCACCAACGCGGCGGCGGATCGCGACCGAAATCATTGCCCGCTCCGTCTGCGGCCATAGGCAAGCAGTGCTTCCGACAGCAGCAGCGCGACGATCGCGACGCCGAACGAAATCCCCGCCAGCCGCAGCGCGACCGCCTCGCCTCCCGGCTGCTGGAGCGCCGCATAGATCGCCAGCGCGAGCGTCTGCGTCTCGCCGGGGATGTTCGCGGCAAAGGTGATGACCGCGCCGAATTCGCCCAGCGCGGCGGCAAAGCCGATCACTGCCGCCGCGATCAGCCCGGGGGCGGCGAGGGGCAAGGTGACCGACAGCGTCCGGTCCCAGAAACCAGCCCCGAGGCTGTCCGCGACCGCCTCCATTTGCGGATCGACCGCTTCGATCGCCTGGCGGCATGCTCGCAGCATCAGCGGGAACGCCATCACCCCCGCCGCCAGCGCCGCGCCGTTCGCGGTGAAGATCAGCCGGACCCCGAACCCGGCGAGCAGGCGCCCGAGTGGCCCGTCATTCCCGAACAGCAAAATCAGCCCTAGGCCCACCACCACCGGCGGCAGGAACAGCGAGGAGTGCAGCACCGCATCGAGCAACGTCCGCCCGGGAAAGCGCGTGCGCGCCATCATCCACCCCGCGAGCAGTGCAACCGGCAACGCGCCGAGCACTGCGCGCCCTGCGATCAACACGCTGAGCGCGAGGACATCCCATTCGGCGGCGGTCAGCACGCCTCAGCCAAACGTCCGGAAGCCATAGCGCCGGAACGTCGCCTTCGCCGCTGGGCTCTGCAGATAGGCAGCGAACCCGCGCGCGGCCGGGTTGCCGCCACGGACGAGGGCGGCAGGATAATCGATCGTAGGATGGCTCGCCTCCGGGAAGATCCCGACGATCCGCACGCCTTTCTCGGCCCAGGCGTCGGTCTCGTAGACGATCCCGAGCGGTGCCTCGTGCCGCGCGACATAGGACAAGGCGACCCGGACATTGTCGGCACGCGCGAGGCGGCTCTTCACGACCGGCCATACACCCAGCCGGGTCAGTGCCGTCTGTGCATAGATGCCGGCCGGGACATAGGCCGGATCGCCCACCGCCAGCCGCCCGTTCGCGCCGAGCGCCTGCGCAAGCGGGAAGCGCGGCGCAATCTTTAGCGATACGCGCGCATCGGCCGGCGCGATTAGCGCGAGCCTGCCGCGCAACAGCGTACGGCGGCTTCCCGCGTCGATCCGGCCGGCCTTTTGCGCATGGTCCATCCATGCCAGATCGGCTGAGACGAACACATCCGCCTTTGCTCCCGATTCGATCTGGCGTGCGAGCAGGCTGCTCGACGCGAAGGAGAAGCGCACCGGCACGCCCGTACGCTGCGTGTAGGTCCTGGCGACCGCCTGCATCGCATCGGTCAGCGAAGCAGCGGCGAAGACGGTTATTGGGGCAGGGGGCGCGGCGCGGGTGGCGGCCAGCGGAGCGGTCGCCATCGCAAGCGTGACGAGTGAGAGAAGCAGGGAACGACGATACATGCACGTGTCCGATCGGGAGCTATATCGGCGCACATATAGCGGATTGGCGACGACGCCTAGCGCGGGTTTGCGGGGAGGCACGTTGCGAGGTTCGGTACGCCGACCGCCGCGTCATGCCGGGAGGCCCGACATGACGCGGGGGTTTGTCGATCAGGCGTAGCGGACCGTGACCTTGCGACGTCGCGCCATCGCGCCGATGCCCGCAAAGCCGAACAGCATCATGCCCCAGGTCGCGGGTTCGGGCACCGCGCCGCTCAGTTGCTGCGCAACGAAGCCGGGCAGGTCCGCGTCGGTGAAGCCGAACACGTAGAACTGGTTCTGCCCCGCGGTGCCGGGCACGAAATCATTGTCGTTTGCGATGAACAGCGTGTGTAGCAGCGTGCCATTGTAGGTCACGTCCTGCCCGAACGAGAGCCCCTCGATTTTGGCGGGGATTTGCGCGGGGGTCAGCCCGGCTGCGGTCAGCGCAGCGACGAGGTCGAGGAACGGCGTCGCGGTCTTGGTCACGGTCGTCGCGCTGCTGGCGGCGGTGCCGGACAGCGCGGTAATGTCGGTGGCACCGGCGAGGTCGATCCGGAAGACTTGCTTGATCGCCGCCTTGCTGCCGTCTCCCAGGCCCTTGCCGTCGCGCTCGTCGACCAGAAATTCGTGATCGTTGATCGCGACGATGTCACTCACGCCCGATCCGGTGGTGAGCTTATAGCCATATTCATGCGTCGCGCCGCTGGCGACGTCGATCGTCACGATCCGCACGAACTTGGCCGGGTCCTGTTCGAGCGGGGCCTGCATGATCCCGACCAGCGTCTTGCCGTCGGGCGTGATTGCGAGGCCTTCCATGCCCTTGTTGGCGACGCGGCCGACCGTGTTGCCCGCAATCTCGGTGTCCCCGTTGGGGGACAGGTTGGTCACCGCAAGATTGCCTGGAAGCGTGAAGGTCTTGATCAGGCCTCCGGTTGTGCGGTCGAACTGGCGGACATAGGGGCCATATTCGTCCGAGACGAAGACGCTCTTGCCGTCGTTCGAGACGCGGACCGATTCGGGATCGAACCGCGCGTTCGCAGGGTTGGTCGAGCTGCCGGCAGCGTAATTGTCCGAGCGGCCGGTGAAATAATAGGTCCCGTCGGTGTTCTGCGCAGGAGCACCCGAGCCGAGCGGCGTGCCGTCGATCCTGGTCCCGAGCCCGGCGCCGGTGCCGTAGTTCAACCCGGTCGGGCTCGACAGCAGCGTCGTGCCGGTCAGCGCAGCGGTGACGCCGAACGGCAGGCCGCTGCCCGAGGTGTTCGCGGTCAGCGACAGCGCAAGGGTCTGGAAGCGGCTGATGTAGGAGGTGGTATCGTCGACCAGCGGATTATAGGCGGTGGCGTTGGGGCCACGATCAGGTGTCGCGATGAAGGTGTTCCCGCCGGCGTAGGCTAGCCCCGAACCGATTCCGCCGAGGATGTTGCCCGGCAGGCCGTTCTCGAGTCTTCCGGTCAGGCCCGAAAGATCGAAGTTCGCGCCAGCACTGCTGCCGCTGAGCGTGCCGGTGGCGAGATACATCGGGGCAGCGGTGGCCGGCACAGATAGCAGCGCGACAAGCGACATCGCAGCCGGGAAACGGATCTTCATACACCTGTCCTACGCGTTCGTGATTGGTGAACGCGGGATTAACCGTATACGATTACAGCAATAAGTCGGAAACAAACGAAAACGGCCGGGGACATGCCCCGGCCGTGAAAGCGCTTACTTGCTGCGCTCGACCTGTTCGAATTCCAGTTCGACCGGGGTCGCACGACCGAAGATCGAAACCGACACCTTGACGCGGCTGCGGTCGAAATCGAGTTCCTCGACGATGCCGTTGAAGCTCGCGAACGGGCCGTCCAGCACCTTGACCGAATCGCCGATCTCGAAGTCGACCTTGACCTTCTGCTTGGGGGCGGCCGCTGCGGCCTCATCCTTGGTGTTGAGCATCCGCGCGGCTTCCGATTCCGGGATTGCCTGCGGCTTGCCGTTCGGCCCGAGGAAGCCGGTCACCTTCGGGGTGTTCTTGACGAGGTGATAGACGTCGTCGTTCATGTTGAGCTTGGCGAGGACATAGCCCGGCATGAACTTGCGCTCGACCGCAATCTTCTTGCCACGGCGCGCCTCGGTGACGGTCTCGGTCGGAACCTCGATCTGCTCGACCAGCTGCTCGAGCCCCATGCGGGTCGCTTCCGCCATGATCGCGTCGCGGACCTTGCCCTCGAAACCCGAATAGGCGTGGATGATGTACCAACGTGCCATGTCGTCTGTCTGTCCGTTATTTCGCGAGGGTGAGGAGCAGGTGGACGATCGCCTCGAACGCGGTGTCGATGACGAAGAAGAAGACGCCTAGCAGCGTCGCCATGATGACGACCATCACGCCGGTCATGATCGTCTCGCGTCGGGTCGGCCAGACGACCTTCTTGGTCTCGGCCTGGACCTGTCGGATGAATTCGAGAGGAGTCGTCTTCGCCACTGTGCTGCACTCGTGTTTTTCGCCGAAGGATGGGACATGGGCCCGCTGTCCGGCCCTGTGAAGAGCCGATGACGGTCATTCCCAATTTCGGAATGATACGACCCTAATCCGCGTCAGCGTTTAAATCAAGCTGCGGGCGGAACGGGAGCGAATCGGAATAGGTGGCAGGGGAGCACGGACTCGAACCGTGGGCCTTCGGTTTTGGAGACCGACGCTCTAACCAACTGAGCTACACCCCTATCGACGGCCTCTCTATCGCGACATCTTGCGGATCGCAAGCGGGTCGGCAGCGGAATCAGGCAGCGGCGCGCTCGCGGGCGGCGCGGTGCGCCACCGCGCGTGCTTCGTCGACCGGAAGCGGGCGCCCGAAATAATAGCCCTGTACCTTGGTACAGCCGAGGTCCTGCACCATGCGATGCTCCTCCTCGGTCTCCACTCCCTCGGCGGTCGTCGCCATACCGAGGCTTTGTGCAAGCGCGACGACCGCGCGGACGATCGCCAGCGCCTCGCGCACGCCCTTGGACGCGCCGGTCACGAAGCTGCGATCGATCTTGATCGTCGAAAAACGCGTCCGGCTAAGATAGCCGAGCGAGGAATAACCCGTCCCGAAATCATCGAGGCTCAGCCGGACGCCGAGGTCGAGGATTCGTTCTAGCACCTTCACCGCTGCGGTATCGTCGCGCATGAAGACGCTCTCGGTAACCTCCAGTTCGAGCCGCCCGGCGGGGAGGCCTGAATTGCTCAGCGCCGACGTGACGACCGCGACGAAGCCGGGGTTGTGCAACTGTTCCGGCGACACGTTGACCGCGACGCGCGCTTGCCCGGGCCAGCGCGCGGCTTCCATGCACGCGGTGCGCAGCACCCATTCGCCGATCGGCGCGATCAGCCGCGCGTCTTCCGCCAATGGAATGAACTTTGCGGGGGAGACGACCCCCAGTTCCGGATGTGTCCAGCGGACCAGTGCCTCGAAGCCGGTCAGTTGCTCGGTCCCGGCGTCGACCACCGGCTGATAGCAGATGTGGAGTTCGTTATGGTTCAACGCGTTGCGTAGCGCCTGCTCAAGCACGCGGCGCTCCTCGGCGGCGATGTGCAACTGGGGTTCGTAGCAATGATAGGTCCCGCCGCCCGCATCCTTCGAGCGGTACAGCGCGAGGTCAGCCGAGCGGATCAGCATTTCGGCGGTCCGCCCGTCACGTGGCCCGGTTGCTACGCCAACGCTCGCCCCAGTGTAGAGCGTATGCTGGTCGAGTTCATATGGCCGCGACAGGGCGTCGACGATCGTCTGCGCGAGCCGTTCGACCCGCGATGTGTCGGTCGCGTCGCGGATCACGACGGCAAACTCGTCACCGCCGAGCCGCCCGATCGTTTCATTCTCGGTCATCAGCACCGCAAGCCGTTCCGAAACGCGGCCCAGCAGGCGGTCGCCGATCGGGTGGCCAAGCGTATCGTTGACGGCCTTGAAGCGATCGAGATCGATCATCATGAACGCGCAGCGACTGCCCCATTTCGCCGCGTCGGCCATTGCACGCGCGAGCGATTCGTTGATCAGCAGGCGGTTGGGAAGCCCGGTCAGCGTGTCGAAGCGCGCCATGCGGTTGATCTCGTCGGCGGACGCGCGCTGTTCCGTCACGTCCGAGCCGACTCCGCGGAACCCGATGAACGCATCGCGCTCGTCATAACGCGGGTTGGCGGCGATTTCGAACCACCGTTCGCTGTCGCCGACCGTCACCGGCAGAAACAATCCGCGAAATGCCTCGCGGCCCTTCAGATTGTCCGCGAGTTCGCGCAGACCGGGGGCGAAGTCGCCTGCCTCCCAACTCGGTCCGGCAAGCACCTCGAGCAGCGACTTGCCGTTGACCGTCGTCGTGTCGAGCCCGACCGACGCGGCAAAGCGCGGCGACGCGCGGACGACACGCCGCTGGGCATCGGTCTCCCACAACCAGTCCGCGCTATGGTCCTCCGCCTCGCGCAGCAGCAGGCTGACGGTCTCGTCGCGCTCGCCCAGCGCGATCTCCCCGGCGCGGACGACGACCAGCGCCTTGGCGCGGGTGAAACAGCCGATCATCAGCAACGCGGTGAACAACAGCACCGCTACGGCGAGTACCGGGCCGCCGACCCAGAACATCATCGTGGCGATCGACACGCCGACAATGCCCAGGAAGCTGAGCGTCGCAAGCGGCAGCCCCGCCATCGCGACCGCCGATGCCGCCATCAGCACCGATAACACGACCCACAAGGCGAGGGCGGTCATCGAATCGGCCCGGACGCCGCACGCGAGCGGCGGGATCGACCAAACCGTTCCCAACGCCACCCCGTCAAGAAGCGTATCGCGAACGTCGTCCAGGGTGGCGGTGTAGGCGGCGCGGTGGCGCGACGCGAGGCGGCGGACCCCGACCGCGACACACACCGCCGCAGCCAGCGCGCCCCAACTCCACAGGGCCCAGAGCGGCGCACAATGTCGCAGGATCGACGCGACCAGCGCCGCCCCGATCACGTTTGCCCCGACGAGGAACAGCGCAAGCTGGCTGCCGGCGTGCAGCTGCGCCGCCCGGATCGGTCCCCAGTCTGTTGTATCCGCCGGATCGTACAGGCCTAGCAACGCACGCGCATCGATGCGGGGCGTGGCAAATTGCGAGGAGGGGCGAGTGTTCACATTAGGATCAATAGGCGAGCCAAGGTTAGCGTATGGTTAGAGATATCTCGAGGCGCGTTAAATAATCCCGATTAACCACCAGTATACCGCATTACGCCGCCAGATCGTACGGTTTGATGTCTCCGCTCAGATACAGATTGCGCGCTTTGGCGCGGCTGAGTTTGCCCGAGCTGGTGCGGGGCAGGGTGCGCGGCGGGATCAGTTCGATCACGCAATTCATCCCCGTAACCGATCGAACGCGTTCACGGATTTCCTCGCGCAGTCGCACGCGTTCGGCATCGTCCGAACTGCGACACTGGACGAGGACCGCGGGCGTTTCCTCGCCGCCCGGCGTCGTGATCGCGAAGGCGGCGATGTCGCCCGCCTTGAACCCGGGGAGCTGCTCGACCGCCCATTCGATGTCCTGCGGCCAGTGGTTGCGGCCGTTGACGATGATCATGTCCTTGGCGCGCCCGACAATGTAGACGTAGCCGTCCGACAGATATCCCATGTCGCCGGTGTCGAGCCAGCCGTCGACGAGGCACGCATCGGTCGCCGCCTGATCCCGGAAATAGCCGACCATCAATGAAGGGCCAGAGCACCACAATTTGCCGATTGCACGCTCGGGAAGGGGGGTGCCATCCTCCTCGCGTATCTCGACTTTCATGTCCTTCACCGGCTTGCCGCAATTGACGATCGCGCGGTAACGCTGCGGGCGATCCTCGCCGGCGGCCACGCCGGAAAGCTGGGTTTCCTCGACCAGCTCGACGCGAATCCCCTCGGCGGGCGGCATGATCGACACCGCAAGTGTCGCCTCGGCGAGACCGTAGCTCGGCAGGAACGCGCTTGCCTTGAACCCTGCGTCGGCGAAGACATCGACGAAACATTGCATCACGTCGGGGCGGATCATGTCCGCGCCATTGCCTGCCAGTCGCCAGCGCGACAGGTCGAACCGGTCCGACGCCTTGGTCTGGCTGGAAATGCGGCGCGCACAAATGTCATAACCGAAGGTCGGCGAATAGCTGATCGAATTGCCGGGATTGCGGCTGATCAGGTCGAGCCACGCGAGCGGTCGCCGCGCAAAATCCTCGGTCTTGAGGTAATCGGTCGACACCTGATTGGCGACCGGGGACAGGAAGCAGCCGACCAGACCCATGTCGTGATACCAGGGCAGCCACGAGATGCAGCGATCCTTCTCGACCAGCTGCATGCCGTAGGCGTGCGCGGTCAGATTGTTGAGCAGCGCATGATGCGTGATCGCGACGCCGTGCGGGAAGCGCGTCGAGCCGCTCGAATATTGCAGATAGGCAATGTCGTCGCCCTTCGCCTGCGGCAAGCTGAGCGAAGGGGCGGGACGTTGTATCAGTTCGGCCCAGTCGATCCCCTCGGTCCCGGCAGCGCGCGCTGCGTCTGCGCCCATCTGCGCAAGTTCGGGCGGATAGATCAGCATTACCGGGGCGCAGCTCGAAAGCTGGACACGTAACTGCTCGACATAGGAGTCGCGCCCGCCGAACGAGGTCGGGAGCGGCAGCGGTACCGGCCAGGCACCCGCATAGACCGTACCGAAGAACAAAGCGGCGAATTCGGCGCTGGTTTCGGCAACGATCGCGACGCGGTCTTGCGGTTTGATCCCGGCGGCAACGAGGCGTCGGCCCATCGCCTGTGCATCTTCGCGAAGTTCGGCAAAACGATAGGCGCGAGTCAGCGCGCCACGTGCGTCGTGGAAATTAAGCCCGCGTTGACCTGTCGCGGCGTAATCAAGCGCGGCGCCAAGCGTTTCGAAATCGGCGAATCGCCGCGGGAGCGAATCTTCGGTGGGCGTGGCGACCGGCTTCGGCGTTTCGGCCTCAAGGTCTCGCGTGCCCGCAACTTCGACTGTCATCTGTATCTGTGCCCTCGATCGCAGCTTCATTCAGCGGCCGCGCTTATGGTCCCTTTCGGCAAGCACCCCTGCTTTTGCCAAGCGTTCAAAATCCGGTTCGACTGTGGCACAATGATGGCGTCATGCACCAGCGCCCCAGTAACAAACCCCGAACGCGGGAGAAAAAGCCAGTTCCCCCGCTAGATAGCGGCGCTTTGGAGCGCCTCGCCTTACGCTATGTTGAACGCTTTTCAACAACACGCGCGCGTTTGGTGACGTATTTGCAGCGCAAGATCCGCGAGCGCGGATGGGACGGCCCTGAACGGGATCCGGCGGCGATCGCCGAAAAGTTCGCCGAACTGGGCTATATCGACGACCGCGCTTTTGGTGAGGCACGCGCCGCCGCCATGGGCCGGCGGGGGCTTGGTGAGCGACGGGTGACGGGGGCGCTTCGCGAAGCCGGGCTTGACGAGGCCGACAGTGCGGCGATCGTGCCAGGAGTCGAGGATCGCGCAGTCGAGACCGCGCTAGCGTTTGCCCGGCGCAAACGCATCGGTCCCTTCGCGCTTGCCCCGGTCGATCGCGCGCAACGCGAGAAACAGATTGCCGCAATGATCCGCGGGGGTCATGGCTTCACCCTCTCGCGCAAGATCGCAAATCTCCAGCCAGGGGAAAGTTTCGATAATAACGATTAGTCTGGCAATATTACCGGCGTTTGTAACTTTCGTAGTGGTTAAGATAAGAAATCGGGTCTTGGCACTACAATGTTTTGGCACGTGCCTAACCTCATGCTATGGGCCTGAGCGGGGGACTTTCTACGATGCGTATTGAATCGATTCCGGCGTTTGGGGAGCCGGAACGTGAGGGTCGAATGAATGACGCAGAGGCCGCGGGGGAGGATTCCCGCCGCTATACAGGCGTACTCAAATGGTTCGACATGACTCGCGGCTTTGGCTTCCTTGTCGCTGACGAGGAAGGTGTTGGTGATATCTTGATTCACTTCTCGGTACTTCGTCCGCATGGCCGACGAAGCCTGCCGGAAGGTGCGCGTCTGGAGTGCATTGCCTCCTTGCGCGAGCGCGGGCTGCAGGCAAGCGAGATCCTCTCGATCGACCTTACCAACGCGGTCGAACCGCCGCCGAAACCGCGCGCCGAATTGCAACGCCCCGACCCGGCGGCGCTGATCGAAGGGGCAGGGCCGTTTGAACCCGTGACGGTCAAGTGGTTCAACCGACTGAAGGGCTACGGATTTCTCGTGCGCGAGGACAATTCCGGAGATATCTTCGTCCACGTCGAGACGCTGCGTCGTGCAGGGCTCGAGGAAGTCGAGCCGGGACAGTCGCTGTTCGCCCGCATGGTCGCTGGCGAGAAGGGGCCGCTTGCGGTGACGGTCGAACAGAAGATCTGAGGAAAACCCATGCGCCTGCAGTTTGCGAACGTCCTCGGTCTCGCGCTGCTGGTGACTGCGGCGGGGTGTGATAGCAGCGTCCAGCAGGACGTCGCGGCGTCCCCCCCGCCGGGCATGGTCGCCGTCACGATCACCAGTGCAAACGGGGCGCATCATTTCCAGGTTGAACCCGCGAGGACCGAGGAAGAACAGCGCCGCGGGCTGATGTTCCGTACCGACATTCCGCGGGATGGCGGTATGCTGTTCGCGCCCTATCCGCCGAACGGGCCGCCGCGCGAAGCGAGCTTCTGGATGAAGGACACGCCGACGCCGCTCGACATCATCTTCATCCGTCCCGACCGGACGATCGCCCGCATCGCCGAGAATACCGCGCCGCAATCCAAGGTTCCGGTCGCTTCGGGCGAGCCGGTCGGCGCGGTGCTCGAACTGCGCGGCGGGCGGTCGCTCGAGCTCGGGGTCAAGGAAGGTGATACCGTCAGCTGGACCGCGCCGCCTACGCGTTGATCGCAGTTGAAGGCAGCCTCGTGGCGCGCTAAGCGCTGTGGCATGGGCATCAATCTCAATCCCTTCACCTGGTGGACCGGCGCAAGCTGGGGAACCGCGTTCGGTCTGCGCGGCAAGGCCCGCGTCGGCGAGGACACGCTCGGCAACGTCTATTACGAAGGCGGGCAGGATACTGCGGGCAACCCGCGCCGCTGGGTCATCTACAACGGCGTCAACGATACGAGCCGGATTGCGCCCGAATGGTTCAGCTGGCTGCATCATCAGGTTGCGGACGTTCCCGATCGCGCCTTGCCGGCAGCACGCGCATGGCAGCTTCCGCCCGAACCCAATCTGACCGGCACGGCACTTGCCTATCGGCCAAGCGGTGCGATGGAAAAGGGTGGCGTTCGCGCGCAGGCTACTGGCGATTACGAAGCCTGGACCCCGGACGCGTGATCCGGCGCGCGCTGGGCGGGGCCGCGCTGGCCACGCTGCTGGCGACAACCGGGTGTGATCGCAAGACGGACGCGCCCGCAGCGACCCCGACTGAAACCGCCGAGACCGCGCTCGACGCGGATACCAGCGCGCAGAACATCGTTACGGTCGACGTGGCCGGCGGGGTCGATCCGAGCCTCGGCGCGACGCCGATGGCGGAACGCATCGCCACGCTGGGAATCCTCAACAAACGCAACGGCATCGCGCGGGACGTGACGATGCGGCCCGGCCAGACGCTCCGCGTCGGGAACGTCGTGCTTCGGCTCAAGGCCTGCGAACAGACCGCGCCGTGGGAGCAAGAACATTACACCGGCGCCTTCGTCCAGGTCGATGTCGCCGGGGCGGACAAGCAGTGGCGGCGGGTCTTCTCGGGCTGGTTGTTCAAGGAGCGTCCCGGGCTCAATGTCGTCCAGCACCCAGTCTACGATGTGTGGGTCAAGAGCTGCGCGATGACCTTCCCCGAGGGCGGACCCGATTCGATCTCCGCGGGTACGCCGTCCAATGCGACTGCGCCGCGATCCAGCGCGAAAAAATCGCCCGACGCCGAGGCAGGGGCCGAATCGCCCGAGCCGACGACGCCCGACAGCGCGCCCGACAATTCGACCAGATAGGCCGCGCGCGGGATCTCGACCGCGCCCAATGACGCCAGGTGATTGGTCATAAACTGGCAGTCGAGTAGCGTGAATCCGCCGACCCGCAGTCGGGCGACGAGCCACGCGATCGCTACCTTGGACGCGTCTCGCGCTCGGCTGACCATGCTCTCCCCGAAGAACGCGCGCCCCAGCGCGAGGCCGTAGAGGCCGCCGACCAGATCGTCGCCGTCCCACACTTCGATCGAATGCGCGAAGCCGAGCCGGTGGAGCCGGTTGAACACCTCTTCGATCTGTGGATTGATCCATGTGTCGGGGCGGTTGGGAACCGCTTCCGCGCACAACCGCATCATGTCGCCGAACCGTTCGTCCGCCGTTACTCGGAAGCGGTCCCGCGCGATCGTCTTGCGGAGCGAGTGCGACAAGTGGAAACCGTCGAGCGGCAGCACCGCGCGTTCCTGCGGTTCGACCCAATAGACTTCGTCCGCATCGCGACTGTCCGCCATCGGAAAGACTCCAACGGCATACGCCCCGAGTACCAGTTGCGGGTCGAGCAGATGATGCGGCTCGTCACTGGCCGGGCGCATGGTCAAGCGACGAGACGGCGCTCGATCGCCTGCCAGAGCTGCCCGAACGCCGCCGCCCCGGCGGAACGCGGCGCGAAGCTGCCGACTGCGGCGCGGCGTGTGGTGACCTGTTCGATCAGGCTGGCCATCGGGATGACCGGCCAGTCGGGGTGCTTCGCTACCGCATCGGCGTGGAGCTTGCGGCGGCGATCGACCATCGAATGGACCGGCAGGATTTCGGCGCGGTTGCTAAGATGCCGGACGACTTCCGCGAGCGCGCGTTCGGACAGCGGGGAGGGGATGACCGGAACGACGATCAGGTCGGCGGCGCGCATCACCTGATCGCTCGTCTCGGTGAGTCCGGGCGGGCAATCGAGCAGGATCCGGTCGTAGTCCTTGCGCAACCCCGTGAGCAGTTTCTGCAACCGCTTCTTCTTGTCCATCTCGTGGAACAGCAGGTCGAGCCGGCGCAGCGACGCGTCCGCGGCGATCAGGTCGAGCCGGGGTGTCGCGGTCTTCTCGATGAGTTTCTCTGGCCCGAGATCCTTGGCGAACACCGATTGCGCCTGGTCGCGATGGCGCGTGCCATCCGCGCGCTGGGTCAGCAGGAAGCTGCTCGCCGCCTGCGGGTCAAGATCCCAGAGCAGGGTCCGCCGCGAGGATTGCACCGCGGCGGACCAGGCCAGATTGACGGCGAGCGTCGTTTTTCCGACGCCGCCCTTGAGACTGTAGATCGCGATCGTCGACACCGGCAAAGCCCTTCGCTCAGGAATGGCCATCGTGACGGATGCCAACGGCGGGTGCAACGATCGCTATCGCATACGTACCGGCGATCAGATGTCGCAGAGCTGCTTGGGCTTCTCCGGTTGCGTCAGCGTCACCGCCTTTTCGGTGCCGGTCATCTCGTAGCCGTCGGCCTTGAGCGGATCGCCGGCCTTGTCCGCAGTCAGCCGGACCGGGATGCCCGTCGCGGTCTTCCGGACCAAGGCCTGCTTGTCGCCTTCGAAGAAGGTGACGTAGGCGAGGCTGTTGTCCTTGCAGCGGAAGGTGACTTCCTTGCGGATCGCGGGCGGCAGCTCGACCGGCGCGCGGTTGGCGATTTCGGCAGCCATCGGGTCGGGCGTGACCGAGCTGACTTCGGTTGGCTTGTTGTCACAGGCCGACAGCGCAAGGAGCGCTACGGCAGCGGCGGGGAGGAGTCGGTTGAGCATCCGGTTTCTTCGCGCACGCGAAAGGGAGCGTCAAGACCCCAGAGTTCGGGCCACCCGCGCTTTCGTGCACTGCAATAAATAGTTCATGATAGCGTCATCATTACTCATGAAATTCATCGAGATCGGGAATGCGTCCAAACGCGATCTTGGTTCCTATCCTGTCGATCCTTCCACCATTCTGCGGGCCGAGGCTGACCGCGTGGCGACCGAACTTCTCGTTGATCCGGTCCATCGCACGGCTCAGCGCAAGCGTCCGGGTTTCGCGCGCGAGCGGGTCGTCCGGGTCGAGCAGTCCGAACAGCGATTCCTGGTCGGCCCCGACGGGTTCGATCTCAGCGAGCGTCACGCCGATCATGCGGACCTGGAAATCCCCAGGGCGTGCCTTGCCCGCCGCGCGCAGCCTGGGAAACAACGTTTCCAGCGCGGCGAGCACGACGAAGCTGTCCTGCGTGGCGGGCAGCTTGACCGAGCATCGCCAGGTCGACTTGTCGTCCTCGAACCGCGCGTGAAGCACGAGCAGTCGGGCGCGGTACGCCTTGCGACGGAGTCGGCTGGTCGCCTTGAGCGCAAGCCGCCGCGCGGTCAGCCGCACCGGCACCGCGCTGCGCTTTCCGGGCGAAAGGACGTGGCTGTGCCCGATTGAGCGGCTTTGCGTCGCTTTCTCGGGCAGGTCGACACCGTGGAGCAGGTACCACAGCCGATCGCCGTTGGTACCGCCCCATGCGTTCCCCGCCTCGCGCGGGCGGCGTTCGCAATATTGGCGAATGTCGTTGATCCCGTCCTGCGCGAGTCTGCGTTCCATCTTTGCGCCGATTCCGGAGATGTCGCGCAACTGGAGATCGTAGAGTCGATGCGGCAGCGTTTCGGCGTGGAGAATCACGAGCCCGTCGGGTTTCTGCAGATCGGACGCGAGCTTGGCGAGCAGCCGGTTGGGCGCGATCCCGACCGAACTCGTCAGGCACTCGCCGACGTTCGCGCGGATTCCCGCCTTGATCCGGTGCGCCAGCGCGGTGGCGGCGTCGACGCTGTTCTCATTGTCGAGCAGCCGGCACGCGACCTCGTCGATCGAACAGACCTTGGTGACCGGAATATGCCGCCAGATCTCGGCTACGATCGCTTCGTGGAACTCGACATATTTGTCGTGGCGCGCGGGCGTGATGATCAGGTCGCGGCACAGGTTCTTCGCCTCCCACACCGGGGTGCCGGTCGTGATCCCGTAGCGCTTCGCCTCGATGCTCGCGGCGATCGCGACGGTCGTGTCGCTATGGATCGGCGCAACCAGCACCGGCTTGCCGCGGAGTGCGGGGTCGAGTTGCTGCTCGACGCTTGCGAAATAGCTGTTGAGGTCGAGGAACAGCCACCGCAACGGGCGCGGTGGGAACGCCAGACCGGCGGCAAGGGATTCGGGGACGGCGGGCATCACGCCGGAACAATAGCAGAACATCACTGTCTGGAACAGCGAGGCATTGCGAAGCTCGCTTGCGACCGGGCGTCCGGAGGCATAGCTACCCATGATGCATACGACCTCGAACACGCTCGCCCTGATCGGCAACACTCCGCTTGTCCTGCTGAAAGGGCCGAGCGAGGCTGCCGGCGCCGAAATCTACGGCAAATGCGAATTTGCCAATCCCGGCGCTTCGGTGAAGGATCGCGCTGCGCTTGGGATCGTCGAGGATGCGGAGGCGCGCGGGCTGATCCAGCCGGGCGGGACGTTCGTCGAGGGGACTGCCGGCAACACCGGGATCGGGCTTGCGCTGGTCGCCAACGCAAAGGGCTACAGGACGATCATCGTCATGCCCGAGACGCAGAGCCGCGAGAAAATGGACACGCTGCGTGCGCTGGGCGCGGAACTCGTTCTCGTCCCCGCGGCGCCTTACTCCAACCCCGGCCACTTCGTTCATACCTCGCGCAGGATCGCCGAGGAGACATCCAATGCGGTGTGGGCGAATCAGTTCGACAATATCGCCAACCGCCGCGCGCATATCACCGGCACCGCGGAGGAGATCTGGGCGCAGATGGACGGGCGGGTCGACGGCTTCACCTGCGCGGCGGGGACGGGCGGGACGATCGCGGGGGTCGGTCTGGGGCTCAAGGCGCATGACGAGCGCGTCTGCATCGCGCTCAGCGATCCGCATGGTGCCGCGCTTTACGAATATTACGCGCATGGCGAATTGAAGTCGGAAGGCTCGTCGGTCGCCGAGGGAATCGGGCAGGGGCGGATCACCGCCAATCTCGACGGCGCGCCGATCGACACGCAGTTCCGCATCTCGGACGCCGAGGGGATGGAATGGGTCACCCGGCTGCTTGCGGAGGAAGGGCTGTGCCTCGGCCTGTCGTCGGGGATCAACGTCGCGGGTGCGGTACGGCTCGCGCGGCATCTCGGGTCGGGCAGCCGGGTCGCCACGATCCTGTGCGATACCGGGTTCAGGTATCTGTCGACGCTGTACAATCGGACGTGGCTGGAGGCCAAGGGGCTCGCTGTTCCGGCATGGCTGGCAGTCGATTGAGCCGGGCATCGACAAGAACGTTTTAAGACGTTACATTTATGCCACAGCTTATGAAAATCATCGCACAAGACGCAGCGCAGACGACGCAGCGGTTCCGGGTCGGGATGATCGGACTCGCTGCCGTGCTTTTGCTCATCGGGCTCGCCGCCGCCATTTTCTCGACTGCCAACCATGACCGTCAGGTCGTGGCGATCGGAAGCGCGCGGGCGGATGTGGTTGCCAACCTGTCTGGCGATGGGGCTGCTTCGGCCGCCGCCGCCAATCGTGAGCCGCTCGCCGAGCTTGGGGTCGCGCCCAGCGCCGAAGCCGAGAATGCGACCGCCATCGACAATGCGATGATGCCGCAGGCTGCACAGTAGCGGTGACGGCCCCAGGCGTCGTCCGCCGGGCAGGTTTTCCGGTTGCTATGAGCGCTACATGGCGGTTCGGGAATTTCGGGGAAATGACGGGAGATCCGGTACGGCGTCCTCTTCTGGTAGAGGATTCGCACCGTATTCGCACACATGCGTCGAACACACCGGGAACGGGCTGATTTGACGCGACTATTTTTGCGCCGAAAAGCTGCGTATTAGACCCCGGTCCCGTCCATTCCCCGGGTTTCCCCTTGTATCCCCGGGCCTCCCCGTGATACCTCTGCATCGACAGGGGCAGACCGAACTCGCCTGCATTTCGCGGCGCCGGGAAAGCAGAAATGCGTTTCCTGGAACGGGGGAGGCTTGCCCGTCTAATGCGGGGTAAGCGTGGACGAACGCGGGGATTATCAGGGTGACGGTCTTGGCCTTGTCGATGACAAGGGCCGGGTCGCGATTCCTGCCTCGCTCCGCGCGACGCTGGCGGCGAACGCGCCGCGTCCCGATGGCAAGGATGGCGGAACCGTCATCGTCGGCGTCCACCCCAAGCACAAATGCCTGCGCGCCTATGATCCGGCCTATGTCCGCATCCTGCGTGCGCAACTCGATGCGCGCGAGGCGCTGCACACGAGCGCGGACGGCGAGCCCAACTACAATTTCAAGCGCCGCGGCGCGAGCGGCGAACCTGTCCCGTTCGATGGCTCGGGTCGTTTCATCATGCCCGGCTTCCCGCGCGATTACGCCGGGATCGGCGAACATGCGTTCTTCTGGGGCACGCTCGACTGGATCGAGATCTGGGACCCGAAGACGCTGCTCGACGCGGAGGATGTCGACCCAGTGATGCAAGCGGCGTGCCGCTACCATTGCAAGACGAAGGGAGTCGCGCTGTGAGCGATGCTCCGCACGTCCCCGTCCTGCTCGACGAAGTGATCGACGCGCTCGCCATTGCCCCCGGCGAGACCCATGTCGACGCGACCTTCGGTGCGGGCGGCTATACCCGCGCGATGCTGGCGCGCGGCGCCCGCGTGTTTGCGTTCGACCGTGACCCCGATGCGATCGCTGCCGGAGCAGGGCTGGTCGACGAAGCCAGTGGCGCGTTGATGCTGGTGCCTGCGACCTTTTCCGCGCTGGAAGCCGAACTCGCTGCGCGCGACGCGGTGCCGGTACAGGGCGTAACGCTCGATATCGGCGTGTCGTCGATGCAGCTCGACCAAGCCGAGCGCGGGTTCAGCTTCCAGTCGGACGGCCCGCTCGACATGCGGATGAGCCAGGAGGGGATGAGCGCCGCCGATTTCGTCAACACCGCCGACGAAGCCGCGATCGCCGACGTGCTTTACCAATATGGCGACGAACCCCGCTCGCGCCGGGTCGCGCGCGCGATCGTCGCGGCGCGGCCGATCACGCGGACCGGCGAGCTTGCGCACGTCGTCCGCCGCGCGCTCGGCTACAAGGCGCATGACAAGAAGGACCCGGCGACCCGGACCTTCCAGGCGATCCGTATTCATATCAACCGCGAGCTCGGCGAACTCGCCGACGTTCTGGCGGCTGCGGAGCGCGTGCTCGCGCCCGGCGGGCGGCTCGCGGTGGTGACGTTCCACAGCCTCGAGGACCGGATGGTCAAGCGCTTCCTGCGCGAGCGGTCGGGCGGGCTGCCGTCGGGGTCGCGGCATTTGCCCGAGGTTGCGGCGAAGAACGCTCCGAGTTTCGAGCAGGTCGGTCGCGGCGTTCGGGCAAGCGACGAAGAAATCGCGCGTAATCCGCGCGCACGGTCGGCAACATTGCGGACGGCACGGCGTACCGGTGCTGCCGCCTGGACGGAAGGGGCGTTGTAATGCTTGGGCTGGCTTGGAAGAGTCTGGGATGGTTCCTAGCGAGCGTCGCGGTGGCGCTCGGCTTCCTGCTCGTGCCTTTGCAGGTTGCAGCCGAGCGCAAGAAGCTCGACCGCACCGTGGTTGAGATCGCGCGCGCCGAACGCGAGATTCGCGCGCTGGAGACCGAGTTCGACACGCGCGCGAGCCTCGCGCAGCTCGACAAGTGGAACGCCGAGAAGCTCGGCCTGGTCGCGCCGTCGGCGGGGCAGTTCGTCGCGGATGAAGCTGCGCTCGCGGCGCTCGAGCCAAGCGCGCCCAATGGGCCGCAACTCGCGTCGTTCGTGCCGCTCGCGCCCCTGTCGGCGGAAGGTCAGGTTGCGCCCGTGACGACTGCAGTAACGACCACCAAGGCTGCGCCCGTCGCGGCAGCGCCCCTTGCCGTTGCCGCCGTCACGACGACGGCAACCCCGGTCGCGCGGGTTCAGAACGCCGTTGTCCCCACGCGCGCACTCATTGCGAAGGCTAAGCCGACCACGACCTCACGCCCGGCCGCGCCCGTAGCGCGCACGGCGATGGCCGCGGTCGCCCCGCCGAAGCCGCGCGCTGCGGTGGCGATGCTCGATCGCGCGCTGCTCGATGACAGCATGATCGGGGATCTCCGCAGCGGCGCACGTGCCGAAAGCCGGTCGCGCCGGTGACCACCTTCGTCGCCCGGCCAGTCCCCGCGCGACGGGGTAACGAGCAGCGCCACGCGCTGGTCGCGGTCGCGCATGTGCGGCTGATGATGCTGATGCTGCTGATCATGGCGGGGTTCCTGCTGGTGATCGGGCGGATCGCGATCCTCGGCATCCTCGGCACACCCGCCGGCGCGGCGAACCTCGCGGTCAACCCGCAGGTGCGCGGCGACATTCTCGATCGCAATGGCCAGCCGCTTGCGCGCACGATCGATGCCTGGACGATCGGCGTCCGACCCGCGCAACTTCTCGGCGACCGGCAAGCGCTGGCGGATTCGCTCGCGCGGATCATGCCCGGGCACGATTCCTCCTGGTATCTCCAGCGCCTGACGATGCGTGGCAAATTCACCTATCTCGACAAACATGCTTCGCCCGATCTGGTGAACCAGATCCACGCGCTCGGCGAACCCGGCATCGTCTTTGCCCGCGAGCCCGAGCGGCTGTATCCGCAGTCGACGATGGCGGCGCATGTGCTCGGCTATATCGGGCCGACCGCGACCGATGCGCATATCGCAGGCCGCGCCGGGATCGAGCGCGCGTTCGACGAGCGTCTAAGCGACCCCCGCCGCCGTGGCGAACCGATCTCGCTGTCGATCGATGCGCGCGTCCAGGCGGCTATGGAGAGCGAACTCGGCCGCGCGATGACCAATTTCAAGGCGAAGGCGGCAACCGGCGTGGTGCTCGACGTGCATACCGGCGAGATCATCTCGATGGTGTCGCTCCCGGTCTACAACCCCAACAAGCTGACCGGCACCAGCAGCGACGCCTTGCGCAACAACGTCACGCAATCGGTTTACGAACTCGGATCGACGTTCAAACCGATTGCGATCGCGGCCGCCATCAACGACGGCGTCATCACCGACATGACGCGCCGGTTCGATGCGACCAAGCCGCTCAAGGTCGGTCGGTTCACGATCCACGACGATCGCGGCGATCCCAAGCGCTGGCTCAACATTCCCGAGACGCTCGTCTATTCGTCGAACGTCGTGACCGCGCAGATCGCGGACCGGATGGGCAAGGACCGGATGGCGGCGATGTTCACCGCCCTGGGCTTTGGCGAACGCCCCGCGACCGAATTGCGCGAGCGCGCCGGGCCGATCTGGCCGCGCTACTGGGGCCGGACGACGGTGATGACGACCGCTTACGGTCACGGTATCGCGGTAACGCCGCTGCATCTGGCAAACGCCTACGCCACCCTCGTCAACGGCGGGATCTACCGCCCGACGACGCTCCTGAAGGTCGCGCCGGGTGCCGCCCCCAAGGGACGGCGTGTACTGACCGAGGCGACCAGCGCGCGGATGCGGCAGTTGCTGCGTCTGGTCGTGCTGCTCGGCACGGGGCGCAAGGGCGATGCGGTGGGCTACCGCGTCGGCGGCAAGACCGGGACCGGCGAGATCGCGGGCGCGGGCGGCTATTCGCGGAGCAAGAACGTTTCGACCTTCGCGGCCGCCTTTCCGATGGACGCGCCGCGCTATGTCGTCGTCGCGATGCTCGATTCGCCCAACGGAACGAAGGAGACCTACGGCCTCACCACCGCCGCGTGGAATGCCGCGCCCGTCGTCGGTCGCGTCATCTCGCGCACCGGTGCCTTGCTCGGCGTGACGCCCGATACCTCGCGCGACATCGATGTATCCCAGCTATTGCCTCTGGTATGGACCGGGGAGAAGAAACCCGTCCCGACCGCAGAATGAGAGATTTGCCGTGAAACTGGGTGCGCTGACCGGCGGAACCGAAAACGCCACGGTAAGCGGCTTCGCGATCGATCACCGCAAGGTCGCGCCGGGGACGGTGTTCGGTGCCTTCCAGGGCACCGCCGTCAACGGCGAGGACTATATCGCGGCGGCGGTGGCGGGCGGCGCGATCGCGATCGTCGCGCGACCCGAGGTGCAGGTGACGGGCGCGGTGCATATCGCCGACGCCAACCCCCGGCGCGCCTTCGCGCACCTTGCCGCGCACTTCTTCGCGCCGTTTCCGCCGGTGGCGGTCGCGGTGACGGGGACCAACGGCAAGACCTCGACCGTCGAGATGGTTCGGCAATTGTGGCGGATGGCGGGCTATCGTGCCGCTTCGATCGGGACGCTTGGCGTGACGACGGGTGACGACCGCGTCTCGACCGGGCTGACCACGCCAGATGTGGTGACGTTCCTGTCCAACGTCGCAGGGCTCGCGCGCGAGGGCGTCAGCCATCTTGCGTTCGAGGCGTCGAGCCACGGTTTGTCGCAATATCGCACCGAGGGGCTGACGGTACGCGCGGCGGCGTTCACCAACCTCAGCCGCGATCATCTCGATTATCACGGGACGATGGAAGCGTATCTCGACGCGAAGCTGCGGCTGTTCTCGGAAGTGCTCGAGGAGGACGGGACTGCGGTGCTTTGGGCTGATGACGCGGCGGCGGCGCAGGTTGCCAAAGCCGCGCGTGGTCGCGGGATTGCTGTCGCGACGGTCGGGACGACGGGCGCGCGGCTCAAGCTGATCAAGCGTGTGCCGAGCCTGCTCGGCCAGGCGCTGACGATCGAGGCGGGTGATGAGACGCACACCATCAACCTGCCGTTGATCGGCGCCTATCAAGCGGCGAACGCGCTGACCGCCGCCGGACTGGTAATCGCGACCGGCGGGGAGGTGGCGGCGACGCTCGCCAATCTCACGCGGCTGCAACCGGTGCGCGGGCGGCTCGAACGCGCGGTGATCGCGGCGACCGGCGCGCCGGTCTATGTCGATTACGCGCACACCCCCGACGCGCTCGATGCGGCGATCGCCGCGCTCAAACCGCATGCGGCGGGACGGCTGATCGTCGTGATCGGCGCGGGCGGTGATCGCGACCAGGGCAAGCGCGCCGAAATGGGCCGGGTCGCGGCGCAGCAGGCGGATCACGTGATCGTCACCGACGACAATCCGCGGAGCGAAGATCCGGCGAGCATTCGCGCAATGGTGCTGGGAGGCGCGCCGGGGGCGGTCGAGATCGGATCACGCCGGGAGGCGATCCGCGCGGCGATTGCGGGGGCAGGATTGCAGGATATCGTGCTGATCGCGGGCAAGGGGCATGAGCAGGGGCAGGTCGTTGGTAATCTTGTCCTGCCGTTCGACGATGTCAGCGTCGCGCGCGAAATGGTACAGGAGTTGAGCGCATGACCACGCTGCTCTGGACCGCCGCTGACATCGCCGCTGCGACGGGTGGCACTGCTTCCGCCGATTTTGCCGCAACCGGCGTCACGTTCGATTCGCGCGAAGTCGGGCCGGGCGACCTGTTCATCGCGCTGCATGGCGAGTTCAGCGACGGCCACCGTTTCCTCGACGCCGCGTTCGCGCAAGGCGCGGCGGGGGCGATCGTCTCGCAACCGACGCCGTATCCGCATGTGCTGGTCGCCGACACGACGCGCGCGCTCGACGCGCTGGCGCGCGCGGCGCGGGCGCGGACGTCTGCGAAGATCATCGGCGTGACCGGATCGGTCGGCAAGACCGGGACCAAGGAAGCTCTGTTCGAGGCGCTCGACCGCGGCGTGCCGGGTGGCGCGCATCGCTCGGTCAAGAGCTACAACAATCATACCGGCGTGCCGCTCAGCCTGTCGCGGATGCCCGCCACGACGCGCTTCGGCGTGTTCGAGATGGGGATGAACCATGCGGGCGAACTCGCGCAGCTGACGCAGCTCGTCCGCCCGCACGTCGCGATCGTCACGACGATCGCGCCCGCGCACACCGAATTCTTCGCGAGCGAGGAAGCCATTGCAGACGCCAAGGGCGAGATCTTCGCCGGGCTTGAACCCGGCGGCGTGGCGATCGTCCCGTATGACAGTCCGCACCGCGACCGGCTGATCGCGGCGGCAACCCCGCATGCGGCGCGGATCGTGACGTTCGGGCTCAACAAGGCCGCCGAAGTCCATGCGATCGAGACGATGCGGACCGCGCGCGGGGCGACCTTCGTCACTGCGCGCGTTGGCTCACGCGAACTCAGTTTCACGATGGCGCAGCCGGGGATGCATTGGGTGTCGAACGGGCTTGCGGTGCTCGCGGCGGTCGATGCGGTCGGGGGCGATCTTGCCGCCGCCGGGCTGGCGCTCGCCGAAATGGGCGGGCTCGCCGGACGTGGCGCGCGGTTCACGGTCGCGGCAGCGGGCGGTTCGGCGCTGGTGATCGACGAAAGCTACAACGCCAACCCCGCCTCGATGCG
>CAZNQA010000048.1:0-26258 GCA_964575105.1 uncultured Stakelama sp.
CTCGAAGAAATCGAGCGTCGGCGCGAATTCGGCGAACAGCGCGCGTGCCTGTGCCTCTTCGCCGGGCAGGTACCAGTAGAACAGCGGGATCGTGTTGCCGTAGCGGCTCCTGTAGCTGCCCGCGATCTGCTCGTACGGCCCGACGTTGAGCGCGATGCCGTAGGTGGTCGGGCGCTTGATCCGCCAGTTCCAGCGGGAGCGCCCGTCGGCGAGCGTATCGACCCCGACCAGGACGCCGTTCGAGGGGGCCTTCAGTCCTGCGGGGACGGTGATGTGGAGCGTGACGACACCGGGCTTTCCGGTCGGGAAATCGAAGCACGGCCAGAACAGGTCGCAGCCGATCCCCTCGGCGGTGGTGGCGAACCAGGTCGCGCCGTCGGGGGTGTTCGACCAGACCATTCCCGAATCCCACGGTGCGTTGACCGCGACATGCGGCTGGCCGCCATAAGCGATCCGCGCGGTTATGCGTTTCCCGGCGGGGACTGTCTGGGGAAGCGTGATCCGCAACTGGCCTTCGGGGTTGGTCCAGGCGTCGCGGGAAAGCGCGGTGCCGTCGATCGCGATCGACTCCACGGGGAGGTTGCGATCGAGATCGACGACGAGCCGGGCGAGCGGCGCGCGCGCGGTGAAATCGAGCGTGGCGATTCCGCGGAGCGTCTGCGTTTCGGGGAGGATTTCGAACGCAAGGTCGGCGGCGGTGAAGGTGAGCTTCGCTTGGTCTGGGTCGACCGCGCCGCCCGACTTCTGCGTCTGCGCGGTGATCGGCGGCTCGCCCTTTTGCGGGAGGGACGCCGCGGTCAGCGACAGGCCGGCCAGCAGGAGAGCAACGCGAGACACCATCATTCCGGAACCGCTCCACCAAACACGTCGCAAGGGTGGTAGGCGCAAATCGAGGGGATCGCACCTGATCTTCGCGGTGCTCGCCGTGTCACGCGTCGGGGGCATAGCGCATCGCGACGTCGCAGCGGGCGTAGCGCGCGCCATAATCACGCATGATTTCCGCGTCATGGCGGAAGCCGAGCTTTTCGTACAGATGGACCGCCGCCGCGCATTTGGTGCTGGTCAGCAGGTACAGCGGATCGGCGCTCAGGGTCTGCGCGCGCGCGATCATCGCGGTGAGCAGGAACTCGCCCGCCTTGAGGCCACGCGCGCTTTCGCGGACTCCCATCTTGGTGAGTTCAAAACTGGAGTCGCCGGTCTTCTGGAGCGCGCAAGTGCCGACGATGCCGAGCCCGCGCGCCTCGACGAACAGGATCGTGCCGCCGGGATCGACGATCTTCGCGCGGGGGTTGTCGAGCACCGCGCGATCAGTGTCCTCGAGGTGGAACATAGCGGTGATCCACTCGGCATTGATGTCGCGGAAGGTGGTCGCGAGATCGTCCGAATAGTCGCGGATGATAAGGGTTTCGGGGTTCGCCCGTGCGGCGAGGAGATCGAGCGGGGTCGCGGCGAGCGCTGCCTCGACCGCGGTGATCTGCGCGAGGAACGCTTCGGTCTCGCCGCCGCACAGGATGTCGACTGCATCCTCGACACGCGGCCACACCAGCAGCCGCGCGCGTGCCATCGCGGCGTCGCCGGCGGGGGTCAGCGAAATCGTGCGCTGGCGCTGGTCGCTCCCGGTCTCGGTCCGGACCAGGTCGAGCTCGACGAGTTGCGCGATCCCGCGCGTCACCCCGGGCTGGCTTGCGCCGACCGCCTGAACGAGCTGGCCGATCGTCAGCGGGGCGTGTTCGAGCGCCGCGAGCAACGGCATGTGAGTCGGTTGCACCGCCAGCCCCGCGTCGGCGAGGATCCGCGCTGCGCCCGCCTGTAGCCGTTCGCCGAGCCGCTTGAGGCGGCTGCCGAGGAAGACGGGGCCTAGGTCCTGCAGAGTGTCGGGGGGCATGGCGAGCCTTTCTATGCCGCGTTATATAACATGATATGAGACCGGGCGCTCGTGTCTTTTCCCACCCCTTTGGGTGCGTGGATCTGCCTGAGCGGGTTTTTTCCGCCCGACGCGAGGTTGCAACGCCCCTGCAAAATCGCGGAACGATTGATGGCAACGGCATTCACCCCATATAAAGGGAGAACGCGCTTGAATGGCGCGGACCCGGAGTATTCATGACGCAAGCTTCTGCCCCGCATTCCTATCCCGTCCTGCCGTTGCGCGACATCGTCGTGTTTCCGAGCATGATCGTCCCGCTGTTCGTCGGGCGCGACAAGTCGGTTGCCGCGCTCGAGGCGGCGATGGCGGGCGACAAGGAGATCTTCCTCGTCGCCCAGCTCGACCCCGCGCAGGACGATCCCGCGCGCGACGACCTGTACGACATCGGCGTCACCGCGACCGTGCTCCAGTTGCTCAAGCTCCCCGACGGCACCGTCCGCGTGCTGGTCGAGGGCAAGCGCCGCGCGTCGCTGACCGAACTCGCCGAGCGCGACGGCTATCTCGCCGCGCAGGTCGAGATGCTCGAGGCCGAGGAGGAAGAGGGGTCCGAGCCGGCGACCCCCAACACCGAGGTGTCCGCGCTGATGCGCTCGGTCGTCGACCAGTTCGAGAATTACGCCAAGCTCAACCGCAAGCTCCCTGCCGAGACCGCGGTCCAGCTCGGCGAGATCGAGGACGCGAGCAAGCTCGCCGACGCGGTCGCCGCGAACATCCAGGTCAAGGTCAGCGACAAGCAGGCGTTGCTGGTCGAGCGCGATCCGGCCAAGCGGCTCGAGATGGTGTTCGCCTTCATGGAAGGCGAGCTCGGCGTCCTGCAGGTCGAGAAGAAGATCAAGTCGCGGGTCAAGCGCCAGATGGAGAAGACGCAGCGCGAATATTATCTCAACGAGCAGTTGAAGGCGATCCAGCGCGAGCTCGGCAACGAGGGCGAGGAAGGCGAGGGCGACGAGATCGCCGAGCTGACCCAGAAGATCGCGTCGCTCAAGATGTCGAAGGAAGCGCGCAGCAAGGCGACGTCGGAGCTCAAGAAGCTCAAGACGATGGCGCCGATGTCGGCGGAAGCCACGGTGGTGCGCAATTACCTCGACGTGCTGCTCGGCCTGCCGTGGGGCAAGAAGTCGAAGATCCGCAAGGACATTTCGGCGGCGCAGGCGGTGCTCGACGAGGATCATTATGCGCTCGAGAAGGTCAAGGACCGGATCATCGAATATCTTGCGGTGCAAGCGCGCACCAACAAGCTGAAGGGGCCGATCCTGTGTCTCGTCGGGCCTCCCGGCGTCGGCAAGACCTCGCTCGGCAAGTCGATCGCCAAGGCGACCGGGCGCGAGTTCATCCGCCAGTCGCTGGGCGGCGTGCGCGACGAAGCCGAGATCCGCGGGCATCGGCGTACGTATATCGGCTCGCTGCCGGGCAAGATCGTCACCAACCTCAAAAAGGCCGGGACCAGCAACCCGCTGTTCCTGCTCGACGAGATCGACAAGCTCGGGCAGGATTTCCGCGGCGATCCGGCGTCGGCCTTGCTCGAGGTGCTCGACCCCGAGCAGAACGGCAAGTTCCAGGATCACTATCTCGAGATCGACGTCGACCTGTCGGACATCATGTTCGTGACGACGGCGAACTCGCTCAATCTTCCGCAGGCATTGCTCGATCGGATGGAGATCATCCGGCTCGAGGGCTATACCGAGGACGAAAAGGTCGAGATCGCCGAGCGCCACCTGATTGCCAAGCAGATCGAGGCGCATGGGCTCAAGCCGGGTGAGTTCACGCTGACCACCGAGGGACTGCGCGCGCTGATCCAGTTCTACACGCGCGAAGCCGGTGTCCGCACGCTCGAGCGCGAGATTGCCAAGCTCGCGCGCAAGGCGCTGCGCCGGATCCTTGAGAACAAGGACACCGCGATCACGATCACCGCGGACAATCTGTCCGACTTCGCGGGTGTGAAGAAATATCGCCACGGCCTGGGCGAGGAGGAGAACCAGATCGGTGCGGTGACGGGGCTCGCGTGGACCGAGGTCGGCGGCGAGCTGCTGACGATCGAGAGCGTCACCGTGCCGGGTCGCGGGGTCGCCAAGATCACCGGCAAGCTCGGCGACGTGATGAAGGAGTCGATCGAGACCGCGTTCAGCTTCATCAAGGCACGCTCGCCATCGTACGGGATCAAGCCGAGCCTGTTCGCGCGCAAGGACGTCCATATCCATCTGCCCGAGGGTGCGGTGCCCAAGGACGGCCCGTCCGCGGGGATCGGGATCGTCACCGCGATCATTTCGACGCTGACCGGAGTTCCGGTGCGGCGCGACGTCGCGATGACGGGCGAAGTCACGCTGCGCGGGCGCGTGCTGCCGATCGGCGGACTCAAGGAGAAGCTGCTCGCGGCGTTGCGTGGCGGCATCACCACGGTGCTGATCCCGCAGGAGAATGAGAAGGATCTGGCAGAAATTCCTGCCAACATCCTGAACGGCCTCAAGATCATCCCGGTGTCCCATGTCGATGAAGTGCTCCGTCTGGCACTGACGGCGCCGCTCGAGGCAATCGAATGGAGTGAAGCGGACGACCTCGCCGCGCAACCACCGGCGGGGATTCCTCCGGTTGGTGGGGAAGTCCATCACTGATGCTTTTGCGCATCTGACCGACCAGTTCGCGCGGGTTCGGGGCGGGGTTCTTGCTTTTTGTTTTGACAGCCCCCCCCGTACCCGCCTTACTGCGCCACCGGCCGGCTGGCTGGGAATCAGATTTCTATTCGTAAACGGGGGTTTAATGGCGATGAACAAGCAAGAACTGATCGCGACGGTCGCGGATACCTCGGGACTGACGAAGGGCGATGCGAGCAAGGCGGTCGAAGCCGTGTTCGACGCAGTGTCGGCAGCGCTCAAGGCAGGCGACGAAGTGCGCCTCGTCGGGTTTGGCACGTTCTCGGTCAGCAAGCGCAAGGCATCGACCGGCCGCAACCCCCGTACCGGCGAGCCGATGACGATCAAGGCATCGTCGCAGCCCAAGTTCAAGGCCGGCAAGGGCCTCAAGGACTCGGTCAACTGATTTTCACGTCTTTTCTGGATGCGCGGCGCTTGCAAAGCGGGGCGCGACCGGATTAAGGACACGGGCATAGGGCGGCGCAGCGCCGCCCGTTCCGTTTTTGCCGGACTCCCTGTCGGGGGCGTGGCAGCGGGCGCGTAGCTCAGTGGTAGAGCACACCCTTCACACGGGTGGGGTCGCAGGTTCAATCCCTGCCGCGCCCACCATCTCCCGAAGCCCGCGACATCCCCTGGTGTCGCGGGCTTCGTTGCGTCCGGGGCGGGCGGTTAGGGTGGGACTGCGGATTGTGCCTCCCCCGCGCGCCGTCATGCTGAACTTGTTTCGGCATCCACGTGTCCGCTCGGGCAGCCGGCCGTTGGTGCGCGGTGGACCCTGAAACAAGTTCAGGGTGACGCCGCCTGGTGGGGCTGGCGATCGTTACCCCCGACACTGCAAACACATTTCGGCCTTTATCCTCGACGCAGTACGCCATGTCACGAGTTCGTAACAATACCGTCACGAAATTGACCCCCGAAACGCATCAAGTCGTCATCTAGCGCGCCTACCCGGACGGTCGAGGTCGATAAGGGGGAACCGAATCGACTGGGGGCACACCGCCCATACGCACATCGACAGTCGACTTCGGGAGTGACCAATGGCCAGCTTCAAGCGTTTCAGCACCATTCTATTGATCGGCACCGCCACCGCGGCGCTCAACGCGTGCAGCGGCGCGAATGATGTCGCCTCGCCCGGCGCAGGCACGGTCGTGATCACCCCCGCACCGACGCCGACCCCGGCGCCGACGCCGACGCCGACGCCGACCGCGGGGATTACCGCCGCGCAGTTCGCCGCGGTCACGCCGGTCAACGGCATCTCGATCACCGCGGACGAACAGCTTGCGATCGTCAACGCCGGGACCAACAACAACGTCAACGGCACCAACATGCTCAACGGCGTGTACCCGACGACCGCGACCTCGCTGACCACCGCGCTCGACCCCTCGACGATCAACAGCTTCTTCACCAGCACCAATTATGTCGGCGCGCTCAACGGCCCGACCGATACCGCGTTCCAGGGCTGGACCTGCAGCTCGACCTCGGCTGAATTCGGCGGCGCCAGCGGGCGGTGCACCGCGGTTCCCGCAGTCGGCACCGGCGGCGCGGCAGCGGCTTGCCCGACCGACACGATCGATGACGGCCTGGTCCAGACGTTCCGTGCCTGCCGCCTGCCTTTGGTCATCAAGGGGACGCTGACCCTGCCGAAGATCGCTGGCGTGTTCTACCGGCTGCGCGGGCAGACCGAAGTCGGCGACGTCGTCAGCACCCCGAATGTCCCGGGTGTCCTGAACATCGAGGCGGGTGTCGTGATCGCGGCGGATTCGACCGAGACGACCAACGATCTGCTGCTGGTCAACCGCGGCTCGCGGATCAACGCGGTCGGCACGGTCGCCAACCCGATCATCTTCACCTCGCAGCAGAACCTCGTCGCCAACGGTGTCAGCGATGCGACGCAGGGCCAGTGGGGCGGCGTGATCCTGCTCGGTCGTGCTCCGGTCGGCGTATGCGCTGCCGGTACTGGTCCGAACAACGCGGCTGGCGACAGCGCAAGCTGCCAGCAGGCGATCGAAGGCGTTACCGGACGCTTCTACGGTGGCCCGACCGCGACCGACAGCAGCGGCAACTTCCAGTATGTCCAGATCCGTTACAGCGGCATCGCGATCACCGACGGCAACGAGCTTCAGGGCCTGACGCTCGGCGGCACCGGGTCGGGCACCGTGATCGACCACGTCCAGAGCCACAATTCGGCGGATGACGGCGTCGAGATCTTCGGCGGCACGACCAATATGAAGTATATGGTGATGACCGGCGCCGACGACGATGGCTTCGACATCGATAACGGCTTCCGCGGCTATATCCAGTTCATGATTACCGCGCAGCGGACGATCGGGGCGACCGCCGACTCTTTCTCGACCGAGATCGACTCGAACAACGCCGAAGACCTGCTGCCGCGCACCTTCGGTCGCTACGCCAACTTCACCTTCCTGCAGACCGCGCTCGCACCCGCTGCGATCCGCCTGCGCGGTGGTGCGGACATGACCTTCGTCAACGGCATCGTGAAGACCCCGGCGAGCGTCGCGTGCATCAACATCATCGCGGGCGAGCAGACCACGGGGGGCCGCACGACGATCCGTCCGGCCGACGCCGCGCTGCAGGATGTCGGGCCGCCGGTGTTCAACTCGATCTACTTCTCGTGCCAGGGCCGCTGATCCCCAGCCCCGGACCATCGCGCAGTTGATGCCGGGGCGGCCGCCTGAGCGCCGCCCCGGCATTTGCCTATGACTTATCGATCGGGAATACAGGCCATGCAGAAGCGCCTCGCCTTCGGGACACTCCTTCTTCTCACTTCCACTCTCGTCGCGCCCGCCGCGCTCGCGCAGACCGCTCCCGCCCCGGCACCCTCGACGCCGCCGCCCGCCGCCGCCCCTTCCGCGCAGAGCACCGGCGATCCGGTCGCGACGCCTGCCGCAGATCAGGCGGGGGATCCCGAGCAGCAGGTCGAAGTTTCGGCCCCGGGGATCGACACCAGCCAGGGTGCCGACATCGTCGTCGTCGGGCGCAACATTCCCAACGTCGTTCGCTCGACCCCGCAGATCGTTTCGGTGCTGTCGGGCGCGGACATCGCGCGCACGGGCGAAGGCGACATCGCGGGCGCGCTGTCGCGCGTGACTGGCCTGAGCGTCGTCGGCGGCGGGTTCGTCTATGTCCGCGGGCTCGGCGATCGCTATTCGTCGTCGCTGCTCAACGGGTCCCCCTTGCCGAGCCCCGAGCCGCTGCGCCGCTCGGTTCCGCTCGACATCTTCCCGACGACGATCGTCGGGTCGGCGCTGGTGCAGAAGACCTATTCGGTCAATTACCCCGGCGAGTTCGGCGGTGGCGTCATCAACCTGACGACCAAGGCGATCCCCAAGAAGGACTTCATCTCGTTCGGCGGGTCGATCGCGGCGGACACGGTGACGACCAGCGAGCTCGGCTATACCTATGCGGGCGGGCGCAGCGACTGGATCGGCTATGACGACGGCACGCGCAACGTCCCCGATTTCATCAGGAACGCGCCGCGCGGCACCGGGATCATCCCGAGCGACCAGGTCGCGCAGCTGACCAATGCGCGCACGACGCTGCTCCAGCGCAACAACAGCCTGCCTGCCAATTTCTCGGGCGAGATCAGCGGCGGCAAGGTGATCGACCTCGGCGCGGACCGGATCGGCGTGATCGCCTCGGTCAGCGCGAGCAACACCTTCCGCACGCGCCTGACGCAGCAGCAGGATTCGGTGTCGCCCGATGGCACGCTGCGCAACGACTTCACGACGTTGCTGACCGACAACCGGATCGTCACCAACGCGCTGGTCGGGCTCGGCTATGAGTTCGGCCCGAACACGATCCGCGCGACCGGCGTCTATATCCACGACACGCTCAAGCAGGGGCGCGGGTCGACCGCGACGGTCTACAACAACGCGAGCGGACGGCGTTTCCAGCAGAACACCAACTGGTTCGAGCGGCAGCTGATCGAAGGGCAGATGGTCGGCGAGTTCAAGGTGACCGACGCGCTGCATCTCGACGTGCGCGGGGCCTATGCCAATTCCAAGCGCGATGCGCCGTATGAGCGGCAGTTCGACTATCTCTGCTCGAACGTGACGACGACCGGTCTGCCGATCCAGGTGACCGAGCAGAACGGCATCGGCGGCGCGACCTGTGATGGCGCGTATCAGGCGACGCGGCGTTTCTCGCCGTTCGCCTCGATCATCTTCAGCGAGCTCGACGAGAGCCTGTACAGCGCGCAGGGCGACCTGAGCTACAAGCTCGACCTCGGGCGGCCGGTGACCTTGTCGACGGGCTATTATTATTCGGGGACCGACCGGACCTCGACCCGCCTGCAGTTCAATTACCAGACGGCGGATGGCGGCGGCACCGCGCCCGCCTATCCGTGGAACCTGCTGCGCCCGGATTATCTGGTCGGCGCGGATTCGATCGCGGCGAACAATCTGCAGCTCCAGTTCGGTACGCCGCTCGGGGCCTATGCCTATGACGCGTCGCTCAATATCCATGCGGGCTACGGGCAGGTCGAGGCCGAGGTGCTCGACGGCGTGCGCGGTACGGTCGGCGTGCGGTACGAGACCGCGGACGAACGCGTCACCCCGATCGGGACCGCGACGACCCGGCTGAACAACGATTATTTCCTGCCCGCGCTGACGCTGACGTGGAATTTCCGCAACAACATGCAGCTTCGCGCGAGCGGCTCGCAGACGATCTCGCGCCCGCAGTTCCGCGAGTTGGCGCCGCAGCAGTTCCGCGATCCTGAATCGGATCGGCTGTTCTTCGGTAATCCGCTGCTGCGCGATTCGGAGCTGCTCAACTTCGAGGGCCGCTACGAGTGGTTCTTCGCGCGCGACCAGCGCTTCACGCTCGGCGGATTCTACAAAAGGATCAAGAACCCGGTCGAGCAGGTCGGTTTCTACACCGGCGCGGATGACCGGTTGCAGACCGGCTTTACCAATTTGCCCAAGGCGACGCTGTATGGCGCCGAGGTCGAGCTCCAGAAATATTTCCCGCTCGATTTCCTCGACAGCAGCTTCTTCACGACCAGGCGGGCGCTGTTCATCGCCAACTACACTTACTCCAAGTCCGAGATTAAAGCGGACGCGAGCTGTGTTCCCAACGTGCTGACGCAGACGCTCGGCGGGTGCCAGGCGGGCTTTGGCCCCGCCAACCTGCAGTTCCGCGATGGCGCACCGCTGACGGGGCAGTCGAAGCATCTCGTCAACGTCCAGGTCGGGCTCGAGGACAAGGCGGCGCTGTCGCAGGTGACCTTGCTGTTCAACTACGCCAGCCCGCGCGTCACCAACCGTGGTCCGTCGAACCTGAGCGGCACCGGCTTCCAGCCCGACATCATCGAGAAGCCCGGGATCCGGCTCGACCTCGTTGCGCGGCAGGGGTTCAAGGTGCTCAGCGGCCAGTGGGAACTCAAGGCCGAAGCGCGCAACCTGACGGGCACGCGCTATCAGGAAGGCCAGAACTTCGGCAACGGCAACATGGTCTACGTCAACCGCTACCGCCAGGGCCGGATCTTCTCGCTCGGCGTCAGCACGACCTTCTGATGCCCTGCCGCCCTCGCGCCGGTCTGTTGCCCGGCGCGGGGGTAGGGCGGTCACCAGCCGAGTCACCGGCCCCAGGGGCGTTCGCGAAACCATTTGGTGATGACGTATTTCGTGCCCGCGCGGACCTTCATCCCGTGATGGAGCGTCGCGGGGTTGAGCGTCCCGTCGCCGCGGCGGTTGTTCCACGCGAGCAGCTTGCCGGTCTCGGGCTGGACGATCTTGTCGATCGCCTTGAACCGCGTCGCGCCGCCCGCCTCGGGTTCGTTGAGGTAGATCATCACGGTCCAGGTGCGGTTGCCCGCGACCCCGCAGAACCGGGCATAATCCACGCCGCTCGGCTCGAAATAGTCGGTATGCTGCTTGAACTCCTGCCCCACCGCATAGCGTTGCCCCTGGATCGGTTCGCCATAGGCGGGATCGAGCCCGGTCAGCGCGCAGATCCGGGCGTTGAGGTCGATCGTCAGCGGGTCGAGCGGGTCGAGGTCGCCGGTCTCGCTGGTGCGAAAGCTCGCGTCGCCGTTCGTGTCGGAAAGGGTCGAGGGACGTCGGGTCGCATCGACCGCGGCGCACAAAGCGGCGCAGGTTTCGGCGTCCAGAAAGGTGCGCCGGATGAACAGCGTAAGCTTCGGGCTGGGCACCCGCTGGACGCCTGCCTGCGCAGCGAGCCGCGCGACCATTGCGTCCGCGGGGAGCCCCGATCCGTAGTTTGCAGACATGGCGTCGGTCGGTTCCATCATCCTGCTTTCCTGCCAAAATCCGGCGCTGTTTTCCAGCCTCGTGGCATGTCATATGAGGTTCACAGGTATGACACCGGACTGTAACACTCGCCGCCTAGCAGGGCTTTGAACGGGGAAAATGTCCGCATGCGGTTGGTTTTGGATGCGCGGGCGCGGGCATTGCTGCGACGCCTTCCCGTTACGACGGTGTACACCGGGATCGAGCTCGCGTTGATCGCGCTGCTCGCGGTGCAGAGCGCGCGTCTCGTCTATGCAGTGATCACCCCGGTTGGCCCGGTCGGCGTGTGGCGTCCCGAGCAGGGCGCGATCCCGGGCTCGCCGCAGGCGATCCTGCGCGGGTTCGACCCGTTCTTCCGCACCAGCGGGGGAGACGCTGCGGGGCCTGCGGTGGTGACGAGCCTGCAACTGACTTTGTACGGGACGCGGATCGACGAGGCGCAGGGCGGGGGCTCCGCGATCATCGCGGGCGCGGACGGGATCCAGCAGAGCATCGGCGTCGGGCAGGAGATCTCGCCGGGGGTGATCCTCAAGGCGGTCGCGTTCGACCATGTCTCGATCGAGCGCGGCGGGCGCGCGGAGGACCTGTTCATCACCCAGGCCGAACAGGCCCCCGCGCCTGCGGTCGCGCCACCGGGCGCGCCGCTGATGGGGGGTGGTGCCGCGCCGTCGCCCGCTGGCGCCGCGCCAGCCCCCGGAGGCATCACCGCCGCGCAGGTGCGCAGCGACATCGGCTTCATCCCGCGGATCGACGGCGGCAAGGTCAGCGGTTTGACGGTGCGCTCGCAGGGCTCTGGCGCGGCGTTCCGCGCGGCGGGGCTGCGCGATGGCGACATCGTCACGCAAGTCGGCGGGCGTCCGGTGACCGGGCAGGCCGATATCGACCGGCTCGCGCCGCAACTGGCGCGTGGCGGCACCATTGCCCTGTCGGTCGAGCGCGGCGGACAGGTCGTTCCCCTTACCCTTACGATTGCGGGCCAATGAAAAGACTGATCCTCCGGCCCGTCCTCGCGTCCGCGCTCGCGCTCGCCAGCGCCGGGGCTGCGACCGCGCAGCAGACGATGAACGTGCGCGATGCGGACATTCGCGCGTTCATCGCGGATGCCGCGCGCGTGACCGGGCGGACCTTCATCATCGATGCACGCGTCCAGGGGAAGGTGACCGTCGTCACCGATCACCCGGTGAGCAAGTCGCAATATTTCGAGATCTTCCTGTCGACGCTGCGCGCCAACGGGCTGGTCGCGGTGCCGACCACCAACGGCAGCTTCCGGATCCAGCCGATCGACAGCGCGGCGTCGCAGCCGAGCCGGGTCGGGTCGCGCGGGGCGGCGAGCAACAGCTTCGTCACCGAGATCGTCCGGTTGCGCTCGGTCGATGCGCAGTCGGCGGTCGATACGGTGCGCGGGCTGGTCTCGCCGCAGGGGACCGTCAGCGCGAACCGGGGCGGCAACAGCCTGGTAATCGTCGATTTCGCGGACAACGTCCGCCGCGTGCGCGAGGTGTTGCGGCGGATCGACACCAACACGGCATCGACGCGGATCGTCCCGCTCAAGAATGCCGGCGCGCGGGAGATCGCCACCGCTTTGCAGTCGCTCGCGGGGCAGGGTGGCGGCGGGGGTGGCGCCAGTGCGGGAGGTGCAGGCGGCGCGGCGGCACCAAGCGCCAACGGCACCAGCGTCGTTCCGGTGCAGAGTTCGAACTCGGTAGCGATCAGCGGCGATGCGACGACGGTCGCGCGGCTCGCGGCGGTGGCCGAGGATCTCGACCGGCGCGCAAAGAACGGGACCGAAATCAAGGTCCTGTTCCTCGAGAATGCCGATGCCGAGCAATTGCTCCCGGTGCTCCAGCAGCTCGTCGGCCAGACGCCGTCGCCGATCACCAATCAGCAACTGTCGCAATCCACCTCCGGCAACAACCAGACCGGGAGCAACGGCAACAACAGTTCGCAGCGTCAGGCGAATACGCCAGCGGTCCAGCAGGACACCTCTGCGCCGGGCGGTACACCGAGCCAGGCCGCGATCACCGCGCAGGGCGGGCGCACCGCTGCGGTCGTAACTCGCTTCGTCGGTGCGAACGCGATCGTCATCGCCGCCCCCGCCGAAGTCCAGCGGCAATTGTCGGAGGTCGTGCGGCAGCTCGACACGCGGCGCGAGCAGGTGCTGGTCGAGGCGATCGTCGCCGAAGTGTCGGATCAGGTCGCAAGCCAGCTCGGCGCACAATTCGCGATCGCCAACCTGAAGGGCGGCGTGTTCGCGGCATCGAGCTTCCAGAATACGGCGCCCAGCCTGCTGACGATCGCGGGCGCGGTCGGCGCGCGGCAGCTCAACACGACGACGACGACGATCAACGGATCGACCGTCACCACCAGTACCAACAACACCGTCAGCGACACGCTCGCGCAATCCGCGCTCAGTTCGATCCTTGGGGCAAGCGGCGGGTTCGGCGGCTTCACCGGCAAGATCGGCGACACGATCTTCGCGTCGATCATCAATGCGGTAAAAAGCGACACGACCTCGAACCTGCTCCAGGTCCCGCACCTCGTGATGCTCGACAATCAGGAAGCGCACAGCCTGGTCGGGCAGGAAATCCCGATCACCACCGGGCGCGCGCTGTCGAACAATTTCGACAATGCGTTCCAGACCACGCAGCGCGAGAATGTCGGGATCGAGCTGACGGTGCGCCCGCAGGTCAATTCGAGCGGGACGGTCAAGCTCAACCTGCGGCTCGAGGTCAGCTCGATCGCGGGGCCGGTGTCGAGCAGCAACAGTGACCTCATTCTCAACAAGCGCGAGGTCGAGACGGTCCGTACCGTCGATGATGGCGACATCGCGGTGATCAGCGGGTTGCTCGACGACAATGAGCGGCGGACGATCGAGAAGATCCCGCTGCTCGGCGACATTCCGGGGCTGGGGAACCTGTTCCGCTCGAAGGCGAAGTCGCGGACCAAGACCAACCTGATGATCTTCATCCGCCCGACGATCCTGCGCACCGCGGAGGACAGCCGCCGCCTGACCGAGCAGCGTTACGGTTATCTGCGGCTCCAGCAGGGGTTGCAGGATTCGGAAGCGGAACCCTCGATCGACCAGCTGGTGCGCGATTACCTCGCCGCCGCCCCGCCGATCCCGAGCGCGCCGGTGCTGGGGAATGTCGACGATCCGCGGATCGCGTTGCCGATCCAGCGGAATACGACGACGATCCTTCGCAGGCGGGACAAGTGATGGGTGGCGATCCGCTGCTGAATAGCCCCTCCCCTGAAGGGGAGGGGTTGGGGTGGGGCAGTCCAGCAGGGCTGCCGCTCGGTGAGACACCCCCCACCCCCAACCCCTCCCCTGAAGGGGAGGGGCTTACAATTCCCGACGTCACCATCCCCTACGCCTTCGCGCGGCGTTTCGGCGTCGTCCTCGCCCCCGGCACCGACAGCCATTTCGCGATCGCGATGCGCGAGGGTGCGGACCCCAAGGTGCTGCTCGAACTCCGCCGCCATCTCGCACGCCCGTTCGACGTCGGGTTCGTAAACCCGACCGAATTCGACCGCTTGCTCTCCGAAGCCTATCGGATGGACGGCCAGGCTGCCGCCATGGCCGCGGGAACGCTCGGCCTCGGCGACGAACTCGACGTTCTCGCGAGCGACCTGCCGACCGCGGATGACCTGCTCGACACCGCGGACGATGCGCCTGCGATCCGGCTGATCAACGGCATCATCGCCGACGCCGCGCGCAACGGCGTGTCGGACATTCACGTCGAACCCTATGAGACCGGCCTCGTCGTCCGGATGCGGATCGACGGTGTGCTGCGCGAGACGCTGCGGATGCCGCCGCATGTCGCCCCCGTCGTCGTTAGTCGGATCAAGGTGATGGCGCGGCTCGACATCGCCGAGCGGCGCGTGCCGCAGGATGGCCGCATCGGGCTGACGCTGGGGGGCAAATTGCTCGACGTCCGCGTCTCCACGCTGCCGAGCCGCGCGGGCGAGCGCGTGGTGCTGCGAATCCTCGACAAGGAGAATGCCGGGATCACACTCGACGTGCTCGGGATGACCCCTGCGATCAACCAGTTGCTCAAGGAAGCGATTACCGAGCCGAACGGGATCATCCTCGTCACCGGGCCGACCGGCTCGGGCAAGACGACCACGCTCTACGCCTCGATGCGGCTGCTCAACGATGGCAGCCGCAACATCCTGACGGTCGAGGATCCGGTCGAGTACGCAATGGACGGCGTCGGGCAGACGCAGGTCAACGCCAAGGTCGGGCTGACCTTCGCGGCGGGGCTGCGGGCGATCCTGCGGCAGGATCCCGATGTGGTGATGGTCGGCGAAATCCGCGACCGCGAGACCGCCGAGATCGCGGTGCAGGCGTCGCTGACCGGGCATCTCGTGCTGTCGACGGTCCACACCAACGACGCGGTCGGCGCGATCACGCGGATGCGCGACATGAAGGTCGAGCCGTTCCTGCTCGCCTCCACGCTCCGCGCGGTGATCGCACAGCGGCTGGTGCGGCGGTTGTGCGAACATTGCCGCCGGCCGGTGCAGGCGACGGGGTCGGTCTCGGCGCTGCTCGGGTTCGATTCTGGGGCGATCGTTTACGAGGCGGTCGGCTGCGAGCAGTGCCAGGGGACGGGGTATAAGGGCCGGATCGGCGTGTATGAGGCGATCCGGATCGACGATACCGTGCGGCGGCTGATCAACGACGGCGGGGATGAATCGATCATCGCGCGGCATGCGTTTCTGCATGCGCCCAATCTGGGAAGTGCGGCGCGCGCGCTGGTGCGCGACGGGATGACCACGCCCGAGGAGGCGGTGCGAATCTCGCGGCGCGACATGGCGGATGCAGAAGCGCCGATGCCGTTGCCGGCGCCGGAGGCGGTCGTTGAATAGCGGCTACCGCTCCCACCGTTCGTTTCGAGCGACGTCGAGAAACCCGGCACCCGCGCAGGTTTCTCGACTTCGCTCGAAACGAACGGGTATGAGGTTGGCCTGTGCCTGACTTCGATTATCTCGCGATCGACACCAAGGGCCGCGAGGCGCGCGGGCAGGTTGCCGCGCCGTCGATCGAGGATGCGCGCGTGCTGCTCGACCGGCGCAAGCTGTATGTCGTCAAGGTCGAGCCGGGCTCGGGCCGCGCCGCCGCCACCCGCGGCAAGCCGCTGTTCTCCGACTTCCGGCTCGGCAGCCGCAAGATGAGCACCAAGCAGCTGACGCTGTTCACGCGCCAGCTCGCGACGCTCAACCGCGTGTCGCCGCTCGAACAGTCGCTCCGCACGATCTCGCGCCAGACCGAGCAGGAGCATGTCCGCGCGATCGTCGATTCGGTCCATGCCGGGGTGGTCGAGGGGCGACGGCTCCACGAGGCGATGGCGCGCGAGGGGAAGAGTTTCCCGGCGCTGTACCGCGCGATGGTGTCGGCGGGCGAGACCTCGGGGTCGTTGCCGGTCATCCTCGAGCGGCTTTCGGTGTTGCTGGAGCGGCAGGCGGAGATCAACGGGCAGATCATCACCACGCTGGCGTATCCGTCGGTGCTCGCGGTTGTTGCGATGGCGGTGGTGACCGCGCTGATGGTGTTCGTCGTGCCGCAGGTGGTCGAGCAATTCGACACGGTCGGCCAGCAATTGCCGTTGCTGACGCGAATCGTGATGGGCATCTCGAACTTCATGGTCAGCTATTGGTGGGCGTTGCTGCTCGCGATCGTGCTCGGCGGGATCGGCTTCTGGCGCGCGCTCAAGAACCCCGCGGTCAAGCTGCGCTTCGATACGTGGATCCTGCGCGTCCCGCTGATCGGGCGGCTGTTCCGCGATCTCCACGCCGCGCGGATGGCGCGGACGCTCGCGACGATGGTGGCGAGCCGGTTGCCGCTGCTCGAGGGGCTTGCGCTGACCGGGGGGACGATCCGCAATCTGCGGCTGAAAGCAGCGTCGGACGAGATCGTCGAGGCGATCCGTGGCGGCGGGAGCCTGTCGGCGGCGATGCGGCGGACGGGGGTGTTCCCGCCGTTGCTGACCTATCTTGCGGCGAGTGGCGAAACCGCGGGGCAGCTCGACGACATGCTCGAGCGCGCGGCGGACTATCTGGAGCGCGAATTCGACCGGTTCACGACGACCGCCTTGTCGTTGCTCGAGCCGATCATCATCGTCCTGATGGGGGGCGTGGTCGCGACGATCGTGCTATCCATCCTGTTGCCGATCCTGCAGCTCAACACGCTTGCCGGACAATGAGGTTTGTTATGACGCTTATCCCCGATACCGTTCCCAACCGCCGCGTTCGCTCGTCGGAACAGGGGTTTACGCTGATCGAGCTGATGGTCGTGATCGTCATTCTCGGGCTGCTCGCCGCGATCGTGACGTACAATGTCCTGCCGCTGGGCGACAAGGGCAAGATCACCAAGGCCAAGGCCGACATCGCGCAGATCGAGGGCGCGCTCGATCTCTACAAGCTCCAGAACGACACCTATCCCTCGACCTCGGACGGGTTGCAGGCGCTGGTCAGCGCGCCTGCCGATGCGGATGCGAGCAAGTATCAGCGCGGGGGCTATATCAAGAAGTTGCCGCTCGACCCGTGGGGCAAGCCGTATCTCTATGCCGCGCCCGGCCAGCATGGCGAGGCGGACATCTGGACGCTCGGCGCGGACAAGAAGGAAGGCGGCGAAGGCGTCAATGCCGATATCGGTAGCTGGCAGTAACCGTTTCGGCGGCGCGCAGGGGTTCACCCTGATCGAGCTGATGATCGTGGTGACGATCATCGGGCTGGCGAGCGCCGTGGTGGTGCTCGCGCTTCCCGATCCGCGCGGACGGTTGCGCGACGAGGGCGCGCAATTCGCGGCGCGCGCGCGGGCGGCGCATGACCTGGCGGTGGTGACGGCGCGGCCGGTGAGCGTGTGGGTGTCGGCCGGGGGGTATGGGTTCGATGCGCGGCGCGATGGTGCGTGGGTCGCGATGAGCGAGAAGCCGCTCCGCGTCACGCGCTGGAGCAAGGGGACCGAGGCGGTCCCGGCCTCGGGCGCGCGCGACCGGATCCTGTTCGATTCGACCGGGAGTGCGGATCGCCCGCTAGACGTGGTGCTGCATCGGTCGACCGAAAACCTGACGGTGCGGATCGGGAATGACGGGCGGGTCAAGATCGGTGCCTGAGCGAATGCGTCTCGCCGAGCGGGGTTTCACGCTGATCGAGATGATGGTCGCGCTGGCGGTGTTCAGCCTCGCCGCGCTTGCGTTGATCCGGCTGGAGGGCGCGACGATTCGCGGGGCGACGACGCTGGATACGACGCTGATGGCACAGATCGTCGCGCGCAACGTGGCCTATACCGCGATGACCGACGCGCGCGCGCCGACGCTGGGGGCAGCGAACGGGGTGGAGCGGAACGGCGGGCGGTCATGGGCGTGGACTCGCGTGGTGCAGCCGACCGGGGATGCGCGGATCGTGCGGATCGATGTGACGGTGATGGATCCGGGCGGGCGGCGGGCCGGGCATCTGACGGTGGTGCGCGACGGGGCGACGCGGCCGTGAATTCTGGGCGTTTCCCGACTCAAGCTATGCTTCCCCGGCGAAGGCCGGAGCCCAGTCGCGGGCCGGGCATGGCGGCGGCTGCGCTCGATGACCATGACCTTTTCTACTGTGCCCCGGCCTTCGCCGGGGAAGCAGCAGTGGAAGGTGGGGGGCGTGCCGAACGGCGCGAAGCCGGGTTCACTCTCATCGAGGTGATGATCTCGCTCCTCATCTTCGGCCTGCTCTCCGCCGCTGGCGTGGCGTTGCTTGCGTTCTCGGTCCGCGCGCAGGGGGCGACGGCGGCGAAGCTCGACGACGTGTCGGGCTTGAACCAGCTGACCTCGATCATGACCGCCGACTTCGCGCAGGCGCTCGACCGGCCTGTGCGCGACGCAAGCGGGGCGGTGACGCCGTCGTTCGTCGGTGGGTCGGGGCCGGGGGCGGTGCCGATGCTGCGGTTCGCGCGCGGGGGGTGGAGCGACCTCGACGGCAACCCTCGCGCGGAAGTGCAGAAGGTCGAATATGCGGTGATCGACGGGGCGCTCGCGCGGGTTGCCTATCCGATGCTCGACGGCGCGCAGCCGCTCCCGCCGACCGCGCTCGTCCCGAAGGTCAGGCAGGTCCTGCTGCGCTATCGGATCCGCGGCGCGTGGAGCGATCGTTGGACCGGCAGCGTCCAGGCCCCGCTTCCCGATGCGGTCGAGCTGCGGGTGCTGCGCAGCAATGGGATCGAGACGCGGCAGATGTTCCTGGTCGGTACCGGCTATGCGAGGCGGTTCAATGTCGGCACCCCTTGAGCCCCAAACCGGCGAGCGCGGGGCGGCGCTGCTGACGGTGCTGCTGCTCGTCGCGGTGATCGCGGTGATCGCGGGGACCGCGCTCGAGAAACTGCGGCTCGCGACCCGGCTCGGCGGCAATGCGGTCGCGCTCGATCAGGCGCGCGCTTATTCGCTTGCGGCGGAGACGCTTGCGGTCGTCAAGGTCACCGACCTGCTCCAGAAGAGCAAGAACCGCGTGACGCTCCAGGGCAATTGGAGCGACACCCCGTTCGCGCTCCCCATCCCCAACGGCAGCGCGACCGCGCGCGTGACCGATGGGGGGAATTGCTTCAACCTCAACAGCCTCGTCGTCGAGACGACCCCCGGATCGTTCGCGCCCTATACCGCAAGCCGGCTGATCTTCGCGCGGCTGATCCGGCTGGTCGATCCCGCCGCACGCTCGCCCGACGCGATCGCCGCCGCCGCCGCCGACTGGATCGACACCGACAACAGCCCGCTCGAGGGTGGCGCGGAGGATTCGTCTTATGGCGGCGGGCGGCAGGGGTATCGCACCGGCAATACGCTGATGAGCGACCCGAGCGAACTGCGCGCGGTTAGCGGCGTGTCGCGGACCGATTACGAGAAGCTGCGCCCGTGGATCTGCACCTTGCCCGAGGCAAAGCCGTTCAAGCTCAACGTCAACACGCTGTTCCCCGAACAGGCGCCGCTGGTCGCGATGCTATACCCCGATACGATGACGGTCGAGGGGGCGCGCCAGATGCTGCTGCGCCGCCCGCCAATGGGCTTTGCCAGCAACACCGCATTCCTCGCGACAGGCGCGGTGCAGGGGTCGACTTCCGACCCCGCCGACTATACCGCCACCACCACCAAATGGTTCACGCTCAAGGTCGATGTGACGCTTGGCGGGACCGTTCTAGAACAATCGGGGCTGATCGACGCGTCGGCTCCTTCCGCGCGGCTCGTCTCGCGGCAATGGGGCGAGCGACCATGACCGACACGCTAGTCCTTTTCCTGCCCGCGCACGATCTGCCGTGGCGCTGGCTCCACATTGCGGGGAATGCGGTCGCCGCGCGCGGTGATGGCTTCCCCGACCTCCCCGCTGCAGACGAGCGGAACCATGTCGCGGTCGTGCCCGCGGACGCGGTGACGCTGCACTGGGCGGAACTGCCCGACCGCTCGGTCGCGCAATCTGTGACCGCGGCGCGGTTGCTTGCGGCGGATGCGAGCGCCTCGCCGATCGGCGCGCTGCATGTCGCGGTCGGGCGCGAGGGGGATTCGGTCGAGCGGCCGATCGGCGTGGTCGCGGCGGGGCAGATGCAGGCGTGGCTTGATACGCTCGCGGCGAACGGCGTCGATCCCGACGCGGTGCTTCCCGCGCCGATGCTGCTGCCGCGCCCCGAGACCGGGTATGTCCGCGCCGATCTCGGCGGCGAGGGCGTGGTGCGCGGCGCGACCAGCGGGTTTGCGGACGAGGCGCGGCTGACCGAGCTCGTCACCGGCGGGGTCGCGCCCGCAGTGCTGTCGCGCGGCGATGTCGAGGCCGCGATCCTTGCGGCGGTTGCTGCGCCTGCGCTCGACCTGCGGCAGGGGGCGTTTGCGCGGCGGCGCAAGATCGGGATCGACTGGGCGCTAATCCGGCGGCTGGCGTGGCTGAGCGCGGCGATCCTGGCGGTTACCGTGCTGATCACGGTCGTGCTGCTGATCAAATATTCGATTGCCGCCAACGAGCTGGAACGCCGCACCGATCTGCTTGCGCGGACCGGACTCGCGCGCGGCGAGGCGGTGAGCGATGCGGACCGGCAGCTCGACGCGCGGCTCGAGCGGCTGCGCGGCGGCGGGCAGGGGTTCACGCGGACGACGGCGGCGGTCTTCGCCGCAGTGCAGGCGACGCCGGGGACCGAATTGCGGACGCTGGCATTCGATTCGACGGGGGCGCTGCGCGTCACGGTCGGGTTGCAGAACGAAGGGCAGATCCTCGACCTGCGTCGCCGGATCGCGGCGGCAGGGTTCGAGGCGACGACGCAGGGGCAATTGGTCTCGACCGGCGGACGCCTGTCGGGCGAGTTGATGGTGAAGCCGCGATGACCGAACGTCTGCTCCTCTGGTATCGCGCGCGGACGCTGCGCGAACAACGGCTCGTGCTCGCGGGCGGGGTCATCGCGATCCTCGCGATCGCTTATCTGCTGATCGTGCCGCTCAACGACGTGCTTGAATCCGAACGCGGGCGACATGCCACCGACGTGATCCTGCTCGGCGAGACGCAAGTCCGTATCGACGCGGTCAAGGCGGCACAGGCCGAGCGGATCGCACCGCTCGCCGAGCCGCTCGAGACGCTGATCCGCACCCGCGCCAATGACGCGGGCTTCGCGCTCGCGACGGTGACTCCGCAGGGCGGGGACCGGGTCGCAATCGCGATCCAGTCGGCGCGTCCGGGCGCGCTGACCGGGTGGATCGCGGATCTGGAAAGCTCGGGGGTTCTGGTCGAGCAATTGAGCACGACCGACAATGGCGACCGTACGGTGGGGGCACAGATGACGCTCAGGGCGCGCGGGCAATGACGCGGTTTCGTCTCAGGACCGGGCCGCTCGCGCTGTTCGGCGCGGTGTTCGTGCTCGCGCTGATCGTGCTGCTTCCGCTGCGGCTGGTGCTTGGCTGGTTCGACCTCGATTCGACTCGAGTCGCCGCGCGCGAGGCGACCGGGAGCGTGTGGTTCGGCGGGGTGCGCGAGGCGCAGGTCGGGCAGATCGCGCTGGGCGACCTTGGCGCGCGGCTGTCGCCGTTTCCGCTCGCGGTCGGGCGTGCACGAATCGACCTGACCGGGCAGGCGACTCCGGGGGCCGATTCGGGGGTGCGGACGATTCGCGGTGCGGTCAGCGTGTCGCGGCACGCGGTCGGGATCGACGACATGAGCGCGAGTTTACCGACCGGGAACGTGTTCGCGCCGCTGCCGGTGACCGGGCTCGACCTCGACGATGTCAGCGTGCGCTACCGCGACGGCAATTGCGACAAGGCGGATGGCCGGGTGAAGGCGGTGCTCGGCGGCGATCTCGGCGGAATTGCGCTGGGGCAGGGGCTTTCGGGCAACGCGCGGTGCGACGCGGGGGCGCTGCTGCTGCCGCTCGCGAGCCAGGCGGGGAGCGAGCATGTCGACCTGCGATTGTGGCAGGACGGGCGGTTCGCCGCGCAGCTCACCGTGCGGGCGAGCGACCCTACGGTGGCCCAAAAACTCGAGCTGAGCGGCTTCCGGCCGACCTCGAAAGGACATATGCTCACAATCGATGGTAAATTCTGAACGAGCATTCTTGACGGTGGGTGCCTGCTCCCGCTAGGAGCGCCCACTCTGCGGCGATCGTAGTTCAATTGGTTAGAGCGTCGGCTTGTGATGCCGGATGTTGCGGGTTCAAGTCCCGTCGGTCGCCCCATTCTTTCTAGCAGCCAGGAATTCGCTTTGACCACCGGCTGGGGCTTCCCCGATTTCGACGACCACGAAGGCGTCCATCTCTTCACCGATCCGGCCAGCGGGCTGCGCGCCGTCATTGCGGTTCATTCGACGGCACTCGGGCCGGCAGCGGGCGGGGTTCGCTTCTGGCATTACGCCGATCATGATCGCGCCATCACCGATGCGCTGCGTCTGTCGCGCGGGATGAGCTTCAAGAACGCGATGGCCGATCTTCCGATGGGCGGGGGCAAGGGCGTGGTCCTCGCGGCCAACCCCGGCGACACGATCAACCAGGCGCAGCTCGAGGCGTTCGGTCGCGCGGTCGAGTCGCTCGGTGGGCGCTATGTGACCGCGGAAGACGTCGGCATGTCCGAAGCGAGCATGAAGACGATCGCGACTGTGACCAAGCATGTTTCCGGGCTTCCGGTTGCCGCGGGCAGCGCGGGTGGCGATCCCGGGCCGTATACCGCGATGGGTGTGTATCTGGGCGTCAAGGCGGCTGCAAAGCGCGGGCTTGGTGCGGATGACATGCGCGGCGTGCACGTCGCGATCCAGGGTGTCGGCAGTGTCGGTGGCGGGCTTGCCCGGCTGCTCGCCAAGGACGGCGCGAAGCTGACGCTTGCCGACGTCAACGCCGACCGCGCGAAGGCGCTGGCGGAGGAGCTCGGTGGCGAGACGGTTTCGGCGGATGCGATCCTGTCGACCAAGGCGGATATCGTCAGCCCGAACGCGCTTGGCGCGATCCTGACGCCGCAGTCGATCGACGCGCTGCAGACCAGGATCATCGCGGGTGGCGCAAACAACCAGCTTCTGACGTACGCCGAGGGCACCACGCTGCAGGAGCGCGGCATCCTCTACGCGCCGGATTACGTCATCAACGCGGGCGGGATCATCAACGTCGCGCTCGAATATCTCGGGCGGGGCGACCAGGCAGAGGTCGAGACGCGCATCGCGCGGATCCCCGAGCGGCTGGTCGCGATCTGGGACGAGAGCGAGCGTTCGGGTTCGCCGGCTTCGGATGTTGCGGATGCGATGGCGCGCAAGCTGATCGGGCGCGGGTAAGGTACTTTCCTTTTGATTGCTTCCCCGGCGAAGGCCGGGGCCCAGTAGCGAAGGTCGAAGTAACGGAGCGCCACGCCCGCCACTTACCGTCTCTCTACTGGGCCCCGGCCTTCGCCGGGGAAGTGATTCAGGGGTGGGGGTTTACTTCAGACACGCGATGATCGCGCGGACCGCGGTCATCGTATCCTCGACGTCGCGGACCGCGATCGTGTCCATCTCCGCCGCGCGGACCGCGTCGTCATTGCCGCCGGGGTAGATCGCGTCGCCGAGGAACAGCATGTCGTCGGTCGCAATCCCCGAGGCGTCGGCGAGTTTGCGCATCGCGTACGCCTTGTCGATGTCCTTGTGGGTGATGTCGAGCGAGGTCGAGCCACCGACGTTGACCGACAGGTCGGGCAGGGCCTTGCGCAGGATCACCTGCATCGCCTTGCGCTTCTTGAAATCCGGGTCCCACGCCTTTTTCGCATCGAGCGGCGCTTCCTGGCCGAGCCCCGAGAAGGTGATCTGGCTTCCGCGATCCTCGACCCGCTCGCCCCAGATCTTCTCGTCTGCGAAACCGGCTTCCTTCGTCGCCGTGTCGAGTGCCTGCAGGATATGATCGCGCTCGTCGGGCGCGAAGACGTTGGCGTAGATCGGCTTCCAATTGTCCCGTTCGTACCGGTACAGTTTGGTGCCCGTGGTCGGCATGATGAACAGCTTCTCGCGCTTCGTGCCGTCGGGCAGGGCCGCGACGACTTGGGTCTCGAACTGCGGCCAGTCACCGCCCGAGATCACCGCGACGTTCGCAACCTCCAGCAGGTTCGACAGCAACGTGGCCATCGGATCGCCGATCCGCTGCTTGCTCTCGGCGAGCGTGCCGTCGAGGTCGAAGGCGATGAGTTTCTTCATGAAAATATCCTGCTGCAGTGGTTCTCCAGAAACGCCCGAGCGGCGCTTGCGGTTGCCCGGCCCCCGCTATGCGGGCATGGTCGGGCGATGGATATCGGTTTGGAAAGACACGCGTGAGCGGCTGGGTGATGTTGCTGCTGTTCGGCGCGGCGACGGCGCTCGGCTTGTGGCTTGGCAGGGTTGCGCGGTCGTTGTGGACGATGGTGGGGGCGGCGTTGATGCTCGGCGCGGCGGGCTATGCGACGCAGGAACATGCCGGGCTTGGCGGGCATCCGGTGCGCCCGGATCGCGACCCGGTTGCCGTGTATCCGCAGGTCACCGAGTTGCGCGACCAGATGCTCGGGCGGTTCAGTGGCGATGGTGCGTATCTGATCGCGTCCGACGCGCTGATGCGCAGCGGGAGCCGCGATAGCGGGACGCGGATCGTGCTGATGGGGGCGAACGCCTATCCGCGCAGCCTGACGTTGTGGACCGGGCTCGGCACCGCACTGGCACAGCATGACGGAGGGGTGGTGTCGCCCGCTGCGAAGCTTGCGTTCGATCAGGCTAGCCGGATGGCACCCGAGCATCCCGCGCCGCCGTTCTTTCAGGGGCTGGCGTATGTGCAGTCGGGAGATTTCCGCAAGGGACGGGTGTATTGGGCACGCGCACTGGCGCTGACGCCGGAGAAGGCCTCGTATCGCGCCGGGATCGCTTTGCGGCTGGCGGCGCTCGATGCGATGATCGCGCGGATGCCGGCGGGGTAGAAGCCCTACGCCCGTTCGTTTCGAGCGAAGTCGAGAAACTTGCGCTGTGCCGGGTTTCTCGACTTCGCTCGGAACGAACGGTGGGGGGTGGGTCCGTCGATCCTCGCCGCACCGCACGCGAAAAAGGGCGCCACCGCAGTGCGGTGGCGCCCTTCTTTCAGCGTCCGAGCGTTGGCCCGGCGCAACGTCCTTACTGGACGTTGTCAGCCTTGGCGTCGCCGTCGGCGCGGATGTTGTCCGCCTGGTCGTGAAGTTCGTCGGCCTTGTTGTCCAACACTGCCGAAGCCGTGGCGTTCGAGGTGTTCGACGCCATGTCGTCGATCATCGCTGCATTGTTGTCGACCGCGTCAGCGACCATGTCAGCATTGTTCTCGATCGCAGCAGCTTCTGGGTTCTTGTTGCACGCGGCGAGCGAAACCAGGCCGGCGGCGACGAGAACAAGGGCGGTCTTCTTCATGCAATTGCTCCCAAGCAAATAAGGCATTTCACGGTGACAGGTGCCGCCGCGAAGATCGGAGGCATAACGGCTCGCTGCGGTGCGTCAATCAGCAATCACCGATTCGGATACCATTCCGCCACGTTTCAGCCATATTTGCGACGAGCCGATGTCACTTTGTGGCACCGACCGGCCCGATCGTCTCGGGCGCGTTTGCGACGACCGCGAGCATCGTCGCCCACGCCGCGACATTCTGGCGCAGCTGAGCGGGGTCGATCAGGTCGAGCGTGTCCTCGGGCGTGTGGTGGTAATCGAAGTAGCGCAAGCCCGACTGGTTGAGGTCGATCCCGCCGCCGCCGAGCGCGAGCGTGGCCTCGACGTCGGTCCCGCCATGCGCCTTGTCCGCGCCGCGCACCACGCCGATCGGCGCGAGCGCGACCGCGAGGCGATCCGCGACCGGCTTGGCGGACTCGGGCAGATTGGTTTCGAAGCGCCACACCCGCTCCGCACCGAAATCGGATTCGGCGGCGATCGTATGCTGCTCGCTCGCATGCGCCTTGGCATAGGCCGCGCCGCCGAAACCGCCGGTTTCCTCGTCCCCGAACCAGACGACGCGGA
>CAZNQA010000049.1:0-25939 GCA_964575105.1 uncultured Stakelama sp.
TCGCCTCGACCGCGCTGATGATCGCGATGGCGACGATGGTGACGAGCTTCCGCGGTGCGGTCGACGACTGGCTCGGGGATGTGCTGGGGGCGGACCTGTACGCGCGGACCACGGGGGGCGCCTCGTTCGATCCCGCCACGCGCGCGAATCTGGCGGCGGTACCCGGTATCGCCACGGTCGCGTTCAGCCGCCAGTTGCCGCTGACCATCGCCGCGGATCGACCGCCGGTCAGCCTGATCGCGCGGCCCGAACGCGGCGGTCGCGATCCGCTGCTGGTGCTGATCCGGCGTGCCGAAGCCGTGCCAGCCGGGATCCTGCCGGTCTGGGTGTCCGAACCCGCGCAACGCCTGTACGGATGGGAACCGGGTGCGACGATCACCCTGCCGGTCGCGGGGCGCACGCGCTTCTTCGTCGCGGGGGTCTGGCGCGATTACGGGCGACAGGCGGGCGCGGTGCTGATCGACGAGGCCGATTATCAACGGCTGACCGGCGACGATCGCCGCGACGAGATTTCGGTGATCGCCGAACCGGGGCAGGACGTCGACCGGATCGCCGCCGCGCTGACTGCGCGGCTTCCCGTGGCGCTGCGCGATCAGGTCGAGATCACCCGGCCCGCGACGCTGCGCCGCTTTGCGCTCACGCTGTTCGATCGCAGTTTCGCGGTGACCTATCTGCTCGAGGCGGTGGCGATCCTGGTCGGGCTGGCGGGGGTGGCGGCGACGATGTCGGCGCAGACGATCGCGCGCGAACGCGAGTTCGGGATGCTCCGCCACCTCGGCCTGACGCGCCGCCAGCTGACATCGATGCTCGCGACCGAGGGGGCGATCGTCGGGCTGACCGGTGCGCTGGCGGGGATCGGCTTGGGCCTCCTGCTGGCGCAGGTGCTGATTCACGTCATCAACCCGCAGTCGTTCAACTGGACGATGACGACGCGCGTGCCGATCGGCACGCTGGTCAGCGTCGCGGCCGCCCTGACCGGCGCGGCGGCGGCGACCGCGGTTCTGGCAGGGCGGCGCGCGACCGCGCGCAGCGCGATCCAGTCGGTTCGGGAGGATTGGTGATGCGGCGTCCTGCACTGTTGACCGGGTGGCTCGCCGCCATCGCGGTCGCCGCCCCCGCAGCCACGCCCTATCCGCAGGTGCGCCCGGGGATCGTCCTGCGCTTCCCCGCGGACCACGGCGCGCACCCGGCGTTCCGGACCGAATGGTGGTACGTCACCGGCTGGCTGAAAACAGCGGAGGGCAAGGATCTCGGGTTTCAGGTGACCTTCTTCCGTACCCGACCGCCCGTCGAAGCGGGCAACCCGAGCCGCTTTGCCGCGAGCCAGATCCTGTTTGCGCACGCCGCGCTGTCGGATCCGGCGGATGGACGGCTGCTCCACGGCGAGCGCGCGGCGCGGCAGGGCTTCGGGCTTGCGTCGGCGAGGACGGGCGAGGCGGACGTCGCGATCCGCGACTGGCGGCTGCGCCGCGCGCCGGACGGGCGCTGGCAGACCGACGTCGTGGCCGACGGGTTCAAGCTCGCGCTGACGTTCGCGCCCACGCAGCCGCCCTTGCCGCAGGGGCAGGGCGGGTACAGCCGCAAGGGCCCGCAACCGGAAGAGGCGAGCTATTATTATTCGATCCCGCATCTCAAGGTCTCCGGCCGTGTCGAGCGCGGCGGGCGGCGCTCGGCCGTCACCGGAGAGGCGTGGCTCGATCGCGAATGGTCGTCGAACTATCTGGCACCCGCCGCGCAGGGGTGGGACTGGACGGGGCTCAACTTCGACGACGGGTCGGCGCTGATGGCGTTCCGGATCCGCCGCAAGGGCGGCGGCACGGTGTGGGCGGGCGGCGCGCTGCGCCGGCCCGACGGCAGGACGGTGGTGCTCGGGCGCTCGGACGTGGTGTTCCGGCCGATCGCGATCTGGCGGAGCAGGGCGACCGGGGCGGCTTATCCCGTCACGCAGGACCTCAGCATTCGGGTGGACGGCAAGGTCATCACGCGCCGCCTGACGCCGATGTTCGCCGCACAGGAACTCGACGCGCGCCGAAGCGGGTTGCCGGTCTATTGGGAGGGTGCGGTGCGAACACCCGGCGGGCGCGGGTATCTGGAACTGACCGGGTACGATCGCGCGCTGGCGATGTAGCCGTCGTGGCCGTCCCCGGATCGGTGACGCAACGCCGGAACGAACGCCGCGGGGGAAGTCAACGCCACCGCTGGCGTTCGTTGGGGCCCAAGCGGCCGGTATCGGCGGAATACGGCCGGATCCCGGATCGGTCGGTCAGCGGAACCGGGCCAGCGGGCTTGCCTCGGTCCCGCGCGCGAAGATCACCGTGTCGGTCGGGTGCATATCCTGCTGCGCCCATCGATCCCAGACGAGGTGGATGAAATCGGGTTTACCCCAGACCCGCACCGCCGAATGATACTCCTCGCCGCGAAAGCCGACGAAGTGGAGCGCGGGCTTGATTTCAAACAGGTCTGCAAGGATCGGGGGCTTTGCGGGCATGCCCGCGCATCGTATTCGACAGCCTGTAGCAATACGATGCTTTTTCTGTGTACTCAGCAGAATGATCGAGCAGGCACACGCTGTCGTGGATGCCCTCGCCAAGCTCCTGGAGCTGGTCGGGGCGGCGATAATCCTGGGGGGTGTCGTGCTGGCCTCGGCGCGGTTCGCCGTCGATGGCAGCAGGACGAACTGGGAGGATGCCTACCAGCGCTATCGAGCAGGGCTTGGGCGCGGCATTCTCCTCGGCCTCGAGCTCCTCGTCGGCGCCGACATCATTTCGACGATCACCGCGCCGCTGACCTTCGCGAGCGTCGGGCTCCTCGGTGCGATCGTCGCGATCCGTACCTTCCTGAGCTTCTCGCTCGAAACGGAGATCGAAGGATGCTGGCCGTGGCGGAGGACGGCCCGGGATGCGAAGCACGGGCAGCCGCGCGACTGAGCCGACAAGCGGCGCGCAGGACGCAAGCGAACCGCGGGACAAGACGATCTCGACGAGTACACGCCGGATTGCCCGTACGCTTCGGCGTATCATCGGCGCTGACAAAGGGAGAATGGTGGACGCACTTGGGCTCGAACCAAGGACCCGCTGATTAAGAGTCAGCTGATTTTCCTGATATTTCAATGCGTCTTCCGCGATTTTCCGCGTCTGTACCGGAATAACGCCCCAGCGCTAGGGGAAGTTTGTCGGAAAGCTACTTGGGTGGAAAGCGGAATGGCCGGTTTGGAGCACTGAAATGGACTAAGTTGCCGTTCGTTCACCGTCCGGATGGGCGCCGGGCCTTCGTCGCGGCTGCCCTCAGCTACGATGGCGCTGGACTCGCTTAGCGTCCGTAGAAATCGCGCTCCAACGACCGATTCACGTTGTCGAGCATCGTTCCTGCCCAATCGCGGAGGACTAGATCATTAGTCCAGGAAGCAAGAGGCGCCTTAAAGCTCGTCAAGTGCGGGTTCAGCGAACCGCCCCAAGAGCTGGCATAGATGCGGAGGCGCAGCGCATCGCCAAACCGCTTTCTCCCGCCATATAGCTTGGCGAGCTTCTGGAGCGCGGGGTGCCAGGTCCACTCGCCGTCCTGCTGTTCGAGGATCGGGAAGAAGGTGAGGAGGAACGCAATGCGGCCCGCCGCGCTCGCCGGGTTCATCATCGCGCTCGTCGATCGCGGTAACGATGGTGGCGCATGGGCCGCGCTCGAGATTCTCTCGATGGTAACGCACGGCAAACCCTTAACTTCGCTCTCCTACGATTGGAAAGGATATGGTTGGGTGACTGCAATTCATATCGAAAACCGGGGTGCTACAGTCCGAGAGTGGCGCGATAGAGATCCACGATTTGCAATTGGTGGAGGCACAATACCGGCTCAGACGGTGGGACGGCACATACCGATGGATGCAGGAGCATGCTGTACCGTTGCGCAATAGCGTCGGTTCGATCGTCCGGTGGCTGGGGATGAATATCGATCTCGATAATCGCAAGCGCGCAAAGCTGTAGAGAACAATTTTGTCGCTATCGAAATTGAGCCTTCTTTTACCGCGAAATCGCGCTCCCGGCGGACTTCACGTCCTTGCCGGCGCCGTTCAAAGTGTTGCAGGCGGCAAGCTCGCTCAGGGTCGTCAAAGCGATGACGAGTGCGACTCTCTTGAACATGGTAGTCTCCTTTCGCGATACAGAAGGATACAGCGGATCTGGTTTAGAAATCCGCCGCCATTGCTCAGCGCGGTCTACGGCGCGTGGCTGTCGTTGCACCGAAACCGGAAGCGGCTGCGCCGATCAGAAGCGCCAGCACCAGGACAACGAGGTGTCGGCTGCGGCCCCTGCACCCTTATCGGTCGCGGACTTTGCGGTTGCGATCGTGTCGTTCTTTGTCCTCACGAACTGCTGCTTGGCCCGCGTTACCTGTGCCTGCGCCTCGAGTCGGCTGATCTTTCGCTGTGCAGCGACGATATCCACAACACGGCTTTCAGCCTGCTCCCCGTCAGTGCCGCCACGAGCAAATGAAGGAAGCTGCTTGGCAATCTCCTTCTGCGCTTGTTCGGGCGTCATCTGTGTAGGGTCGTTCGGCGCGTCAGACAGATCGGCCGCAGCCTCGCTGCGGACATCGCCTTCACCGATTCCGGCGACGGAAGCTGCCCGTGGCGCGGCAGCGCTGACCGTCGTTCCGGCCGCACCGGCAACGGCACCGACTGTGCGGAACGCGCCACCGATAATCCCGCCAACCGCCGACGTCAGCAGATACAACGTGAGGATCAGGGTTACACCCCAGACGACCAGACCGTGCACGAGCGCGGCAAACCGGTCGTGAACGCCTGCGACACGGGCCGCGGCATAGCCCCCGGGCAGCGAGAGCACCGTAGTGACCAGCCAATAAATCCCTGCACCGATACCGATTCCTGTGGCCCCCGGGGTGGTTCCCTGCACTGGGTCGACGAGCGTGAAGTCGATTCCGGCACCCAGGATTCCGAGAATGAGCTGCATTGCGGCCGCGATGACCACCCCTCCGAAAATCGCGCCCCATGACAGACGGGTCGGGTTCTTTGTAGTCAACGCGGTCTCGGTCGGCACAAAGTTGCTAGGTCCTGTTGACATAGTCGTTGAGCCAGAGCTTGGCGGCGGCAAGGGAGAGGAAGCCAAGGAAAGAGGCGGCGGTTTTGTCGTACCGGGTTGCGATGCGTTTGGATTGCTTCAGTCGGTTGAACAGGCGCTCGACGTAATTGCGATCGCGGTAGCGTCTAAAGTCGCAGGCGGGCGGCTCTCGACGGTTTGCCTTTGGCGAAATGATCAGCAGGATACCGCGCCAAAGCAGGTCTTCGCGGACGGCGTCACCGTCATATCTTTTGTCGGCGAGCAGAGCCTTGGGTTTGGCCACAGGCATGTCGAGCAGCGCGGCGACGTCCCGGTAATCCGACATCTCGCCGCCTGTCGGGACGAAGCCCAGAGGGCGTCCCTGACCGTCACAACGGGCGTGGATTTTGCTCGTAAAGCCGCTGCGGCTTCGACCAAAGCCTTCCTCACAGGTCCCCCTTTAGCGCCCGCTGCCTGAGAATGCCCGCGAACGATCGTGCTTTCGATCATGTGCTGCCAGTCGTCGGTCCGCCCGAGATCGACCAGCGTGGCGAGCGTCGCATCCCCCACGCCCTGCTCGGCCCAACGCCGGAAACGAACGTAGACCGAGTTCCACTTCCCGTGGCGCTCATCCATGTCGCGCCAGGGACAGCTGACGTGCAACACGTGGAGCATGCCGTTCAGGAAGCGACGGTTGTCGTGCGATGGGCGGGCTTTGCGCCCGCGCTCCGAGGCCAGCAGCACCCCGATGATCGACCATTCCGCGTCCAATACATCCCCTCGACGCAACGTCGCCTCCGAAAGGCAGTCTTGAATCGCAGATCACGCCGTTTGGGAATCCACTATGTCAACACGGCCTAAGTGCCAAACGACGTCCTCCATGCCGACAACCACGTTCCAGCGCTTGATCAATTCTTCGGTGATCTCCGAAGCGTTGGCGAACGGGCGACGGGAAATATTTATGGTGCGGTGATCGCCAAAATGCGTGTCAGACGTAAAAAATACGCTTATAGCGGTGATAATGTCAGCGTGTAGGCCATAGACTGTCAACGATAGCTGGCGGCAAAGGTTCGACGAGATCGCGCCGACCACACTATTTAACATCAACGAGCGTCTGAAATCAGCAACTAACATGCGGCCTCAATGTCGGCGTCTGGATCTACGCCGCGGTGGTGCCCATGGTCGGCTCATTCTTGGCTCGGCGGTAGCTAGGGCTGCTTCTGGCGAAGGCCGCTATCGCGATTTTTTACTTCGACCTGCTCGCGTCGAGAAACGCCGCCGTCCACACTAGCGGGGCATTCCAGTTGATCGCGACCTCGTTGACCGTGAAGACGCGGTAGTCGTCAATCCAGCACGCCTGCGCCGCGCACCCCTGCATCGGCCCCGGGCGACGCGCCTCGTCTGAATTCGGGCCGCCCGACAGCACGCCCGATGGTGGCGCAGGGTAACGCGGATCCGCCATCGCCGCCCAGAAACGGTGGTGCGGATGGCGCATGGTGCGCACGCCAAAGCCGGTGACATAGGACTGGTCGAGCGCGTTGCGCCCCAGCACATAGTCGATGCTGGCGATCGCTGCGTCGCGATACGCGGGCATCGGATGGATCTGCCAGGCCACGCCGAGCACGATCGCGCGGTTGAGGATCATCGCGTTCGATCCCCACGGATACCGCGTCCCGGCATAAGGAAGACCATAGCCACTACGCTGCGTATCGGCGACGAAACCGTCGGCCAGCCGCTCGATCCGCGCGCGAAGTAATACGCGAAGGTCTGCGGGAAGCGCGCTTGGCACGGTCGCGAGGGTCAGCGCGCCCGCCAGCCGCAGATAGCCCCAGTCGATCCGGTCCCCCGGATCCGTAAAGACACCGTCGCTGCGCAACCGCGCGAGGAAGGCGGCTTCGCCGGTGGACGCATAGAGCTGCGCCGCGGCGAACGTGAATTCGTCCCGGACGTCGCTGTCGCCATAGCCACCGCTGCCGGTAAAATCCGAACTGGCATATACGTCGGGGTAGCGCAGCGCAGCCGCCCATCCACGTCGTGCGGCGACAAGGCACCGCGCGGCAAACGCCGGGTCGCTCGTCCGCCAGATCCGAGCCGCCTGCGCCGCCACTCCGACCATGTTGAGGGTCGCAGCGGTCGACGGCGGGTAGAGGAACCGACGCTCGCGGTCGTCGGCAGGCGCTGTCGGCAAGGGTGTCCAATGCTCGTCCGCGATCTTCGTATGGACTAGCCCTCCGGCGTCAATCGTTTCAAATCCGGCCTCGCCATCCCGCCGCGCGACCGCCAGCGACAAGCCATCCGGAATCTGCATCGCAAGCAGGAATTTGACTTCGACCTGCGCTTCGTCGAGCAGGTCGTCGCGGCGATTGGCGCGTTCCGGAACCGCGAGCCGCCCGTCAGCAAAGGCCGCGGTATCGCCGAACGCGCCGAGCCGTTCGTGCAGATCGAGCAGGGTCCAGGTCGACACGCCGCCGTTGACGACATATTTGCCTTGGTCGCCCGCGTCATACCAGCCGCCCGTCGCATCGAGCGTGTACGAGCAACCCGGCCATTGCACGCCCTTCTGGTCAAGCCCCGCGAAGCAGGTGGCGCGATCGGGCGCATGACCCGCCGCGCGCGCCAGGTCACGCCGTTCGACCAACGCAGGCAGGATCGGCACGCCACTGCGCTGTTGGTAGAAGAACGCCATCGCCGCGGTCACCACGGGCGCGAACGGGCGATCCGCGATCGCAAAGGGGTGACTCGCGTTCGTTCCGACATGCAGGATATAGCCAGCGCCGGGGGTATGGAAATCGCCGAACGCGATCCGGTGAACGGCTTGCCCGGACGCCGCGTCGGGACCGAACGGGACGGTGGACCCGGACGCGACCGTCCGTCCTTGCGAATCGCTCAAGGTCCAGCCGAGCGGGGTCGTCGCGGCGGACGGCAAGACCGCGGTCTTGGGACCGCGCGTTTCATAACCTGCCTGATCGATGCGGATCGCTGCGGGCGGGGTTGGCACCCCTGCTGCGGCAAGCAGCAGCGCGACCGGAACGAGTCGCCGCACGCTCACGGTTTCCGGACCAGCGCCTGGCGGATCGGCTCGATCCATGTGTCGTGGGCGATGTCGTAGACGATGAAATCGCCGTCGAACTGCCAATAGGCCCAGGGGAAGCCGTGCGCCTCGGCATCGCGGCGGACGGTTGCGGTGTAGCGCACGCGGTCCGCCATCGGCGTGCCGCTCTTGTCGAAGGCGCCGAACTCCCCGAGCAGCACAGGGCGTTTGTTGGCCTTGCTCCAAGCGGCGACCGTGGCGAGGTCCGCGCCAATGCGCCTTTCGTCAGCCGGGGTCAGCGGGATGTCGTGAAGATCGCGATTGTCGGTCCACGGCGCACCCTGGTGGGTGAAGCGGAACGGCTCGTAATAATGGAAAGTGACCAGAATGTTGTGGTCACTCGTCGGCAGCCTCAGCGTGTCCAGCTTGCTCAGGCTGTTCCAGTTGGTCGGCCCGATCACGAGCGTGCGCTGCGGGTTGCTCGCGCGGACCACGGGGAGAATCTGGGCGAGCAAAGCGTTCCAGCGATCCGCGTCGAGCTTGCCGTGCGGCTCGTTCAACAGCTCGAACAGGACGGACTTCGGGGCGGTGCGGTAGCGCTCGCCGATCTGCTGCCAGAATGCCTTCAACTTCGGGGCGCAGGCGTCGGGGTCGTCCGAGCAGACGTTGAAATCATGTTCGTCGATGATCACCGACAGGCCGGCATCGCTCGCCTGCTTGACTACGCGGTCGAGCGTGGCGAGCCAAACGGGGTCAAGCTGGTTGGCGGCGTCCATATGGTCGAACGCCTGGAGCACGAGGCGGATGAAGTCGAACCCGCCCTTGCGGATGATCGCGAAATGCCGCGGCTGGAACCGCGCGCGCGACGGGTCCTTCCACAGCGGATCGTAGCCGAGCACGTTGACGCCGCGGTGCAGGCGCGCGGCAGTGGCGAAGGCGTCGCCGGCCGGGGCGGCGCTCGTCGCGACCGGCAGCAACGCCGCGCAACACGCCAGCGCGAGCTTCAGGCTCTGGCAAATCGTCGTCATCGCGTCGCTCCCGCACCGGTAAGGCTTTGAAACGGTGTCATGCACAGACGTCGGCGGTTGGAAGGGGGGCATTGGGGGGGACGCGCAGTCCCTTGGCATTCGCCGCCGCTTCGAGCGTCGCGGTCGGGCCGGGCTGCGACAGATCGCGCGATCCCGCGTAAAAGCGATCGGTCTCCGCCTCGGGCAGGGTGGTAAAGCCGAACCCCATCCGCTCGTACAGATCGAGCAGTCGCGGCATCATCCGGGCGTCGAACGCGCCGAGATGGAGCAGCAGGACATAGGGAATGTCCCGCCCGAGCGCGGCGCGGGCAAGATCGCGCGACCGCTGCGCCTGCGCGCGCGCGGCGGCGAGGTAGCTCGTCTCCAGCGCCGCGATTGCGGTCGTGTCCTTCCGTGCAGTGCAGCGCGCGAAGGCGTCGTTCCAGGCATAGTCGCCAAAGCTCATCGTGACCGAAGCGATCCCATAGCCGCGCGCGCGCAACCCGGCGCGAACGGCGTCACGTACGCTCGCGTCCTGCCCCTCGGCAAGAAAGGGGTAGCGGAACCAGTGCCAGTCGCTGTCACCCGCGACCGCGGCGATCGCAGGTTCGTTGCGGAGAGCATCGGCGAGGAAGGCGTTTGATCCGACCGTGTCGAGATTGACGTGCCCTGCGGTATGGTTGCCGATCGGCAGCCCGGCCGAGTGCCATGCCGCCAGCACTTTCGGGGCGTTCGGGTCGCCCGCGCCGAAGGTGGCGTTCATGAAGCCGAACGCAGGCGCATGATGCGCGGCGAGCGCGGCGATGATCCTGCGGCCGATAACCAGCCGGTCACCCCCGACCGGCAACGGTCCGTGCGCGGGCAGGTCGTCGAAGGTCAGCGCGATTTGCGGGTGTTCCGGGGACGTGCGCGCCGCAGCAGTCTGACGTTTCGACCCTTCCGTCGGCGCGGCGCTGGCGCATCCCGCGACAACCGCCGCGGTCAATCCGGCGGCCAAGACCTTCCACCCGTGCATCATGCGTCCTGCTCCCCGCGGCTCTGTTCGGCTACGCTGTTGCGATCGCCGTCCGCCGATCGTGTTACCGCTATCCCACCGTACCCGTCGGAGCGTGTCAACCCGCGGCGTGATCGATCGAGGCGCTTCTGATTCCTGCCTTTTCGTGCTTTCTGGTCGTCAGCATGCTGTCACGAGGCCGTCTGCTTCGCTACTGTCGCCCGGATGTCGGATCTTCCCCCGCCCGCGACCAAACGCCGTGTCGCCGAACGCCCCGCCGTCGACGCGGCAACCTTCGCGCGGGAGATCGTCACCGGATATCAGCCCGTCGTGCTGCGCGGCCAGATCACGCACTGGCGCGGGGTCGCTGTCGGAGCCGGGGGCGACCGCGCGACGGCCGAATATCTCGCGGGTTTCGCGACGCCGGGGGGCAAGCCGCTCGACGTCATGATCGCGCCGCCAGAGGCGGAGGGGCGCTTCTTCTACGCCGACGATTCGGTTACCGCGTTCAATTTCCACCGCCAGCCAGTGCCGATCGGCGCGCTGGTCGCCGAACTGCTACGCTTCGCGGAGAGCGGCACGGAACGTCCGCACGCGCTCTACGCCAACGCCGCGACCGCGCCCGAGCATCTGCCGGGCTGGGAGGTGGCGAACCCGCTCGCACTTGGGGTCGATGCACCGGCGCGGTTGTGGATCGGCAATGCCACGCGGATCGCGACGCATTACGACACCTCGATCAACATCGCCTGCGTCGTCGCGGGGCGGCGGCGGTTTACGCTGTTCCCGCCCGAGCAGCTCGCCAATCTGTATGTCGGGCCGCTCGACCACACGATGGCCGGACCGCCGTCGAGCATGGTCGACCCCGACGCGCCCGATCTCGACCGCTACCCACGTTTCGCGGAAGCGCTGAGGCACGCCGAGGTAGCCGAGCTCGGACCAGGCGATGCGATCTTCATCCCGCCGATTTGGTGGCACCATGTTCGCGCATTCGGCCGGCTTAACGTGCTGGTCAATTATTGGTGGGAGCATCGCTCGAGCGCCGCCTTCCTCGCACTGGTCCATGCGATCGAGGCAGTGCGTGACTTGCCGGTCGCGGAGAAAACCGCGTGGCGAAGCTGGTACGATCATCTCGTCTTCACCCCCGATGCGGCGCGGGCGGCGGATCATCTGCCCGAGGCGGCACGCGGCATCCTGGGGGCGGCGAGCGCGGAACGGACGGGGAAGATCCGCCAGTTCCTGATCCGGATGCTACAGCGGCCGTAGGGGGACTTGCGACGACCGCGCTATGGTCGCGCAAGGCTCTGCAACAACGTCGCCCGCATCTTTTCCAACCCGTCCCGGTCGGCCGCGCCGAAGACGCCCCTGACGTGCGAGGGCAGATGCGCCGCCGGGTCACCCCCGGTCTGGAACACCAGATGGTCGAACATCGTCCGCCAGACTTGCCGCTGGTCCTCCGGCAACGTCCGCAAAGCGAAGAGCGAGAGCAACAGCGCGTCATACGGGTTGGGCATCCCCGCCGGTGCCGGGTCCCACCAGTAATTGCACAGCACGTTCACCGGCGCGAGCGAGGCGACCGCATGCCACCAGTGGAACGGAATGTAGAGCGCGTCGCCGGGCTCGAGCGTCGCCTCGAAGGCATGCGCCATCGCCTCGGCAAAGCGCGGATAGCGCTCAAGATCGGGCGCGTCCGGGTCGACCATGCTGACCGGCGTGCCGGCGGGGGTCAGTTCGTACGGACCCATGTAGAGATTGCCGACCTGATCGGGCGGGAACAGCGTGAAGCGGCGGCGGCCAGCGACGACGACCGCGATATTTTCCATCAGATCGTAATGCGTCGCGACACGGATCGCATTGCCAAGCCACAGCCGCGGCACGACCGTCGGATCGACCAGATCGATTGCATTCGCCGCAGCGAAACCGGGGAGCAGGTCGTGTGCCGGGATCGACTGGACCGCGATCGCATAGGGACGCTCGACGGCGCGATCGCGTAGCAGCCGGTCGAGCAGCGGATCGAGCGGGGAACGGCCGCGGGTGAAATTGAGCGCAGTGAGACCGGGTTCGTAGAAGAAGCGACCCTCGATCTCAGGCGCGCCGACGATCGCGCCGACCGGCTCGGGATGGCTGAAGGTCTTGAGATAACCGATCAGCGCCTCGTCCGACTTCCGCGCGGCGCGGACCGCAGGCCAGTCGGCGGCAAGTCCGCGCAGCACGACCGGCTGGGCGGCGGCGCGGATCTCGGTATCGAACCGCGCGCGGTCGATGCCATGGAGTTCCGCGATCAGGGCGGGGGTTGCGAGGCCAGTCATGCCCGCGTCACAGCAGTGATCCACCGCCACCGACATCGAACGGCGAGTCCGCGGTGAAGGAGAAGAACGGCACGTCGTCCTTTGGCGTGGGCGCTGGAGCAAGGGCGGGCGCGGCAAGCGGCGAGGGCGCGGTCCGCCGCAGGAAGTCGCCGTGCGTCGGCAGGCGTTGCGCGGTGTTGAGATAGCCGCGCCGCATCTGTTCGAGCGCGACCGCGACCTTCTGCTCGTCGAGCGCATCGGCGGCGGGCTCCCAGCTCTTGGGGACGATCCCCTGGCCGAGGCACACCGCGACCCAGCTCGGGCTGGTGAACAGGTCGTAGCCCTCGCGAAACAGCCGCCCCTTGCCAGCGAACAGGTCGATCTTGTGTTGCAGGCTGTCGGGGATCTCCATCGTCCGCACCTTGTTCCAGAAAGGCGAATCGTCGCGGCGGGTGGCCTTGTAGTGGAGGATGATGAAGTCGCGGACGTCCTCGTACAGGTCGTGCATCTGGCGGTTGAACTCGTCGCGCTCGGTCGGGTCGAAGCGCGTGTCGGGGAACAGCGCGAGCAGCCGCTGGATCCCCGCCTGGACGAGATGGATGCTGGTCGATTCGAGCGGCTCGATGAACCCACTCGACAGGCCGAGCGCCACCACGTTGCGGTTCCAGCATGCGCGGCGACGCCCCGCGGTGAAGCGCAACCGGCGCGGGTCGGCGAGCGGCTCGGCTTCGAGGCTGGCGAGCAATTGCGTCTCGGCGGCATCGTCGTCGAGATAGTCGCTGCAATAGACGAGGCCGTTGCCCATCCGGTGCTGCAACGGGATCCGCCATTGCCACCCCGCCTGATGCGCGGTCGAGCGCGTGAACGGATCGGGTTCGCCCGGTCTAGGCAGCGCGCACGGCACCGCGACCGCGCGGTCGCACGGCAGCCAGTGCGCATAGCTTTCATAGCCGGTGTGGAGCGTTTCCTCGATCAGCAGGCCGCGGAAGCCCGAGCAGTCGATGAACAGGTCGCCCTCGACCTGCCGCCCATCCTCCAGCGTCACCGCCTCGACATAGCCATCCCCGGGACGCTGCGCGACGGTGGCGATCTTGCCCTCGACCCGAACGATCCCCGCCTTTTCGGCATAGTCGCGCAAGTAGCGGGCATAGAGCGAGGCGTCGAAATGGAAAGCGTAGAACAGCTCGCGGACCGGCGAGCGCGCGTCCTCGTTCGCGCGGCCAAAGGTGCCGTGCCGCGCCGCCATCGCGCTCATCGACCAGGCCGCGATATCCTCGATCGGCCGCCGCGCCTTTTCGCGCAGCCAGAACTGGTGGAAATGGATGCCCTGCAAATCGTGCCCATAGGTGCCGAACGGATGGAAGTACCGCTCGCCGATCGCCCCCCAATTCACGAATTCGATCCCGAGCTTGAACGTCCCCGCGGTCGCCGCGAGGAACGCATTCTCGTCCAGCCCCAGCATCTGGTTGAAATTGATCAACGGCGGGATCGTCGCTTCGCCGACCCCGACCGTGCCGATCTCCTCGGATTCGACCAGTGTCACCTGGGTATAACCGTTGTTGAGGAAGCGGGCGAAGGCGGCGGCGGCCATCCAGCCGGCGGTGCCCCCGCCGACGATGACGACGCGGCGGATCGAATGCTCGTTCATCGGGTGAGGCGTCTCGTCTGGGCCGCACGATAGGCGGCGTGGGTTGGAACATTGGGTAAAGCGGCGGCAATCGCGGCGGTCTGGCGCGCCATCGCCGCGCGTACCGCGGCGGCGGGGATCGCGGACACGAGCGGGTCGACGCGGCGCGGCAGGAAGCCCTGGCCGATCAGCACGGCGGCCCAGCTGTCGCGCGCGAACGTCTCTTCCTCGTGGAACGGGAGGCGACCGCGTTCCGCGAATTGCGCGAGCGTATGCGCGAGGCTGGCGGGCGGTTCGGTTGCGGCGAGCGCGCGCCACAGCGGATCGTCGCGCCGTGCGGTGCGGTAATGCATCGCGAGGAAGTCGCGGACGCGTTCGGCCTCGGCGTGCGTCTGGCGATTGAACTCGGCCACCTCGACAGGGGTCGCTACACGGCCGGGGAGCATCGTGATCAGCCGGTCGATCGCGCTGAGCGCGAGGTGGAGGTTGCACCATTCGAGCGGCTCGATCTCGGTCGCCGCATCGCCGATCGCGAGGCAATTGCGCTGCCACGGCTGCGGGCGCGTGCCGGGGCGAATCCGGATCGGTTCGCCCGGCGTGGCACCCGAAGCGTTGCGAAGGACGCGCGCCGCCTTACCGTCGCTGATCGCGCCCGACGCATAGGCAAAGCCCGCCTGTCCGCCACTCGACCAGTGCCAGCCTGCCTGATGCGCGGTGACGGTGGTGAGCACCGCCGGCTCCCCGCCCGGTTCGGCGAGCAGCACGCGGTCGCATGGGAGCCACGCGCTCCAGTCGTCGCGCACCGCTTCGATCGCACCGCGCAGCCATGCTTCGGGGCCGGTCGCATCGATGAACAGGTCGGCGGTCAACGCGGAACCATCGACCAGATCGACCGCCGCGATGGACTTGTCGGCCTCCAGCGTCACCCCGGCGATCTCGCCCACGATCTCGCGAACGCCGACGTGCAGCGCGAACGCGCGCAGCATCGTCGCGTGGCGGGGCAAGTCGAGCGTCAGGCCGAATTCGTGGTCGGCGAACGGCGAATTGGCGGTCGGCGGGACGAATCGTCCGGCACGCGCGAGCGCGGCGGCGGGCGAGTGGCTGTCGAACGGTTCTGCGGTCCCGTCTTGCGCCGATCGCACCCAGTGGAGATGGAAGGCGGTCGGCCCGAACGATGCGCCGTAGCGGCCATAAGCGTGGACATAGTCCGGCAACCCATCCGCCCAACCTGAGAACAGCGTTCCCAGCCGATAGCCGCTGCCGGTCCGCACGATCCCGTCGGCGACGCCGATCCCGAGATCCTCCTGAAACCCCAGCAGCGAGGGCAGGGTGCAGGCGATCCGGTCGGCGAGGGCGTCTGGCGACGGCGTGCACGCGAGGATCGTCACGTCGAGGAACGGCGCACGCCTTTTCAGCGCGGCGGCGGCGCACCAGGCGGTGATGCCGCCGCCCGCCACCACGATCCGTTCGAGCCGCTCGCCGCGCATCAGGCAGCTTGCGCCATCGCGCAATAGCGTTCGATGAAGCTGCGGTGATCGGGGCGGCGCGCGACATCGCCCTCGATCTCGGCCCGCAACGCCTCTACGCTCGCCAGCAGCGCGTCGGTCGCGACCGTGTCGACGCGCGGATCCCAGCCCTCGGGCACGATCCCTTGGCCGAGATAGACCGCGACCCAGCTCGGATCGAGAAACACCCCCTCGCGATATTTCACGATCCGCGCGCGAGTGCGCCACAGCTCGAGCTTCTCGGACAGCGTGTCCGGGATCGGCATCGTGCGGACATAGTCCCAGAAGGGGGAATCGCTGCGCGTCGTAGCGTGATAATGGAGGATCAGGAAATCGCGGATCCGGTCATATTCGAGGTCGATCACGCGGTTGAATTCGTCGCGGTCGGTCGCGCTGATGTGGCGCTCGGGAAACAGCTCGATCAGCGCGGTGATCGCTTGCTGGACGAGATAGATGCTGGTCGATTCGAGCGGTTCGAGGAACCCGCTCGCCAGCCCGATCGCGACGCAATTACCGACCCAGCTACGCCGCCGCCGCCCGGCCTTGAACCGCAGCACCCGCAGCGCGGCAAGCGCTTCGCCCTCGACCGCCGTCTCCAGCGCATGGCGGGCGTCGTCGTCTGAGACGAACGCGCTCGCATAGACATAGCCGTTGCCCGTGCGGTGCTGCAGCGGGATGCGCCAGCGCCAGCCCGACGGCATCGCGATCGCGCTGGTGTAGGGCGTAACTGCGGTGCGGGTCCGGCACGGCATCGCGACCGCGCGATCGGTCGGCAGCCAGTGCGACCAGTCGACGAACGGTTCCTCGAGCGCCGCCCCTAGAAGGAGCGAGCGGAACCCCGAGCAATCGACGAACAGGTCGCCTTCGATCCGTTCGCCGCTGTCGAGCACGATCGCCCGGATATCGCCGCTTTCGCCATCGCGCTCGACGCTGGCGACGGTGCCCTCGGTGCGGCGTGCGCCACTTTCCTCGGCGATCTGGCGCAGATACGGCGCGAACAGCAGCGCGTCGAACTGATAGGCATAGCCATAGGTCCCCGCGAGTGTCCGGTCGGTCGCGGGCCGCTCGAACTTGCCGCCGCGCGCGAGCGTGCAGGCATAAGAGAGGCTGTCGAGCGACGGCAGCGGTTTCCCCTCGCGCAGCAGCCGCGTCCAATAATGGTGGAAGTCGACCGCGCCTGATCCGCGCCCGAAGGTGCCGAATGGATGGATGTAGCTGTCGCCGATCCGTCCCCAGTCGCGGAACTCGATGCCGAGTTTGAACGTCGCCCGCGTCCGCGCCATGAACTCGGCCTCGTCGATTCCGAGGCGGTCGTTGAACGCCCGGATATGCGGCAGCGTCGCCTCGCCGACGCCGACCACGCCGATCGCTTCGGATTCAACTAGATGGACCGAACAGTGACCCGGCAGAAGTCGCGCGAGCGCGGCAGCGGTCATCCAGCCGGCGGTCCCACCGCCGACCACCACGACCCGCACTTTTGCTTCCGCCGTCGACGGCATCGCTGCTCTCCACATGCGCCTTATGCTTGCGCTCCCATGATTGCTGGTTGATTCCACGCGTCGCGTCAACCGCTGACGGATTGTTTCGCCGGCGTGGCAGTTTTGTCACAATCTGCGAAACTTAGCGTTTGATTTTCAAATTATGTTACCGCAAACATGATGAACGCACACCGGAAACCGGTGGCGGGGTCAGAATAGCAGACGCGAACACAGCGTCGTTCCAGAAGGGGTCCTGAATGCGCCGATTTGCGCCACCGACGGCGGCTGTCCGTCATCTTGTTCGTTTTCTTCAAGGCGCATCCGCCACGGCCTTATGTGTCGCGATGGCCAATGCCGCGCAGGCGCAGACGGGGGCCGTTGCCGGGCAGGGCACCGCCGGCACCGCCGGGACGCCGACCTCCTCCAGCGAAACCTCGAGCGTCGACGGGCAGACCGCCACCCCCAAGAACAACGGCAAGGATCCCGACGACATCGTCGTGACCGGGATCCGCCAGAGCCTCGCCAACGCGCAGAACATCAAGCGCAATTCCGACACGGTGGTCGACGCGATCACCGCGCAGGACATCGGTGCCTTGCCCGATCGCTCGGTCACCGAAGCGCTCCAGCGCGTGCCGGGCGTGTCGATCAGCCGCTTCGCAGCCTCGAACGATCCCGACCATTTCTCGGTCGAAGGCTCGGGCGTGGTCATCCGTGGTCTCAACTTCGTCCGGTCGGAATTTAACGGGCGTGACGCTTTTTCCGCCGGGATCGGCGGCCAGTCGCTCAATTTCTCCGACGTCCCCGCCGAATTGCTGGGATCAGTCGAGGTGTACAAGAACGTCACCGCCGCCTCGATCGAGGGCGGGCTTGCGGGCACGGTCAACCTCAACACGCGCAAGCCGTTCGACAACAAGGGCTTCCATGTCGGCGTCGATAGCCAAGCGAGCTATGGCGACTTGCGCAAGAAGTGGACCCCGACCGGGTCGATCCTGGTCAGCAACACCTGGGATACCGCTGTCGGCCGGTTCGGCCTGCTCGGCGACGTCTCCTATTCGCGCGTCCGCAGCCGCGCCGACGGGTTGCAGATCACCAATTTCCAGGCGCGCGACAATTCGCTGGTGACGTATCAGAGCCAGGGCGGCACGACGATCTGTCGCAACCCGTTGCCGGGCAATTCCGACACGACGACCTTGCCAGCTGCGAACGCAGCGTGCGGCGCAGCGTCCGGCGCGGGGGCGGACGGTTTCGCCGATCCGCAGTCCGGCCTGTATTCGCCGCTCGGCGGGCAGTATCGCACGCAGGAGTTTGATCGCAAGCGCGACGGCATCGCGGTAGCCGCGCAATTCGAATCAAAGGACCGGCGCTTCCTGCTGACCGGCCAGTACATCCGCTCGCACACCACCAACCTGTCGGACGAGCATACGTTCGAGGCCGCGCCCGATCTGTCGGAATACAGCACCTATCCGATCGGCTGCCAGCAGAACAACGCCGGTCCGCTGACCAACCCTACCGACGTCAATTCGGGCACCGTGCGCGCGCAATGCCCGGTCGGGCAGTTCACCAACTACAAATATGACGCCAACGGCCTGTTCCAGAGCGGCTACATCACGACGCCGGGAACCGGCTATCGCAGCAACCTGAGCGGGACGCCGCTCCAGACGTTCATCCCGACCGGCGGCGCGCCGATCTCGCTGTCGCGCGGGCAGTCGTACGAGCAGAATACGGTCAACGATTACGGCCTGAATGCTTTGCTCCACCCGACCGAGCGGCTGCACATCGCACTCGACGCCGATTACACCGAGTCGCACCATCAGGTCAGCCAGCTCAATATCTTTGGCGAGACCTATGCCGACCAGGAGCTGAACCTGACCGGCAATTTGCCGACCGTCGTCTCGCACAAGCCGGCGACGCTGGCGGCAGCATGGGCAGGGCCGGCCAACCCGGCGCTGGTCAACGCGACCGACGCGCAATATTTCGGTGATCCGAACGTCGAATTCTGGCGCGCGGCGATGGACCATTTCGAAGACAGCCGCGGCAAGGAGTTCCAGTTCAAGGGCGATGTCACCTATGACGTCGACGGCAGCTTCATCGACAAGATCCGGTTCGGCGCACGCTATGCCGACCGCGACCAGACCGTGAAATATTCGGCCTATAACTGGGGCATGCTCAGCGAAGTCTGGGCCGGCACCCCGGTGTCGATCAATCAGGTCAACGGCGGTAACGCCAGCTTCAACAACTTCAACAACTTCTTCCGAGGCGCGACCCCGGGGCCGGCCGGTGCCTATTATTACAACGGCAACATGATCGAGGGGTACGACAAGACCGTCGGGTTCATCAACCAGATCGAGGCAGCCGGTGCGGCCAGTCAGTGTCCGCCCACTGCGGCACCGACAAATCCGCCGTGCACGCCTTCGACGCGTTGGTCGCCCGCCGCACTGCGTGCCGGGGTCGGATCGGACTCTCCGTACCTCCCGAATGAAGTCACGCGCGTGCATCAGCGCGACAGTTCCGCCTATGTGATGACCTCGTTCGCTACCAAGACGCTGATCCAAGGCCTCGACATCGCGGGCAACGTTGGGGTTCGCTACGTCCATACCGGCATGGACAACTTCGGCGGCAGCATCATCCCGAGCCAGTCGACGCTCGGGATCGCGGACTCGTACCAGAGCCGGTGCGTCCCCGCGGCACCGACTAACCTCCCGGCCGGCTATACGCCCGCGGCTCCCGGTGGCGTCTGTCTGCTCGGGGCGGCCGGCTATGCCCGCCTGCAGCAGTTTGCCGCGCCCAACCCGACGATCGTGCTGGGTCAGGCATCGAACGACTACACCTACTGGCTGCCGAGTGTGAACCTCAAGGTCGGCCTCACGCCGCAGCTCTTGCTGCGCTTTGCAGGCTCGAAGGTGCTGACTCGTCCGGACACCAATCTGGTGCGCAATTTCCAGCAGATCTCGATCGACGGAAATGGCAACTTCCAGAGCCAGGTCGGCAATCCGTATCTGAAGCCTGCCACCGCATGGCAGTTCGACATCACCGCGGAATGGTATTTCTCGCGGGTCGGGTCGCTGACAGCGGACGTGTTCTACAAGGACATCAGCGGCTTCTTCTACCAGTCGCTGGTCAGCCTCCCGCTCACCAACAACGGCCAGACGTTCGACCTGCTGACCCGCGGGCCAGCCAACTACTCCGGGCACGGTAAGGTCAAGGGCGCGGAAGTCGCCTATCAGCAGACGTTTAACTTCTTGCCCGGACTGCTCAGCGGCTTCGGCTTTACCGGCAACTATACGTTCATTCAGAGCAACGGGTTGCCCAACTCGTTCCTGAATGGCGGATCGCCGGTGACCAACGTCGCGGCGCAGACCAAGACCGGCAGCTTGCCGCTCGAAGGCCTGTCCAAGCACAACGTCAACGCGACCTTGTTCTACGAAAAGGGCCCGGTCTCGGTCCGCGCGGCGTATAACTGGCGGTCCAAATATCTGCTGACCGCCGCCGACGTGATCTACCCCTATACGTCAATCTTCCAGGATGCGGCGGGCCAGCTCGATGCCTCGGCGTTCCTCAACCTCAACAAATATGTGAAGATCGGGGTCCAGGGCGTCAACCTCACCAACTCGGTGACCAAGACGCTCCAGGCATATAGCGGTGATCCGAACACGCTCGCGCCGCGGTCCTATTTCGTCAACGACCGCCGTTTCTCGTTCATCCTGCGCGGTAACTTCTGATCGGTGGGGCCGGGGGGCGGTACGTCCCCCGGCCCATCACCCTTCAGCGGGACGGCGCCGCGGCAAAGGCGGCGGCGACCGCCTCGCGCATCGGTTTGGCGCGGAACTGTGTGTCGTACAGCGTCGGGCGACGACGCGTGCCGTCCTTGCGCGGCTCGAACCCCTCGATCCAGCTGTAGCGGTCGCATAGGCCCCAGCTCAGCACGTCGCGCACCGCAGGGTAACTCAGGGTCACGTCGAGATACGCGCGTGTGAAATCGGCAACCGCGCGGTCGCGCGCGGTGACGTCGGCGGGCAGTGCATTGTCGCGCACGTCGAGCTCGGTGAGCAACAGGGTATACCCCATTTGCGTCACCGCATCGAGGAAATGCCGCCAGTCGGTTTCGAGCCTGGCCACGCTAGCCCGAGCGTCGAGCCCCTGTGTGACAAGATGCGACTGGATCCCGAGCGTATCGACCGGCGTGCCGCGGCGGCGGAACCCCTCGAGGAGCTTGAGTACGCCGGTACGGTGCGCAGCATTGCCCGGCTCCCAGCTCATATAGTCGTTATACACCAGCTGCGCTCCCGGCGCGGCGGCGCGGGCGGTGTGGAAAGCGAGGTCGAGCGTCGGCTCGGCACCGCCCATCGCCCGCGAGAGACTGGTGTCGTACAATAGGCCGTCGGCCGGGCGGACCGCTTCGTTGACGACATCGTAGCTCGTAATCCGCTTGCCGTAGCGACCGAGCACCGTGTCGATGTGCTCGGTCAGCACGCGTTCGGCCTCGCGTCGCGGGGTCGCGCCGAAATTATGGCTGTTGAGCCAGACGGGAAACCATTTGGGCTGGTGCCACAGCAGGTTATGCCCACGCACCGCAAGCCGGTTGCGCTCCGCCCAGGCAAGGATCGCATCGAACCGCTCGAACGCGAAGGTCGTCGGGCTTGGCCGCAGCCACTGCCACTTCATCTCGTTTTCGGAAACAATTAGCCCGCATTCGGAAGATACGAGGCGAGCATAGGCCGGATTGGCAAAGGATCCGCGGTCCGCACCGGGTGCCCCCCACGCGATCGCGGATCCGAAGCGCAGACCCTTGCGCCGGGCGATCGCGTCCAATGAGGCGGTTTCCCGGGGGGGCGCGGCGAGCGGCGCCGCGACAACGCCCGCAATCGTTCCGACCAGTGTCTCCCGTCGCGTAAAGCCTATCATTTCAGCACCCTCTCATGTTTTGATACCGATACCATCAATAAGCGGACGGAATTGGTCAAGCTCCGCACGTGTTGAGGACGCGGTAGGCTAATCGTTGCGCGACATTCGCATGGGCGGGATATCTGGGCGACCGAACCCGACCTTTGTTGCGCATAACGGTACAACACCGTAGCGGCATCCGCCGGGGGTACGAATGAAGCCGCTACCAGGATTGCGGCCTGCAAAGGCCGCTACCATCCGCGATGTCGCGGCAGTCGCTGGGGTGTCCGCGATGACCGTCTCGCGCGTGGTCAACAAGGAAGCGACGGTCCGGGAGGGAACTCGGGATCGTGTCTTAGCGGCGATCGAACAGCTCAACTATTCGCCGAACCTTGCCGCGCGGATGCTGACCGGCGCGCAGCAGATCCGGATCGGACTGTTGTTCACCAATCCCAGTGCGAATTATCTCAGCGAGCTGCTGGTCGGCGGCGTCGACATGGCGAGCCATTTGAACGTCCAGATGATCGTTCAGCGATGCCAGCCCGACGATCATACCATCGCTGTGGCGCGACAGTTGATCGATGGCGGGGTCGACGGGCTGATGCTGCCGTCGCCGCTGTGTGACTCAGCGGAACTGATCGCCGCCATCGTCGCCGAAGGCGTCCCCGCGCTGGCAATCGGAAGCGGAATGCCCTCGGTCGATCTCCTCGCGGTCAGCATCGACGAATTCGCCGCCGCGCAAACGATGACGCGGCATATCCTGTCGCTCGGGCATCGCCGGATCGGTTTCGTCGTCGGCGATCCAAGCCATAGCGAAAGTGCCCGCCGGCTCGACGGGTATCGCTCGGCGATGCGCGAGGCTGGTCTAGCGGTGGACGAGCGGTACGTAACGCAAGGGCAGTTCACCTACCGCTCGGGGCTGGAGGCTGCGGACGCATTGCTGAACCTTGCCGATCCGCCGTCGGCGATCTTCGCCAGCAACGACGACATGGCCGCGGCGATCGTGAGCGTCGCGCATCGCAAGCTGCTCAACATTCCCGGCGACCTGACGGTCTGCGGGTTTGACGATACCGCGCTTGCGACCGCGATCTGGCCCGAACTGACGACGATCCGCCAGCCGATTGCCGAGATGGCGCGGGCGGGGGTTGAACTATTGAACGCAGAAATTTGCGCTCGGCGTTCTGGACACACGTCTCGCGCGCGGCATGTCGTCCTCGATCACATTCTGGTTTGTCGACAATCCGACGGGATTTTGCTGTATCGGGACGGGGGAAGTAATCGCAAAAACATTTGAATGATCGGCTTCAAGGTGTCGGCGATGGATCGGGCGACTGCGTTTGCGGTCCGAGCACGATTGCCGCCACGCCGTTCACCGCCGACACGACACACACATGAACGGGCACGAAGCGTGCCGGCGTCCGCCGATCGACGCCGAATGAGCGCCCGTCGACCTTGCCCCCAAACGACAGCCGCTGAAGATAGAGGAAGCGTGCCGCGCGTTCGAGGTCGGTGAGCGTTTCCGGCGCGGCCGCGCGCAGCCGGTCGAACTCGGCCCGGCTGGTGATCTGCCATTTCAGCACGTCCATGAACTGCGGGTAGTGCCGCTGCAGGATCCGGAAGAGGGTGGTGACGTCCGCCGAGATATCGTTGATCACCTCGGCCCGGAGCTGCCTTGTCCGTTTGAGGAACACCCCGCCCATGCGGACGAACGGCTCGACATAGGTATCGTGCGGAGTCGCATCGATGAGGGCGCAGAGGCGGCGCGAAAGATTGCGCTTGCCGCCGATGTACGGAGCAGGCGGAGAGACAGGTCGAACCGACTTGACCGGAAGATCGACAGTTAGCGGTTTTGGACATTCATGGCGCATCTAAGAGGCTGGACCACATGCGCTATCTTGTAGGAAAGCGGTTTTTCGGCGAGCGAAAAGTTTCGCACTGAACCTCGCAGAGGTAAGCCGGAACGTCCGATTTTGGTGGGGAACGGACAGGCAGCTTTCAGGAGGCAGTTGGCGATAGCTGCCGTTCCTGAAAAGGATGGCGAAGCGGGAGAGCTCCCCCAAGCCCATCACTGGGCTGGCGGCTGCATAAGCTCTATCGTGATATGATCGGGGCCTGAAACGTAGGCAACCAAAGTCCCCTTCCGTGGACCACCCGCGATTGGCAGCGGACTACCCTTGGCCTTCCATCCTGCTGCTTCGACGCGGCCAATGGCGGCATGAATGTCTTTCACGGTCAGAGCCAGGTGAGCCGCACCGATCGCCCCCGCGCTGGGAGGCACCACTCCATTCTGGTGCCCTTTTGAATATTGCAACAATTCGACCGCGTAACCGCTTGGTGCCCTGACGATCGCCGTTCTCACGCTTGGATCGTCAACACCTGTCACCTGATGTAGGAAGTCGCCCCCCATCTCCGATTGTCGCTCAAGTGTGAAGCCGAGCGCTCCCGTCCAAAATTGAATAGCTTCGTCCAAAGACGATACAGCGAAGCCCGTGTGATCCACGGCAATCACGTTTGTTGCGTCGTTCATTGTTGCACTCTCACTGGACCGTGCTTGCGCTGTCTGGGCCTGCACCCCGGCTACAACCGATGCCAGCAGCATGGCGAATATGATCTTCATAGTTGACGCCTTAACTCTTCGGCCTCCTCCCGAAAAGGAATGTACAGCGGGAAAAGCTTGGTGGGGCAGTGGTTTCATCGTCGCCAAACGAGCCGCTTTCCCAAAATCTGTTCCCGATTGAGTTTTCCCGAAATTGCCTGCCGGACATGGGAAAACGGGAATCTGATGATGGCTCGAACGGCAGGTTTCAGGATCGTGCACGTACAGACTGAGCGACCGGGTTTGGGCGTTTCCGGTCTGTCCGCTTTACCGCCCGAAAGCTGCCAGTCGCCTTTTGGGCACCATGGACGCCCGTGAAGGGTCTGAACGGCAGTAGGTGGTGGATTCCGGTCAGACGGCTTTTGGCCTCTGCTTCGTAGAAAGCCGACGTTCCGCAACGGCCTTCTGCAAGGTCCAAGCCGCTGATTCTACTGATTGGGGTTGACGTCGCGAAAGGGAACCCTTTTGCAACAGTAGCCGTGAAAAAGGCGGAGGAGGTGCGGCCATGATCTGGCATTGGCCAGCGTTGGCCTCTTTCAGATAGCGCTTCCAACGCTTTTTTGCGGTTCGAATGGCGTTCTGGAGCGGCACTTCGCCTTGAAGGGTCAGCGATGGAGCGCTGCTTCCGGTGCGGAAAAAGGCGAGCGTAAAACGTCCAGACTTTTGCAGTGCGCTTATGCAGGCTGGAATGTTCGCGCGATCGGCAAAAAACGGGCTATCGAAGCGGTCAGGTGCAGGTGGCAGGCTTGGCGAGCTGTAAGAAAACGATGCTGAAAGCGTGGTGCCACCACCGCAGTCGAGTTGCATCGCCCCGGCTTCAAACCTCTGCCCTTGTGGCTCGCGCAAATCTAAATGCGCATATCCAATTCGGGGGTCTCCCGTTGAGTTTGCCTCAAAGCCAGCGAATGTCAGCTTGATCGGCTTTGCCGCAACGACAGAGTCCCGAACGCGGATATCAGCCTCAGGAACGGCATATTCTAAGTCGAAGGCGGGAGATCGATCGAACATATACATAGTGAGATCGAACCCGCCGCCAATGTCGATGTTGCTCCCGCCACAAAATGGGACTTCCGCAGAAGCAATCCCACTTGGCAGCAGGTATGTGAGAGCCAACGCTAAGGTCAGCCTTCGTATCTTCATGCCGATCATCTCCCCGTGACGATGATGTTTAGCGCTTCAAAGGACCATATTCGAGCTAATGCTGCCGTCGCAAAAGGACCCCTTTTGCAACGTCGGCTATGTCCGCTTTTGGGGGCGATGAAAATAGCCGTGAACGACGTGAGTTGGGCGTTTGCGGTCCGTCTGCTGAGGCATATGTGCACGCAAAGCTTCAGCGCGTTCGTTCCGGTGTGCCTCAGCACGGCACTCCCCTTTACCAGGTGGCGCATTTCATCGCGGTAGCGGACGTGTTCTTAATTTTCGCAGGCACTTACGAGATGACGAACCGAGGATGCCGGAATGAAGCCTATCGTCGCCGCCACGCCCGACCA
>CAZNQA010000050.1:0-11903 GCA_964575105.1 uncultured Stakelama sp.
CATCTCCTCGAGCGCGAAGTCGATCAGCAGGATCGAGTTCTTCGCGACGATCCCGAGCAGCATGATCAGCCCGATATAGACCGGCATCGAGATCGGCGTTCCGGTGACGGCAAGGCCGAGCAACCCGCCGAGCGGCGCGACCAGCAACGACATGATGTTGATGAACGGCGGGAGGAGACGGCGATACAGCAGCACCAGCACCGCGAAGAGCAGGAAGATCCCCGCCACCAGCGCGATGATGAAGTTCTGGATCAGCTCGACCTGCCACTTCGATTCACCGAGGACGAGTTCCTTGACCCCGATCGGCATCGTCTTGAACAGCGGAAGCGCGTGGATTTCCTTCTGTGCGGTCCCGCTGACGACGCCGGGGGCAAGATCCGCGCCGATCGTCAGCTGGCGCTGCTGTGCGACGCGTTCGATCTTGGTCGGGCCTGCGCCGAAGCCGATATCCGCGACGACGCTCAACGGGACCGAGCCGCCGCTTGCGGTCTGCACCGGCAGGTTCTGGATCGTCGACAGCCGCTGGCGCGAATCCTGGTCGAGCGCGACGCGGATCGGGATCTGCCGGTCGGACAGCGAGAATTTTGCGCTGTTCTGATCGATGTCGCCAAGCGTCGCGATCCGGATCGCGGTCGACATCGCGGCCGTCGTCACGCCCATGCTCGCGGCGAGATCCATATGCGGCGTGATGACGATTTCGGGACGCTTGAGATCGCCGCTAACCCGCGGCGCGACCAGATCGGGCAATTTGCTCATCTGCTCGACCAGCTTCGCGCCGGTTTCGGCGAGCAGCTTGGGATCGTCGCTGCCGAGCGTGATCGTCAGCGCACGCCCGGCGCTGCCCCAGCCGCTCGACGAGCGGAACGAGACTCGCGCGTCGGGGATAGTCTGGAGCGTCGGCGCGAGCGCGCGCTCGAACTCGTAGCTTTTCATCGTGCGCTCGTTCTTCGGCTTGAAGATCGCAGTGACGCGACCGTTGCCGACGAAGGCACGGGAATAAACCGATTCGATGCTCGGTTGCTTCTGCAGGATCGCTGCGACCTGCGCGACGACCGCCTTGGTTTCGGCAAGCGTCGTTCCGGGCACCATCTCGATCGTCGCGGTGCTCGAATCGCTGTCGCGGAGCGGCTGGAAGGTCGCGGGGATCGACATGAACAGATAGATCGTCGCCGCGAAGGCGAGCGCCCCGCCGAGGATCGCCGACCAGCGATGCAGCAGCGTCCAGCGGAGGATCGCCATGTAGCGGTCCATGATCCAGCCCTCGCCGTGTGAGGCCTCGCCCTGCGCCTTGAGGAAATAGGCGGCGAGCATCGGCGTGATGAGACGCGCGACCGCGAGGCTCATCAGTACCGAGGCAACTACGGTCAGCCCGAAATTCTTGAAGAACTGCCCCGAGATACCGGGCATCAACCCGACGGGGAGGAACACCGCAACGATCGCCATCGTCGTCGCGAGCACCGCGAGCCCGATCTCGTCGGCCGCGTCGATCGACGCCTGATAGGCGGACTTGCCCATGCGCATGTGGCGGACGATGTTCTCGATCTCGACGATCGCATCGTCGACCAGCACGCCCGCGACGAGGCTGAGCGCCATCAGCGTCATGTTGTTGAGCGTAAAGCCAAGCAGGTCCATCACCCAGAAGGTCGGGATCGCGGACAGCGGGATGGCGAGCGCCGAAATGATCGTCGAGCGCCAGTCGCGCAGGAAGACGAACACGATGACGACCGCGAGCGCCGCGCCCTCGACCATCGCTTCCATCGCCGAATCATATTGCTGCTTGGTATATTTGACGCTGTCCGAGATGCGTTTGAAATGCACCTTCGGGTTGCGCGCCTCGAGCGCCGCGAGCTTCTTCTCGGCCTCCTCGAACACGGTCACGTCCGACGCGCCCTTGGCGCGCTGGAAATCGAACGACAGCACCTGCTGGCCGTTGAGCGCGGACGACGAACGCTGCTCCGCGTACAGATCCTGCACGCTGCCGAGATCGGTGAGCTTGAGCGTTTGCCCCATGCCGGTCGCGATCTGCGTCTGGCCGAGCTGGTAGGCGCTCTGCGCGTTGCCGAGGACGCGGACCGATTGCTCCGACCCGGCGAGCTGTGCGCGGCCACCCGCGGCATTCAGATTGACCTGCCGCAACTGCTGGTTGACCTGCGACGCGGTCAGGCCGTGCGCGGAAAGCTTGGCGGGATCGAGGATGACGCGGATCTCGCGGTCGACGCCGCCGTTGCGCTGGACGCCGGCGAGCCCGGGGACCGACAGCAGTTCCTTGGCGACGTTGTTGTCGATGTACCAGCTCAGCTGCTCGACCGTCATGTCGGTGCTGATCGCGGCATAGCTCGCGAGATCGTTTCCGGTGGTGTTGGCGCGCATGATCTGCGGCTCGAGGATACCGTCGGGGAGGTTGCTGCGGATCTGCGCGACCGCCGAGCGGACGTCCTCGACCGCACGGTCGATCGGCGTGCCGATCGCGAGCTGGACGACGGTTTCGGACTGGCCCTCGGTGACGGTCGAATCGATCTCGTCGATCCCCTGCAGGCTGCGAAGCGCCGCCTCGACCCGTTGCGTGACCTGGGTCTCGAGCTCGGTCGGCGCGGCACCGGGCTGGCTGATCTCGACGATGACGACCGGAAAATCGATGTCGGGCTGATTGTTGACGTCGAGCCGCATGAAGCTGACGATCCCGGCCAGCGTCAGCATGAAGAACAGGACCAGCGACGGGACCGGGTTGCGGATCGACCAGGCCGAGATGTTCCGGAAGCTCATGGTGCTTACCTCTGGTTCGCCGATGCCGCCGCGACCCGCGTCGGCTTGACCTTCTGGTCGGGGGTCAGGAACGCACCCGCCGACAGGACGACCTGTTCGGTGCCGTTAAGCCCCTCGACGATTGAAACGCCCTTGTCCGACACTTCGCCCACCTTGATCGCGCGTCGGACGATCTTGTCGCCCGCACCCATCACGTACACGAAATTCCCCTTGTCGTCGCTCTGGATCGCCGAATTGGGGAGCTGCGGCACGTCGGTCGAGCCCGCGATGACCGAAGCGGAGGCGAAGCCCCCGGGTCGCAACGCGGGATTATACGCGAGCGAAATCCGCGCGATTCCCTGACGGCTTTGCGGGTCGATGACGGGGGACACTTGCCACACGTCGCCGGTAAAGCTCTCGCTTCCGCCGACCGGGGTCACCTGCGCACGCGCGCCGATCCGCAGACCGCGCAAGTCGGCTTCGCTGATCTGCGCGCGCATCTCCATCTGGCCGCCCTCGGCGAGGCGGAACAGCGTGCCCGTCCCCGGACCGACGATCTGCCCGGGCTCGACCGCGCGGGTCAGCACGAGGCCGGCGGCGGGGGCGCGGATATCGAGCCGGCTGGTGCGCGCATTCGCTTCGCCAAGCGTCGCCTGCGCGACCTTGACGCGCGCGAGCGCGGCGTCGCGGGTCGCTGCCTTGCGCTCGAGGTCCGCCTTGGAGAGGAAGCCGCGGGTGACCAGCGTCTGCGCGCGGTCGAGTTCGGATTGCGCGATCGCCGCGTCCGACCGTGCGACCGCGATCTGTGCGTTGAGCGAGGCGGCGGTCTGCGTCTGGACCGAGCGGTCGACCAGCGCGAGGACCTGGCCCTTGCCGACCCATTGGCCGGGTTCGACCAGCACGCGCGTCACCATCCCGCCGTCGCCGGCGACGCCGACCGGCATCTCGCGCCTTGCTGCGAGCGACCCCGTCGCGGAGACGACGCGCGCCACGGTCGAGCGTCCGGGAACGACGACCGAGACGAGCGGGAGCTGTTCGACCGCCTTGGCGGCGGGCTTGGAATGGCCAAGCAGGAAATAGCCGGCAACCAGGGCGATCAGAACGACCGCCACGACCGCGACGATGATGCCCCGACGGCCCCGCCGTGGCGTATCCGGACCCGGCAACCCGCGGAGCTCCTCAGTGCCGATCGCGCGCGTCTCGTAATTCATCTGAGCCAATCCAGATCTCAAAGGTCTTTCGACCCAGCCCCCACCCATGCCACCCGCAAGGGCAACCGTGCTCGTAGCACTGTGTTATCGGAATAAACCACCAACCTCAAGAGGGGTAATTATCGTGCGCAACATGCCGATTTTCCGGGTGCACCGCAAGGTGAGCCGACAGGCTGGCTACAGTAATTGTAGTTTGGGGCCCAATTGTCCCGCAGCGGCGCAAGTGCTCAGCGCTGCATTCCAGGCCGATACCGGTGTTCTGTATGCGCCGCGAGATCGGCCAGGTAGAAATACACGGGGCGCAGCGCGCCACCGGCATAGCGTTCGGCCTGATCGCGGAAATGCGGCGACGCCGGGTCGCCGCTCTCGCCCCCCGCGGTCACCGCCCAGGCGCGCAGCCTCGGGCCGAACTCGACCACCGCGACGAAGCTGTTGCCGCTCGATCCGTACAATTTCGTGGTGTTGGCATACGGTCGCGCGCCGAACGAGGCGAGGCTGCCCCATTGCGCAGAGGTGAAGGGGACCGGGATGCTTGGCTTCGCATCGTCGAAGTGCGGCTGGATCGAATCGTCGAGTCGCTGGAAGCGGTTGATTTTGCCCCAGCCGACCTGCCACGTCCCGAAATCGCGGGTGAGTTGGTCCGCCGCCTCGCCGAGCGCATCGAGCTTGCGGGTGTCCGGGATGTCCTTTGCGATATGATCGGGGACGTTGATCTGCTCGGCCTGGACGAAACTCCCCGCCTCGCGCCACATCTTGCCCGCCCACAGCACGCCGAGCGTGGTCGGCACCGACTCCACGCCCCAGCGATAGTCCCATGTCCGCAGCGCGCCGATCGGCCCGGCGAGCCGCACGCGGCGCGGGTCCTTCGCGGGCAAGCCGTCATACGCCCGGATCAGCGGCGGGATCAGGCGGGCGAAGGCGGGAAGGTAGCTGTCGTAAGCTGCCGCGATCAGGCGCTCGGGGGTGAAGTCGTGACGCCCGGTGAGCAGCAGGTCGGCATGCACGCCGCGCGCATTCTCGCCGAACGTGTCCATATAGCGTGGATAGTCCCTGGCCCGGGGACTGTCCGGCCCGGCCGCGCCCCACGGCGAATCGTTGGTGTTGCGAACCCATCCGACCTTCGGGTTGATCGCATTGGGAAGGGAGGCGACGCCGTGGAGGCCCTTCCAGTCGGTCGCGGGATCGGCACCGTCGACGGTCCTGCTATAATCGACGGCATCGCTGCGGACGGGGACGAACTGCGGGTGGAGATAGGCGATCGCCCCGGTCGAATCCGCGAACAGCGTGTCGTTCGACGAATTGGCCTGCCGCTCGGCCACGCGCATGTAGCTCGCCAGATCCTGCGCCTTTGTGCGCAGCCAGCTCTGTTCGAGCGCGGGGACGGGTTTCCACATCAGCCCTTGCGCGATCCACTTGCCGCCCTGCTCGGCGATGATCGGGCCGTGGTGCGAAGCGTAGGTGGTGAAGCTGCGCGTGGCGCGGGTGCCGTCCGCCTTGCGATACGCCAGCGTGATCCGCCGCGTCGTGATCGGGCGCTGCTCGCTGCCATAGCGATAAGTGATCGCGTCGCCGCTGCGGGTGATCGTCTCGGCGAAGGTGTCGACATTGTCGACGCCGGAGGAGGTGTGCATCCACCCCGCTTTCTCGTTGAAGCCCTGATAGATGAAGAACTGCCCCCAGGTCGACGCGCCGTAAGCGTTGAGGCCCTCGTTGCTCGTCATCTGCAGTTCGGCGCGGAAGTAGAAACTGGTATGCGGGTTGATCAGCAGCAGTGCGTGGCCGTCGACGGTGTTGCGCGGGGCGATCGCGATTCCGTTCGATCCCCGCGGTTCGCGCGGGAAGGGGCCTGTGTCCTCCTGCGCGAAAGCGACCCGCTGGCCGCCGTAGAAGGCGGCGAGGTCGGTCAGCGAGATCCGCTCGATGTCGCCGCCGATGCTGCCCTCGGTGAACGACAGCGCCATCCACGGTTCGAACCGGGTAAGCACCTTGGGGCGGGTCTGCGGGTGTGTCGCGAGGTAGAAGTTGAGGCCGTCCGCCCACGCCTGCATCAGGCTGCGAAGATAGGCCGGGCTTGCGGCGTAGCGCGCCTGAAGATCGGCAGGGTCGGCGTAAAGTTGCTGGCGCAGGTCGGCCCATAAGGCGGTCTCGCCCTCGGCCTCTGCGGTGCGGCCAAGGGCGGTCAGGTAATTCGCCTCGATCCGTGCGAAATCGTCCTCGGCCTGCGCGTAGATTGCGCCGAACACCGCGTCCGCGTCAGTCCTGCCGCGGACATGCGCGATCCCCCAGGTGTCGCGCGTGATCGTGACTCGTGCTGCCTCGGCCTTCCAGCGCGCCTGTTCCGGCGCGGGCGCGGCGGCGGTGGCGAGCAACGCGAGCAACAGGAACGGGGCAGCGCGCTTGCGCGGAACGGGGGCGTCGGTATCCATGCGGGGGACGCTATCGGGCATTCTGGCGCGCGACAAGTTTCAGGGAGACGGGGATGAAATGGGTGATCGCACTGGCGCTGCTGGCAACCGGCGCTTCCCCGGTGCCGCCGCGCACGATCCTGTTGCGTCCGGCGGCGGTGTTCGACGGGGTCGATCCGGTCGCGCACGCGGGCTGGCAGGTGCTGGTGACGGGCGACCGGATCGTCGCGGTCGGGCCTGCGCTGGCGGTGCCGGGTGGCGCGGAGACGATCGATTTGCCCGGCGAGACGCTGCTGCCCGGATTGATCGAGGGGCACGGCCATCTGTTCCTCCACCCCTATAACGAGACGTCGTGGGACGATCAGGTGCTTCACGAACCGCTTGCGCTGCGCACCGCGCGTGCGACGGTGAGCGCGCGTGCCACGCTGCTCGCGGGGTTCACCACCGAGCGCGATCTCGGGACCGAGGGGGCGGGGTATGCCGATGTCGGGCTGAAACAGGCGATCGCGCAGGGGATCGTGCCGGGGCCGCGGATGCTGGTGGCGACGCGCGCGATCGTTGCGAAGGGGGCCTATGGGCCCAAGGGGTATGAGCCCGGCGTCGCCGTGCCGCAGGGCGCGGAGGAAGCGAGCGGGGTCGATGACGTGGTGCGGGTGGTGCGCAGCCAGATCGCCGCGGGGGCGGATGTGGTGAAGCTCTACGGCGACTATCGCTGGGGGCCGGGCGAGCCGAGCCGCGCGACCTTCTCTCAGGCCGAAATGACCGCCGCGGTCGCCGCCGCGCACGATGCGGGGCGGACCGTCGCGGTCCACACCTCGACGCCCGAGGGGATGCGCCGCGCGATTGGCGCTGGGGCGGATACGATCGAGCATGGCTATGGCGGGACGGTCGAGATCTTCCGCGCGATGGCGGCGCGCAACATCGCTTTGTGTCCGACGCTTGCGGCGTCGGATGCGGTCTCGCGCTATCGCGGCTGGAGCGGGGGCGATCCGGTTCCGGCGGCGGTGGCGGAGAACCGCGCGGCGTTCGCGCTGGCGCGGTCGGTCGGGGTGCCGATTTGCATGGGGGGCGATGTCGGGGTTTTCGCGCATGGCGGGAATGCGCGCGAAATGGAGCTGATGGCGGAGGCCGGGATGCCGCTTGCGGACGTTTTGCGCGCCGCGACCTCGGGGAATGCGCGTGCCTTTCACCTGACGGATCGGGGGCGAGTCGCGGCGGGATTGCTGGCGGATCTGATCGCGGTCCGGGGCGATCCGCTGACCGATCGGAGCGCGCTGCGGCGGGTCGACTGGGTGATCAAGGGCGGCGTGGTCGTGCAGCGGCCGGCGCTGCCCGGACGGTCCTGAGCGGGATAAAAATGTAGCGCCATGTCACTGAAATGTAACGATCAACGCCTCTGCACCGACCGCTTTGCGCAGCTTAATATCCATTAAATTCAATATCTTATGAAATATATACCGGTTGGACGGTAATGTTGCCTTGCAATGCAGCAATTGCAGCCGCACGTTTGTCCCGCAAAGCTGCGGGGGTGCCAAAGAGCACGCCTGCACCGGCGAGGTTGGCTGAGCGATGCACGACATGGGGATCAGACATTGACGAGTTCATATGCGCGCTTCTTGCGCCCGGTAGTCGGCGCGACCGCATTGGGTTTGCTCGCCGCCTGTTCGCAAAAGGCCCCGCCGCCGCCGCCGACGCCGCAGGTCAGCGTCGCCGTACCGCTCCAGCGCGACGTGACCGACTGGGACGAATATGTCGGCCGGTTCGAGGCGATCCAAGACGTCGAGCTGCGCCCGCGCGTTTCGGGGACGATCGAGCGCATTTTCTTCGCCAACGGCCAACGCGTAAAGGCGGGTGAAGCGCTGTTTACGATCGATCCGCGCCCCTATCAGGCCGCTTTGGCGCAGGCGCGCGCACAAGTCGCCAAGGCGCAGGCGTCGGTGACCAACGCGCAATCCGAACTCACCCGCGCGCAGGTCCTGCTCAAGGCCGAGGCGATCGCGCGCGAGGAATATGAGACCAAGCTCGCCGCGGTCCGCACCGCGCAGGCCGATCTCGGCGCGGCGCGCGCCAACGTGACGACCGCGCAGCTCAACCTCGGCTTCACCACGGTACGCTCGCCGATTACCGGGATCGTGTCGGACCGCCGCGTCAGCACGGGCAATTACGCGACCGAGGCGACGACGGTACTGACCCGCGTCGTCTCGACCGACCCGATCTGGTTCTCGTTCGAGGGCGCAGAAAGCTTCTATCTCAAATATCTGCGCCAGGCGAAGGCAGGGGAACGCGGGTCGTCGCGCAACACCGCCAACCCGGTCGAGGTCCAGCTCGCCGACGAGAAGGGCTATCGCTGGCATGGCCGGATGGAATTCGTCGACAATGCGATCGACCCCAATTCGGGGACGATCCGCGCGCACGCGGTCATCGCCAACCCCGACGGCTTCCTGACGCCGGGCCTGTTCGGCCGCGCGCGGTTGCTCGGCTCGGGCCATTACCGCGCGATGCTCGTCCCCGACGAGGCGGTCATCACCGACCAGACGCGCAAGCTCGTCTATGTCGTCGGCAAGGACGGCAAGGTCATCGCGCGCCCGGTCGAGACCGGGCCGCAGGTCGAGGGGTTGCGCGTCGTCAAGTCGGGGCTTGCGCCGACCGAACATGTCGTGATCGACGGGATAACGACGTTGCAGCCGGGGGCCAAGGTCAAGGAAAACCTGGTCAAGATGAAGCCCAAGGCCGCCGACACCGCGCCGCAATCGACCCCCGAAAGCGCGCCGCCGGCTTCCGACGCGACCGCGAACTAAGGCGCCGTACCAGTGAAATTTCCCCATTTCTTCATCGATCGCCCGATCTTCGCAGCGGTGCTGTCGATCCTGATCGTGGTGTTCGGCGTGGTCGCCTATCCGAGCCTGCCGGTCGCGCAATATCCCGAGATCGCGCCGCCGACCGTCGTCGTCAACGCGACCTTCCCGGGGGCGAACGCCGAGACGCTCGCCGAAACCGTCGCCGCGCCGCTCGAGGAATCGATCAACGGCGTCGAGAACATGATCTACATGTCCTCCTCGGCGACCGGCGACGGCGCGCTCGCGATCACCGTCACCTTCAAGCAGGGTACCAACGTCGACCAGGCGCAGGTGCTGGTGCAGAACCGCGTCTCGACCGCCGAGCCGCGCCTGCCCGAGGAAGTCCGCCAGATCGGCGTGACGGTCCGCAAGAATTCGCCCGACATCCTGATGGTGGTCGCGCTGACTTCGCCCGACGGGTCGCTCAGCCCGTCCTATGTCTCCAATTACGCGACGACGCAGCTGATCGATCGCATCTCGCGAATCCCCGGCGTCGGTGGCGTCCGCGTGTTCGGCGGGCGGGATTACAACATGCGCGTGTGGGTCGATCCCGATCGCGCCGCGTCGCGCAACCTGACCGTCGACGAGATCGTCGCGGCGGTGCGCGCGCAGAACGCGCAGGTCGCGGCCGGGTCGGTCGGGCAGCCGCCGTTCAACCAGGGCGGGACCGCGTTCCAGCTCGGTATCCAGGCGACCGGACGACTGACCAAGCCTGAGGAATTCGGCGCGATCATCGTCAAGCGCGACACCGAGGGGCGGCTGACCCGCCTGCGCGACGTCGCGCGGATCGAGCTCGGCGCGCAGGATTACACGATCAACGCGCTGCTCAACAACAAGTCGATGACCGCGATCGGCATCACGCAGCTGCCGGGGTCGAACGCGCTCAGCACCGCGGAAGCCGTGCGCACCGAAGTCGCCAATGCCGCCAAGACCTTCCCGCCCGGGCTGGTCTATTCGGTGCCGTATAACCCGACCGAATATATCTCGGCGTCGATTGAGGCGGTCGAGCATACGCTGGTCGAGGCGCTGATCCTCGTCGCGCTGGTCGTGCTGCTGTTCCTGCAGAGCTGGCGCGCGGCGATCATCCCGATCATCGCGATCCCGGTGTCGCTGCTCGGCAGCCTCGCAGTGCTCGCGGCGTTCGGTTTCTCGCTCAACAACCTGTCGCTGTTCGGCATGGTGCTCGCGATCGGGATCGTGGTCGACGACGCGATCGTCGTGGTCGAGAATATCGAGCGGCTGATGGAAGAGGAGGGGCTGTCCCCGCTCGAGGCCGCGCACAAGACGATGGACGAAGTCTCGGGCGCGCTGATCGCGATCGCGCTGGTGCTGTGCGGGGTGTTCATCCCGACGAGTTTCATTCCGGGCATTTCGGGGCAGTTCTACCAGCAATTCGCGCTGACGATCGTGTCGGCGACCGCGACTTCGGCGTTCGTGTCGCTGACGCTGTCGCCCGCGCTCGCCGCGCTGATCCTCAAGCCGAAGCACGATGCCGAGCCCAAGCCCGGCATCCGCGGGGTCGGTACGCGGTTTGCGCGCGGGTTCAACCGCGGGTTCGACTGGCTCGGCAATCGCTTCGGCAAGTTCACCGCGCGCGCGATCCGCAGCCTCGCGATCATCGGCATCTGCTATGTCATCCTGATCGGGCTGGCGGGCTGGCGCTTCACCGCGACCCCGACCGGGTTCATTCCGGCGCAGGATCAGGGCTATCTGATCGTCGCGGCGCAGTTGCCGCCGGGCGCGTCGCTCCAGCGGACGACCGAGCTGATCCGCCGTGCCGCCGACATCGCGCACAAGAACCCCGCGGTGCAGGATACGGTCGCGTTCGCCGGGCTCGACGGCGCGACCTTCTCGACCGCTTCCAACGGCGGCGCGATGTTCATCACGCTCAAGCCGCATGCCGACCGTGGGACCGCGGATGCGATCGCCAACGAGATGCGGCAGGCGCTCGCCCCGCTCAGCGCCGGGTTGCTGCTCGTCATCCCGCCACCGCCGGTGCGCGGGATCGGGACCGGGGGCGGCTGGAAGCTGCTGATCGAGGATCGCAACAATCTCGGGTTCAAGGCGCTCGAGGGCGCTGCGTTCGGGATGATGATGAAGGCGAACCAGACGCCGGGGATCACTGCGGCGTTCACCACCTTCAACAACCGCACCCCGCGCCTGTTCGCGGATATCGACCGCGAGCGCGCCGAACAGCTCGGCGTGCCGGTGTCGAGCGTGTTCTCGACGCTCGGGACGTATCTGGGGTCGTCGTATATCAACGACTTCAACTATCTCGGGCGGACCTACCGCGTGACGGCACAAGCCGACGCGCCGTATCGCGACCAGATTTCCGACGTCGGGCATCTGCGCACGCGGTCGGCGGCGGGGAACATGGTCCCGCTCGATGCGGTGATGACGCTCCGCAACGACAGCGGGCCGTATCGCGTGGTGCGCTACAATCTCTACCCGTCGGCCGAATTGCAGGGCGATACGTCGCGCGGCTATTCCTCGGGGCAGAGCCTCGCGGCGATGGCGAAGATCGCGGGCGAGACGCTGCCCAAGGGCATGAGCTACGAATGGACCGAGATCGCGTTCGAGCAGCAGCAGGCGGGGAATACCGGCACGCTGGTGTTCGGGCTCGCGGTGCTGTTCGTGTTTCTGCTGCTCGCGGCGAATTACGAGAGCCTGGTGCTGCCGTTCGCGGTCATCCTGATCGTGCCGATGTG
>CAZNQA010000050.1:12003-25677 GCA_964575105.1 uncultured Stakelama sp.
CCGCTGGTGCTCGGCAGCGGGCCGGGCGCGGAGATGCGCAAGGCGCTGGGCGTGGCGGTGTTCTTCGGGATGATCGGCGTGACCGTGTTCGGGCTGCTGTTCACCCCGAGCTTCTACGTCATCAGCCGCAAGGGCGGCGACTGGGCCGCCTCGAAACTGCGCCGGAAGCGCGCCGCGACGGACGATCATCCGCCCGCGCTGCCCGCTCCCGAAGGAAAACCGGCATGAAGCGTATCCTGAGCGTCCTCCCCGCGTTCGCGCTTTCCGCGTGCGTCGTCGGGCCGAACTATGTGAAGCCGACGACCCCGGTTCCGGCGGAAGGCGGCGCGTTCGCCGAGGCGGGGATCGGCAAGGGAATCACCCCGACGCCGCTCCCCGATCACTGGTGGCGGTTGTACAACGACCCGGTCGTCGACCGGCTGGTCGCGGATGCGCTGGCGCACAATACCGACGTGCGCGTCGCGGCGGGGAACCTCGAGCGCGCGCGCGCGGTGCTGTCCGAACAGCGCGGCGCGCGGTTGCCGACGACCGGGCCGAACGCGAGTTTCACGCGGGCACAGATCAATACCGCCAGCCTTGGTTTCGGGGGCGCAGGGACTGGTGCCGGGACTGGTACTGGCACCGGGGGGAGTGGGACTGGGACTGGGACGGGTACTGGTGGTGCGGTGACGCCGCAGTCGTTCGTCTTCAACAGCTTCAAGCTGGGGTTCGACGCCTCTTATGAGGTCGACCTGTTCGGTGGCATCACCCGCGCGATCGAGGCCGCGCGCGGCGATGTTGCGGCGGCGCAGGCGCAGCTTGACGCATCGCGTGTGTCGGTCGCTGCCGAGACTGCGCGCGCCTATGCGACCGCGTGCAGCAATGCGCAGCAGCGCGGGGTCGCCGAGGAGACGGTCAAGCTCCAGCAGCGCACGCTCGGGCTGACCAACACGCTGTTCACCGCCGGGCGGGGGACACGGCGCGACGTCGACCGCGCCGACGTGCTGCTCGCGCAGACGCAGGCGACGATCCCGGGGTTCGAGGCGGAGCGGCGTGCATCGCTCTATGCGCTCGCGGTGCTGACGGGCTTGCCGCCCGAGCAGATCGATGCGGCAGCGAATGCGTGCAAGGTTCCGCCGACGGTGCGCGACCTCCTGCCGATCGGCGATGGCACGGCGCTGATCCGCCGCCGCCCCGACGTGCGGCAGGCCGAACGCACGCTCGCCGCCGACACCGCGCGGATCGGGATCGCGACCGCCGAGCTCTATCCGAAGATTTCGCTGCTCGGGTCGATCGGGCTCAACGCGCAGCGCGGGAGCCAGTTGTTCAAGAGCAGCGCGGTGACCTATTCGGCGGGGCCGCTGATTTCGTGGAGCTTCCCCAACCAGACGATCGCGCGCGCGCGGATCCGTCAGGCGCGCGCGGGGGCGGATGCGAGCCTCGCGACGTTCGACGGGCGCGTGCTGACCGCTTTGCAAGAAGTCGAACAGGCGCTCGCGCGCTATTCGGGCGCGCTCGACCGCAACGCCGCGCTGCGGCGGGCGGAGGCATCGAGCAGTGCGGCGGCGAAGCTGTCGCAACTGCGGTTCGATTACGGCGCGGACAGCTTCCTGCTGCTGATCCAGGCCGAACGCGACCGTGCCGATGCGCGTGCCGCGCTCGCGCAGTCGGATGCGGCGGTGGCGGATGCGCAGATCAGCCTGTTCAAGGCACTCGGCGGCGGGTGGGAAGAGGCGCCTGCGTCGGTGCGGCGCGAACCGGTGGTGCAGCCATGAAGCGGATCCGCAGCGCGTTGTTCATGCCCGCGTCGAACGCACGTGCGATCGACAAGGCGCGCGGGCTCGAGTGCGATGCGGTGATTCTCGATCTCGAGGATGCGGTCGCGCCCGACAGCAAGGTCGCGGCGCGCGCACAGGCGCTGGCGGCGGCGCGCGACGGCGGGTTTGGCGAGCGGCTGCTGGTGTTGCGGGTCAATGCGCTTGATACCGAATGGGGCGAGGCCGATCTCGAGGCCGCGCGCGGGGCAGGGTTCGATGCGGTGCTGCTGCCGAAGGTGTCGCATCCAGGCGATCTTGCGCTCGCGCGCGCGACGCTCGGGGGCGTGTCGCTGTGGGCGATGATCGAGACGTGTGCGGCGATGCTGGCGTTGCCCGCGATTGCGGCCGCGCCGGGGCTGGGGTGCCTGATCGCGGGGACGAACGATCTGGCGAAGGAGATGCGGTGCACGCCGGGGGCGGATCGGTTGCCGTTGCTGCCGCATCTCGTTGCGATCGTGACCGCAGCGCGGGCGCATGGCCTGATCGCGCTGGACGGGGTTTCCAACGTGCTGTCGGATACCCCTGATCTTGTGGCGGAGTGCGTGCGGGGCGCGGCGTTCGGGTTCGACGGCAAGACGCTGATCCACCCCGCGCAGATCGCCCCGGCGAACCGCGCGTTCGCGCCGAGCACGGAGCAGGTCCGCTGGGCCGAGGCGGTGATCGCGGCGTTCGCCTTGCCCGAACATGCGCGGCTGGGCGCGATCCGAGTCGATGGCGCGATGGTCGAGCGGTTGCATCTGGCGCAGGCCGAACAGATCGTCGCGAGCGCGGGGTAGGTCCCCGGCGTAGCCGGCGGCACCTCTACTGCTTCGTGCCTTTGTGGCTTTGTGCGAGGAAAAGTCTTTCTCACGCAAAGGCGCAAAGCCGCCAAGAGGAAAAGGCAGGAAGGTACCTCTTCTTCTCGCGGCTTTGCGGCTTTGCGTGAGAAGATCTTCTCGCACGAAGGCACAAAGCCACGAAGAGGAAGAGCCTGCGGCGCTAGCCCTGGCGCAGGACGCGCCCCGCCACCGCTTCGAGTTTCGCCAGCACTGACGGGTCGCGCGCATCGGGGGCGGTGATCAGCGCGTGGTCGAGCACGGTGTCGAGCGGGGAGAGGGTGCGCTCGGCGGGGAGGGCGGCGACCAGCGCCGCGACCGTCTGCCGCGCGATCGCGCCGTTCTCGCCCATCTGGCGGATCACTTCGCTCACCTCGACGAACGCGGCCTCGTCGCGCCAGCAATCGTAATCGGTCACCATCCCGATCAGCGCGTAGGGCAGCTCCGCCTCGCGCGCGAGCTTCGCCTCGGGCATTGCAGTCATGCCGATCACGTCTGCGCCCCATTGGCGGTAGAGCAGGCTTTCCGCACGGGTCGAGAATTGCGGGCCTTCCATCGCGAGATAGGTCGCGCCGTGCGTGACCTTGCCCCCCGCGGATGCCACCGCTTCGGCGGCGAAGCCCGACAGGCGCGGGCAGACCGGCTCGGCCATCGAGACGTGTGCGACCATGCCGGTGCCGAAGAAGCTCGGGTTGCGCTGCGTGGTGCGGTCGATGAACTGATCGACCACGACGAACCGCCCCGGCTCGAGCTCCTCGCGCAAGGACCCGATCGACGAGATCGCGAGCACGTCGGTGCAGCCCGCGCGCTTCAGTGCATCGATATTGGCGCGCGGGTTGAGCTCGGACGGGCTGATCCGATGCCCGCGACCGTGGCGCGGGAGGAACACGAGCTCGACATCGCCGATATGCCCGAACAGCAGCTCGTCCGACGGCGCGCCCCACGGCGTGTCGATCCGCCGCCACTGCGGGTCCTCCAGCGCGTCGATCGCGTACAGGCCCGAACCCCCGATGATCCCGATCTTCCAATGCATGGTCATAGCTCCCCCGTCGATTCGCGCGTCAGCCGTGCCAGCCACGCCTGCGCCTGTTTCGGTTCCCCGACCGCATCCGAGCGGACCGGCCCGCGCGCCGTGACGAACTCGGCGTGGAGCGCGAATGGCTCGAGCCCGAGCGTCTCGCGCAATGCGTCGATCGTTTCCCCCAGCTCGGTCAGCGCGGCGATGGTCGCGAGCATCGCGGGGGTCTCGCCCTTCTTGCCCTGGTGGCCGAACAGCCCCCAGCGGCCCTTTGCGGTGGTCTCCAGCGCCGCGATCAGCGCCGCGCGATAGTCGGTTTCATAGCCGATGCGGTCCGCATCGATCCGGGCGAGGCGGTCTGCGCGCGCCATCAGACGACCTTCATGTCGCTCTGATAGTGATACCAGGCAAAGATCGCCGCGGCCCCGCGATGCGGCCGCCACGCCTCGGCGAGTTCGCGGACCAGCTTCTCGCTGGGCCGCGCCTCATGCCCGAGCAGTCGCCCGATCTCGATCTGCACCGCAAGATCGCCCGCGGGCCAGATGTCGGTGCGGCCTTCCGCGAACAGCAGATAAATTTCGGCGGACCAGCGCCCGATGCCTTTTACCGCGACGAGCTTGGCGATCGCTTCCTCGTCGTCCGCGGGGAGATTCTCGAGGTCGAGGTCACCGCTGGTGACGGGCTCCGAAAGGCTGCGCGCATAGCTCGCCTTCTGTCGTGACAGGCCCGCAGCGCGGAGCTGTTCGTCGGTCGCGGCGATGATGTTGGCGGGGTCGTCGAGGCTGCCGACGATCCCCTCGAGCTTCTTGTACGTCGACTGCGCGGAGGTCACGCTTACCTGCTGCCCGATGATCGTGCGCAACAGCGTGCCGAACCCGCGCGCGCTGATCCGCGGCGGGGGATAGCCGACCCGCTCGAGCGCCACCGCAAACGCCGGCTCGCGCGCGGCGAGGGCGTCCATCGCGTGAGTCAGTTGTTCGGTCGTCAGTCCCATGTGGTACCCCATGCTTGCCGCTTGCGTCGCGGCGTCCGGCTCGGCATGGCAAGGCCGAAGCAGTGATACAAGGATGCACCCATGCCGAAGCTTATCGTCGTGACTCGTGAAGGGGAAGAACGCGAGATCATGGGAGAGGCCGGCCTTTCCGTGATGGAAGTCATTCGCGACGCCGGGATCGACGAGTTGCTCGCCTTGTGCGGTGGATGTTGCTCGTGCGCGACCTGCCATGTGCATGTCGACCCGGAGTTTGTTTCCAAACTTCCGAAGATGAGCGCGGACGAGGACGATTTGCTCGATTCGTCGGCGGATCGCAACGCGACGTCGCGGCTGTCGTGCCAGGTCGCGTTTACCGAGGACCTCGACGGGCTGAAGGTGACGATCGCCGCCGAGGATTGAGCGGTTCCAAATTTAATATCTTCCCCGGCGAAGGTCGGGGCCCAGAAGCGAGCCGACAGGAATTCGCGCACTGCGCTCGATTACCGTGGCCATCACTCCTGGGCCCCGGCCTTCGCCGGGGAAGTGTTTTGAGGGTTGAGGAGAAACCCTAGCGGCTCGCCGCAGCGTATAGCGCGATCGCCGCGGCGTTCGACACGTTGAGGCTCTCCATCTTGGGCGAAATCGGCAGGCGTGCGAGTTCGTCGCAATGCGATGCGGTATTCTGCCGCATGCCTTCGCCTTCGGCCCCGAGCACCAAAGCGACGCGCTGCGTGCCCATTGCCTGGGTAAGCGTCTGCGTCGCCTCGCCGGTCAGCCCGACCCGCCAGAACCCGGCTTCCGCGATCTCGTCGAGCGCGCGCGCGAGATTGACCACGCGGACCCACGGCACGATTTCGAGCGCACCAGACGCCGCGCGCGCGATCGTGCCCGATTCGGGGGGCGCGTGGCGATCGGGCGTGACGATCCCTAAGGCATCGAACGCTGCCGCCGAGCGCATGATCGCGCCGACATTGTGCGGATCAGTGACCTGATCGAGCACGATCAGCGGGCGCTTGTCGTCCTGCCCCTGCTGCAACAGGTCGGCAAGCCACATGTCCTCGAGCGGCTCGACCTCGATCACGATGCCCTGATGCGGCGCGTCGCCCGGTACCAGCCGCGCGAGATCGGTCACTTCGGCATAGACGATCGGCACATCTGCGGGGATGTCGAGCGCGGCAGTCGCCTCGCGCGTCGCCCAGATCTTTCGCACCACGCGTTCGGGGTTCTCGAACGCTGCGGCGACGGCATGCCGCCCCCAGAACCGCGGGCGGCCCGCAGGGGCCTGGGACGGACGATGTCCACGACGTGCTGCCATCAACGCTGCTCCAACTTCTTCATACGCACTAAGGTCACGGTGTCATTCTTCCTCGTCGGAATAAGCGAACGGGTCGGTCGCGACCGGCTTGGTCGGCAATGGCGGGCAAGGCAAGGCCTTGTCCGCATTTGCCGCATTGACGAGGAACGACGCGATGATCGTCGCGCCCTGCCGCATGTCGTCGCCCTTCAGGTGATCGAACGTGTCGATGCTCGAATGGTGCACCCGGCTGTCATAGTCGAGCGGATCCTGGATGAACTGGAACCCCGGCACGCCGACCGACTGCATGAAGACGTGATCGGTCCCGCCGGTCTTGCGGATCACGACGTCGGTCGCACCCATTGGCGCGAACGGCGCGAGCCAATCGCGGAAGATCGGCACCACCGCGGGATTGTTCTCGGCATAGATGCCGCGAATCTTGCCCGAGCCGTTGTCGAGGTTGAAATAGGCGGCGAGATCGCCCCAGCCGGGCCTTGGCGTGATCGGCCAGCGATTCGCCCAACCGGTGTAGAGCTTCATCCCCGTCAGCTTGGGATCGCCCGGCGTGCCGCGCGTCGCGAGGTGGCTCTCGATATAGGCGAGCGAGCCGAGGATGCCCTGCTCCTCGCCCGCCCAGAGCGCGAAGCGGATCGTCCGCTTGGGGCGGATACCGGTCTTCGCGATGATCCGCGCGGCTTCCATGATCATCGCCGAGCCAGCGCCATTGTCCGCCGCGCCGTCACCCGCGACCCACGAATCGAGATGTGCGCCAGCCATGACATAGCCCGCCTTCGGGTCGCTCCCGGGGATTTCGGCGATGACGTTGTAGGCCTGGGTGTCGCTATCGTCGAAGCGGACGTCGCTGGTGATCTCGAGCGTCGGCGCGGGGCCGGCCTTGGCGAGCCGCGCGAGGCGACGGTAATCCTCCGCCGCGATCTGGACCGCGGGGAGCGACGGCGTGTCGCCGACCCCGAACGTATAGCCCTCACCGCTGACGAGCTTGCCGTCGCGATACGCCATCGTTGCCATCGCGACCGCGCCCTCGGCCTTGAGGAAGGCGTCAAGCTTCTTTGCATAATCGAGCCGCTTGACGCGCCGGTCGGTCTCGGCGGGGTCATAGGTCGGCTGGCGATACTGGTCGAGCTTGCGAAGATCGTCCGCACTGTACCGCTCGAACGCCGCTTCCTTTGGCTCGGAACCCGTGTCGGGGAGCGTGACGAGCACGATCTTGCCCGCAAGCTGCCCGCGCCACTTGGCGAAATCGCGCTCGCGCTTCATCGGCGCGACGATGATCGGCGCGCTGATGGTGCCATTGGTGCCGGGCGTCCATGCGATCGGGATCGCGGTCAGCATCACCGGGCGCGGGGTCAGCATGCGGACGCTGGAACTGACGATCGACCAGCCGCGGCCGAAATCGAACCCTTCCTTGTGGACGTTGCGCAGGCCCCATTCGGTGAATTTCGCCTGCGTCCAGGCTTCCGCCTGCCGCATCGCGGGAGAATTGGTCATGCGCGGGCCGATCACGTCGGACAGGTGCGCCGCGATCGGCATCACGTCGCTATGCGCGATCCCCTCGTCGATCAGTCGCGCGACCTGCGCGCGGTCGACCGTCTGCGCGAGCGCGGGCGTGGCGGTCAGGACAGCGGCGGTGGCAAGAAGCAGGAAATAACGCATGATAACCCCCCGGTTGACGTGTCGCGGCCCCGGCCGGCGACGCTTTACCGGTATGCGGGGCGAACGGATGGTGCAACCCCGGTACGATTGCACAAATAACGCATGTACGGGGCGTTGACAGCGCGGCACGCGGTCGGCATTGGACGCCCTCGCTTTTCGGAGCGACGATCCCCCCGGGGATGCGAAGCCTGGGGACAGGTGGCCGAGTGGTTAAAGGCAGCAGACTGTAAATCTGCCCGTGCAAGCGTACGCTGGTTCGAATCCAGCCCTGTCCACCATATGTTCTTCCGGAAACGTCCGGGAACGTCTATTTACCCCCTTAGCAGGCCAACTTGACCGTCCGAGCGCGTCCGGCAGATTCCGGGCAAATCGTCGACGTTTGGGGGTAGCCGCGGGGTACCCGGCGAAACGACACCGCGCCGATACCCCCAACCGAGGGGCAAGACGATGTTGACCGACACCCAAGCACGCAAAGCGAAAGCAGCGGAGAAGCCGTACAAGCTCGCCGATTCAGGCGGGCTGTTCCTGCTGGTCTCGACCACCGGAAATCGGTCGTGGCGGCTCAAGTATCGCTACGCCAGCAAGGAGAAGCTGCTGACGATCGGGACCTATCCCGACGTGTCGCTGATTGCCGCGCGCGCGGCGCGGGACACCGCCAAGGCAGCGCTGCGCGCCGGGCGCGATCCGGGCGCGGAGAAGAAACAGGCCGCTGCCGCCCGCGCGATCAGCGCCAGCAACACCTTCGAGGCCTGCGCCCGCAGTTGGCACGAATTGAACAAGCCGCGCTGGGGCGAGGTCCACGCCGGGAACGTGATCAACAGTCTGGACGCCGACCTTTTCCCGCACATCGGCGCTATGCCGATTCGAGACGTGACCGAGGCGCTGCTGCTCGACGCTCTCCGCAAGATCGAGAACCGAGGCGCGATCGAGACGGCGCACCGGATCCGCCAGCGCGCGAGCGGCGTCTTCGCCTATGCAGCCGCGGCCGGACTGCGCACCGGTGATCCTGCGGCGGTTGTAAAGTCACTGCTCAAGCCGAAGCCGATCTCGTCGAAACAACCAGCGCTGACCACGCTCGCGGAAGTCCGCCAGATGTTGCGGGACGCCGAAGCCGAAGCTGCGAGTCCGATCACCAAGCTGGCGCACCGACTGCTCGCCCTGACCGCCGTGCGGTCCGCCGTGCAACGCCAGGCGAAGTGGACCGAAATGGAGCTCAAGGGAGCATCGCCGGTCTGGCGCATCCCGCCGGGGGCGATGAAACTCAAGCTGAAGCTGAAAGACGACATCCAGTTCGAGCATATCGTGCCGCTGTCGACTCAGGCGGTCGAAGCGATCGAGGCCATGCACGACCTGACCGGGCATCTTCCGTATCTATTCCCGAACGATCGCCACGCGCACCGGCCGATGTCAGAGAATGCTGTGCGGTCGTTGATCATTCGCGCCGCAGGCGGCATCTACCACTATCGGCACTGCCCGCATGGCTGGCGGTCCTCGTTCGCCACCCTCATGAACGAATGGCGACGCCGGGAGGGACGGCCGGACGATCGCGAGGTGATCAACCTCATGCTGGCGCACGTGGTCGAGGATAAGGTCGAGGGGGCTTATAACCGAGCCGCCCATTCGGAGCGCCGCCGAGAACTCGCGCAGGTCTGGGCGGATATGATCATGGACGGAATGCCGCCGGCATCATCGCTGCTCGACGGACCGCGGAACTAGGCTATTTTATGAGGCGGTGTATCTGAGTTCGGAGGCTGCGTGCAATGGCTACACGCATTTGTGGCCTCCACGAGGCGTGCTACATCGACAACCGGAGGCGGGTACTTTTGGTGCGCCGGTCGTCAACCGGCCTCCAAATTTGCCTTGACCGCACCGTCAACAGGGATCATCACCCTTTGCGAAGTTACTTCTATCCCCAGCGGAAAGAAGCTTCAGCCAAGACGTTAGAATACCGGTAAGCCGCAGTTTACGTTTGGTGTGTATATCACGCCAGGCGGATTTTTTGTGGTTTGCGGACAGTAACAATATGGAGGGTTTGGCCATGACCCGTTATAACGAAATTCCAACCGATACTGAGGTTTGCCGCGTAATCGAGGCTGTTGGCTCGATTAGTGCAACCGCCTTGGTAGCGAAGTTAGAAGCCCCCGAAAACGGCGGGCATTCACGCCGTGACGCACAGCGTGCAGTCCAGCGATGCCTCGACCGTGGGAAGATTGTTCTTGGAAGCGGCATGCGTATCGGCGTCGCCGTACGACAGCTCGAAGCGGCATAATTAAGAGGGTCCCGTTGGCTTGGAATCAAACGCAGCGGGACCGCCGCCGACATCGCACCAAAACAGAAGACCAGCGCGAGCAGTCAGGGCGAGATCGCGACCGCGTCTTATATTCATCAGCCTTTCACCGCCTTGCGGGGATCACGCAGGTGGTTCGCGCGGGTGAGGCGGAATATTTCCATACCCGCCAGCAGCACACACTAAAAGTTGCCCAAGTTGGGCGGCGTCTAGCCGAATTCTGCCGGAAAAAGGACCTGACGCTAGCGAACCGCTGGGGCATGGATCCGGAGGTAGTGGAAGCTGCCTGCCTTGCACATGACCTGGGTCACCCGCCATTTGGACATATCGGCGAGCATACCTTGAACGATCTGGTGGAAGCCGCTGGTGATCTGGAAGGCTTCGAAGGTAACGCGCAATCGTTTCGCATCATAACCCGTATCGGGGTCCGGTTCGACGATGCTCCCGGTCTCGACCTAACCCGCGCCACGATGGCGGCCGTGCTGAAATACCCTTGGCTAAGGGACCGAACAAACCCCTCCCGGGCCAAGAAGTGGTCGTGTTACAAAAGTGATCGGAAGGATTTTCAGTTTGCCCGGGCATTACATCAGGGCGACAATCGGCAGACTGCTGAAGCCGCTCTTATGGATTGGGCTGACGATATCGCGTATTCTGTTCATGACCTCGAGGATTTTCACCGGGCAGGTGCGATGCCATGGCATCTCATCTTTTCTCCCACTGGCGCCCGTAAGCTGGTTTCCTAGGCGTTAGCTAGCTGGTACGGCGCACCGCGCAATGCGAGGGTTCGACTAGAAGCGGCGATCATACGTCTCGCCTCTTTCATCGACGCATGGGACGTCTTGGTCAGGGAGATGTACGACGGGTCACGTGAGCACCGTGTCGCACTTCGAGCGATGACTTCCACCTTGATCGGTCGCTACGTTCTCGCGACCAGTCTCAACCCCGACCTTACTGGTGATCCCGTATTGCGGGGCGAGGAGGAGGAAGCTGAGGTTCTAATCCTGAAACAGATCACTCGACAATACGTAATCACCAGCCCTACTCTTCTGGCACAGCAGCACGGCCAGAAGAGGATAATCGAAGGTCTGTTCAAAGCGATCATGGACGGCACGGCTGATGCCAAAGGAAAGCCCGGTTTCCTGCCAGTTCGTTTCAACTATCTGTGGGATGCGGCTGAAGGATCGGTGGCAAGATTTGCAGCCGATTGCATCGCAAGCATGACTGAAAGCCAAGCAGTTGCGCTACATGGGCGGCTTTACGGAACGTCGTCCGGATCCGTGATGGATCCCCTCATCAGGTAAAAGATCAACTGCGATATCGAGCGCCGGTCGATACCTCGGTCGTTGCTGTCGACATGGCAGCACGGATACCCGCATATTGTTTTGGCAGCCGTGCCGCGGCACTGCCTTATACGATAGCTCAATTATCCCGTTCTCCGTTGAAAAGCCGTGAGACCGGCACTCTGAACAATTTTCCGCAGAACGCTATTTCCCGCGGCGCTGCAGCTCACGTTCGACTGCCTCACAGATAAACGCGGATCGGGCCATATCGTCGCGGACCTCGTCGACGCGCATAATTACCGAATTACGGATAGCGATCGCGTTTGGTTTTTCGACTGGAGTGATCGGTTCGGGCCCAGCCTGACGAACGACAAGGGGGAGATCAAGGCGAACCCATACCCGCCGGAGGGTTCGCCGTTCTGGCGTTGCGTGATGCTATGGCAGCGGCAGGGCAAGCGATCCGAGGCGTTCGGAGCGGGGCCCTACCTTCATACCGCGATCTTCGACGAGCCGCCGTCGGGGACGTACACGCTCAACGACCGCGGTGTGATCCTTCAGTTCGACGAGCCCGACGGATTTGACCAGGACTGTTCGGAGCGCCGGTACGTCGATCAAGATGGGCATCTGGTGAAGCTGCGCCGCCGCCGCGTTTCAAATAGCTAACAAGCTAGGATGGTGGCGAGTGCTGCGATGGTGTGTCCAGTATCGCGGAAGTGGTCGGGCATTGGCAGCGCGCAGCTTGATATAACGAAAGCTTTATATTCTGCCGCCAACTCAGCGAAGTGGGGGAACACAGAACGAACGACCTCACAGAGGCGTTTTAAAGCCCCTCAGGCGATAGTTAATAAAGTGCTAACAAACAGGCAGCGCAGAGATTTCGCCTCTCTGTGAGCTTTTATGGAGATTTGGGGGCTTGGCGGCGAAACGATTCCGCTGTACAAAGCAAAACGAGCCGGAAAGAGCGTCCAACTCAAACCGGCTCGTTCTGTTGTTGTTATTATACCTCCGGCTTTGGCCAGCCATTGGCGTCGTGATCACGAAAGTTCCAATACGCTTTCCGACTTTCGTCGTCAACCTTGCCAAAGCTTTTTTCTAAGGAAACAGGCAATGAGTAAGGTTCAGTTTGCACGCATTCGAGAAGGAAGCGTCACATTCGGCGTGGTCGTTGTAAAGGATCACGCCGTGGATAACGTCGGCGAGCGAGACAACGCAGTTGCTTACTGGAGCCGATGGGTTGGCCTGCCGACCATCCTTCTTGGCGCAAACCATCACCGCTTCTATGGGCGGGGAGATTTGGTACGCTTCATGAGCAATGTCAGTCTTGATCGCATCCCGTGGCGGGAGGCGACGATCGCCGCATAGGCGCGTCAAAGCACTCTAGGGCAGATCGGAGCGCGCTGATTACGTCGGCGCGTTCCTTTTCCGCCGTTGGCATAAGAACCACGCCGCCAGGCAGCAGCCGAAACAGCGCGTCGTTTCCAACGGAGACGGTGATTGTTCGCATCGGGTTGCGATCCTTTACTCGCACGCAGTAATTAACATAGCCGCCAATCCAGCTGCGCCCTGCTCCCGAAGCTAGCGGCGGAGAAGCGGACCGAGCTCGCGGCTCGGTATCTAGAACTAGTCGGCAGCCGAGATCGCGCTGACGCTAGTTCCTGACGATGAACTCCTTGACCGGTTTGCCTGTGCCAGCGGCCGACGCGCCGATTGAGTATGTCGTGTCCACCTCGTCAATCGCGAACCGCCGGAAGACGTCTCGCGCCCCGTCAGTGGCGTTGATCGTCAAGATGAACTGCCCCGCGATCGTCGACAGCTGTTCGGCTAGGCGTTCGAAGTCGGCGCGCTCGAATAAGCCCGGGCCATAGTCGCCCTCGCAGCCCCAGTAGGGCGGATCCAGGAAGAACAGAGTGCCCGGGCCTTTGCCCCGCAGGTGACTAGAGCTTCGTCAGATTAGTATCGGACGCCGCTCTCGAAGGCATGCAGCTAGGACCTGTCTCGCCAAGTCGTCAGCATACCGCCGCAGCGCCAGTTGGGATCGTTTATCGCTGACCTGATCCGCGGTGCGCCTTACGCGCTCGAGCTCATCGAGCAATTCGTCACTACGTGACATTGAAAATCTCCGGCCCCCGCCTTCGATTGAGAAACAATGCTCGTTCCCGGTTAACAATTCGTAAACGACGTGTAGCGCAATCTTTGCGTACGTGTCGTCATTCGTCAGTTTCAGTGACGCCGGGTTGGGAACAGAGGGCCTCGGACCGCCATCCGCTCGGGAGAATAAGGCCGTTGCAGAGCGACCAAATCGTCGTAGCTGCCGCGCAGCCAACGCTCATGGTCGCTAAATTCGAGAACCGTGATCATCGCTTTCGGATGGATCGGAGCAACAAGATCATTCGGGTTGCAGGTCACCATAGTGAAGCCGTTGCCCTTCGCCGTTGGCTGCCAGAAGCCGGCGACAGCGAAGAGCGGCTGGTCGGTAACCTGGAACCACATCTCGCCCTTGAGCGGCTTCTTGCCGTCGCCAAGGTCGTGCGCTTCAG
>CAZNQA010000051.1:0-25093 GCA_964575105.1 uncultured Stakelama sp.
GCCGAGCGCACCTTCCGCCAGCTCGAGGGCTTCGGCTCCTACGGCTTTCCAGAAAGCCACGCCGCGTCCTTCGCGAAGATCGCTTATGCGTCGTGCTGGATGAAGCATCATCACCCCGACGCCTTTTGCGCGGCGTTGATGAACGCGCAGCCGATGGGGTTCTACGCGCCCGCGCAGATCGTTCGCGATGCGCGCGAGCATGGCGTCGAGGTGCGCGCGCCTTGCGTCAACGCCAGCCGCTGGGACTGTACGCTCGAGCCGACCGGGGGACGCTATCTCGCGGTCCGGCTCGGGCTGCGGCAGATTCGCGGGCTGTCCAATGCGGATGGCGCGGCGATCGTCGGCGCGCGCGGGATGGGAGCGTTCGATTCGGTCGAGGATGTGTGGCGGCGCTCGGGCGTCCAGCGCGCGGCGATCGAGAAGCTCGCCGACGGCGATGCGTTCCACGCCTTTGCGACCGACCGGCGGCAGGGATTGTGGAAGGTGCGCGGACTCGGCGAGGCACCGCTCCCGCTGTTCGCCGCCGCCGATCGCGCCGCGCATAGCGTTAGTGCGGAGGGGGTGGAGCCCACGGTCGGGCTGCGCCCGCTGACCGACGGGCGCGAGGTGATCGAGGATTATCGCACGCTCCAGCTGTCACTGCGCGCGCACCCGTTGAGCTTCGTGCGTGACGAACTCGCGCGGCGCGGCGTCACGCGCTGCGCCGAACTCGCGACGATCCGCGACGGTCGGCATGTCGAGGTCGCGGGGATCATCCTGGTGCGGCAGAAGCCCGGCAGCGCGAAGGGTGTGCTGTTCATCACGATCGAGGACGAGAGCGGAATCGCCAATGGCATCCTGTGGCCCGACCGGTTCGAGGCGCAGCGGCGCACGATCATGTCCGCGTCGATGGTCGGGCTGAAGGGGCGGGTGCAGAAGGAAGGCGAGGTGATCCACGTCATTTGCGACAAGATCATCGATCATGGCGACCTGCTCCACCGCGTCGGCGACATGTCCTTCCCGCATCGTACCGGGCGTGGCGACGGCGCGCAGCATCCCGGCTCGCCCGATCGCGGTGACAAGGACTGGAACCCCACGCCCCGCAATTGCTACTGGCCACCGCACGCCGACGGCATGGACCCGGAAGAGGTGGTGCGGTTCAAGTCGCATGACTTCCACTGATCCGTGCGCATCGCCTCCCGGCATCAACGGATCGTCATTGCCTTGTCGGTCCATATCCTGCGCACCGCAGTCGCGCGTTGCGGGGAGCGGCGTGTCGACGGGCCGGAAGTGCGACTCGCGCTGCGTACGCTGCTGCCGTTCTGCCCGGAACGCTGGCCGCTCGTGCTCTATTGGGATGCGGCGGGGCAGGAGAATGAGATCGGCCGCGCACAGGGCGTCACCGCGGCGTTCAACGGGATCGTCCGCCAGTTGCGCCGCGCGGGGTGTTACGAGGAGGTGCCGTCCGCGGGGTCCACGCCGCCGCCGCCCGAGACTGGCGGCCGGCATAAGGCATGACCCGCGGACGGCGCCCGGTTATTCGAGGTCGTTCTCGCTGATGACGATCGTCGCCTGATCGCTGTTGCGCGCGAGCGCGACGAGGCCGGCCTCGGCGATCGTATCCTCGAACAGATTGAACTGCTCGACGGCATCGCCATCGGGAGCATCGCCGCTCAGCGCTTCGAGCACGGCATATTGCACCGCGAACTGATATTCGTCGCCATCCACCTCGGCGACGAATTCGACCAGCTTCTCGTCCTCGTTATCGAGGATGGTCGTGTGCGAGATGTCCATTTTGTCGGCAGCCATGTCTTCACTCCAAATCGTGTCGGTTCGCGATGTGCGCATGAACGGGCGGGATCAAGGGTGGGTTCGCAGCGGCGGTCGAAATTCTTTCGGTCACTCGGTCCGGCGCAGCAGGTCGACCAGATCCTGCTTCCAGAAGCGCGCGGCGGTATGCGTGCCATGCCCGCGAGTCTCTGCGCTCTCCGGGATCAGCCGGAACCGCGCATCCTTCATCCGCGCGACCGCGCGCTGCGGCAGGTCGAGGTTGCGCGGGTTGATGAAGTCGTCGGCGGAGTTGATCCAGGTCGTCGGCACGATGATCTTCTCGAGCTGCGCCCACGGCGCGTAGGTGCGCGAGGCGTCGATCTGGTAGATCAGGTCGTTCGCATCGATCTGCGCGATCGACGCCGCGACGCGCTCGCGCGCGAACGTCTCGGCCTGCTCGCGGCGGGGATATTGCGCCTGGAAATACAGCGGCGCCGCACCCGCGACGAACAAAAGGCTTGCCGCCGTCCGCAGCCCCTGCGTCGGCGGCGCGCGATACTCGCCGCCCGCCCACGCCGGGTCCGCCTCGATCCCGTCGATCGCAAGCTGCCGCCACATCCGGTTGAGGCCCGCGATCTCGACCGGCTCGCACGCGAGCGGCATCAGCGCGCGCAAAAAGTCGGAATGCGCTTCGCCCCACACGAGGCCGTGCATGCACCCCATCGACGTCCCCATCACCAGCCGCATCCGGCGGATCCCGAGTTCGTCCTTGAGCAACCGATAGTCCGCCTCGACCATGTCGTCATAGTCATAGTGCGGGAATCGCATGTGGAGCCCGTCGGACGGCTTGGACGATTTCCCGTGCCCGATCCCGTCGGGGAGGATGATCCAATAGCGCGTGATGTCGAGCGGCTGTCCCGGGCCGTACAGCTCGTCCGCGAATTGCGGGCTGAGGAACTGCCGCCCTGTGCCGCCGGTGCCGTGGAGGATCATCACCGCATTGTCGATCTCGCCGCGCGCGTTACGATGCGGCTGGCCGAGCATGGTGTAGTTGATCCGCAGCACGGGGAGCGTCTCGCCCGAGCGGAAACGGAAATTCCGGAGCGTGACCTGCGCATCGCGCGCGGGCCATTGCGCCGCGGGTTTTGCGGGCGCGGTCGCCGCCGCCAGCGGCGGAACCTGGGGGGGAGCGGGTACGGTCTGGGCAACCGACCCCTGGGCGAGTGCGAGCAGCAGCGGGAACAGCATGGCGCTGTTCTGCACGCGAACGGACCCGTCGCCAAGTGACGGTTTGCGTCCGGGACATGCCGGCTCATGCCATTGCATGACCGCTGGTCCGCACGACAGGGATTGACCTCGCCCGTCTTCACCGCTTTTCCCTGATCGCAGTTGCGCTACTGTGTGCGGCGACGCGATCGCCGCGCCTGCTGGTGCCCGCTTTCCTGCTGATAGGATACTGTACGTGACCGAACTCTGGCAGCATATCGCCGCGGACTTTGCCAATATCGGGTCGCCCGCCGCGCTCGCCGCCTTCGCGCAGGTGGTGATGATCGACATCATGCTCGCCGCGGACAATGCGATCGTCGTCGGCGCGCTCGCGGCGGGGCTGCCCGCGGCGATGCGCCGCAACGTCATCCTGATCGGGGTCGCCGCCGCGCTGATCCTGCGTGTCGTCTTCGCGCTGGTCGTGACTCAGCTGCTCCAGGTCGTCGGGCTTGTGCTCGCGGGCGGGTTGCTGCTGGTGTGGGTGGCGTGGAAGATGTGGCGCGAGCTGCGCGCCGACGACGGCGGCACCGATGCCGACGCGCTCGCGAGCAAGGCACCCCGCAAATTCTGGGCGGCGGCATGGGCGGTCGCGGTCGCGGACGTGTCGATGAGCCTCGACAACGTCCTCGCGGTCGCGGGCGCGGCGCGCGACCATCCGGGGATCCTCGCGATCGGGCTGATCCTGTCGGTCGCACTGATGGGGCTCGCCGCGAACGGGCTTGCCCGCGTGATCGAACGCTATCGCTGGCTCGCCTATGTCGGGCTGCTGGTGATCGTCTACGTCGCCGGGCGGATGATCTGGGAGGGGTTCACCGATCCGGCGCGCGGTGTGCTCACGCTGTTCGCATGAGCAGGCTCCCGTCCCGCCATCGCCGGCTCGACGACGCGCTGGCGGACCTCCCGCTCGAGGAGCCGATGCTGCTGAGCGAACTCGACGGGTTCCTGACCGGGGTGCTGCTATCCCCGGACGCGATCCTGCCCGACGAATGGTTCGTCAGCATTTGGGGCAGCGCGGAGGACGGCAGTCCACCGTTCGAGGAGCCGGCCGATGTCCGCTGGTTCACCGATGCGGTAATCGCGCGCTATACCGAGATCGCGCGCGATCTCGCGCGCGGCAAGCCGCAACCGATCTTCGAGGTCGATGAGCGCAACGGCGACGTGATCTGGGAAATCTGGATCGCGGGATTCGCCGAGGCGATGGATTTGCGCCCTGAAAGCTGGGCCGCGCTGGCCAAGGGCGACGATCCGGCAATTGCCGCCGCCGTAGCCGACCTGTCCTTGCTGATCGCGATCGCAGACAACACCAGCGCGCTCGATACCGTCCAGATCAACGCGATGCAGGACGCGATACCCGTGACGATCACAACGACCGTTCTCCGTCTGCACGCGGCCCGGCCCGGCGGCGTCGGGGCGCCGCCGCGCTCTGTCGTCGCGCCATCGCCCGCGAAGGTCGGCCGGAACGACCCATGCCCGTGCGGATCGGGCAAGAAGGCGAAGCGCTGCTGCGGATAACAGCCGTCGCGTTGCCTCGGTCGCCAGGATGCCGCAAGCTGACCCGCGACGGGACGCGGCATCTGGCTGCGGATTGAACCAAGACGGAGCCGCATCATTCTCGGACCCAGCGTCCTGCTCGCGATCCTCGGCTATTGCGCGGTGCTGTTCGGCATCGCCTGGGTGGTCGACCGGCGCGGGCTGTCGCCCCGGCTCGGGCGGTTCGCCTATCCGCTGTCGCTTGCGGTCTATTGCAGCAGCTGGACCTTCTTCGGCGGGGTCGGCACCGCGGCGATGCGCGGGTGGGACTATCTCGCGATCTACCTCGGCCCCGCGCTCGTCTTCCTGCTCGCGCCACGCTTCCTCACCCGGCTCGTCCGGCTCGCACGCGACGAAGGGTCGAGCTCGATCGCGGATTTCATTTCCGCACGCTACGGGCGCAGCCGGGGAACCGCAGCGATCGTCGCGGGGACCGCTTTGCTCGCGTCGATCCCCTATATCGCGCTCCAGCTCCGCTCGGTGACGTTTAGCTTTGGCGCGATCACCGGGGTCGACCGCTCGTCGTCGATCGGGACGTTCGTCGCGTTGCTGCTCGCGGGGTTTGCGATCCTGTTCGGCGCGCGGCGGTATGAAGTCACCGGGCGCAACCCGGGCGTGGTCGCGGCGATTGCTGCGGAATCGCTGATCAAGCTGTTGTGCTTCGTCGCGCTCGGCGTCTTCACCGTGCTGTTGCTGGTGGACGTGCCCACGGCAACGCTCGCACCGCCGCTGGCGAGACTCGGGAGCGGCTTCACCTGGGCCGCGCTGACCTCCGATTTCTGGGTCCGCACGCTGCTGTCGGCGCTCGCCATCGTCTGTCTGCCGCGCCAATTCTATGTCGGCGTGGTCGAGGCGGCGAGTCCGGAGGCGGTGCGGCAGGGGCGGTGGCCGTTCATCGGCTATATGGTGGTGATCTCGCTGCTCGTGCTTCCGCTTGCGCTGGCGGGGATGACGGTGTTGCCGGCCGATGCCGCGCCCGATCTGTACGTGCTCGGAATCCCACTCAGCCAGGGGCAGCACGGCATTGCGCTGATCGCGTTCATCGGCGGCTTTTCCGCAGCGACCGCAATGGTCGTGGTCGAGACGATCGCGCTGTCGACGATGGCGACCAACGATCTGCTCGCACCGTTGCTGTTGCGGCGGCAGGCGGATCCGCGCGGTGGCGACCTCGGGCGGCGGCTGTTGCGTGTCCGGCGGCTGATCATCGCGGCGATCGTCGCGGTGGCGTTGCTCTACGGGCGCAACCTCGATGCGGACGTGTCGCTCGCGTCGATCGGTCTGATCGCCTTTGCCGGGGTCGCGCAATTCGCGCCCGCGCTGATCGCGACGGTCGGCTGGGGCTATGCCGACGAGGAAGCCGCGCGGCGCGGGCTAGTCGGCGGGGTGATCGTGTGGATCTACTGCCTGTTGATTCCCTCGATCGGCGACGGGATCGGGCCGGCACTTGCGCGGGTGTCGTTCGGAATGCTCGATCCGTCCGCGTTGCTCGGGTGGCGGATGGGATCGCCGCTGGTCAACGGCACGGTGTGGAGCCTTGGCGTCAACATCGCGCTGATGGCGTGGCCGCAGGCGCTGCGCCGGGTCCGCCGCAACAGCGCGCTCGATCATGTCACGACGCATGGCGAGCTCGAGCTGCTGGTCGCGCGCTTCGTCGGCGAGAGCGAGGCAGCCGAGGCGATGGCGGCGGTATCGCACGATCCGCGCGCGCCGATCGACGGCCCCGCCGCGCGCACCGCCGAACGGCTGATCGCGGGCGTCATCGGCGCACCGTCCGCGCGCAAGATCGTCGCGTCGAGCATCGCGGGTGCGGCGATCGACGTCAGCGACGTCGTCCGCCTGCTCGACCAGCGCGGGCGCTCGCTGCGCTTCTCGCGGACGTTGCTGTCGGCGACGCTCGAGACGATCGATCCGGGGGTCAGCGTGATCGATTCCAACCTCCGGCTGGTCGCGTGGAATCCGCGCTATGTCGAGATGTTCGACTATCCCGAGGGCTATGTCGTCACCGGGCGGCCGATCGCCGATCTGATCCGCTACAATGCCGAGCGCGGCGGGGCTGGGCCGGGCGATATCGAGGCGCATGTCGCGCGGCGGATGGCGCATCTGTCGCGCGGGACGCCGCACAGTTTCGAGCGGCAACGCCCGTCGGGGCGCTGGATCAAGGCGGTCGGGCGACCGATGCCGGGCGGCGGCTATGTCCAGAGCTTCACCGACATCACCGCGGAAAAGGAGGCGCAAGCCGATCTCGAGGCGCGTGTCGCGGCGCGGACGTCAGATCTCGCGCACTCGAACACGATGCTCGGCGAGGCGCGCGCGGTGGCAGAGACCGCGACACGCGACAAGACGCGTTTTCTGGCGGCTGCGAGCCACGATCTGCTCCAGCCGCTTCACGCCGCCCGCCTGTTCTGCGCGGCGCTCGACGAAGGGAAGGCACCCGAGCAGACCGACCTGATCCGCGCGATCGATGGCGCAATCGGGTCCGCAGATACGCTGCTGCGCGCCTTGCTCGACGTGTCGCGGCTCGATTCGGGCGGGGTGGTGCCGCGGGTCGAGCGGTTCGCGCTGGGCGCGCTGATCGCGGAACTGGCGACGCAATTCGGCCCGCTCGCGGCGGAGCGCGGGCTTGCGCTGGCGAGCCATCCGGGCGGGCATTTCGTCGTGACCGACCGCTCGCTGCTGCGCTCGATCCTGCAGAACTTCCTTTCCAATGCTGTGCGCTATTCGGCGGATGGGCGGATCTGGATTGGGGCGCGGCGGCGTGGCGGCGACGTGCTGATCGAGGTGCGCGACACCGGGCCGGGGATCGCGCCGGCGGATCGCGACCGGATCTTCGTCGAGTTTGAGCGGCTCGAGAGCAAGGGCAGCGCGGGCGGCGGGGTCGGGCTGGGGCTTGCGATCGTGCGGCGGATCGCGGACCTGCTGGGGACGTCGGTCGAGCTACGGTCCGCGCCGGGGCGGGGATCGACCTTCGCGGTGCGGGTGCCGCTCGCGACCGCGGGGCGCGAGCTGCCGGTGGCGGTGGCGAAGCCGGTCGCACAGGCGGTGCCGCCCGGTCTGCGAATCCTGTGCCTCGACAACGACCTGACGATCCTCGCCGCGCTCGATGCCGCGTTGCGCGCGCGGCGCTGCGTGCCGTTGCTCGCGGCGACGATCGCCGAGGCGCTGCAACTCGCGGAGGATGAGGAGCCCGATATCGCGCTGATCGATTTCCACCTCGACGAGTCCGAGGACGGGCTGGCGGTGGCGACGCGGTTGCTATCGCTTGATCCCGCGCCGGCGGTCGCGCTGGTAACCGCGGATCGCGCGATTGCGGACGACCCGCGCTGCGCGGGGCTGACGGTGCTGACCAAGCCGGTCGTGCCCGCGGACCTGTGGGCGTTCATCGAACAGGCGTCGCACCGCGCGGCGCAGGTCGTGCCGGTGGATACAAAACGCTGACGTGACTCGCTTCCCCGGGGAAGGCCGGGGCCCAGTCGGGGTGGTCGAGGTAACGAAGCGTTGTCGGTTGCCTTCTCGCGTTCCGCTACTGTGCCCCGGCCTTCGCCGGGGAAGCGGCTCACGAAAAGCGCGAACCCACCTTCATCAATCCGCGAAATCCACGTCCATCGCGCGCGCCGCGAGCACCGCCTGCGTGCGGTTCTGCACCCCGAGCTTGCGCAGGATCGCGGTCATGTGCCCCTTTACGGTTCCCTCCGAAATGCCGAGGTCGAACGCCACCTGCTTGTTGAGCCGCCCCGCGATCACCCCGAGCAGCACCTTGAGTTCGGTCGGTGTCAGGCTCGCGACCCGTTTCGAGACGTCGTCGCACGGCAGCGGCTCGCCGGGCGCATCGCGCTCCCCCGCAAGCGCGCGCGTGACCGCAGCCTCGAGCGTCGCAAGATCAGCGGTCTTCGAGACGAACCCGACCGCGCCATACGCCCGCGCGCGCGGCGCGGTCGCGGCTTCGTCGGCGGACGAGATGACGACGATCGGCGTGTCGGGCCGTTCTGCATGAAGCAAGGCGACCCCCGCGAGCCCCTCCGATCCGGGCATCCGCAGGTCTAGCAGGATCAAATCGAGCCGCGCCGCCCCGCGCGCCGCGGCGGCGGCCTCGCCCAATTGCCCCGCCTCGATCACCACCGCATCCGGCGCCGCGCGCGCGACCGCGAGCTTGAGCGCCTGGCGGAACAGCGGATGATCGTCGGCGATCAGGACCGTGCGGCCATCCGCGTGAGGCGCTACCCGCATCATGCCGGTTCGAGCGACGCCTCCGCACGCCCTGCGATCAGCGCATCGACCACCGCCGGATCGGCGAGCGTCGAGGTGTCGCCGAGCGCGTCGAGCTGGTTCTCCGCGATCTTGCGGAGGATCCGGCGCATGATCTTGCCCGAGCGCGTCTTGGGAAGGCCGGGCGCGAATTGCAGAACGTCCGGCGTTGCGATCGGCCCGATCTCGCGGCGGACCCACTGGATCAGCTCCTTGCGCAGCGCGTCGCTCGGCTCGGCGTTGGCGTTGAGCGTGACATAGGCATAGATGCCCTGTCCCTTCACGTCATGCGGCATCCCGACGACCGCGGCTTCCGCGACCTTGGCATGGGCGACGAGCGCGCTTTCGACCTCGGCGGTGCCCATCCGGTGCCCGCTGACGTTGATCACGTCGTCGACCCGGCCGGTGATCCAGTAATAGCCGTCCTCGTCGCGGCGGCAGCCGTCGCCGGTGAAATACTTGCCCGGATAGGTCGAGAAATAGGTCTGGAAGAAGCGGTCGTGGTCGTTCCACACGGTCCGCATCTGCCCTGGCCAGCTGTCCGCGATCACCAGATTCCCCTCGACGGCGCCGTCGAGCACCTTGCCGTCCGCGTCGACCAGCTCGGGCACCACGCCGAACAGCGGCTTGGTTGCGCTGCCCGGCTTGAGTGCGGTCGCGCCGGGGAGCGGGGAGATCATGTGCCCGCCGGTCTCGGTCTGCCACCAGGTGTCGACGATCGGGCAGCGCCCCTCACCGACGACGGTGTGATACCAGTTCCACGCCTCGGGGTTGATCGGCTCGCCGACCGACCCGAGCAGCCGCAGCGACGCGCGGCTGGTGCGCTTCACCCACTCGTCGCCCTCGCGCATCAGCGCGCGCAGCGCGGTCGGCGCGGTGTAGAGGATGTTGACCTGATATTTGTCGACGATCTGCCAGAAGCGGCTGTGATCGGGATAATTGGGGACGCCCTCGAACATCACCGTCGTCGCGCCGTTGGCGAGCGCGCCGTACAGCGAATAGGTGTGGCCCGTGACCCAGCCGACGTCGGCAGCGCACCAGAAGATGTCGCCTTCGCGGTAATCGAACACATATTGGTGCGTCATCGACGCCCAGACGAGATAGCCGCCGCTGGTGTGGAGCACGCCCTTGGGCTGCCCGGTCGACCCGCTGGTGTAGAGGATGAACAGTGGGTCTTCCGCGTTCATCGTCTCGGGTGCGCAGTCGGTCGACTGGTCCGCGACGCAGTCGTGATACCAGCAGTCGCGGCCCTCGGTCATCGCGACGTTGCCGCCGGTGCGGCGGACGACGATGACGGTGTCGACCGCGAGGTCGCCCTGCGTGAGCGCGGCATCGACATTGGCCTTGAGCGGGATCGTCTTGCCGCCGCGCAGCCCCTCGTCCGCGGTGATGACGACCCGGCTGTCGCAATCGTGGATGCGGTTGCACAGGCTGTCGGGCGAGAAGCCGCCGAACACGACCGAATGGATCGCGCCGATCCGTGCGCACGCCAGCATCGCGAACGCCGCCTCGGGGATCATCGGCAGATAGATCGTGACGCGGTCGCCCTTGCGCACCCCGCGCGCCTTGAGCGCATTGGCGAGCCGGGACACTTCGTCGCGCAACTCGGCATAGCTGATGCGGCGCGAATCGGCGGGATCGTCACCTTCCCACAGGATCGCGATCGCATCGGGGCGCGCGACCGCATGGCGGTCGACGCAATTCGCGGCGACGTTGAGCTCGCCGTCCTCAAACCAGCGGATCCGGAAATCGGCCTCGTCGAACGACGTGTCCTTGATCTTCGTCGGGGGCGTGATCCAGTCGAGCCGCTTGGCCTCCTTCGCCCAGAACGCATCGGGATCGCTCGCCGCCTCGGCGTACATCCGGTCATACGCTGCGGCATCGATCAGCGCGTCCTTCGCCCATGCGGCGGGGACGGGATAGCTGGCCTCGGTCATCGGACTCTCCTTTTTCCGACAATTTAGCGGCTTGTGATCGCATGAACACCCCTCACCAAGGTCAGGGATGGATGATAGGGCGCGATCAGGCATGGTCTGGGCGCTGATATCCGCGCCGAAGACCGCTGGAGAAGCAGGGAGTTACGGATGACACGATCGGTATGGACGACGTTGCTGCTGGGGACCGCCCTGGCCGGGGTCGTCCCGGGCACGGCGCAGGCGCAGACAGCCCATGAACTTGAACTGGAAGCCCGGCTGAAGGCGCTCGAAGCCGCGGTGCAGGATCTGCGCGGCGAACTGAACGCGGCGCGCGCGACCGCCGCCACCACCACCACCGCCCCGGCGGCGGCAACGCCCACCACCCCGCCGGCCGCGCTCGCCGCGACACCGCCAACCGCGCCGACCGCAGGCCCCGGCGGCCCGACCGCGCCGACCGCGATCGCCGAAGCAAAAGCTCCCGGGAAGGGCGCTGGCCCGACCGATGGCTTCAAGGTCGCAGGCACGACGGTCAAGCTCAACGGCTTCATCAAGACCTGGGCCTCGGTCAGCCGCTACAGCGGCGGCAACATCGCCCCCGAATCGGTCGGTCGCGACTTCTACTTCCCGAGCATGACCCCGGTCGGCGGGCGCAACGAGGGCAACAGCGTCGAGGCGCATGCCAAGCAGACCCGCATCGTGCTGGCGACCGAGACACCGCTCGCCGGGCACAGCCTGAAGGGCCTGGTCGAACTCGATTTCCAGGTCGTGCCGGGGACACAGGGCAACCAGCGCGTCGTCAACGGGTACAACCCGGGCCTGCGCCGCGCGTTCTTCACCTTCGACAACTGGTTGTTCGGGCAGGAATGGACGACCTTCCAATATATCGGCGCGCTGCCCGAGACGACCGACTTCATCGGCCCATCGGAAGGCACCGTGTTCGTCCGCCAGGCGCAGGTGCGCTATACCCGCAAGCTGAACGACGCGTTCGCGCTGTCGGTCGCGGTCGAGAACCCCGAGACGTCCTCGACCAACGTCGCCTCCGCCACGATCGTCGAGAATTCGGACGATCGCCTGCCCGACGTGGCTGCACGGCTCAACTACAAGGCGAGCTTCGGCGAATTGTCGCTCGCCGGGATCGGGCGCAAGCTCACCGTCGATACCGGCACGTTCAAGGACAATGCGACCGGGTGGGGCGTGTCGTTCGCGGGCAAGGTGCCGTTCGGCACCGCGGCGCGCTCCGATCTGCGCTTCATGGTCACGCATGGCGTCGGGATCGGTCGTTACGTCGGGCTCAACCTCGCGCCCGACGCGGTCTATGTGCCCGCCTCCGGCGCGCAACTCTACATGCCGAGCCTGACCGCGGGCTTCGCTGCCCTCAAGCTCGGGTGGACGAGCAAGCTGCGCTCGACCTTCATGGGCAGCGCGCAGGGGATCGATTACGCCACCGCGGGCACCCCCGTCGGCGCGAGCAAGTCCGCATGGAGCGCGTCGGCCAACCTGTTCTACTCGCCGGTCGACCATGTCGATCTCGGGATCGAACTGCGCCACGCCGAACGCAAGCTGGTTGACGGGCAGGTCGGCAAGCTAGACCGTGGGGAACTCGCAGCACGCTACTCCTTCTAAGAACAAAAACGAACCTTTGGAGAGGATGCCGTCATGGCTACGACGATCGGGGATGCTTCTCCCCATGGACATGAGAAGCAAAGCCAGCCGCTGATCATCATCGCGTCGTCCTTGGGCGCGGTGTTCGAATGGTATGATTTCTATCTGTACGGCCTGTTGGCCACGATCATCACCGCGCAGTTCTTCTCGGGCGTCAACGAGACGACCGGGTTCATCTTCGCGCTCGCGGCGTTCGCTGCTGGCTTTGCGGTGCGGCCGTTCGGGGCGCTGGTGTTCGGGCGGATCGGCGATGTCGTCGGGCGCAAGAACACCTTCCTCGTCACGATGGCGATCATGGGGCTGTCGACCTTCCTCGTCGGGCTGTTGCCGAGCTACGCCTCGGCCGGCGTCGCAGCGCCGATCATGCTGGTCGCGCTGCGCCTGTTGCAGGGCCTCGCGCTCGGCGGCGAATATGGCGGGGCAGCGACCTATGTCGCGGAACATGCCCCGCAAAAGAAGCGCGGGCTGTTCACCAGCTTCATCCAGACGACCGCATCTCTTGGCCTGTTCGCCGCGCTGCTGATCGTCATCGGCGTCCGCACCGCGGTCGGCGAGGAAGCGTTCGCGGCATGGGGCTGGCGGATCCCGTTCATCGTCTCGATCGCGTTGCTCGCGGTGTCGCTGTGGATCCGGATGCAGCTCGAGGAAAGCCCGGTCTTTCAGAAGATGAAGGAGGAGGGCAAGACCTCCAAGGCGCCGTTGACCGAGGCGTTTGCCAAATGGGGCAACCTCAAGATCGTGCTAATCGCATTGTTCGGCGCGGTCGTCGGGCAGGGCGTCGTCTTCTACACCAGCCAGTTCTACGCGTTGTTCTTCCTCGAAAAGAACCTCCGCGTCGACGGGCCGACCACCAACATCCTGATCGCCGTCGCACTGCTGATCGCGACGCCTGCGTTCATCTTCTTCGGCTGGCTGTCGGATCGCATCGGCCGCAAGTGGATCATCCTGTCGGGCTGCGCGCTCGCCGCGCTGACCTACATGCCGCTGTTCCATGCGCTGTCGCAGGCGGCCAATCCCGCTTTGTACGCGGCACAGGCCTCGTCGCCGGTCACCGTCGTCGCCAACCCCGCCGAATGCTCGGTCCAGTTCGACCCGGTCGGCAAGAACAAGTTCGACAGCAGCTCGTGCGACATCGCCAAGTCGTATCTGGCGAAGGCGGGCATTTCCTACGCCAACGTCGTCGCACCGGCGGGCACGGTCGCGCAGATCAAGATCGGCTCGGCAACGATCCCGGTGGTCGACCCTGCGACCGTATCGGGCTCGGCCCGTGCCGCCGCGATCAAGACGTTCGGGGGCGAGGTGAAAGCCGCGCTGACCAAGGTCGGCTATCCCGATAAGGCGGATCCGGCGCAGATCAACAAGCCGCTCGTCGTCGCGATCCTCGTCGTCCTCGTGCTGTACGTGACGATGGTCTACGGCCCGATCGCGGCGTTGCTGGTCGAGCTGTTCCCGACCCGGATCCGCTACACGTCGATGTCGCTGCCCTATCATATCGGCAACGGCTGGTTCGGCGGGTTCCTCCCGACGATCGCCTTCGCGATGGTCGCGGCGACCGGGGATATCTATTACGGGCTGTGGTATCCGATCCTCGCCTGCGCAGTGACCGCGCTGGTCGGGCTGGTCTTCCTGCCCGAGACGTTCCGCCGCTCGCTCGATCGCTGAGTCGGGTAGGCGGTACCCCGGCCTGCGCCGAGGTAACGGGAAATCGGCCCGGGAACGCAACGCGATCCCGGGCCGATTGCGTATCGCAGCCGGAACAAAATTCTGCGCTAAAACGGTTATTGCAATTGATAATCGTTCTCAATGTCGTCATGGGCCCCCTCGAAATGTGAACGGGGACTTGAACGATGCGCTCTACCTTGACGGCCTTGATGCTGGGTTCTGCAGCCGTGGCGGTCCCTGCCACTGCGCAGGTTGCCCACGCCAATGACGAAGCGTCGATCATCGTGACCGGCGAGCGGCCCTCGACCGAAGCCTCCGCGGGGACCAAATCCTCCACGCCGCTTGCCGAGACGCCGCAGTCGATCAGCGTCATCACGTCGTCTGACATCGCCGATCTCGGGCTCGCCAACCTCAACCAGGCGCTGCGCTTCGTCGCGGGCGTCACCACCGAGCAGCGCGGCGCGAGCGCCGAGGTCTATGACCAGTTCAAGCTGCGCGGGTTCGATGCGCCGCAATTCCTCGACGGGCTCCGCGTGATCGAAGGCGCGGGGTATCTCTCGCCGCAGGTCGACGTCTCGCGGCTCGATCGGGTCGAGGTGGTCAAGGGCCCCGCGTCGGTGCTGTACGGCCAGTCCGGCCCCGGCGGTCTCGTCGCGCTGTCGAGCAAGCTTCCGCTCGACAAGAATTTCTACGGCGCGGTCGCGGGGACCTATGGCACCTATGACCTGTACCGCGCCGACGCCGATATCGGCGGTCGCGCGGGGTCGTCGGTGTTGTGGCGCGTCTATGGCAGCGTCAACGGCGCGCATACGCAGCAGCAGTTCAGCGCGCGCGAACGCCAGACGATCTCGGGCGCGGTGACGCTCAACGCGGGCCACGCGACGACGCTGACCTTGCTCGGCGCCTATTCGCACGACCCGCAGAACGGCAATTACGGTGTCTTCCCCGCCTCGGGCACGTTCATCGCCAACCCCAACGGCCAGCTCCCGACCGACCGCGATTTCGGCGAGCGCGACAATATCTTCGCGCGCGAACAGGCGGCGGGGACGTATATCCTCAACCACGATTTCGGCGCGGGCTGGAATTTCCGTGCGTCGGGGCGGTATCAGCACGCCACGTCGAACCTCGGCCTCGTTTATGCCGCCGGGCCGCTGCTCGCGACCGACCCGACCCAGCGCAGCTTCACCCGCGCATCCTATTCGACCCGCGAGCGCGGCGACAGCTGGGTGTTCGACCACCAGCTCCACGGCGCAGTCTCGACCGGGCCGGTCAAGCACGACCTTCTGTTCGGGGTGGATTATCAGACGAGCAAGGCCAGCTACGCCCCCGCCTTCGGCACCGCGAGCGTGCTCGACGGCTATGCCCCGGTCTATGGCGCGATGGCGGTTCCGCTGACCCCCGAGACGGTGCCGGGCGGCGGCACGGTCACCACGCAGCGCCCGCTCCAGCAGCAGACCGGGCTGTACGCGCAGGACGAATTGTCATGGGGCGGTCTCCGCGTCGTCCTCGGCGGGCGGCACGACTGGGCGCGGCAGCGGTCCAATCCGGGCACCGATGCTCAGGTTTCGCGCAAGTTCACCTACCGCGTCGCCGGGCTTTACACGACGTCGTTCGGGCTTGCGCCTTATGCAAGCTATTCGACCTCGTTCCAGCCGCAGAATGCGACCGTTCTGAACACCGACGGCTCGTTCGGCCTCGCCGACCCGTCGCTCGGCAAGCAGATCGAGGTGGGCGCGAAATATGCGATGCCGGGGACCAAGATCCTCGTGACCGCGGCGTGGTTCCGGATCGACCAGAGCAACGTGCTGACCTATCTGCCGACCTTCGTCGCGCTGCAGAACGGCAAGGTCCGCTCGACCGGGGTCGAGGTCGAGGCGACCGCGCCGCTGCCGTATGATTTCAACGCCAAGCTCGCCTACAGCCGGCAGAAGGTCCGCACGCTCGAGGACGCGATTCCCGCCAATGTCGGGCGCGGGATCATGGGCGTCGGGCGCGGCGGGGTGTCCGCCAATCTCGAATGGGCACCCACCAAAGGAGCGTGGGAAGGCTTCGCGATCGGCGGCGCGGTGCGGCATGTCGACAGCATTTTTGCCGGGGCCTACACCAATCCGGCGGGGGTGACGGGGCCGTCGCAGAGCACCCCGGGGTTCACGCTGTTCGACGCGCTGGTGCGCTACGATCTCGGCAAGATCGCGCCGCGGCTCCAGGGCTTGTCGCTTGCGATCAACGCGGCGAACCTGTTCGACAAGAAGTATGTCTCGACCTGTTACCTCGATTACGCCTGGTGTTGGTACGGCAACCGCCGGACGGTGCAGGGGACGGTCGCGTTCCGCTGGTAAGCTAGCCGTTCCGGATGGCAGCGAGCGGCGCGCGTCGTTCCGGCGCGCGGCGCGCGAGAACTTCTTCATATAGCGCGTGATAATCCGCCGCCATCCGGTCCGCGGAGAAGCGCGTGAGCACATCCGCGCGACACGCGCGGCGGTCGATCCCGGCAACCCGGTCGATCGCCCCGACCGCCTGTTCGGGGGTGTCGACGACGAACCCGGTCTCCCCGTCCCGCACGATATCGGGCATCGACCCGCGCCGGAACGCGATCACCGGCGTTCCGCACGCAAGAGCCTCGACCACCGACAGCCCAAACGGCTCCTCGAAATCAATGAGATGCAGCAGCGCCATCGCCGACCCCAGCGCGGACATCCGTTCCGTGCCCCCGAGCGCACCCGAATACCGCACGGTGACGCCGTCGATATGCGGGCGGACCTCCTCCTCGAAATAACGCTCGTCCTGGACGATCCCGGCGACGTGGAGCGGGATCCCCGCCGCACGCGCGACCGCGATCGCGACCGCTGTCCCCTTGTCGGGATGAATCCGCCCGAAAAACAGCAATTCACGCACCGGTTCCGCACCGAACGGGAACGCATCGACGACGATTCCGTGCGGGATCGTCGCGGCATAGCGCAGGTTCGGGCTGCGATCGGTCGCGCTGATCGCGACATAGTCGACGTCGTGCTGATATTCCTCGAGCATCGGCAGGATTCGTTCGGAAGGCATCCCGTGGAGCGTCGTCACGATCGGGGTGCGGACCATCCGGCTGAACGCGAGGGGTACGAAATCCGCCTGGTTGTGGATCAGGTCGAACTCGCCGGCGCGCTCCATCACATGCGCGACGTGGCGCATCTCCCACACCTTCGCGTCGATCCCGGGCGCATCGTTATACGGCCGCGGTACCACCCCCGCGAGCGTCGCCGAGGTCGCGCTGTCCTGCGTCGCGAACAACGTGACGTCGATCCCGCGCGCGACGAGCGCCTCGGTCAGCACGCTCGTGCTCAATTCCCACGGGCCATAATGGTGCGGCGGGGTGCGCCACGCGATCGGCGCGAGCATGGCGATACGGAGCGGCGCGGTCTGGGTCATACTCTATCGTCGCTCATAGGTTTGCACGCGCCAGCGGCCGGTGCGGGTGTCGCCGACGCCGCGCCAGCGCACGCCGGTCGCGGCAAGGAAGCGCGCGTGGATGTGCGCGGCATGCTGGACGAAATCGGGATAATCGACGCGGTGATGCGCGAGCACCAGCCGCCCGCCGCTGCGCAACGCGACCGTGACGTCGCGCGCGACCTGGCGCAGCGCGCGCGGCGACAGGTAATAGAGCACTTCCGCTACCACCACCGCATCGTAGCGCGCCGCGGGGAAGCGCCCGGGCAGCACCAGCCGCCGCACTCGCACATGCCGATCCCCGCCAACCGCGCGCCGGACCAGCGCGACCCCGCTCGCGGACCCTTCGGTCGCATCCAGCCGCAGCGCACGCCGCGCAAGCGCGACGCTGTTCGACCCGTTCCCCGCCGCAAGCTCGAGCACGCGCCCGACCGGGCCCGACCCGAGCCCGTGGAGGATCGCACCGCGCTTGTGCGCCTCGTCACGGTTGGTAAAGGTGCTCCACGGGTCGGCACTTCCAGCGAACTTCTGCTCGAACCCGGCGAGATCGATCGGCTTCATCGCGCCACCGCGCGATAGCGTTCGACCGGATGCGCAAAGGCGGCAAGCTCGGCACGCGAGATGGTGAAGCCGCCGGGATCGTCGTCGATCATCCCGAACTGGCTGCGATAGCGCAGGATCGCGCCACGTTTCGCCGCACCCGCCGCGCCCAGAGGTAACATATGCGTCGCGGGGCGCGCGCGAACCTGCCGGTTGGGCCAGACGAGATATTCGAGCCGCCGCACCGCCGGACACGCCGCCGCGACGGACGCTACAATCCGGTGATCGGGATGATCGTCGTCCTGCGCGGGGATGACGAGCAGGTCATGCCCGCGTCCCTGCGCCAGCGCGCGGGCGAGCGATGCCCGCACTGCCACGCCGCCAGCGGTCATTCCCCCATCGGGCAAGCCCAGGAAACGCACGTCGCGCGCCGCGACCCCGATCCGCGCCAGCACCGAACGTGTCTCGCGCCGTCGTTGCGCAACCAGCCGCGCGCTCGGCCAGCGCAGGCTGTTGGGGTGCGACCCCGCGCCATCGGTCGCGATCACCACGCGGACTCGTGCGCCGCGCCGCCGCAACCGGGAAATCAGCCCGAACGCGCCGATCGCCTCGTCATCGGGATGCGGCGCGACGATCAGCGCGCTGCGCACCCGGTCTAGCACAAGCGGTTTCACAACGCGGGGACCAGCACGGCATCGACCGCCGCGGTGCCGACGCGCATCCGCTGCGCATCGGGGGCGGGCTGGCGGAGATAGACCATCAGGTCGGTCATCGCCGCCGACAGCGGATGCGCGACGAACATCCCCGACAGCCCGACCGCCTGTTGCGCAAGCAGAAGCGCACGCTCGGCCGCCGCGGCGACCGCAAGCCGCGCCGCCGCGACGTGTTCGATAAAGCCGGGTTCGCCCCAGCATTCCGCCGCCGACCGTACCGCGCCAGCGGCGGCATCCGCCGCGCCGAACAGGTCCGCGAGCCGCCCGAGCTGGTGCGGATCGCCCGTCCGCCCGGTCGCGAGCAGATGCGCGCGGACATGATCGAACAACGCCGCGACACCCCCCGCGTGGCACGCGACGAACCGCAACGCGCCCCCGCTGAAATACGGTTCGCGCGCATAATCCCCCGGCGCGCCGATCGTGCGGAAGCTTGCCGGGTCAGCGCCGTTCCAGCGCACGACATGCGTCTGCGAGCGTTCCATCCCGACGACGTTCCAGAAACCTCGGTCGATCTCGGGGGCGGACGTCGCAAGGTCGATCAACACCAGCCGGTTCCCCTCGGGCGTATCCGCCCCCGCGAGCGCATGGGTGAGGATTCCCGCCCCCGAGGCGTAGCTCTTGCTGCCCTCGAGCCGCGCTTCGGCGACGCGGAGCGGTTCGTCGGGGATCGCCGCGTTCCACACGCCGAACAGGCCGCCATCGGCAGCGGTCGCCAGCACCGACTCCGCCTGCTCGTCATACCGTCCGATGATCTGGAGCGCGTCGACATGCCCCTCGAACAGCCGTGCGAGCGGCAAATCGTGCCGCCCAATCCGGTAGAGCATCCGAAGCAGCGTCAGCATCTCCGAAACATCCCGCGGATCGCCGCGCAGCGGAAGCAGCGGGTGCAACGCGCGGAGCGTCTCGGCCATCGGCCAAGCCTCGGCGCGTGCGGAAGCGAGCAGCGTGTCGAGCAGATCGGAAACGGGGGTCATGCAGCGACGCCTTGATATTGGTGCAGGAGCGTCGCGAGCGCGGCTTCGGCGGTGGCGAGATCGACGATCCGCTCGCCCCCGGGAACATCGGGGACGACGCGGATCGCAAAACCCTCGGCGGTCTCGGTGTCCGCTGCGGCGGCGCGAATACGCTCGAGGTCGCACTGCAGAGCCTCCGCGAGCGGTACCGCACCCGCTTCCGTCACCGGCCACGCAGCCCGCGCGACCGCATGCCGCGCATAGCGCCACGCGACATCCTCGGGATGCGCCATCCGCGCCGACCCGCCGCCGGTGCGATCGAGATCGCGCAGGTGATCCGCCAACCCGCCCAGGGCGCGCCCGTCGCGGCGAGTCGACGTCTCGACCCGGATCGCGCCGTCGCGCCGGACGCGGAGCCCGAGCCGGTACGCCTGGTCGACCAGCCGCGCATCCTCGCCCGCCGCCACCGCCGGGAATCCGCCGAGCCGGAGATAGGTCGCGCCCGAGCAGCCGAGGCTCGCGGCGCTGGTATAATGATGCGGCGACCCGCTTTCCCACGGGACCGGATCGAGCAGCCGCCGCAACCGCGCGAGCCCGTCATAATAAGCCTCGATCCGGTCCTGCACCGGGCTCGCCACCCCGCCGCTGCGGACGATCCGCCCCGCCGCCACATCGGCCAGTTCGAGGGCAGCGAGATTGCGCGTGATCCAGTCGCTCGCAGGGACCGAATCCCCATCGGTCGACAACAGCACGCCCGTTTCGCCGACCGTCGCGAGCCCGAGCGCCATCGCCGCCGCGCGTGCGCGCCCGGCATTGGGGGCGGTGTTGGCGGCCAGCGCCTCCGTCACGACCGCGAACGGCAATGCCGCGCTCCGCGCCGCGACGACCGCCGCGCTATCGTCGGTGCAGGCGTCGAACACGATGCACAACAGGAACGGCCCCGCCCGTTCCTGCGCCGCAAGCGCGTCGAGCAGGCGTGGCAACAACACCGCCTCGTTGCGGACCGGAACGCAGACCGCGACCATCCCCGCCTGCGGACGGTCGGCATCCGCCCGATCTCGCGACAACGGAGAAGCATCGGCAAAAACAGCATGCGCGTCGGAACGAGGCATCAGGCGAAATTTCTCCGTTTTGCCCGATCAACGCGGTGGCAAGGGAAATGGATCAAATTTCATTACGGCAATGGGTCATTGTATGTCTTTGCCGCCGCATTTCGGGGGCTGTGGGCAGTGCTTGGCTGATCTCCATCAACATGAACGCCCGGAACGGCTCCGGCAGCGGGGGGTTCACGACTGAGGCCTGGGTTACGGGGCCGCAACGATCGGGGCGTGTGTGGACAATCAGGGAAAGAATGCGGACAGCCCGTGGCAGATGCCACGCGCGGCGTGGATCGCGGTGCTCAAGCGGACATGGGCCGAGACCGGCACCGACAATATCGGGCTGATCGCTGCGGGCGTCGCTTTTTACGGTTTCCTCGCGATCGTCCCGATGCTCGGCGCGATCGTGCTGGTGTACGGCCTCGCAGCCGACCCCGCGACCGTCGTCCACGACATGACCGAGCTCACCTCGATCATGCCGACCGACGTCGCCAAGCTGATCGGCGAGCAGTTGATGAGCGTCGTCCAGACCTCGGACGGCAAGAAGGGCTTCGGGTTGCTATTGGCCCTCGCGCTCGCGCTGTTCGGTGCGCGCAACGGTGCGGGCGCGGTGATCACCGCGCTCAACGTCGCATATGAGGAGACCGAGAAGCGCAATTTCTTCTGGGTCAACCTGCTCGCGATCGGGATCACCGCCGCTGCGGTGATCGGCGCGATGCTCGCGCTCGTCGCGATCGCGGCGCTGGGGTATCTCGGGACGCTGTTCCCGGGTGCGCCCGATTTCGTCGTCGTGCTCGGCAAGATCGGGGTCTACTTAATGCTGACGCTGGTCGGCGCGGCGGCAGCGGCGACGTTGTATCGCTATGGTCCGTCGCGGCGGCATGCGCGCTGGGCGTGGCTGACGCCGGGATCGATCTTCGCGGCTCTGTCGTGGCTGCTGCTGACGATCGGCTTCGGGATCTATGTCGCGCAATTCGGCAATTACAACGCGACCTATGGGTCGCTCGGCGCGGTCGTGGTGACGCTGACGTGGCTGTACCTCTCGAGCTACATCCTGCTGTTCGGCGCGGAGCTCAATTCGGAGCTCGAGCACCAGACCGAGCGCGACACGACTCGCGCCGGCGCTGCGCCGCTTGGCGAACGCGGTGCCTGGGTGGCGGATCACGTTGCGGACGCGCCCGAGACGGTCGGCACGGTCGAGGACGATCGACCGAAGCGCGCGTCGCGCTTGCAGGGTGCTGCCGCCGGGGTCGCGGGCGGGCAGGCGGGGGCGCTGGTCGGGTTGCCGCGAGTCGGCTGGAAGACCTCGACCGCTGCGGCACTCGGCCTGTCGCTGTTGCGGGGCGGGCGCGGCTGGCAAGGCGCGCTGCTGGTCGCGGGTACCGCTGCGATTGCGTGGAACGGGCGGAAACGTCCGCGCCGGGTCGAAGCGGTGTTCTTCGACGTCGACGGGACGCTGGTCGACAGCAACGACCGGCATGTCGATGCGTGGGAGGTCGCGTTCCGCGAGCACGGGTTTACCGTCGATCGCGCGGCAATCCGCGGGCAGATCGGCAAGGGCGGGGACATGTTGATCCCTACGCTGCTGTCGGGGACGCCGGAAAAGACCGTCAAGGCGCTGTCCGACCGTCATGGCGAAGTGTTCAAGCGGCAGCATCTCAAGGCCGTCGAGCCGTTCCCGCAAGCCGCCGCGCTGCTCGAACGGGTCCATGCGAGTGGACGACAGGTCGTGCTGGCGTCGTCCGCGGATACGCGCGAGGTCGATCACTATATCAAGCAGCTCGGGATCAAGCGCGTGATCGACGCGCGCACCACGATCGACGATGCCGCAAGGTCCAAGCCCGCAGGCGACATCTTCGCCGCCGCGCTGCGCAAGGTGGCGCCGGTTGATGCGTCCGCGACGATCGTCGTCGGCGACACGCCGTTCGACGTCGAGGCGGCGACCAAGTGCGGGATCCGCACCATCGCGGTGCGTTCGGGCGGGTTCGATGACGCCGCGCTGTTCCAGGCCGGGGCGATCGCGCTGTACGACGATGTCGCCGACCTGCTCGCGCGGTTCGACACCTCGCCGCTCGCCGAGTGAGGCACGCCGCTTGATCGCGGCGCGGCATCATGGTCTGTGTGGGGGCGATGCTGTCCGCCCCCTTGCTCCCTGTCGCCGCGCACCGCTGGCATCCCCGGTTGATGGAGGCGGCGCTCGCGCTGCATGACAACCGCCTGTCGGATGCGGAGCCGCTGCTCCGCGCGCACCTCAAGGCGGATCCGTTCGACGCGGCGGCGATGCGGATGCTCGCCGAACTCGCCGGGCGGATCGGGCGGTACAAGGATGCCGAGACGCTGCTGCGGCGCGCGCTCGAGGTGTCGCCCGCGTTCCATGCGGCGCGCGCGAACCTCGCGATCGTGCTGTACCGGCTCAACCGCCCGATGGACGCGATCGCCGAGCTCGACGTGTTGCTCGAGGAGGAGCCCGACCACGCGGGCCACGCCAATCTCAAGGCCGCAGCACTTGGCCGGGTCGGCGGGTTCGACGATGCGATCACGCTGTACGAAACCGTCCTCAAGACCGCGCCCAACCAGCCGCGGGTGTGGATGAGCTACGGCCATATGCTCAAGACGGTCGGGCGGCAGGCGGACGGGATCGCCGCGTACCGCCGCGCGGTGGCGATCACGCCGGGCCTCGGCGAAGCGTGGTGGAGCCTCGCCAACCTCAAGACCTTGGTCTTCACCGACGCCGACATCGCGACGATGCAGGCAGCACTCGCGCAGGACGGCTTGAGCGACGAGGATCACTTCCATCTCGATTTCGCGCTCGGCAAGGCGTGCGAGGATCGCGGCGCGGCAGCGGCGGCGTTCGGTCATTATGCCGCGGGGAATGCGCTGCGGCGGACCAAGCTCGTCTATGCCGCGGACGAGACCAGCGCGTTCGTCGACCGCAGCATCGCGACCTTCGATGCGGGCTTCTTCGCGGACCGGGCGGGGCAGGGGTGCCAAGCGCCCGACCCGATCTTCATCCTCGGCATGCCGCGCGCAGGCTCGACGCTGGTCGAGCAGATCCTGTCGAGCCACCCGCTGGTCGAGGGCACCTCCGAACTCCCCGACATCCCCGCGCTCGCGCGGCAGGTGGCGGACTATCCGGCGGGGGTCGCCGCGCTCGATATCGCCGCGCTGCGCCGGATCGGCGAAGCGTATCTGGAACGCGCCGCGGTGCAGCGGCGGACCGACCGGCCGTTCTTCATCGACAAGCTGCCGAACAACTGGGCGCATGTGCCGCTCATCCTCGCGATCCTGCCCAACGCGAAGATCATCGACGCACGCCGCCATCCGCTCGGTTGCTGCTTTTCGAACTTCAAACAGCATTTCGCGCGCGGGCAGGCGTTCAGCTACGCGCTCGACGACATGGGGCGCTATTACCGCGACTACGTCCGGCTGATCGCACATGTCGACGCGGTGCTGCCGGGCCGGATCCACCGCGTGATTTACGAGCGGATGGTGGACGATACCGAGGCCGAAGTCCGCACGCTGCTCGCCGCGTGCGGGCTCGACTTCGACCCCGCGTGCCTCGCGTTCCACGAGACGCAGCGCTCGGTGCGGACCGCAAGTTCGGAACAGGTCCGCCGCCCGATCTTCCAGGAAGGGACGCGCGCGTGGCAGGCGTTCGATCCGTATCTGGGCGACCTGCGCACGGCGCTGGGCGACGTCGTCGATCATTACCCGCAAGCCCCTCGCTTCGGCTGACTTCGCTGCGTTGCAAAACTGTCACGCTGCACCTGCGAACGTTCGGTAAATAAACTGTCATATTGACCGCACCCGACCACCCGTGCAGCTTTGCAACATAATTTCCGACTGGGGGGTCTGCATGCACATTTCAAAGCGTCGTTCGCTGTTCGTGGCGTTGATGGTGTCGAGCGCCATCGTCGCCGGTCCGGCGGTCGCGCAGACCGCGCCGGTTCCCGAGACCACGACCCCCGCGCCCGACGAGCAAAGCGACATCATCGTCACCGCGCAGAAGCGTGACGAGAATATCCAGAACGTCCCGATCAGCATCCAGGCGCTCGGCACGCGCAAGCTCGACCAGCTCAACGTCACGAGCTTCGCCGATTATTCGCAACTGCTGCCGTCGGTCGCGTTCCAGAGCTCGCAGCCGGGCGTGACGACGATCTACATGCGCGGCGTGGCGAGCGGCGGCGACGGCAACCACTCGGGTTCGCTCCCTTCGGTCGGCGTCTATCTCGACGAGCAACCGGTGACGACGATCGGCGGCACCCCCGACATCCATATCTACGACGTCGCGCGGATCGAGAGCCTCGCCGGGCCGCAGGGCACGCTCTACG